>CP011214.1 GCA_001029755.1 Candidatus Woesebacteria bacterium GW2011_GWF1_31_35
AATATAGCTATATATGATCAAAATTCCTCTTAATTTACAGTCTATCTTATGGTCTAAAGATATAAAAAACCTAGATCTTCAAAAGGACAAAATTTATATTATTCATCAAATTTTAGCCTATGGTACATGGGATAACATCAAATGGCTTTTTAATACATATGACACATTAATTATTAAAAAAATTTTCTCTCTTAAACCTGAAAAGGATTATTCAGAAAAATCATATAATTTTGCTAAAAACATACTTCTTGAAATTAATAACAACTTAGATAAAACAAAATATGTCAAAACTTTTCCTAGATTTATTGGATAAAAATCGTAAAGATACATTTTCTAAATTAAAAGTATTTAGTAATATAGGTGTCTTAGGTGGTGGTACTGCACTAGCACTTCAGATTGGTCATCGTAAATCATATGATTTTGATATATTTATCAACAAAAAAATCGACAAAAATGTATGGAGAAAGTCAAAAGAAGTATTTAGCAAAGATTGTATTAAAATTTTGGAAAATGAAGACCAATTAGATCTAGTAACTCCAGATAACATTAAGGTCACATTTTTTAATGATGATTACAGCTCTTTATATGCCTCAATTAATAATGAATCAATAGCCCTTATGGATATAAAAGATATTGCAACCAATAAAGCATTTATTCAAGGTAAAAGACCTAAGTGGAGAGATTATGTAGATTTATATTTTTTGTTTAAAGATAGTTATATTAGCCTAGAAGAATTAATACACCTTTCCGTAAAAAAATTTGGCACAGATTTTTCAGAGAAACTTTTCCTAGAACAGCTTGTTTATTGGGATGATGTGGGAAGCTATCAAATCGAATTTATTAAAACAAATGTTGAACCTGAAGAGATTAAAACATATTTAATTAATTTAGTAAAAGAATATAAAAGAAAAATTATAAATTAATACTCAACTCTCACATCATGAAGCCAAATCTGTGAAGGACGAGATAACATAAAAACAATTGTATCTGCTAAATCACTAGGATTTATAAACTTATCTTGATTGAAATGTTCTCCAGTCTTATTAAACAACTCTGTATTAGTTCCACCCTGATAAACAGTAGCTACCTTTATTTTTGAACCCTTAAGGTCTGCTTTTAGACTTTCAGAGAATCCAGTAACCCCCCATTTTGCTGCAGTATAAATATTTTGCCCTTCTTGTGCTGTTACACCTGATCTTGAAGAAATGTTTAAGATAATACTTTCCTCATCAGCCTTCTCTTTAAAATGCTTAAGAAAAAGTTTTGTAACATAAATCATTCCTTTTAAATCTATATCTATTACACTATCTATCTCTTCATCAGGAATGTTTTCAAGTAAATTTAATTTCTGCCAAACACCTGCGATGTTTAATAAAATATTTACACCATTAAAATCAACTAATATTTTATTAACAGCTTCTTTTACTTTTTCATTATCTGAAATATCACAAATATAACCTTCTACCTTTGGAGAACCCAATTCGATACATTTATTTTTAACTTCATTTAATCTCCCTTCATCTCTTGCAATTAATGCCAAGGAAACCCCCTCTTTTGCCAATTTTAAACATACTTCTTTTCCAATACCGTCTGAGGCTCCAGTAACTACTGCAATTTTATTTTTTAAATTCATATTATTATTTTAATGTAAAACCAGCATCAACATAAATAATTTGTCCAGTCATTGAATCATTTTTTAATAAAAATATATATGCATTTATTAAGTCTTCCATATTTACCCACTTTTTAAGATAAGTTCCACCCAACCATGCTTTTATTTTTTCTTCAGGTTGACTATCATAAACCCTTGTTTTAGTATATCCAGGAGCAATCGCATTTACTAAAATCTTTGGTGCAACAATCTTTGCAAATGTACGAGTAAAACTATTTACTCCAGCTTTAGAAACAGCATAGCCGACACTTCCCCCACCATATTCCCAACCTTTAATAGAAGATGTATTAATTATTTTTCCTTCATCCATTATTTTTACAGCCATTTTAGAACACATCATTACCGAAGTTGTGTTTACATGTAGAAGTTTAAGTAGATCTTCACTAGTTGCTGTTTCAAATGGAACGTATTCTGAAGGATTGGCTGCATTGTTAATTAAAATATCCAATTTACCAAATTTGCCTTTTACAAAATCAAATAGGTTTTTTATTTCTTCATCTTTCTGTAAATCAACTTTAAATTTAAATCCGTTTTCTCCTAATTTACTTAAGGTTTCATTTGATCCGTCCTCATTTATGTTATAAGTAAAAACGATTTTACATCCTTCTTTCGCAAGAGCTATACATAAAGCTTTACCTATTCCACTACTACCACCGGTAACTACTGCAATTTTATTTTTTAAATTCATCTTTACAATAATAACATTTTTTAAATTATATTATTTATAAACTTCTTTTCTATGACCAAGTAATAGAATAGTTATCATTTTACCATCAATATCATATATCAAACGATAATCACCTATTCTTAATCTAAATGAACCCAATTTAAATTTTGTTAATCGTTTATTACTAAATAGAATTTCCTCTTTAGATATTAAATCTAATCTTTCAAGAATTTTCCTTTGGGTAGATTTATCTAATTTTTTTAATTGTCTTAATGCTTTTGTTTTGAATTCGTAAGAATACACAAATTAATTATATACCCAACATTTCTTTAACCACATCTGAAGAATAAGATCTTTTAGATTTTCTAGAAGAAGCAATAGCTTTTAAATAACTTGGACTAGAAAGAGCTTCCATGTCCTCAATTAAAGATTCCCATATGTTATTTGGGATCAATACACCAAGAGGTTCCTGATTTCTCATCACTCTTACAAATTTACCTTTATCTTTTGCTCTTGCAAACAATTTTGTTATTCCTGCTTGAGCTTCCTGAACGGAAGCAAAAGATTCCATCCTAATTAATTGTTGAGTCATATGTCATAATTATGACATAATTATGACAGGTGTCAAGAGGTTGTATACTTAAAGTAGGCAATGGGAAAATGAAGACTAGATAGAAAGCTCCAAAGGAATCCATTTACACCATCAAGTATCCCCAAGTGTCTAAAATATAAATTAAAAAATGTAAAAGTTGGTTTAATAAATATATAACTCAAAAATTCAGCTAAACCTTTTGAAACTTTTTTATCTTTTAATTCTTTTGCATGTAAATCTGTATAACGATTCATTCTCCAAAAATATTTTTTTAAAGTTGGAGAATCAAAATGTAACAAATCATTATTTAACCAGCCTACTTTCCCATTAATTTCTATTTGTTCATGCACTGATTTTTGAGGAAACTTGGCAAAACCATTTTTAACAAGTCTTATTACCCCATCAGGATAAACACCTGCATGAATTAATGGTTTCCCTAAAAACATATTCCTTCTTGGTATAAAATACCCAGTTATTTCACCCCTATCTCTTCCTATTTTTCCATCTCTTTCTTCAATTAACATTTGGTGTCTTAAAAAAAGTTCGGAAGGTTTATTTTGTTTTAATTTATTAGTTATTACATCCTTTATTTCTTTTGAAAGTTCTGGAGTTAATGCTTCATCAGCATCCATTTGTAAAATCCATTCATTTGAAGCTTTTTCTAATGCAATTTGTTTTGTTATATGAAAAATATCATGATGTGGTTCAAGATATACTTTTGCTCCAAAACTTTCTGCAATCTTTTTTGTTTTATCTTTAGAATATTCATCAACAATAATTATTTCATCTGCAATTGTCTTTACAGATTCTAAACATCTCCCAATATTTTCTTCTTCGTTTCTTGTTGCAAGTACTACAGATAGTTTATTCATATTTATTTAGCTATAATTCCTTTGATTTTAAAATAATCTGCAATTGACTTATTAATCCAATCACTTTGATCTGATTTTGTTTGTGCATTAGCAACCAATCCAGCTTCTGGTAATTTATTTATGACAACTAATTCATCTTTACCAGAACTTGAAGCTTCTTTAATTTTTAAAATCATTTGATCAAAAGCTAAACTATAATTTCTTGCAATATAGACATCTCCACCTAAAGTAGAAGTTAAACTAAAAGAAGAAATAAAAAGAATAAATGAAAACAATAATGTCAATAATTTATTTTGCATTATACCTCTTGCATGCCAAGAAACAATAAAAACAGACATTAGTACTAAAAACATTAAAGTAATATCTGACCTATCAGGTGGGAGCCTACCTAATGTTTTAAAGGCAGGGAAAACATAAAGAATACTTGCTATCACCAATAAACTTAAAATTGATCCTATGTTTAAATATATCTTTTCTTTATCAATATAAATCCTTTTATTAAATTGGCTAAATACGTACGATAAAACTGCAGTTAATGATGAAAGAAAAATAATATTTTTAATAATTAAATAATAAAGTAGTTTTGGACCTTCTTGAACAGAATAAAAGATACTTCCTAATATATTCATCGAATCAGATCCTCCACCAACTGCTCTTATACTATTTCCAGGTGACAAATAAACTATTAACAGAGAAGTTATTGATGAAATAAACATAATAAGTAAATATTTCTTCGATTTTTTGAAGATGAATACATAAACTAAACTTCCCAATAGTATTAAATTAACCATTAAACCAAATGTCTCATTTCCTCCGACCGCTAATAATGTAAATAAAAATACTAATAATAATTTCTTTGAAGAAAGAGCCAGTAATATAAAAATAATTGGCCAAAGATAAGTTATGGTTCCTGAAAGCCAGTACCAAGTTTCCATTTTGTTAGGTGTAATAAAATAAAGAGAAACTAAAGCCATGGATGATAATATATAAAGATAAACATTCTTTAATTTAAGATTTAAAAATGACCTGAAAAATGACAATAATGCGAAAAATAATAAAGAGAGAGTAATAATTGAAAAAAGAGAGGAATTTCCAGAATTAGAAGAATATGCTCCAAAGAAAGTTTGTAAAAATGTTGAGGTAAATCTTCCACTCCAAGACAGATACCAACTTAATTGCGCTTTCCAGAAACCTTGACTAAAAACCGTTGATCCATAGGCAAAATCATCAGCAGACATTCTATTAAATGGAATTATTGAAAAAATTTTTAAAAATCCCATTAAGGCTAATACTGACATTGAAAACCAAGCATATTTTTTCATATTAGTTAATTAGCTACTATTCTAAAGTATTTAAAACTATTTGATCCATATATTTCTTTTACAATATTAGCTTCATTTGAAATTTCTTCAGGAGTCCCTACTAAAAGTGAGTTTGGATAAATTGGTCTCATCTCATCATATTTAATACTTAAAAAGTGATATTTGTCAAAATTTTTAACTGTTGAAAATCCATATCCATCTCTCGCTGTCAAAGTATGATTTTTTTGAAAAGTTAAAGGATCATACTTTGTATAGAAAAGAAATAGTATGTACGGTTGGTCATATCTATCAGTAACCACTATATTTTTATACTTATCTTTGTTTTCATTAACATAAGTAACCAATTCTTTTAAACCATATTGACTAGAATATGGATATTCTTTTGCCATATGAACCCAATACATATGTTCATATCTTAAAAATCCCAAAATAGTAGCTACAGATATTAAAACTAACAATAAAATTCTTATTATTTTATTTTTATTTTTTGTTATTAAACCAATAATAGTCAGCAGTCCCAGGCTACTTATAATAGTTAATGGTATTACCATGTTTTGAGCTCTAAGTGCGTGCGGTGATTGAAAAGTTAAAGCAGCTGCCATTGGTGCGATAATTAACCAATAAAATATAAGTTTAATCGGCTTTTCTTTGAATCTTTTAATTAAAACTATAATTCCAACAGCTAAGAATAAAATATCGGTTAAATACATTTCCCCTGTTTCAGGAACTTTATTTCTTTGAATGTCATCTCCTGATAAAAACAAGAATAAACCATGGAAGTGTTCACCCCAATTATCCATAAAAGCTAAACCATAATTAACTACTTTATTATGAATTAACTTTGCAGGAAGACTCCTAAAATCACCATGTTCAGTTCTCTGTTCTTCAATTCTTGAAAGTGGTCCTGGATCTGCAAAAAGTCCTACCCCAGTGACTCTAGAAGATACAGCTCCCTTTGTGAAATCTAATATAAGAGGTATTAATAGTAAAAATGATACAGACAGGCTTATTATTATTACTTTAAGGTTCTTTTTAACAAATAAATCTCTAAAGTAGATTACCAACAGTCCTAAACCCAGTAGTGGAACTACAATTCTTGCAGCATGATATGTATATAAAGATAATATAAATGAAAAAAAGCTAAGTATTAAATAGTAAGCTTTTTCCCTGGTATTTATAAACTTAATAAATAACCAGGTTCCCAAAACTATAAAAAATGTAGCCAGATTTACTTCCCAACCACCTCTACTAAAATGAATATGCCAAGGTGAGATTGCAAGCATACCACTTGTAATAAGTGCCAAATTTTCGTTTTCTTTAATATTTAAATACTTTTTAAAAATCTCTAAAGTAAGATAATAGAGAACTAAAACTGTTAATACACCAGCAAAAGCTCCCGGAATTCTTACAGCCCACTCATTTAAACCTAATAATTTTACGAAAGGAATAACTGTATAAAAATAAAGCCCTGGTTTATAGTCATTAAATGATTGGAAATGGATAGGCCAAGAATTTCCATGTTCATCCATTCCTGTTTTAATTAAAGAATATGCATTGTATCCAATAGCTGCCTCATCAGCGTTAAAGGCGGGGTAGGAATCAAGCCTCCAGAATCTTAATCCAAAAGCTAAGACAATAATTAAAATAAATAATAACTTTTTCATTTAACTTCTATAATTCTAAATGCCGTATCCCTATTATTAAGATATTTAATTTCCTTAATTAGCCTAAACTCCTTTTCATCATTTGAGTCAGCTGGCGGAATACGAAGTGTATCTGCAACAAAAAGAGTTCCCCTATCTCCCCTATTTATAGACCAATCAATTGGACCAAATTCAATATTGTCTAATTTTGTAATATAACCAACATCTCCAATGTACTCACTATTTACAAAACTTGTATTTTTTTGATATTTAGAAGGATCATATTTTTGAAAAAATAGAAAGAAAATATATGGCTGTGCAAAACTTTGCTGAACAACAATTTTTTTGTAATTTCCTTGTATTGGTGTAATTGTCTCTACAACTTGTGAATAGCCATATGACCAAAGTTTGGAGTTGTGTGCTGAAACGTGTACAAAATAAGAATCTAAAAAGTAAGTTATGCTAACTAAATAAACCAAAAAGACTATTGAGTAAAAATAAACTTTATATTTATTTTTGTTTATAAAGGTAATTAAACCACTAAGTCCAAATGTACAAATTATTATTAAAGGTATTGCCATATTAAAACTTCTAACTGCATGCACCTGATCACGTGACAAGACAGCAGGAAGAGGAGCTAATATTAGCCAAAAAAGAAAAAACAAATGTTCTTTCTTAAGCTTATTTTTAAATATTTCAAAAAATCCTAAAATTAAAATTATTAAATCAGATAAAAGTAACATTCCTTGATAAGGTGCAGAATGCCTTAGATTTGAAAAATCTCCTTCGAAAAATAAAAACCTTCCTGAAAAATGATTAAACCAGCGTCCCATTATTCCCCGTTTAAAATTTAGATCTTCTGAATGGAATAGGTAATAACTTAAACTTCCAATTTTCTCTTTTCCTTCATCAAGCATACTTTGTATGTATTCTTTAGGCCTTGGGTATGAAAAAACACTAAATACTTCAAGTCTTCCTGTTAAACCAGTAAACATACTAAGAATTATTGGAGATGAAATTAATAGACCTAAAAGAAGCGATTGTGTTAAATATTTTTTTGGAAACTTAACTAAATCTTTAAAATAAAAAATTAATAAAAGTACTACCACCAAACCAGATGAAAGCTTTGCACCTTGGTAAGCTAAGAGTGTAAGAGCAAAGAAAAGAGAACTTATAATTAGGAATTTATTCTTTTCTAGTGATTTAAGGAAAAAATAAATTCCTGCTAAAGTTAAAGTAAGTGACAAATTTACTTCCCACGCTCCACGAGAGAAATAAATAAGCCATGGATTAAAAGCTCCTATAAAACCTGTAAATATGGCAAACTTTTTTCCAAAGAATCTATTTGCAATTAAATATATTAAATAAATTGAAATTACTCCAAAAATTGCAGAAGGTAAACGAACTGAAAATTCACTTAGACCTAAAACAGCAACAAATGGAACTGTCGTATAAATATATAGTCCAGGTTTATAATCCCCAAATGATTTAAAAATTAAAGGCAAGGTTTTTCCATATTCATCTTTTCCTGTTTTCAAAATTGAATATGCGTTATACCCTAAGGAAGCTTCATCTGGAGTTAGATGTGGAGGGATATTATCTAGGTTCCATACTCTAATAATTGCTGCCAATAAAATTATTAGCCACAATATATTTTTATTTAAAAGTTTAATTATTTTCATATAGTTCAAAGGCAACACTTCCATCCAAAAAATTAATTGTCTTTATTTTACTCCAATCTGCTGGAGCGTTTTTGGGACTTGTTACAAGAAGGCATTTTGCTTGCCTACAATCCACTATTCTTTTACTTTCTTGAATAAACTTATAACCTTCTTTAGGTATCTGCCAATCATTAACAAAATAGTATTTATCAAATCCATCAACCCAATACCAACCTGCTTGATAAAACCTATTTAAATTTTTATCATTCCTATACCAATTAGAATTAAATGCACTATAGAAAAGAATAAATTCATGCGGTTCTCCATATTTTTTAGTAATTATTATCTTTGCATAATTATCATTATTCTCTTTTATGTAACTAACTACTTCTAAATATCCATATTGCCAACTTTCGGAATATTTATTTTTATAATCAGTAAAATATTTCATTAAATAATTTTCAAAAAATAAAAATAATATAACTACATATAAAAATATGAATAATAATCTATTTTTTCCTTTAATTTTTTTAATAACATAGTTAACACCAAGCGAAGTTAAAATCATTGGTATTGGAAGCATAGTAATTGCACGTAATACATGTGGGTCTTCTCTAGTTAAACTACTAGCAATTGGTCCTAATAAAATCCAAGATAAAAGTAAATAACTTTCTTTGGTTTTTAGTTTCAATAAATAAATAAACCCAATTATTAAAAATGGAAAATTAATTAAATAAATAAGACCATTTTTTGGAAGACTAAATTGATAATTTGATCCACCTTCTAAAATCAAAAACTTCGGGGAAAAATGGCTAAAATAATTTTTAATAAATTCTTTCGAAAAATACGTAATTTTATTTGATAGTATTCTAGGGATTGGGTCAGGAGCCTTTATTTTTTTTCTTAATTCAATTATTTTATTTGTTGCCCCTTCATCTAATATTGCCACCTTAGAATACCTTGCAGATCCTGAAGAACTAACAAGTTGATAAAACATTGGAACAAAAAAAATTGCTAAGAAAATTAGTATTTTTTTGGCTATAATTTTATTTCCTTCAAAAAAACCTTTAAATTCATTTTTATAAATTAATAATAAAGATAATAAAAATAACGGAGTAAAAATACGATATGAGTTATATGTCCAAACAGTTAAGCTAAAGAAAAGCGTAGAAAATATTAAATACTTAACTTTTAAACTATTAATAAATTTAATAAGGAAATAAACCCCTAAAATAAATAAGAATAAGGCTAAGTTAGCCTCAAAAGCAGGTCTTCCTAAAAAGAAAGTCCATGGTTCAATTGTAACCAAAAAAGCAGAAAACAAAGCTATCCTTTTATAACTTTTTACAAATTTAAGATTATCTTTTAAAAGTTCTACCATTAATAAATACGTTACCCAGATAGTTCCAATCCCAGCTAAAACTGAGGGTAATCTAACAGCAAAAGAATTAATTCCAAAGAAAAATTCTGAAATTGAAGTTAAATAAATATAAACAGGTAATTTAAAATCCCCATAAGCTTTAAAAATTAAAGGCATTATTTTCCCCCACTCATCTTTTCCTGAAGTTAGAATTGAAAAAGCATTATAACCATGACTAATTTCATCCCAATTTAAAGAAGGAGGGTTGGAATTTATAAACAAAAACCTTGTAACAACAGTTAAAATTAAAATTAAATAAATCATGGTTCAATTAATAGAAACGCTTCTTTTCCGTTTAAATAATATATTGTTTTTACAATTTTTCCCTTTTCTCTTGTCCCATCTAAAAAGTCCCAAGGAGAACCAATTAATAATACATTTTCTTTATTCATATAATCTTCTTGATTTGGTCTTCTGAATTTAATCTCTGATCTATGATTTCCAGTCTCTAAAAAGAAATCCCTATCCCACTTACAATAAATTAAAACATAGAGATAAGGTAAACCAGTATTTAAAGGCCCTTCTTCCCCAAAAGTATCTGTAATTACTATTTCTTTATATTTATCTATATTTTCACAAGCGTAAATAACAGCATCTTTATACCCATATTGCCAAGACTCAGAATAAAATCTTGGAAACTGTTTTGTGTAAATATCAAATAAATAAATAAAATTAACCAGAACTAATACAAAATAAATCAAAACTACCTTTTTAAATTTAAATCTATTCAATAAGTATTCAAAACCAGAAGCCATAACTATTCCAAAAAAAGGAATCCATACCAAAGCTCTTAGGGGATGTTGTTCATTCATGGTTAGGGAAGCAGGAAACGGTCCTGCAAAAAACCAGAACAGGGCAAGTGATTTTAATTTGTTATTCTTTGATTTAGCTAAGTAATATATCCCTACTAAAAATAAGGGTAAATCTATTATCATTAATAAACCCAAATCAGGATATCCTGGAGGTGTAAATTGCATTCCTTTCCAAAACAAAAATCTTAAATCGTAGTAATTTAGATATTTACTCAACCAGTGACTGTAAACTAAATAGATATCATTGTTAAATAGCCTTTCACCCAAATTTTTATAATTTCCGTTGTGCATTATTTTTACTAAAGAACTTTCTCTTAATATTGATGTTGAAAAAGCTCTTTGACTAATCGCAGGAGTGAAAAATGCGAGTTTAATAAAAGGAATTGCAAAAATTAAAGTTATCAAAATAAACGTTATTATTTTTTTCTTGGGTTTAAAAATAAAGAAAAGAAAAATGACAATAAGTGGAACAAATAATCTTTCTGCATGATATGACCAAACAGAAAGACTCATAAATACCGCTGCTAAAATTGCATTTAACATATTTTTATTTTTAGACCAGGAGATAAAAACTGTAGTACCCAAGACAAGAAAGAAAAGAGCCGTAACTGCCTCAAAAGAAGCTCTTGAAAAGTGTATATGCCAAGGTAAAATTGCTAACCAAAAACCTGCCAAGATAGAAGATTTAAAAGACAATCCTAGATTAATTAACAATAAAATAAATACAACAACAGTTAGAGATCCTATCAGTGCTACTGGAAATCTAATTCCAAATTCATTTAAACCAAAGACGGCAATTGATGGTACAGTTAAATAAATATTAACTGGTGGTTTATAATCACCCGCTGATCTAAAAGCTAAGGGTAATAACTCACCAAACTCGTCTCTGGCAGTTTTTAGGATTGAATATGCATTGTAACCAATAGCCACCTCATCCATTGAAAAAGACACTGGATATTTAGTTAAATTCCAAGTTCTTAAAAAGAATGCTAACAGAAATATACTAATAATTATTAATTTTTTAGCCATATAACTCTTCCTATTATAAATAACATATACAAAACCGCCAATATTAAATATTTTCGATTTACAGATTTAGAAGCAATGTTAATATATATTAATAAAACAGGAAGAAGGAAGGCTAAATTTCTTTTACCAAGTAAAAATGTAAATAAAGATATTCCCAGTGTCCAAAAAATAAGTTTAAAGTTTCTATTTTTTATTAAGCTTATTAAACCCAAAACCCAAAATGGGAAAAGTATTCCTGCTATTGGTTCTACGCCAGAAGGTGAAAATCTAGTTCCATCTCCTGCCTGGAAATAAGGTCTAGGTGAGGTGTAACTTAAAAATGAGAAAAAGTTATCAAGCATTACATAGACTTTGTTATAATAAATTTTTGATAATAAGTCTTCTTTTTCATTTCCAAAAGCATTCCACCTAACTTCTTGGATTTTCATAAGATTATCACTAGAAAAAATCGAACTAATATTTTTTTTGAAATATGAAGGTGCCATTTTCCATTCGAGTACTATACTTTTTAAATTAAATAAATTCCACCAAAATCCTGCTGTCAATATTATTAGTAATAGTGTTTTTTTATTCTTCATTTTTAAAAAAAATTACTTGAATACGAACTTTCCAAGTTTATATTTTGGCATTTGATCCACCCAATTAACTCCAATTTCTTCAAACTTCCAAAGTTTAGTTTCCTCTTGATAGAACTTGGGGTCAATCTTTCCTGCAAATGCAATATAAATATGAGGCTCTGAAAGTGTTTTAGAAACTATTATCTCATCAAATTTATCAGAATTATTAGTTATCTCAACTGCTTTTTCTAAATTACCTGAAAGCATACCGTCGGCTGATTTAGTTGGACTTTCAATTAAATATTTTTGAAAAAAGACAATAAAACCAAATAGAACAACTAGACCTAATAAGTATTTGACATTTTTGTTACTTTCTATTAATTTATAAATCCCTAACCCTGCTAAAATTTGTAAAACAGGAATCATTGATATTGCTCGATTAGCAGCATAGCCTACTCCTGTTGATAAACTTGCTGGAAGTGGTGAAATTAAAAGCCATAATATTAAAAAATAAATAATTTTTTTGTCTTTAAATTTTTTAAAATTAATAATTAAAAAAAATAATCCAAATATTTCAATATAAGATAAAACTCCAAAACCTTTAACCATTCCATAAGTTGTTTCGGCTGGACCATCTAAAATCAAAAAACTAGGAGAAAAGTATTGAAGATAATTATTTATAAATCTACTTATAACGACTTGGTATTTATTATGAAGTAACTTTGCTAGAGTTGGGTTCATTCCATTTTGAATTAAAACAATTTTTGCCTTAGCACCATCTTCTAATGCACCACTGGTAATACTTCTTTCCGCGACTCTTGCACCAGCTCCTAGATTAAAGGTATAAATTGTTAATATTACAAACAATCCAAAAACTAATAGTGGTTTAAGTATTTTTTTAGATAAATTGTTTTTAAAAAATACTAATAACAAAATTATTATTAAAGGTGTAATTAACTTGGCTGAATGATAAGTAAACATATTTACACCAAAGACAGTCATGGATAAATAGTATTTTTCTACTAAAAATAAATAAATTCCCAAAGGAAGAAATAGTGTAATTAAATTGGCTTCAAACGCTCCTCTACTCATCATAATATGCCAAGGACTAATAGTTAGTAAAAACGCAATTAAAATACCATATTTTTTATCGGAAAAAAGTTTATTTGAAAGTAAGTACAAAACATAAACAGCTAAGGTACCAATTAAAGCATTTGGAAGCCTTACTGCAAACTTAGTTAATCCAAATATAAAAACAGAAGGAATTGTTAAATAAGCATAAATAGGTGCTTTATAATCTCCAAAGGATTTTAGAACTAAAGGAAATGCATTCCCCCATTGGTCTTTACCTGTTTTTAAAATTGAATAAGCATCATATCCAAAAGAGGCTTCATCAGGCGTAAATCCTACTGGATATTTATCAAGTGCTACAACACGAAGAAGAAAAGATAAAGCTAAAATGAGAGGTAATATCCACTTTTTCATTTAATCTCATTATATCGCGTGTAGAGCTTCAAGAGAAGGATAAACAATAAAAATCCTAAAATTCTTGGCATTAATCTGTCTCCAAATGATAAAAATGAAATAATTATATTTATCTTTGGAGTAAACCAAAAGTTATACATTCCTAATAAACTAATAGTTGTAATTAACCAATACTCCCAATTAGCTACAACGCCTGTTGTTAACAAAATGGTTAAATATGGGAAAAGTGGATAAAGATATCTTTCATGCATATTTGTCAAAAGCACAAAACTCGCAAAAGCTGTTAAAGCTAGCGTCCATGCAACTACTTTTAAATCACTATTTTTATAAACTTTAAAAAGAAGTGGTATATAGGAAATAGTAAATAAAATATAACCCCAGATTTGATAGGTAAACCCAAAGAAAGGTAGAAAGTCTTTGATTTCAACCGCAGAGTCCTTCACCCCAAAGATAGTTCCCCATAAATTAAATGCATTAGCAGTAACCACGTGTAATTGATCAATAAAAACTTTATCCTTATAAAGATAATAAAGCCAAAAGAAAGGTTCACCCTGTGAGAAAGGTAAGGTTATTAATGCAACCACAGTCAAAGACAACACTAATGACAAAATATACTTTTTGAAAGAATACTTTTGACGTATTGCAATAATTAAAAATATAGGAGCAAAAATTAAAAGGGAAGCTTTAATATAAATTGATAATACAAAGGCAATAATTGCAAACAATAACTTTTTTTTATTGAGTAGATAAAATGCAAGAAGAGCAAAAAAATTAATCACTGAGTCATACTGTCCCCAAACTGATGAGTTATACCAAATAACTGGGTTTATTAAAAAAATTAAACTTGCCCATTTTTTATTTGTCCATTTATAAATTAAATAGGCAATACCAAAATCCGCTAGAATGGCGGGGAGTTTAAGTATGGCTGGATATAAATTTGTTTCAAAGAAAGTAATTACAATTGATGGAAATGCAGGAATTTTTGTATTAATTATCCAAAAGATGCCAAAGATAAATTCAAAAAATTTTCTAATCCCTGCAAACATATATATCGTCCCAGGAGGTTGATTTGGCCAAGTAAAATTCCAAACATTTTCTGTATAAAACTTTGCGGGACCATACTGCCAAAACCTAATACCCCAATCAAAATGATTATTTAAATCAGGATGCCAAATTAAAAAGGATAATATAAGTCTAAAACAGAAAGCTACAAAAAAAATCCAAAATATCTTCGATCTAATTAGTTTTCGCATAATCTTTTAAAAATAAATAGATTAGATAAATAAAAAATATCAGATTCAATGTTAGTAGAATTTTTTCAAAAAAATGATTCGAAAATATGCTAACCAATATATCAATTTTTGGTACCCACCAAAAATGATATAGGTTCAATAAATGCATTGTAGAAAAGAAGTAAAAAAGTTTCCTAATTTTTTTATCAGCTACAGCTACAGGAATCAAAAGAACCAAAACAGGGTAAAAATATCTTTCATGCATCCTTGGTAAAAACATGAATGCGATAAATGATAAAATCGTTGCCATCAATAAAATAGACTTCGTTCCAAAATTCTTTTTTAGTAACAAAATAAATGGTGCAATAGCAGAAATGATATAAACTCCTTTTCCTAAAATATTTGCAGGTATTCCCAAAAATAGAGACGTATCAGGCCTATTATCAAAACCAAAAAATAATGCCCAAAAATTAAAGGCGTTGGCAACCATATATCCAAGTACACCATTCAAACTTCTTAAATAAAATGATATTACCCATGTTAATAATCCATTTGGATGGAAAGGAAAATATAAACTAAGGATAAGAATTAGAGAAAACAGCATACCAATAAATATTTCTTTAATTTTACCTTTCCTAAAAAGCCAATAAACAAATACAGGGAAAGCAAAAAACGCTGTTGGCTTAGTCAATAATGCCAAAGTATAAATAAGCATCGAACTTTTTAATTTTCCTTTATGAAGTAAATAAAACGCACCAATCATTGGAAGCGCAAAGATACTTTCTGTCTGTCCCCAAAGACTGGAGTTGTACCAAAAAACAGGAAAAAAGGCAAATATTTTGGCAGCCAAAAGTCCGGCTTTTTTATCTTTAAGATCTTTAGCAAAAAGATATAAAACGTATATTATTCCTAAATCAGAAAATATTGCAGGTAGTTTGTTAAAAACATACCACCCCTGAGGTGATTCTAACCAGAAAATCAAATTTGAAGGGAAAATTTTAATGTTTACATTTAAAAACCAGACAACTTGCCAAAAGATATTGTGTAAAATACCTGTAAACCAAAAAAGATATGACGTCACTGGTGGATAAATCGGTTGCGTGGCATTAGCAATATTATGATCATAAAAACCAGTTAATCCATTGGAAACTAGATCTCTTGTCCACCAATAAAAATCATTGACGTCTCCATGATACCCTAAGAAAGAAACAACAAGTCTTAATAATAATGCCAGTAAAATTATCTTAAATATTTTTTTCATGAAATATTAAATCTACTTGATTAATAATCATTTTGCTTTTGTAAATAAGTAAAAAGCTGGTTCACCTGATGGAAATGCTATTGATTTAATCAAGGTCAGTCCATTTGGTTTTTTAGTAGGATCCATAATCAGGTTCCAAGGAATTTCTTTTGCAGAAGCTAAATATAAATCTTTTTCTGTAATTACTTTTTCTAACCCATAAATTCCATTTTCATCTTTATTCGGAGACCCAAAATAAAATTTACCGGTATGAGAAATTTTTCCAAAACCGGCAACTTCTACATCATTTCCTATAGGAAACTCTTTTTGCCAAAGAGAAGGTGGATACTCATACCAACCAGCAAAAAATATCCAAGCAGGTTCATCTGCCATTGTAATTATTACTTTATCGTAATCTTTTTCAATTCCTTTAATGGTTTGGATTGATTCTTTCCAACCTGTGTGCCACCAACGTTCAGAATCCCAAGGATAGTGAATATAATATAAATGTAAGTAACTTCCAAACTCTAAAATTAAAATAGCAAAATAAATAATTATTACTATTTTTTTCATTTCAAATAACTTTTTAACTCCATATGAAATTAAAAATATTAGTGGTGGAAGAATCAAGATAAGACGAGTGGCATGATTTCCGCCATCACGTGTTATGGAAGCCGGAATAATTCCTGCAATAATCCAAAATAGAATAAATAACTTTAATTTGAAATTTTGATTTTTGTCTGAAATAAATAGAATTAAACCTAATATTATTGCAATAAATTCTACTTTATAAAATTCTCCTACCCCAGTTGACGAATGTCTTGGATTAGGATCTCCCTTGGCAAACAAAAATTCAACTGAAAGGCTTTCTAAAAAATTATTTGAAATAGTATTTCCCCAAAATACAAATTTATTATGCATTATCCTATCTAATAGTTTTGGAGATAAGCCAGTTCCAGTTTCACCTCTAAACCTACTATCTTGTAATCTTAATGTCCCCACTTCAGGTTCCACAATTGGATCTGAAAAAACACTTATATAATTAAATCTTTGTCCTCCACCAGAAAATAAAACTGCATAAGAAGTAATTCCGCCTAAAATTAAAAGAGTTATTAATGTATTTATTAAATATTTTTTTGGAAGAGAAAATATTTCTTTCTTAAAAAAAATAATTAAAAATACTAAAAGAAAAGGAGTAAATAATTTCGCAGTACTATAAATTAATGGTGTTAAAACTAAAAGTCCTGCAGAAAGCCATAAATATTTCCCATTCTTCAAACTTTTAAAGAAGATATAAAGTCCAAAAAGTAAAAACGTTAATAACATTGTAACTTCAAAGCCAGTGCGGGAATATTGTAAATGCCAAGGATTAATTGCTAAAATTGCTGCTGAAATTAAACCCAAATTTTTATTATCAGTTAATTCTTTAATTAAAAGATAAATTCCTAAAATTCCTAATATCCCAAAAATGGCAGCAGGTAGACGAACACCTAAGGCGTTTATTCCAAAAATTGCTACGGTTGGAACTGCAGAGTATAGATATAAAGGTGTCCTCCATTCAGCTAAACTTTGAAAATGCAGTGGCATAAAATTTCCTGAATAATCTTTCCCTGTTTTTAAAATAGAATATGCATGATATCCAACATCTAACTCGTCCCCAAAAAGTGAGACAGGATCAGAAGAAATCTTGTATAACCTCAAAAATGAAGCTACTAATAAAATTACTATTAATATGACGTTTTTAAAAATTATCTTTTTCAAATTCACACTTAAATAATACCACTATTTTAGTAGTTTAATAATTTAAAGTTAAAAAATTTTAATAAGTTTTAAGAAAACATAGAAAGGATTGCCTCATCACTAACTTTCCCTTCCTTAATCTCTTTCTTTCTAGCCTTTAAAACAATCTTAAGACGCATCAATGCCATGAAAACTACTCTTAAGTAACCAGGGTGTTTTAAACTTCTACTTAATAATCCTACAATGTGTTTTTTGATTAAATTTTTACTGTGAATATTTTTCCAAATTACTAATAATTGATTTCTTTCCTTTACTCTTCCAACATATTTTTGTGGAAGTTTTGATATTGTTGACTCATGATGATGGATACAATTACCATTTGGTTCCCAAAGATTAATATAGCCTCTTTTGATTGCTCTATAACCTAAATCTACATCTTCCCAATAAAAAGGAGATAATAATTTTTCATCCATACCACCTAGTTCTTTCCATAAAGATTTTCTAAATAATCCACTTCCACCGCTAACATAAAGGCAGGGATGAAGTGCATTATCCTCTTTTCCCATGGCAAGTTGAATATATCCGTCTCCAAAATATCCTTTTTCATATCCATAATCTTTTTCATGCAAAGAAACCGCAAATACTTTCTTATTATCAAAATGGGGCAAAGAAGACTCCAAAAAATTAACTTCTGGAATTACATCAATATTTATAAGAAGAATCAAATCTCCAGTGGATGCTCTAACTCCTGTATTTACACTAGCTGAAAACCCTCTATTTTTGGTATGTTTTATAAGTTTAATTCTTCCTTTAAAATTTTGAGTTAAAAATGAAACACTATCATCCCAAGAACCATCATCAACAATAATAATTTCACAAATATTATTTTTAGGGTTATTAGAGGCAGCTAAAAGTATTGGAAGATTTTTCTCCAAGATAGTTTTACCGTTTAAACTAGGCATTACAACAGATACTTTCATATTATTTATTTTCTAACCTTTACCAAGTGTAACATTTTTAAATGAAATTTTTTATCCACTTCCACCTTAAAACCGGCTTTTTTACAAAGTGTAGGAAGAAAGTTTTCTCTATATGTTTGAATATGAGTATCTTTCCATACCCAACCTCTTGGATAAAAGGTTAACCATAACCACCAAACTATTTTAAATAAATCATTATCAGAAGGAACTAAAAATACCCCAAAACCATTTTTCTTTAATACTCTTTTAACTTCAAGTAATACTTTTAAAGGATTCTCAACATGTTCTAATACTTCCATAATATAAACAGCATCAAATTCATCTGATTTAAATTTGAGTTCCTGTGCATCCCCCACTATAAATTTCATTTTTTTATTTTTCTTCCAATGTTTCTTTGCCCAATTAATTGAAGTCTTAATTACATCAATACCAATTAAAGAAGAAGCATTAGTTGCATCCAATATTACTTTTGAAAACATTCCATCTGCACATCCTATGTCTAAAACTTTATCGACAGGTTCTGATATTTTGGTTACTTCCTCAAACCTTCTTTTGTGCCAATATCTTTGAAAAATATCTACCTTTAAAGACTGATAATACCAATCAGCAGGAACATTCTCATGAAGTTCAACAGCTTTTGATTTTTTTTTAATTTTATTCACTTTAATATTTGACATACATTTTTTTTAAAAAACTCATAACTATATTTTAAAGATGATTTTTTAGCTTCTGTTGAAATATCTTTATAAAGTCCACCTGTTTTTGTGATTTTTTCTGTAATCCTTATTAAATCTTTCTTATTTTGCCACAAAAAACCATTTTCACCACTAGTAATTATTTCTTTATAACCACCGGCATTATAAACAACAGGAACACATCCTGCTGACATGCTTTCAATTAAACTAATTCCAAAATGTTCTACTTTTTCAGGACTACTTGTTTCATTCACCTCGTAACCAGCAGCTGACCAAAAAAATTTGGATTTCCCATATATTTCTTTTAGTTTATTAAAATCAGGACTTTCTACAAACTCAATATTAATATTTTTATTTAAAGTCTTTAATCTATTCAAATAGTTTCCAACACCAACTTCAATTCCACCTGCTAAAATTAATTTCCAATCAGTAAAACCTTTCTCTTTTATTAAGTTTTTAAAAACATCAATTAAAATTTCATGACCTTTATTCTGAACAAGATTTGAAAATCTTCCGACATATAAAATTATATTTTCTTTTCTTTTAGATTTAATAGAAAGAATATCAACAGGTGGGTAAATAACCAAGCTATTAACTCCATATTCTTTATCAATCACTTTCTTTGTAAAATTTGAATTACAAATTATTTTATTAATCCTAAAAAGTTTCATCTTATTTAAAAGTGTTTTTCCGTTAACATTTTTAAAAGGAACTTGAAAATGAAGAAAATTAGTTCTAGCTCTTAATGTTGGAATACTTCCATCGCTTATCCAAAAACAAATATCATAGTTTTCACCCCTTTTGATATCATCAACAAAATTGATATTTTCCGATAATTTAATACCGAATCGATTTTGTATTTTTTCTTTCATTGATTTATCTTTCCACTCAATATCAACGACATACCCCTCATCTGCCAAAACTTTAGCAAAAAATATTGTGTATCTTTCCCCACCCCCAAGTGTATCTAGATACGGGTTGAAAATTGCTGCTTTTCCCATAATTTAGAATATGAAATTAACCTGCTGTAAACTTGATAGAATGCATATATTACTCCTAATGAACCATCCATAAAAGCCCTTTGTTTAAAAAATCTTAAATAAAATTCGCGACACCCTGCTGAAAAGAATCTAAAAATATTCATTTTAGGATGATTTGCGCTAAACATTAACTGTCCTTCAATTTCGGACCAATTATTTGTTTTATCTAACATTTCACTAATTGTTAGATCTTTATGATGAATTATAGAATTATCAATTTTACCTAATTTTCCCTCAAATTCAGGTGTCTCATGAAGATCACCTTGCCATTTTTTAAAATTCTTCTTTAAAAAAAGTCTCTTTTGATAATCAGGATATTGTCCGCCATATTTAAATTCTTTACCAAAAATAATATTTTTCCTAGGTATTTTAAATCCCGTAAACATAATTTTTGGATTATTAATAATATTATTAATTTCTTTTTGTAAACTCGTGGTTACTTCTTCATCAGTATCAATGTAAAGAATCCAATCACCAATTGCTTTTTTATGTCCTAAGTTTCTCCATTCAGAAAAACTTCCCTGTTGGTTTTTTGTTTCAACTCGAACTATTTCGTCAGCCCATGAAACTGAATTTAGACATTTTTTAAATAAACCATCATTAATTTTTTCTCCTACTAAAATAATTACTGAAATTTTCATTTTTTGCTGTTTAGCCATCTACCTGAACCAAATCGATGAAGATAATAATCAGTTACACCTTTTTTCTGCCATTCACGACCTGTAAATAAAAGTCTAATGCTATCTCTTAAAAGTGCAAACTTAGTCCTTAAACTTGAGTATCGAGATCCAAAGATAAGTCTATTTCTAATTAAAAAATAATCATTTGAAGGACTTCCGGAATTTCCTGTACTTACTGAAACCATATGCCAAAGCTTTGTTTCTGGAGTATAGACTACTCTGAAACCAGCTTTTTTAACTTGTTCTGAATAATCTGCATCTTCCCAATAAAGAAAAAATGTTTCATCCATTGTTCCAATTTTTTTAATAACTTCTTTAGTAATTAACATACAAGCCCCATTTGCAAAGTCTGTATCTTCAATTTTTTCATATTGACCTTTATCTACTTCATCAACTCCCCTATGTGATGAGTAAACATTGTTTCTATCTAAAATTCCTCCTGCATACCAAATCACTTTCCCTTTTTCACTTTCCTTGTATCTATCCTTATGAAATTCAAACCCTGGAGCAAAATACATCTTGGGGGAGATTAATCCTATGGTTTTGTCTTTCTCAGCTAAAGAAACAATTTTAGTTAAAATATCTTCAGATAAGATCAAATCATTGTTCATTAAAATTACATAGTCAGCTCCACGTTTTATTGCATCTTTAATTCCATAATTATTTCCCCCAGCAAAACCCTTATTTGACCCAGTCTCGATAAATTTATAACCCATATTGGAAAGTGTGTATTTTGAAAGTTCCTCTATAGTTTCATCCGTCGAACCATTATCAACAATAATCGTTTCAGCAATTAAACCTTTTGTATCAAGCTTGGATACATCTTTAAGTTGATCTTTAGTCATCTTGAGGGCATTCCAAGTTAAGATTACTATCGATACTTTAGGGATTTTGTTATTTTTAGCCATAATTTTTTAAAAAAGTTGGTACTTTCTAATATTTTTGAATTAATTATCCACCAAGAAAAATCTTTGTAAGATTTTTCAAATATTTCATGAACTTCGGTGATATCTAGTTTTTTCTTTTTAAAATCCTGTTTTTGCCACAGTTTTGAATAAAGAACGATTTCTGAAAATGCCTGTAATAGAGAAAGGTTTAACCCATGAAGACCATCTTTAAAGCCTTCCTCTGCAAAATATCTTCTTAAAAATTCTGCAGTTGGTTTAATTATTAAATCTTTCCAAGAAAACTCCACTCCTTTTTTATTTAATTCTCTTGCCTGAATGGTAGTATATCTATTCATCCTTGTAATATATTCTTCCAATGATGAATAGGTCTTATGTTTAATTGCTAATTCCTCACTACAGTCAATATCCATGCCTTTCCCAGAAGTTACGGGGACAGAATGAATTATTTCGTTCCAAGAAACAGTTCCTTTTTTAAAAAACCTAATATTAAGGTCAGGCCACCAACCAGTATGCTTCATCCATTTACCAAAAATTATGTTACGACGAGGAATTCTATAGAAATTGGCCTGTGGCTCTTTAATTTCATTTTTAAGATAAATTTTTAATGTTTCAGGTATTTCTTCATCAGCGTCTAAAATAAAAACCCATTCATACTTAGCCTTCTCAATTGCAAAATTTCTAGCAGGCTCAACATAACCTATTTTTTTATGCTTAAATACTCTTGCTTTAAATTTTTTAGCAATTTCTCTAGTTTGATCCGTTGACATCATGTCAACCACTACAATCTCATTTGCAAAGCCTTTTAGAGAAGAAAGGGCACGAGATAGCCTCTTTTCCTCATTATAAGTGTTAACTACGACAGAAATCTTAGCCATACCCTTAATTGTATCAAAGAAGCCAAAACTATTCGACTTGGAATATATCTACAGAAGAATTTTCAAATATTTTAGTTATACCCAATTGTCCTTCTCCATAGAATGCCCTTTGGCCCTTTAACCAGTAAACATATTTAATATTATTTACTTTTAAAAAGTTTTTAGCTTTTACTAAATCGGTTTCTTTATACCAACCTTGAATTTCTAAAAGTCTTTCTTTCCAGTTATATCCTAATATATCTAAATTGACTTCATCTTCTAAAGATACAGGTTTATTTGTATAGGCTGAAACATATGATGTTGAATCATATAAATAAAGTGGTCTTGGAGGGTTATTTATTGCATCTTTGGCTTTTTGACTATCAAAAGGATAAGTTAAAACAACACCAGTCGGTTTTTCTCTTAAATAACTTAAAGCAGAAAGTTCTTCTGGAGAAACTTTGGCAGGAGGTCTATTTGGAATATAAACATCTTTTAATGTTAAAAGGGTTGTTGGAATAGTTAAAAGAATAATTACTAACACAATATACTTTTTAGCTTTTGAGAGAACTATTCCAGATAAAATACTTGAAAAGAATAAAGAATAGTAAAAAAATTGAATAGTATTCCATGGAGTTCCCTTTTGCACAAAGAATGTAGGTATTAAAATACCGGCTAAAATAACGGAATAGAAAAATAGATCCATTTTCGTTAATTTAATTTTTCGTTTTAGTAGATTAAATAGAAAAATTATTCTAGTTCCAAAATTTCCAACAATAAAAATTGTAAATGCTAAACCATAAGCTAAAATTCCTTTAATCCAAATATGTCCGGTTTTATATGTTGTCATTGCAGAATAAAATTTATCCCAACCTAATCTATCACTATAACTGGCCATTGTTTCTAAAAACCAAAATGGTTGCCAGGAAATCGAAGAAGTAGCTTCTTTATTAAAAGGAATAAATATTAAACTTGATATTAATAATGCTCCTATAAATATTTGAAAATAACCAGAAACAAGTAATGCTCCTAATACTAATAGCCCAGCATAAACTTTAATTTGAATCAAAAGTCCAAAAAAAACAATTGCAAGTATTTTTTTATCTTTCAAAATAGCAATTAATCCTAATAAAATAAATATTAAAGACAGGGCAAACGGAGGATTTATTAAAGTTGAAATCCCTTGTTGTGACCAAAATGTTGATTCCCCTTTTCCTAAAATCCAAGATAAAGATCCGCCGAAATATACAAAGAACATTGAAAGAGTAGCCGATAACTTATTTTTTATCCAAATATTCACAAACTTATAAGTCAAAAGTCCAATTAATAATGCAAAAATTGGTGGAAGAATTTGAAAATATATTAAACTTATCGGAATTTTGGTTAATTTATTTATCAATACCAAAAGTAAATCAAAACCTATATGATAATTTTTTAAAAGCTCTCCAGAAAAAACAGAGTTTTCGAATGAACCTCTCGCTAAACCTTGGGAAAGAGCAATATGCCAAATTCCATCATGTCCATTTGGCCCCCAAAAACCTTGACCGAAGGAATAATTAAGGCCACTTTTAACCATTGTCAAAGACAATGATAAAGATCCTAACAAAAGAATTGTTAGAAATAATATATTTCTTTTAATTTTCTGGCCAATAGTTTCCATTTAAGTTAATTTTACTTGGTTCTTCATTCCATTCCAATCTTTTTGGAAGTGGACCAAATTGTTTTTCATTAAAATCAACTAAAATAATTGCAGGAAGACCATCTTTGTATCTAAAAACTTCAATAATTCTTCCCGCTTTCGGTACTTTATAACCAAAACAAACGTAAAGAGTGTTTTTTTGTCCAGTTGGAGGGCAATCATATGGCATGTTAAATATTAGTTTTTCAAATATGCCTTTTTTATTTATAAAATCGTTAGGATTTTCTTTTCCATAAAATAAAAATGGAACATAATGACCTCTTGAAACAACAATCTTTTGATATCTATCTTTATAAGTTTTGTTAATAGATAAAACCATTTCTTTAAGTCCCACATCATTGTTCCACGGATGATGATAAATTTTATGAACCGTGTATTGGTGAAAGAAAAAAATAAAATTACCAACATATAAAAACGCCAAGATTCCGATTACATATTTTTTGAACTTTTTTTGTTCAAATAAAAATCCAAAACCTACTCCGATTATTAGCGACAATGCATAAACCAAAAATACAGACCTTGTTATACTTCTTACTCCAACTATTGTTGCTGAAGCAAGTGGAGCCGAAAAAAGCATAATAAATGGCACTAAAATTAATTTATTTTTCTTAAGTTTTGAAAAAGCGTAAATTGAAATTAATAAAATTGGCAATTCAATTAAAAAGATAAGACCTACTTTTGGTATCGAATGTCTTTCAGATGTAATACTTGTTTCCAAAAATAAAAAACTTGGATCAAAATATGAAAAGTATCTATTTGCAAAATCAAGGGAAAAAGAAGTAATTTTATTATGAATAATACGAGTAAGTAATAAATTAGTTCCAGCACTATTGTCTTCGGCTGCGTTTTCAAAAAGAGCTGGTTTATCTATAATTGTTAATATACTCTGAGACCTAGCTCTAGACTCAACAGGAACAAAAGAAATTATTACTGTAGTAAGTACTATTCCAAGAAGCATTAACAATTTTTTTGAAAACTGTCTATATAAAATAATTGTTAAAGTTAAAAATATTACAGGGATTAATATTCTATATGCTTGATATGAAAAAATTGCCAAAACAAATGGAACTAATGTTAATATGAAATTTCTAATATTTTTAGACTTAATAAATTTTAAGAAAAATGTTATTGCAAGAACTGTAAAAAACGCTCCCATTATGTTGCCATAGGAAACTCTAGAAAAATGAATGTGTGTTGGGTTAATTGCCAAAACAAAAGATGAAGCTAGTGCATAGGTTTTATTATTAAATATAGTCAGCGCTAAAAAATATATTGCTATTATTGATAAAGCACCGAAGACGGCAGAAGGAAATCTTGTAGTAAAAGTGTTTAACCCAAAAATTTTAACTATTGGGGCTACTGCATATGAATAAAGTCCATATTTATAATCCCCCACAGATTTAAAATAAATTGGAAATTTATTCCCATATTCATCTACACCAAAATTTGAAAGAGAATAACCATAATAACCTAAAGCCATTTCATCTTCATCAATTGCTTCAGGGTAAGTTTCCAGTTTCCAAAGTCGAAAAAATAGAGCTAGTAAAAATATTAATATTAAAATCCAATTTTTTTTCACTTTTGTCCCCATGCTTCAATTTCTCCTGTATATGCCTTAAAGGCAAAATCCTTTAATTTACTTCCATTTATAATTTTAAGTAAATTTTCAAAAATAAATGGAGAATAATATTTAAGTCTATTTAATACATATTCGATACTTAATACATTGTAAGTTTTTCTAGTTTCTATATTTTTAAAACCAGCTTTCTCTAAAATTAATCTTAAAGATTTCTGGGAAAAATACATGATATGTTCTCCTGGTTTATAGTGATACCACAAAGGTCCAAGTAATTTATGCCATAAACCCCCAACATCCGGTGTAACAACTAAAACTAAACCATCCTTTTTTAAAACTTTGTGAACTAATTTCATTTCTATTAAGGGATCTTTAATATGTTCTATGACGTCTTGATAAGTGACAGCGTTAAAAGAATTAGGTTTAATGGTAGTTTTATCTAAAGTAGAATTTATTACATCTAAACCTCTTTTTTTTGCAAAATCATATGCAAATTTAGAAACTTCTAAACCCATTATATTTTTCCAACCTAATTTTCTTGCCCCATCTAAACAATCTCCCAAAGCAGAACCAACATCTAATAATAATTCTTTTTTACCCAATTTTTTATATAATTTATTTAATCTGTCTGAAAAAGTTTTTCTATTTACTTTCATTCCTTCAAAATAATTTGCATAACCCCCTTTTGGATTTTCATTTTGAAAATATGATTTATCGTATTGAGCTATGATATTCTCTGCAGGGTAAAAATCCCAAACCATGCTGCACTCATTACATTTTGCTAATTTGTAACCACTCATGGCCCAATACTCAGAAGAGTTATTGTTTCCACATATCGGACAGGTATGTTTAATTCGTTTTACCATTTTGTATCCATCTAGTACAAAAATCATCATTATTCATTTTCTCTATATTATAGTCTGACACCAGATGATTTCTGCGATATGTTGTCAGATTAGATTCTTCGCACAATTTATCGTTATAAATTCTAAAAACTACACCAGAATCACTTTGATTTTGTATAACTACATAATTTTTGCCATTAAAATTACAATTGACCTTACTATCGAACATATACGTTCCTTCTAAACTAGTTATTGGACAATTTTTGATGATAATAATGTTCCCAACAAAATAACTGTCTTTTTCCTTTGATAGTAATTTTTCTGTTTCTAATATTTTGTTTGAATAAAACAAATATTCATTAAATATTGAATATGGAGACGTTGTCACAACTACAACCTTTTGATTTAAATTATTTCTGGCTAAATAACTTGCAACAATTCTACCATTTAAAAAATTATTATCCTGTTGTTTTACTGGATATCTAAAAAAATAAAAAATCAAGAAATTAACAAATAAAGAGAAATAAATTAGAAAAACTGATATTGTAATAATTGATTTGTAATTCTTTTTTAAATTTTTGTACATGTATGTTAAACCTAGAGAGATTAGAATAATTAAAGCAGGAATTAATAAAAATCCTCTATAAAAAAATGAATCTCCATGAAGACTTAATGCGGGAGGTATAGAAGAAACAATAAAAAGAGTAATTAGTAATGGAATGAGTTTTTTATAATTGCTAATTCCATATATTCCAATAACGATAAATAAAAGATCTAATACATATATTAAACCATGGTCTTCAAATGTATACATTCCTCTAGCATCACCCTTCCAAAATAGAAAATCTGATGAAATCCAAGACATATATTTTTTGGAAAACTCTAATAAAGTAACTGTATATTTATTTATTAATACGTTTTTTAATGGGTAATCAATCGAGGCTCTTCTGTATTCATTAACCTTATCTGAAAAATAATCTGCATTTAAAATTAATATCTCATCTTGGCTTCTGGCAGAAAATGTATTGAGGTTCAACTTTTTAGATACCCCAAAATAAATTCCTGCAAAAAGTATAAAGGAAAGCAAAAAAAAGATATAGATTTTTATATTACGTTTATTATTAATAAAATAATGTATTATCAAAAGGACAGGTACTAATAATAGTAGTAATGGTTTCGCCCCAAAATACGAATAAAATGCTCCAACAAAAAATAATAACGAATAGAAAATTTTATATCCTTTAAATTTAAATAAGAAATACATACCTACAATAATTAGTAATAAAGAAAAAGGTGCTTCAGTAGGAACTCTTGAATATGCAAACATCCATGGATTAATAAAACCTATTAACAGAGTAAATATAATAATTATTTTTTCTTTAGTTAATTCAAACACCAAAAGAGACAAAAATATAATAGTAATAACATTTATTATTACAAAAGGAATCCTAATATTTGTCAGATTAAGTTTACTAAAATAATAAAGGGGTGAAATCATTATTGATGGTAAACCCGCAATCCCAGCTTTTGTATTATTACCAAAAATCATAGTTTTCCAACCAGTACCAGAAGAGTCGACCCCAAATAAACCAATCGTTTTTGCACTTAATGAGACTTCAACTTGATCTGCATCCATTCCACCTGGAAATCTATCAATCCAAGTAAATCTTAATATTAATGAAAACAGAATTATTAATAACGGTATTATTAATAACTTATTTTTTACTAAATATTGTTTTAAAACTTTTTTTAACATCCTGAATTAAAGATAACCCCATCATTGATACCATGGAAGTAGAATAAACAATTAAACCTACAAGAGCTAAAGTAAGCATAGAATTAATATTTAATGGTAGGTATCTTCTGATAATCAAGAGTGTTATACCCATGACAAAGGATCCTACAATTGGTTTAATCATGGAATTCATAATTGAAAAATTTACATATTTTTTTGCAACAATAATTGCAACCACTGATGAAAAACCAACTAAAGAGTAGCCTACTGATGCTCCAATTACTGAATATTTAATAGCTAAAAATGGAATAAAGGCCCAGGTTAAAACTGTCCACATAATCATTAAGTAAAATGTTATTTTGATTTTTCCAATTGCATTTAAAAGATTTGTCAATTGAGTTGTAGCTGCAGCAAAAAGAAAGTTAATTGAAATAAAAATTAGAGGAACAAGTGCTGGAATCCATTGATTATATCTAGGAACTATCCTAACTAAGATTGGAGCTAAAATTACTATTCCAACTAAACTTGGAAAAACTAAAAGACAGATAAAAAATATTGACCTTGTTACACTTTTTTCAAGGTCGGTTTTATGATCCTGCATTCTTGAAAATGCAGGAAAAGTCACACGAGTCACCGTATCCATAAAAAAGGTCAAAGGAAGTCTTGCTAATTTTTGAGCAAAGGAAAGTATTCCAATGCCAACTGGACCAATTATTCCCCCTAGTATAATTGTCATCCCATCATCTTTAAAGGTTGCTAGAAATGTATTAATTTGAAAAGGAATACCAAATTTGAAAAGCCCCTTTAAAGTGTTTTTTGAAAAAGCAAGACCAGGTTTCCATGGTTGAAGTGCATAAATTGCAACAAGTCCTACCAATCCTCTTAATATTACTGCAACAGTAAAGCTTTTTAATCCAAAACCTTTCATTGCTAAAATTACTAAAACAACGTTATATACAATTTGTTCCAGAATTTGTGGAAACACTAATTTAACAAATTCAAGTTTTCTTTCAAGCAAAATTGAGGGAATACTTTTTAAAGAAGAGAAAATAAGTGATAAAGAAAGAGCATAGAGAAGTATTTGTCCATCATGAGTAAGTGAGTATTTTTGTACAAAAAATGGAGTTAAAAGAAAAACTATTCCAATTATTGTAAAGATTAATATTTGTTGAACAAAAAAAGTTGTCTTTAAATCAGTTTCTGTGGGGGTTTCTTTTTTCTGGATCAGTGCCGCAGCCAAACCAATGTCAGAAAAATAGACCAAAAAATTAATTATTGCACTAACAATTGCAAAAACTCCAAATTCATATCCACCTAAATAGGCAAATAGAAAAAACTGTGCAACAAGACCAATAATCTGAAGTAAAAACGTTCTGCCAGTTAAAATGACAACTCCACGTACAGATCTTTCTTTAACTGTCTCAATGCCTATTTCTTCTTCCACTTCTTAAATTGTAGCATTAAATAGGCTCCAAGTCCTAGCCACGAAACAAGAGAGATTAAATTTGAAACTGTCCTTACAGGAGTATTTACAAATTTAGCTTCAACTGAATGTTTCCCACTAGGAACCTCTATCCACATTCTTCCCCATGTTTCTTCTTTTGGTACAAAATAATCTACCTCTTTTCCATCTATATATACTTTCCAGCCTGGAAACTTAAATATATTAATTCTGACTATTGATCCTGTTGTTTCAATTTTAAATTTTGCAAAATTAGTTTTTTCTTCTGTATTGGTAATTTCACCCATACCATTAACTATTTCAGCTACTACCTTTTGGGGTTCTTTAGGAGCCGTTTCAGCCCAAATAGGTAGGTAATCATAAATTCCTGCAGTTTGCTGCATATCCCAAGCTACTCCCGAAAGTTTTTCCTCATCAGTTAACTTGCCCAGTTTCCCATGCTCTGGTAGAAAATAGTTCCAATTAAATAATATTACAAAAAATATTAATGCCGAAAGAAAATATTTATTTTTTACAAAGATAGTAATTGCACCAGCTAAAAATGAGAATGAAAAAATAACTATAGTTAGAAATCTCCAAGGAAATTGAACTAAAGCCAAAGGTGAGACCAATTTATAAATTGGTGTTGATTTATTGTGTGTCATAAAAACAGCAAACCAACCAACCAAAAATAAAAACAGTATCAGGTAGTCAGTAGTTTTTAAATTTTTTAATTTTATTTTTTTGTTTTTAACTAGATAAAAACCAATAAGCCAAAGAGCTAGAATTACTAAGGTAATAACCCAATGAACATGGCCAACCTGAAAAGGCATTCCGTCATCCTTTACTCCCCAAACAGAAGGACCATATCCCCAAAACCTGGTTATTAAAAGTTGTTTGATACTTACAAAATGTGCAATGTATTCATAGTATCCAGTAAGTTGGGATTTTACTTGTGTAAATTTATTTTCAAATATTGCAGGTAATGAAAAATAAGATGAAAGACCTAAAGCTAAAATTCCACTTATTATTAGCTTAGGAATTATTTTAAAATTTTTCTCTTTCCACATCCAAAGAAGACACCAAAACCCAAATATTGGTGTAAAAATAATAACCATCAAGTTATGTGTAATTAAAAGTCCAAACCAAGAAAGAGCAAGTAATATTAACCACTTAATAGTTTCGTTTTTTTTCTTACTAATTAACTTATATGAGTATAGAAATATTAACGGAAAGAAAATTAATGCCCAAGCCTCATTCATTGCTCCTCTCACATAAACATCAACTGAGTGGTATGGTGCCCAAATATAAAAGATTGCTGAAATAATTCCACCAAAACGATCAAAAAATTGTTTTGCTAAATAATACATTCCAATACCACTTGCGATTAAAGATAGTGCAAAAGTTAGTTTTACAGTTACAATAAATGAAAACCCTAATAATCTAAATATCTCCCCCACTAGATAGGGAAGTGGTGGATAAAAATTATAAAGTGGAAATCCAAAACCATATCCCATATCTGGTACCCATCTACAAGGAATTTGGAAATCTTTAAAACACTTCTCCATTTCAAGTTGTCTCATTATTTGAAGGTCATCATGCATATTAAAATAACCTTTTTGAAAAAGAAGAGTACGAGATGCTAATAATCCGGCGATTAAAACTACCATTATAGCTAAAAATTCTTTTGATTTAAATAAATTTTTAATAAATTTCATAGAAAATAAATTATATACCCTGCCAAATAAGACCAATACCATCAATTTCTTTGTAAGAGACAATTCCATCAAATCCAGCAGGGACAATGACTGAAAATATTTTTGTCTCTTCTTTTTTAGGTGGAACGTCAGCTTTAATTTTCAAATAATCAAAAATATATTTAAAACCAAACGCATCACCTAGTTTTGTTGTTAATGAAATTCCATAACCTTCTTTACCACCTTTTTCTATTATAAATTTAGTAATCTCTTTTTTAGCACTTAAGTTATATAGCCTCTTTTGATCTTTTAAAGAAATAAGGTTTAGAAACAAAGCAATAATCAAAACAGTTATTATTAAAAATTTTCTTTTTAAGATTTGTTTAATAAATATGCCCAATAATAATATTAAAGAAGGAACTGTCATCATTAAATAGTATTCTGAGAATTTCCCCTGTTGAACATAAAAAAATATTGCTGGAATAGTAATTGTAAATAATAAAAGGAGTGAAAGATTTCTTTCTTTTTTGTTTAATAAAAGTTTAATACCGCTAACTAAAAGTAAGGCTAAAAATCCTTTTGAAATTATACTGTCTAATAAATTTATTTGTCTTGGATAAACAATTGAAGAAACATTATATGCAATAGTTTTTATTATCTTTCCAAGACCAGTAAAGTAATCTAATCCATCTCCTTTAAAAATTAATATAAATCTTTTAAGGTTTGTAAAATTATTAAATACATCAAAAGTAATATTTGGTAAAAGGCCTATAAATAAAATACCTAAAGACATCAATAGTATTTTAAGACTTGGTTTTTTAGGTTTTATAAGAATATAATAAATTAAAATTGATAATAAACTTAAAAATATTCCAAAATGTGACTGGAATCCAACAATAAAACCTACAGCTAAAAATAAATAACCTAAATCATTTTTTATCGAAAGATATGCACCAGCTAAAAGAATTATTTGGGAAAGATAAAAAAGTGATGGAGCCCAAGGTATCTGGTCCCAAAAAATAAGTGATGATGAAATAGATACTAAAAATAAAAGAATAAATGCTACTTTTTCATTTATAAAGTATTTGGCAAAAATAAAAATTGCTAAACAAGTTAAAATTCCTAAAGATACTGAAAGGTATACTCCAGAAACAGGATTGCCATGAGTTAATAATGCAAAAAAACTCCAAAGATAAATAAATCCTGGACCTATTGAAAAATTTCCAACAGAAGTAACAGGTCCTAATAAAACTAAATCTCCACTTAAAATATCTTTTGCTCTAAATGCTAACCATTCCTGATCAGCATCAAATAATGTCTTTGATTCAAGATTGTTAAGTCTTAAAAATAATCCAACAGTTAAAAGAAGTAAGACCAATAAAGTTTTATAATTTAGAAATCGTTTCATTTGTAATCTCAAATAACATTAATGATTGATATGATCCATCTGGTCTAATTGCTTTTGGGTAAGCTGTAATAAGTTTTAAATTTAGATCTTTGTAATTTGCATTCATCCGTTCATTATTGGCAACTAAATAAGTTAAGTTACCAAATTTTCTAGATTCAATTAGTTGTGTTGGTACTTTATTTAACTCTAATCCAATACCTATGACCAAAACATTAGGATTTTTCTCAAAATTAATTTGCAATCCATCAGGTAATGTTCCAAAGTACCCTTCAGTTCCTACAACTATCTTACTACCAGGGTTATTAACTACCTCATCTTTTAAATATTTTGTAATTTCAGAAATTCCTTGTCCAGCAGTCCATCCTTCTAGATATTCTGCTCTCTCACCTCTAGGTAAATTTGCTTTTTCGGGGCTTACAAATAGCTTAAAATCAAACCAAATGCTATGAAAGGTAAAAATAACAAAAAGTAAAATCGCTAATTTACTTAATATTTTATCTTTGTTTAAAAATAATGATGAAACCAAAATTATAAAATATGGTAGGGTAAAATAAACATATCTTGCAGTCATTGTCTTACTAAACTCGGCTGAAACAAATATTGGAAATAGCATCCAAATAGATAATATAAGTGCCTCTTTTTTGTATTTTTTCCAATTTGTAAAGTAACTTAATAACCAAGTGACAAAAATTGCCCATCCTCCATAAATAACGTAAAACTGTCTGATTCTATCTAAAAATGGTTTTAATGGATCAAAAAATGAAGTTAAAATATGACTTACTGGATAAACATAATCCAAGTTCCTAATTGCTATCATTTGAAAGTTAGGACCAAGGCGAAGTATATTGTAAATTCCAAAACCTATTAAATAAGTTGGAATTAAAAGTAAAATAAGTTTTACTAATTCTTTTTTAGATTTTGCAAAAATTAAACCTAATGGGACCATTAAAGAAAAGTAAAGAGCGGGAGATTTGGTGAGCCATGCTCCCCCAAGGAAAAAGCCTGTAATCATAGCAAGGTCTAATCTTTTAAATTTAACAGTTAATATTGAGAAAAATAATATCCAAACTCCAAAGAAAGATAGCATAGAATCAGCAAGAGCTATCCGATCATAAAATACACTGAAAGGAAAAATTGCATAAATAAAAGAAGAAATTAAAGAAACTTTAAATGATTTAAATAATAGATGTGATAATGCAAATATTCCAACTAATGTTCCAATTCCAAAAAAAACTGACACTATTCTTCCTGCAATTAAAGGGTTTGAAAATACTTTCAAAAAAGGAATCATAATCCACATAAATAAAGGTTGTTTTCCATCAGACAGTGGTAAGAATCTTAAAGTAGATTCTGATCTCATTACTTGTGCCCACCTAATATAAATTGCCTCATCGCAAAAAATAGGTAAACTAGTTAAATTGTAAATTCTGATTCCAAACCCAACCGCAATAATTACCAAGAGTCCCAATATCACCCATCTCCATTCTTTAAATATTTTCTTCATTTAAGTAGTTTATCTTTTTTTTCTTCAAAACGATATTTACTAATAACTTTCCTTCTTGTTTTTCCTTCAATCTGTCTTCTCGCACTTCCAGCAATCCCCCCGCCTTCTCTTGCTACAATCCTATTTTGACTAAAATTTTGCGGTTTTTTACTTTCTGATATCTCAGTTGTTGCTGTTTCTGCTAACATATTTAAAACTAATTCTAAATTGGTCATATTATCTCTCAAATTCTCTTTCTTTAAACTTTTATATTTTTTATAATCCTTCGTTCGAAGTCCGGCCCAAGCAAATGTAATATCATCAGTTAATATTGCATATTCGTTTGAATTTTTAACACCTCGTTCATCCCATTCATTAGTCAAGTCTTTCCTAATTTCAATACTTTTAAGTCTTAAATCAACCCATGACTTTGTATAACCTTTTTTAAGATATGTAGCTAGAGCTCTTTGAATTGCTTTTTCTGGATCTTCTGTTTCTTCAATTCTTTCATAACCAACTCTTGCAAGCCACAATTTGAAAGGCTCTGCACTTGGAGAAGGAATTGATTGAATTAATCTTAGAATTATTTCAGTGTCTGCAACATCAGTAACACGCATTTTTCCATCAGACGCTATCATTTTCAAACCGTTACATTTTGTAACGGTTTCATTGGACCCTTCGTTAAGCAATCTTTTTTTTAAAACTCTCCAATAAACTTGAGGATTTGAACTTGAAGTTAGAGCTAAAACAACATCTACAACAGAAAAATACCATTTTTCTTTCTTCTCATTCCAATGTCTACGAATTTTATTTTGTTTAAATAAAACGACCTTATTTTTTTTCATCTTTTGTTTAATATCAGAATTTTATCTCTATCTTTTGCAATTAAAGTATATTCCTTTGCATTGATTTTTTCCTCAGTTAGTCTCCAATCTCTGGTAATTAATAAAAATTCTTTTTGGCTATTAAAGGTCATCCTGATACCATCTCTACCCATAATTCTTTCTACTCTATCTTTTCCACTATAAAAAATTGCTTCTGGAACTGCATCATCATCAAGATATAAAGGCAAATTATATTCTTTTGATTTTGTAGAAAGTATATTTATATCTGAAATATATGCAGGTACATTAATTATTTCATACCAATTTCTTTTAATTTGATTCCATGAAATTAACATAAACAAAATAAACATAAGAATATATTTGTATTTTTTTACAGTTAATTCGATTAAACCAAAAAAAACTAAAATCCAAAATGGATGTAGAGGTATTAAATGCCATATATGACCCTTATTAGAAAATGCGAAAGGCAACAAAAAAGTAATAATAAAAACAATTATTGGGAAATATTTTTTTCTAAAGAGTAAAAGACCAAAACCAAATGACAATATTCCCCACCAAAACCAATTTCCAATACCATTGTGTAAATATATTTTTGTTAACAAAATATTCTGCCAAATATTTGTACCACTTTTATTACCCGGATACCCAATTGCAAAATATCTGCTAATCAAATCTGGGTTATTAAAATAATTAACAACAAACCAAGGCAAAACTATTATTAAAAATAATAAAAATGGAAAAAATAAATTCTTTAAAGTCACTTTCTTCCAAAGTATAATTATTAATGCTGGAATAATTGTAAATGGAACTAAAGTCTTAGTTAAGAAAAGAAACCCCAAGCTAACTGATAAAGGAATTAAATATGTAAAGTTTTTACTAGCTTTAATGCATAAATAAAATGAAAGAACAAATAAAAAGGTTAGTGGTACATCTAAGTTTCCCGATCTTGCTCTAAACAAAAACCAAGGAGAAGTAGCTAAGGAAATTGCAGCAAAAAAACCAGCCGATTTACCAAAGATCTCTCTTCCCAAAAGATAAAGAACAATTATCGTTAGAAAACCTAAAATTGCAGAGGGAAACCTTACTGAAAAATCACTTATTCCAAATATTTTATAAGCGATATCTTGTAGCCAAAAACCAAACGGTGGATGGTCATAAAAAGCTCTTCCATTAAAACTTAAATTTAGTAAATCACCTTTTAAATAGATGTTTCTTGCAATAACTCCATACCATGCTTCATCCCACGAAGAAAGAGATACAGCACTTAATTTATAAAAAAATACTGGTAGTAAAAAAAATAAAGAAAATAAGAGTATCACTTTATTTGATATTTTCCTGAAACCGCATTTAATTTTACTTTTAATAAATCTCTAAATCCTTCATATGAATCTTTAATTGGATTTACTTTTGTTCCCTCTTTATGATGCCAATCAACAGGAACATCGCAAATTTTATATCCCAACTTATTGGCTACATATAAAATTTCCAAATCAAATCCAGCAGACACTGAAGCTCCTTGCATTTTTCCATTTTCTTTAAAAACTTTTAATCTTTTAAATATTTCTCTACTAGCTTCATTTTTAAAAGCTTTAAAACCACATTGTGTATCTTTGTATGGAAGTTGTAAAAATAAATATCTTAACAAAGAAAAACCATAAGCCATGATTTTTCTTACAATTGGAGCTCCCTCTCTTCCACTTCTAGAACCAATTACTACCTCGTATCCTTCTTTAACTTTATTAATTACTTTTTCTACTTGATCAATCGGAGTTGCTTGATCCATATCAGTAAAAAGAACTATTTCTCCTTCTGCTTTAAGCATTCCTGTAATTACTGTTCTCCCTTTTCCTCTATGGGGTTCTTTTAGTACTTTAAACCCTACATGTTTTCTTGAAAACTCTTCTGCTATTTTCACTGTTTCATCCATTGATCCGTCATCAACAACTATTACCTCCCAAGTATATTCTTGGCTTGATAAATAATCATGAACACTATCCAATACTCCTGTACGAAGATTGTATTCTTCGTTGTATGAAGGTATGACTACACTTAAATATGGTCTATTATTCATATTCTAATTCTTCTTTGGACTATTATTCCTCCAAACTTAATTTCTTTTTCCACCTTACCAATTCCTTTTTGCCTTGCTAGCCAAGCTTCAAGCCTATCAGGGTGTGGCGGATCCACCTCATATAAAGTATAGAGTAAATCAAACTTTTCTGTAAATTTAAGATTATCATTATTTCTAATATTTTTTTCCCATAAAAATAAGTAGTCATATGAGTAAGGAATTACAGGTGGAACATAGACATCAACATTAAAATTATTACCAATTGAATCTTCATAAATCCAATTTATTGCTTCTAGCTGATTTTGAATAAATATTTCGTTAGAGTTATTAACGTTGGTTGTTAGTTTAATTTTTATTTGAATTAAATTTAATAAAATTAATAAGATGAACATTAAAACAATTCTTTTTGGACTAATTTTAAAAAAATAGGAAATTCCCCAAGAAAAAAATAGTACGAAAATTAAAAAATATCCTGTTAAATAATAATTATATAAATTTCCATAATTTCCTCTATATAATAAGTAACCTATTAATGGAATCCCTAAAAAAATTGCAAAAAGTTTACTAATTTCATTATTCTTTTTCAATTTTAATATTCCAAATAATGAAATAGTTAAAAATATACTAGCTATTAATATATTATTGTTAAATATTAATGAACTTATAATATCCCATATTCTTTTTATTCTAGTTTGTAAAAATTGTAAGAAGTTAATTTCTATTTGACTATCCTTATGATTAGTAATTTGAAGCAAAATATTATTAAATAAAATATTTTCGTGTCTAAAATTAAAAATTACTTGTGGAAGAAAAGTTGTAATTAATAAACTTAATGATAAAACTGCAGTTAATTTATTTAATTTTTTCTTTTGCCAAAAGCTAAAAATTAAAAGTATAGGTAAATAAAATATTGCACTAGCAAGTTCAAAGTGAAATGAAATCCCAACTAATAAAAACATTAATATCCAAAATATTGGTTTATTATCTTTTTCTTTTATAATTTTAATCATTAAATAGAAAATTAAAATTGATGTTAAATAAATCGGAGTAGGGTTTGATAACCACCTACTAGATAAAATTAAATAATTTGAAAATGATCCAATTAAAAGTGCTATAAAACCAACCACCTTTCCACCTATCTCTTCCCCTGACTTATAAAGAAAAAATAAAGAAATTGTCACCAAAGATGATAGAAATATTGATGGAATTGCCGGATTTCCGTTGCCAATAAAATAAAATGGGGCAATTAAATAATAATAAAATGGACCTAGAAATACTCCTTCAAGTCCAGTAACAGGTCCTATTAGAAAAAATTTATGGTTTTTTATTAATTCCCAAATAATTAACGCGTCTCTTCCTTGATCATAATGAAAATCCAACAAGTCTCCTATTCTATAAATTCTTAAGATAAATGCAAAGAGCAAAATTATTAGAATTAATAAATTCCACGGAGTAAATTGTTTTCTAAGATTTTTTAGCATACTTTCTCACAACATCCAATACTTTTTCTGAAGCTTTTTCAAAAGACAATCCTTCTATTTTTGCAGCTGATGCAATTTTATGACCTCCTCCACCAAGTTCTTTAGTAATAGCTGATGTATCAAAATCTGTTCGTCCTCTAAAACTAATTGTCATATATTTAGGTCGTTCTTCTACTCCTATAAATCCAAAATCTGTTCCTTTAACAATCGGAGCAAAAAGACTTGAAGATTTAGCCTTTACATCTTCTAAATCTCCACCTGTTTTATAGACTTCATAAGGCACAAAAGACCAAACAAATCTTCTTTCTTTATCTATTTCCATTCTGGAAAGTACTTTTGAATAAAATTTCAAAATATCAAAATTTTCACTTCGATAAATTTTATTTACTACCATATTCTTATCAGCTCCAAGCTCCATAAGTTTAGAAACTATTAATAAAGTCTTAGAAGTAACGTTTGGATAAGCTAATGCGCCAGTATCTCCAATAATTGATGTCAATAAACATTCAGCAATTTTTTTGTCTAGTAATATTCCCCAATCTTTATATATATCAAAAAGAATTTCTCCTACTGACGTAGCTTTACTATCTAAAAGTTTTATATCTCCAGTTAAAGTACTTATAAAATGATGGTCTATTACTATTGTGAAAATATCAGCTTTAAAAAAAATATCTTTATCAATTAAGAGTGATAGATTCGGGGTATCTAAAGTAATAAATAATTCATATTCAGAAAAATCAAATTTTTCAAAATCAATTCCGACCTTTATATCTTGATAACCTTTTAGATAATCTACTTGTCTAGTTACTTTTTTTGAAGGACAAATTACATCAACCTTTTTTCCCATATCTTCTAAAACCAGTTTCAACGAAAGAGTACTACCAATCCCATCCGGGTCTGCTCCTCTATGACAATTTAATAAAATTGTATTTGCTTTTTTTATTTTATCTAGAATTAATATTGATTCTTCGTAGTTCATAATTTATTTTTTAACTATGCTTATTTTGTATGAATTAACTTATATATTATAACTCCATCAACTTCCCACATACTATCAATCTTGCTCCAACCAAAATTAGCTACTTCTGCTTTTGACGAATGTGTTGGATCGCATTTTTTCTCCTCCATCTCACAAACTACGAAAAGTTGAGCTTTAACACTTTCTGGAATTTGTGGATCAATCTCAACCATCTTTGAATTTTCTTTTTCTAGAAAATACTGATATCCATCTTCATAATTTCTTTCAGCAACAACCGCGAAATTAAAAGCTTCTCCTAAAGATTTATTAATAATATCTTTAGAAACATTTTCACTTCTTTGAAGTTGTCTATTAGGACTAAATAGTATTGGACTATTTTTTAAATTAACAAAGACTAATATTAAAAATATTAAAATTGCTAATATTTTAAATTTAGTTTTATAAACAAATTGCAAAATAAAACCTAATAATATAAATAGTGCCGGAAATATAAATCCAAAATAATGATCATAAATGTGTTGTTTATATAATGCCAAACCTAAAAGTGCAAAGCCTAACCATATTATTAAAACCAGTAAGGGTTTATTAAATTGTTTTATTCTTTTTCTGACTGCAATAAACCACGCCAAAGATAAGATGATTAGAGGTGTAATAATTTTGCCAACAAGTAGATTTTTTCCTGTTAGAAGTGATGTATTAATATCAACAAATATTGGATATACATTAGGTATAGCCTTCCAGGGTTTTATAGAAACAGTTTCTTGTCTTACTGTCAAAAATTTATAAAAAGCCTTGGTATTCATCCAATCATGTCTAATATCAAAAATAAAAAGGGGACTCATTAAAAATAAAAATACTGATCCGGCAATTAAAGTGTATTTAACCGGAACTTTAGAAATTAGCCAAAAAATAAATAGTACTGGAGCAAGAAGTAAACCTAAGTAATGGGATTGTAAAACAAAAGCATATGAAATCACTGTAACTATTAACCAATTGTATTTTTTTTCTTTCCATACTTTCCAAATTGAATAAATAGAGAACAGTGCAAAAAAAGGCATAATATTAGGATTCCAGGATGACCTTGAATAAATAATTACTACTGGAGAAATTGCATAAAGTATTGAAGAGAAAATTGAAGCAGTCTCTCCAAACCATTCTTTAGATACTTTATAAATTAGAAAAATTGTAATAACACCTAAAAATGCAATCTCAACTGCAGGCCCAACTGGAGAAAAATTAAAAAGAAATAAAAAAGGTGCTATAAAATAATAATAAAGTGGGCCTAAGTACATACTTCCAATTGATGTTCCAGGACCTATTAAAATAGGGTCAGCCTTAACTAATAAATTCCTAACAACTATTACATCACGTCCTTCATCTCCTAAAAAGGTCATAAACTCATTTATCTTATAAAGCCTTAAAAAGGCACCAACTAATAAAATTAATACCAATATCCAATTATTTTTTAACCAACTAATAATTCTTTTTTTCATCTTAATTTTCTCCAAAGTTTAAATAGATCTAAAAAACTTTTAATTATTACCTTAATATTTCTTCCCGTACCTTTTCCTTTAGTTCTTGGATAATGAGTTACTGGAATTTCAATAATCTTGTAATTTGCTCTCTTTACTTTTATTAAAAACTCACTTGAAATAAAAGCTCCTCTTTCTGATTCTAATTTTGGAATTTTATCAATTACTGATTTTGAAACTAATTTAAAACCACAATCAATATCATGAACATGAAGTCCAAAAAGAATCATAACAGCAAGTTCCCACATTCTAGAAGTTATTATTTTAAACTTAGAAACCTGTCTTTTTTTATAATAACCAATAACTAAATCTGCATTTGTTTCTTTTTGTTTTTCTATAAACTTGGTAATCTCATTAAAATCAAACTGTCCATCTGAATCAGTAAAGGCAACCCAAGAATATTTTGCATTATAAAAACCACTTTTAAGGCTCGCTCCATAACCTTTATTTTCATTGTGAGTTATTACTTTAATTCGAGAGTCCTTTGCTAGATTATTACTAATTTCTCCAGTTCTATCAGAAGATCCATCATTAACTATAATTATTTCCCAATTTTTAGCCACTTTTTCTAAGATTTTTTTAGTTTTTTCTACAGTTTCTTCAATACTACCTTCTTCATTAAAAGTGGGGAAAAAGACTGATAATTCATCAATTTTATAATCATTCATAGATATCAAATTCTACCACGAAAAGGTAGTTTTGTGATATGATTTAAGCGTGCAGAAGAAAATTTTAAAGATAACTATTTTAATATTATTAACCATAATTCCTACTTTTTTGATCTGGATTCCATTTTTTGCCAGAGTTAAGTCTTTTTGGACTATTCCACTTCCCCAACAAGGAATGGCTACAATTGTCTCTAACTTTGATGGTCCACTTTATCTTATAATAGCCAAGACTTTTTATAACCCAGATTTAATTGGAGCAAATTATCAATTTCCACTATCAAATGAATACTATTCAGCCCATTTTCCACTTTTTCCAATTTTTATTAAAACTTTTGCAATTTTTTTGGGACACCCCTATTCAATGCTTTTTGTAACCTTAATCTCCTCATTTTTAGCATTGTTTTTCTTCAACAAACATGCAAGAAAATTATTAGATAAAAATAATGCCATGTGGTTAACCTTTATTTTTGCGATTTTTCCTGCAAGATGGTTAATAGTAAGGTCGGTTGGTTCTCCTGAACCATTTTTCATTGCAGCAATCCTGGCTTCTACATATTTTTTTGGAAAGAAAAAATATATTTGGGCTGGAATTTGGGGAGCTTTAGCTCAAATGACCAAATCCCCTGGAATACTTTTATTTTTAGCTTACCTTATTCAAATTTCAATCCCGCATTTTAAAGAATTAGCCACAGGTGGAATAAAAAAATTTATATTAAAGCTGGATCTTAAAAATACCTATCCAATATTTTTTATACCACTAGGCCTTTTGGTTGTGTTTACAATTTATGGATTTACCTATGGCGATTTTTTCACCTATTTTAAATCAGGGGATAATATTCATCTTTTCTTCCCACCTTTTCAGATTTTTAATTTTTCAGCTCCTTGGGTAGGAACTTTTTGGCTTGAAGAAATAATATTTATCTACACGATAGGAGTTTTAGGAGTTTATAAACTTTATCAAGAAAAATTATTTAATTATTTTTACTTTTCATTAATATTTTTTATATCTTTACTATTCGTAGCTCACAGAGATTTATTAAGATATGCCCTTCCATTAATCCCTTTTTTAATTTTAGCCTTTAGAGAAACATTAATTAAAAAGGAATTTAAGATCGCTATGGCTGTTATTATAATTCCAATTTATCTTTATTCACTTGCTTTCATATCCCAAAATGCTATGCCAATTGCAAATTGGGCTCCATTCCTATAATTCGATAGTGTTTGAGAGGAAAAATACTTTTAAAATATGCTCTTATATGGAAATTCCTAGGCATTGGAGACTAAAACAATCAAGGTACAATCTTTTGGGGGAAATGTGTCCCAATCCTGATTGCCAAGAATTTATATTTCCTCCTAGAGATGTCTGTCCAAACTGTAAAGGTGAGGCAAAAATTAAACCTAATGAAATCAGTGGAGCAATATATGATAGAACTCTTAGATTAGCTGGTAGTACCAAGCAAGGCTAAATTTAATTCTGATACTTGTTCATATATTTTGTCTTCATCTTTTATATATTCATTATATTTAGTAATTATTTCTTTTACCCCAGATCTAACAACTTCTTTTGATAATAAAATTTCTTTAGAAGAAATAAACGAATGGTCTTTGACCTTAAAACTTGAAAAATCATTTGAATTTAAAAAATTATCAGAAATTTCCAAATGATATACAGAAACTTTAATATCAGCGATAGAAAGATGCATAAAAGGCTTTGGATTTTCAGGAATAATCTCAGTTGGGATATTTTTATTAACTGCCAATTCTGAATATACTTCTTGTTGAAGCACTCTTAATATTGACGTCTTTGGATCTTCACTATCACTTGAATAGGTCATTGGTAAAGTTTTAGATCCTGTAGGTTTTCCTAATTCTATCTTTGGTGGAGTTATATCCTCACCCATTAAGATACTGTTTTTCTGATTCTTAGGTGTAATTACTAAAGCTGTACCAAATCTTCTGGTTACTCCAGTTTTTACATTATGTAGGATTCTATGCATTGTAGAAAGAGAAGTTTTAAATGATGGAGGAAGCTTTTTAAAAAGTCTTTCCATTGGAATTTGATTGTCTGAAAGAAGTGTTAAAAAAGTTAAAGTTTCAGATAATTTACTATTAGGTCCTGCTGATTTAATAATCCCCCATCTTTTAATTAAATGGTGCATTCCAGGATATGATATTGGTAAATCATAATTAGTAACCCTAAAAACTTCATCAACCGAACCATATTTAAGATAAAGTCTAATTATATTTTTGTAAAAATCATTTTCTCTTTCTCTAATTTCTGTTTCTTGAAACATCATATGAGTGAAGATATTACTACTTTTTCTTCCAAATTACCTTTGTATACATAAGGTAGTTATATGGTAAGACTAGAAATGCAACAACAAAAGCAAGAACTAAAAAGTCGTACTTTTCTCCAACTAATTTTGTCCCAATTGGTCCTGCAATTGATTGAATAATTAAAGCCCCTGCTGAAGTTAAATTAAATTGTAAAAACTTTAAAACTATCGCCTTTACGCCTTTAATTTCACTATCTTTAAATGTCCAAATATTATTAAAAATATAATTGTTAAAAATTGCAAGCTCTGTTGATAAAAGCCAAACTAAAACTTCTGTTAATCCTAAATTTCTAAATACTCTTAAAAATATAAAATTAACAATAAACCCAGTTCCTCCAACTATTCCAAACTTTATAATTTTTTGTTTATCTTTTATTCCTAAAATAATTGCAACTTTAAAAGTTGAAATCATTTCTTTAGGATTAAACTTTGATTTTTCCATTGTACGAGGTGCAAATTCCAAAGGAACTTCAACTGTTTTTTTAGAAAGTTTTATTGATTGATATAAAAGATCTACTTTATAAGCAAATCTAGTAGGTTCCATTAATTTTTCAAGCTTAATTTTATCAAGCACCCCTTTTACTCTAGTTAGTCTAAAACCAGTAGTTAAATCATGAAGAGATGGTTTAAGTAAAACTAACCTAATAAAAAGATTACCAAAAAAACTTACAGCTTTTCGAGATAGCGCCCATTCTTTTGGAACAGATCCTCCTTTAACATAACGGCTTCCAATACAATAATCAGCACCACTTAAATATGCCTCTACCATTGGTTTAACAAATCTTGGAGGATGTTGAAAATCAGCATCCATTTCCATTACAGCATCAGCATTGAGTTTTTCCATTGCAAATTGCATTCCTCTAATATAAGCCCAACCTAATCCTTCCTTTTGTTTTTGAAGTAAATGTAAGTTTTTATATTTAGATTGATATCCTTCTACCTTTTTTCCTGTTCCGTCTGGAGAATAATCGTCAACTATCAAAAGATGCATATCAGCATCTTTTATCTTTGGAAATTCTTCTCCAAAAAGAGCTTCAATCATCCTCCCAATATTTTCTGCCTCGTTATAGGCAGGCATTACTATTACTATCTTTTGCATATTAAATTAAACTTTATCATCTTAAACTGGTAAAATACAAGAGACATGTTAAAAATCGATATAATTACACTTTTTTCAAAAATGTTTGTTGGTCCATTAAATGAATCAATTATGTGGAGAGCGCAAGATAAAAAATTTATTGAGTTAAACATAGTTGACCTAAGACAATTTGGAATAACAGAAAGAAAAACTGTAGACAATAGACCATATGGGGGTGGTGCTGGAATGATTTTAAGAATTGATGTAATTGATAATTGTCTTAAATCAATTAAGGCAAAACCAAAAACTAAAGATACCAAAATTGTTCTTTTAGATGCTGGGGGAGAAAAGTTTACCCAAAAGAAAGCTTATGAATATTCTAGTTTAAAAAGACTGATTTTAATTTGTGGCCATTATGAAGGAATTGATCACAGGGTTCATGAAAATTTAGTAGACGAAATAATATCAATTGGAGATTATGTTTTAACAGGTGGGGAAATTCCTGCTATGGTTGTTGCAGATACAGTAACAAGATTGGTTCCTGGAGTTATTAAAGAAAAATCTTTGAAAGAAGAATCTTTTTCAGATTCTTTAGAAGAAGTGACTGAATACCCCCAATATACTAGACCAGAAATATATAAAAACTTAAAAGTACCGAGTGTTCTATTAACTGGAAATCATAAAAAAATTGATAAATGGAGAAAAATAAAGAAATAAATCTTTTAAACTTTACTTCTTTTTATAAACTCATCAACCATTTCTCTCCAGGTTTTAAATTTAATTCCTAATTTTTCTTGAGTAATTTCAGTCTTTAAACCTCCAAGTCTTGAACGTGGAGTTCGTCCTTCTACTTTTAAAAATTCTTCCATTGATCCTTTTTGAACAACATTAGTAACTCCCCTAGCTTTTTCAAGTAAATAACTAACAAATTCAAATGGAGTTGTAGTATCAGATGAAACAACATGATAAATTCCAGTTTGTTTAATTTCGATAATTTTTTCTAATGCCGGAGTTAAATCGTCAATCAAAAGAGGTGTTAAAATTTGATCTGTAAAAATTGGGAATAATTTTCCTTCATCAAAGAGTTTTAAATAACTTTTTGCGTAATCTAACTTCAAATCACAATTTTCTCCATAAAAAGGATATGCGATTCTAACAATTGCATACTTACATCCTGAATTTCTAACTACAAACTCAGATCTATTTTTAGTCCATCCATACCAACCCATTTTTTCAGTTAATTTGTCAGGTGTTAATGATCTTTCGGAATATGGACCAGGATAATCAGAGGTTCCATTGAAAACAAAGTCAGTCGAAATTTGTATTAAAAATTTATTATATTTTTTACATGCTTTTGCTAAATTTTCAGGACCATCCACATTTAATCTATAACAAAAACCATTTTCATCTCCTCTTTCTTTTTCAGCTACATCAACATTAGTAAAACCAGCAAAGTTAACAACTGCATCAAAATTATCTTTTTCCATTTCAAAAAAATCATTAACTATCTTTTCATCAGTTATGTCTAATTCAATTTCATTTGGAGCCACCTTTCTATTAGATAAAATAGATGAAGCAAATTTAGAACCCACTAAGCCGGAAGATCCAATTATAAGTAACTTTTTCATATTCATTTAAATTTATCTGGAAAAAGTTCTCTTAATTTAGGATTGTTTTGATCACGTTCTGAAAGAATTGGGTTATCAACTGGCCATTTTATAGCAAGGTCTGGATCATCCCATGCAACCCCTTTGGCTTTTGCATCGTCCCAATATTCATCAATTAAATAAAAATAATGCATCATCTCGTTCCCAAGTGTACAGATTGAATTACCAATTCCACCAGAAGGCAGGAATAATGCCTGCCTTGGGGAATCTTCTTTTGTATTATCAATTGTTATATATTCTACTTTTCCAAAAGTAGAAGATTCTGGTCTCAAATCCACAATTGGAGCATATAGAATTCCAGTTACAGGATAAATTAATTTATTCCAATCTTCACTATGAACTGCCTTAATTACTCCTGGTTTTATATAGGCATGTGTCCACTGGACAGGATTAAACTCAATGCCTGTTGCTGCCTTTAATTCTTCTTTATTATAAGGCTCATGAAGAAATCCTCGACTATCACCCAAGATTGGTCTTTGAATCAAAACAACCCCATCAATTGAAGTCTTGATAATATGTTTCTCTGGATCAAATCTCATCATACTTATAAATATGATTTTAGTTTAAATTGGTGTTAATTTCAACGAGGTTATTAGTTTTTTCTAATAAATTTTGAAAATATTCTTTACCATCATCAGTATTTTCCTCAGGTGCCCAACTGGCAAACTCCTTATCAGTTTCTGCTATATATCCACCCTTTGCCTGCCTTTTTGACTCCAATATTACAAATGGCTCATCAGATATGATAGTATGCCAAATATTTGGTCTTATTGTAACAATGTTTTTTCCCACTTCTGACAACTTAACAACTTTATTAACTTTTCCATCATCATCAAACATGACAACTGAAGCTTTTCCTTTTAATAGTCTAAAAGATTCTGTTTTTTCAAGCTCATTATGTTTATGGGGTCTAACATAGTTCTCGGTAGAAATTGCATTAATCATTAAGTGTTGTTCTGCCTTAAGTGAATCATGAATTCTAAAAATAAATCTTCCTCTTTCAGAAACCTTGGCAATTCCTAATGCTAAATTTGCTAAATCTTTTGAAAGATAATCGCCTTTGTGTGATTTAATATATTTATCTAAATCAACAGCAGAAGGTATTGATCCATCAAAATCTTTTTTAATTGAATCCAGAGGTTCCATTTTTAAATTAAAGAAATTATTTACCAGAACGAATTAAGCCTAATTCCTCACGAGCAAAATTAACTGATTCAGCAACCATTGCATCAGGAGTTCTAAAAACATCTATCCGAACTGCCATTTTGCCAAAAAGTTTCTCACCTTCCTGTTTTATTTCATCCCCCACTCTTTCAAATTTTGAAAAACCTACTCCTACCAAACTAGCAACACTTGCCCTATTAAACGATTTTTTATCAAAAACAGGTTTATCTATGGCTATTCCAGCTTCTTCCATTGCCTCTCTTTTTGCAACATCTTCAGTTGTATCTCCTACAAATTGTGCAAAACCACCAGGTACTGTTAAAAACCACATACCTGTTTTCAATGCTTTGTATTCTTCAATTTCTTTAGGATCAGTTAGATTATCTGGAATGATTATTTTTGCATCCCAAGCAGCTGGTCTCCATTGCCAAAAACAATGGACATAATAGTCATCATTAATTTTTTCAATTGGGGCAACTAAAGATCCTGGAGTTGCAATACCTGTTCTTGTGTCTAACTTTCCATCTTGCCACAAAAGACCATCATTAAGATAGTTGATAAGATTTCCCTCAGTATCATACTCTACAACGGCGTAGTGTTGTACTGAACCAAAGTTTGGATTTTTTAATCCAGAGTTATCAATATTCCAACCAATACCCTTTTTCTTTTCATTTTCAGAATTATGATTGTCAATAAAATCATTAATCCAATCCTTTATTAATGTAACTGGTAGTAAAGTTTGCCTTGGTCTTTCTATTGGCTCGGAAGGAAGAACATCATAATATGAAACCTCCCCAATTTTAAAATTAGGCTCAATAGAAATCGTTTTCCTATTTTCAGAACTATATTTTTCAATAGGTAATTTAACTTCTACCATATTTGTGTATTTTACTTAAAAAAATGAATCTAGTCAAGACTACAGGGTGTATTTTATTAAAGTTTCAACCCTTTAATTTCCATGAGATTAAGGCGTGTTAATGCCGAAAGAAAGTATGCATCATCACATTTATTAATTAAATCAGAAAGTTTTTCAATAGGCCAAAGAACTATTCCCTCATCTTCTTCAAATTTATCTCCTTTTTTGACATCTGTATAAAGTTCATTTGAAAGATCAACAACAATTGCATATAAATTAGGTTTATTGTTTGTCATACCGGAATCAGGGTTGAGTCTTCCTAAAGAAATTATTTGATCTAAAACAGCATCATTATTCGCAACACTTAAATTTAAATCTTTTTGTAAAGACCTAACTATAAAATCCAAAACTGACTCATTTAGGGTTGGAAGTCCTCCTGGAAGAGTGTATTCAATTGCTCCTGTTGGAAATTTTAATTCTCTTTGTGTCGCCAAATGTGTAATTTCTCCCCTTCTTTTAATCAAAACTAATAGTTTTGCACCTGATTTGGGTCCCCAACCCCAAGAATAGTACCCTTCCATTCTTTTCTCTTTCTTGGTATTTTCAACTTCAAACCAAGATCCAATACCATATATCCCATATTTTGGATCTCCATGTTCAATTTTTTCTAGGCTTAGGATAGTGTCCCCATCTAAATGGTCTTCTCTTCCTGCTAAATCTTCAACATAACCAAAAGTTGAAGGGTTAATTCCTAGAGATTTAATTTCCTTTTTAATTTTCTCTGAACTATTTTGGTACCATTTTTTACTTTCCAGATTTCTAATAACAATTTCATATCTAATTAGATTTTGTTCAACAAAATGTTTCTCGGTATCAATTTTTCCTACAGAACTAGCTACACCCTTGCTATCATCATTTTTTTCAACTTTTCCGAAAACAAATTTAGTTTTACCCGATTCTCTATCAAGAGAGATATAGGCTGAAATAGTCTTTGAAGAATCCATTATCATTGCTTTCCTTTTAAGAAGAGGTCTCCACCAATCTTGGTTTTCCCTATACCATTTGATTGTTTCTTTTAACCCTTCATTAAAATCATCTCTTCCAATTTTTGGCTTCCAACCTAATTCTTCTATAATTTTTGTAGCATCAATTGCGTATCTTCTATCATTACTATGGCGATCAGAAACGTTACGAATCATATTTTCATTAGCACCATATAGATTAACTATCTTTTTAGCAATATAACCATTACTTCTGTCATTATTAGATCCCACTAAATATGTTTCTCCCTTTTTACCTTTTTCTAAAATTAATTCAATTGCAGAGGAATGATCTCTGGTATGAATCCAATCTCTGACATTTCTACCATCTCCATGAAGTGGAACTTTAATATTGTCAATTAGATTACAAATAACTATTGGTGCAAACTTTTCAGGAAATTGAAATGGTCCATAATTATTTGAACAGTTTGAAATTGTAATATACATTTTAGTTTTTTCATAAAAATCCATAACAATCCTATCTGCTTCAGCTTTTGACAATGCATATAAATTATCAGGTCTTGGAGAATATGGAGTTTTTTCAGTAAATTTAAGATCTGAATCTAAAGGAAGTTCTCCGTAAACTTCATCAGTTGATATTTGATGGAACCTGGTAACTCCTGCTTTTTCTGCTTCTTCCAGTAAAGTTAATGTTCCATGAACATTTGTTTGCCAATAAGTTGAAGGATCAAAAACAGATCTATCAACATGACTTTCAGCAGCAAAATGAACCAAAGTGTCAACCCCCTTTAAGCTTTCTGAAACTATTTTTCTGTTATTGATATCTCCTTCAATAAACTCAATTTTTTTTGAAATTGGTCGAAGTGTTTCAAAATTTCCAGCATAGGTTAACGAATCCAATACTTTAATTTTATCTTTAGGATGTTTTTCTAGCCAATAATAGGTAAAATTTGAACCAATGAATCCTGCACCCCCTGTTATTAAAATATTCATTTTAAATCGAGAGTTTTTAGATACTCTCTAAAATCACCATTTAGATCTTTGTGTTTTAGAGCGAACTCAACAACAGTTTTTAGATATTCCAATTTATTACCTGTGTCATAGTAAACTCCGTTTTCAATTTCACAAGCATATATTGGAATTCCTTGTTTTCTTAAGACATTAATTGCATCAACTAACCATATTTCTCCACCCTTGGAAGGTTTTAGGTCTCTTAATGCTGGAAAAATTTCGGGAGGTAAAATATAGGCTCCATGTGTAGCTAAATTGGAAGGAGCTTCTTCAGGAAGTGGTTTTTCAATTATTTCTTTAATCTTAAAGACTCTATCCTCAACTGGTTCCAAGTCTGCAATGCCATATCTTGATAGTCTATCTTTAGACTCAATCCTAACCCCAGAGATAACAACTCCTCCATATTTTTCATATACTTTCATCATTTGTTGTAGTCTTGGAGGATTAGAACTAATAAATTCATCGCCCCAAAGGACTGCAAAACTTTCCTTCCCTATAACAGACTCAGCAGATAAAACTGGGGTTCCATTACCATAAAGGCCTTTCTGTCTTACATATATAAAATTAGCCATTTCAGCAATTCTTTTAACTTCTTCCAAGAGCTTTTCTTTGCCACCTTGAATAAGATTATTAATTAAATCGGCATTTGGCATATCGAAATGATCTTCAATTGCTCTTTTTGAAGAACCAGTAACAATTACAATGTCTTTAATTCCACTCTCAACAGCTTCTTCAACAACATATTGAATAACAGGTTTATCTACGATTGGAAGCATTTCCTTTGGCATAGCTTTAGTTTGGGGTAGAAATCTAGTTCCAAAGCCTGCTGCGGGTATTACTGCCTTTGTTACCTTTTTCATAAGCTTAGCTTGTCTTTCATATAGGGTACTTGTGATTATACAGAACCTAACCTCTTAAAATCAATGATAGGATCATAACAAGACCTAAAATTGCAACAGCTACGTATTCTAAAATTACGGAAAGGTATATATCTTTATGAATTACATGATGAATTATTCCCCAAGAAACATATGATCCGGCTAATGCAATAGCTACTCCAATTTGAAAACTTTTATCATATGAGAATAAATAAAATCCTAAAACTCCTGCAAAAAATATTGCAAATAAAGAAATATAGTGAGGTATATGTTTTTTAAATGATTTCATATTAATTTTTAAAAAATTTTATTTATAAATGTTTATAATATTTTACCTGCTTTTAAGATTAAAATAATTGCCATAATCATACCTAAAAATGATACATGAGCAAAACTTCTGCCTGCAATTCTAGCAATACCTTTTTTTGATACAAAAAAACTATCAACCAAAAATACCACCACCAAAAGTCCCACAACACTTAAAGATATTGCCCTAGTTGTTGCAAATGGAGATATTATAAATTGTTGTATTTTTGATGTAGTAAAAATAGCCTCAACAGTAGAAACAGGTGAAGCTATTGCAATAATCGGAATTGGAGAACTAGTTGGAGAAATAGTCGCAGCAATAGTAGGCTTTATTGTTGGTTTAATAGTTGGATTATCATTTATAGGATTGTTGGCAGCTACAGGCTGGGCAATATTATCAACATAGGTTGATCCAAAAAATTGAACTATTATAGTTGTATCAACTCCAGCTAAATCTCCTTCAACTACCCCAATCCCAATTTCTTTGTATTTTGAATTTAAAATATTTTCCCTATGAGTTGGGGAATTCATCCAAGCATCAACTGCAGAAGAAGCACTACTAAAGTCTCTTGCTAAATTTTCACCAGCGTATCTATATCTATAACCAGCACTTGTAAAAAAACTCCAAGGCTGTGTTCCATCTGGAGCTATATGTGCCCAATAATCCTTTATAATCATATCATTTCCCTTAGATTGGGCAGCTACAGAAAGTGTTCCATTTAATGTTAATGAAGGTAAGCCTGCTTGGGCTCTTTTTTCGTTTGTAAGCCTTATAATTTCATCAGGTGAGATCTGGGAGGCATATCCTAAGATAGATGGACCCAATTTAGGTATAAAATTTAAAACAGCTTGGAAAAGAATAAAAAATGAGGCTAAAACTAATAAACCACTTGGATGTAAAATTTTAGCCTTGTGGTTATTACTTGCTCGAGGCAAAAATAAATGAAGTGTTTTTTCTATAAAATCCATACACATTCATCATATCTTTTCGATTAGGAGAATTCAATCATTCTTCAATGAAAGTTTAGTTATTTTCAAACAAAATTGTTGGAGATGGTTCAGGACTTGGAGACGGACTTAGTGTCGGTGTTGGAAAAACTTCTGGAATAGGCGTAGGTGATGGACTTGAACTTGATTCAGATTCTACAGTTTGTGTAGAAAAAGAAGAAATTAAATCTTCTTCTGAAAGATTTGTATATCCTGGTGTTCCATAATTATTTCCTTCAATATCCCAATATTTAGTACTATTGCAAGCAATATTTGTACAGGTATGCCATCCAGATGATAGATCACTATTTCTTTCCATAGACTGTTCGACAGTTGCCGGCGAAGTATGTGTACCAGCAACCCATGACCCCATAGGGGTTTGGTCAATAATATTACCTGAAGCATCCTTAAGTATTAATTGCTCCCCAGGACTTTTAGTCAAATGTAGACTACTATCAATTTGATCTACTACCAATGAATGACTCAACGCAGATTTATCATCTATTGATGCATAATGACTTAGAAGAAAATAACCATTAGCTTCAATCTTTCCATTTAAAATTATTTCGTTAGGGCCAGGACCTGCACCATAAAGTTTCCAGCCCGTTATATCAATAACTTCATTAGTAGTATTTCTTAGTTCTATCCATTTATCTAATTCATGTACAGTTGAACCCATCCACATTATTTCATTAATAACAACACTCCCTATAACATCAGGTGTTGACCAATTACTAGTCGCTGAAAAAGTACTACCCCCAATTACAGCCACATCAGAAAAATAAGCATTTATAGGTTTGATTTGAAAAAGACCGAATCCTAATAAAAAGTAAATAAGTAACAAATCAATGGGTTTGTTTTTATGCAATTTTTCAGATTCTTCATATTTTTTTTCTACTTCTTTTTCAATTGTCTTTTTAATATTTAATAATTCACTAATAATAATGAGAAGGGCAGGTAAAACCACCAAAAGACCAAAACCTAAAGGTTTTTTTATCCAAACAGATAAATAACCTAAAAAGGGTAAGGAAAAAATAACTTTACCTTTTATTTGAAATGAAGAAATTTCAGCAATATCTTCAATACTATTAGCATCCCCTTTTGTTTTAAAGACAGTCTCACCATTCTTCTTTTCAACTGCTACCAATCGGTGAGTAATTGATACGTTTGGATCTTCTGCTGAAATATATGTAATAATCTCTCCTTTTTTTAAAATTTCAGGATCAACTTTTTGAGTAAAAACTACTGAACCTACTTTGATTGCAGGTTCCATCGAACCGGACATGACTCTTAAAACTTGAAAGCTCTTAATTGGGTTAAAAGCAGTAAAAACCAACAATAAAACTATCGAAATCAAAACAACAGTTAATAACCATTGAAAAATATTAATTATTTTTTTTAATATATTTTTAAGCATATTTAAAACCTTTTATAAGTTACCCAAATCAGACCTATATTCTAGGCCCTTTCTGGGTAACCTAAAAAACCTCAAACATAGTTTAAGGTGTTTGTACAAGGCCAAATACCGCATTCATGGTAACACTATCTCCTTGTATACTATTCCCTGCAGTAGTAGGAATTGACCACTCAATTTTAACACTGGCTGTTGTATTCATTTCCCCAACACTTTCACCAATCATTGGACCAAGTGTATAAGGACCATTGAATTGATCAACAGTACCATTTAAACCAGTATCTACAAAAAAACCATTATGATCACCATCATAATAAACACGGAAATTTAAAACTCCAGCAAGATCACTCCAACCAGAAGTTCTATTTAAATCAATTGTTGCATTGCCATTAATAGTACCATCATTCGCAATGTCTATTATTTGTACTCTAGTATCACCTGGTTTTAAATTATTTAGACCTGCCTGAGCCATAAAGTTATCATAACCTATCCCAATTGTTGTATCCAAATAAGTTCTATAATCAGTACTAGAAATATCAAATCCATCAACCCAATTATAAGTGGCTGATCTTGGATCTTGATCTATCTTAAGATCCATAGTTCCAGAAGAGAAAGTGGTTCCAAGAATTGACGCTGTATCACTAAAATAAGCAACTGTAGCAGTTGTTACTCCAGCGATAACCAAAGCAATCATTGTTAGACTTAATAATATTTTTTTCATGTTTTTTAATTATTCACCTCCTTTCATATATCCAAAAGAAATATGGAGAATTTTTAAAAAAAGAGTAATATCCTGAAGAAAAACAGGCTTTTCATCAACTGACAATGTATTTAACATACCAGTCATGAAACAAAGCCTTTTGGGGACAGTCAAAAAGTTAATTACAATATACACTAACCATTAGAATAGTTGTCAAGTAGTATCCGTGTTATGTTATTGTAATCTATATGAAATAAATTGTCTGGGTTCACCAAACATTTGAACAATTACAGTACGTGTCTGACCATTTACTACTCCAGTTGCTAAAGCTATTCCAGTTTCTTTGTAACGATTAGAAAGAAGGTTTTGTTTATGAGTAGGTGATGCTAACCACGCACCTATTAAAGATCCAGTATCACCATAATCTCTCCCTAAATTTTCTCCAGCTAATCTACCTCTATATCCTGTTGCTAATATAAATTTCCAAGGAGTAGCCCCAGTTGTTGGATTATTATGAGCCCAATAACCATAGGAAATTAAATCTTGTGCTTTTCGTTGTGCAGCTAAAGTTAATAAATTATTTTTCTTTAAAGCTAATTGTCCATTTTGGATACGTGTCTGATTTACTTCATTATAAACATTTTCAACAGAAAGACCTGAAGCCTTTACTAAATTGGGTATAGCTAAAAATACAAATGCAAAAATAAAAATAGCACTTGAGATAATTATGCTTTTAAAAAAGTTATTCTTGTTCATCAATGTAAGTGTGAAGATTAGTGAAGTAGCTTGCGTGATGAGATAACTGACAAAAATATGTCAAAAAATGCAAAGTTTATTACTATCTATTTGTCCTTTTTTACTCTCCCAACATGTTTGGCTTAGATGGAATAATTGCCAAAGCAGCAAATACACCTAAAATATAGCCAACTGTAACCAATGCAAAATAAATCATAATAATTATATTTTTTCTAACTTACTACTATTGTGAAGATAATTAAAATAGGTTGCGTGATAAACAAACTGACAAAAAATAGTCAAAATTGACAAAAAATGATACCATATGCTCCTAAATGTCAAAACTTGAAAAATTAGTAGTCACCAAACAATATCTTGATGCCGAAAATAAGTGGGGACAAATACTTAATAATGGAGAAAGTCTTTCAATCCTATTTCCCCCTGTTTCAGATTGCCAACGTAGAATTAGCCAATTTATTAGTGAACACAACAATGAATTTCTATTCTCAGAAGTAAACCCCCTTGATCTAGCTACTGAAGAATTAATTGACCTTGAAGCAAGTTTACTGATTCAAGCTAGGTTATTGTCTGAATTTAAAAAATTCCAAAGTTTTGAATCTTTAATTCATCATTTAGATAAAAACAAACGGCATTTAATAATAACCTGTCCACTAGCTGATTTTTTGTTTACTCAAAAAGGCAAACAATATCTATCTTTAATTCAAAAAATTATTTTTCAATATACACCAACTCTTACTTGTTTTTTAGCATTTGAGACTGACATTATTCACCCTGATAATGCTGAATTGGTACGTAATTACCACATGCTTTTTCAACATATTGGTTATTACCCACTTTACTCATCTACTGATACATCCACCTTTATTAATTATCTATGTCTAAAATGGGAAATTAAAATAAAAACAAAGGTTAAACAAGAAATTATTGAAAAATGTGGTGGATATTTTTGGTTAGTAAAAGAGGCTTTAAGACAAATTCGTGATAATGGTTCTTGGGAGATAAACTCAGAATCTTTCCAATATCGTTTGCAAACAATCGCCCAATCTTTAAAAGAGAGTGAATATATAACTATCGCCAAAATCTTAAGTAAAAGCCGTGGATTTGATGATGTTCAATTACACAGCAGAAAATATCTACAAAAGATAGGATTATTAGATAATAAATTCAATTTAACTGTCCCACTTTTAAAAGATACAATAATTAAGCTTGGAGCAAGTAAAAGAAAACTTATACTTATCAAAAATGAAATCTTTTTAAACCAAGTGCCTGTTAGTAATTTCTTTTCTCGAAAGGAATTCCGCATTATTAAATTACTTTTATCTCGCGAAGGAGAAACTGTCACTCGTGACGAAATTGCAGATGTAATTTGGTTAATGGATGTTAAGGAAAAATATTCAGAATGGGCAATTGATCAATTAGTTAAAAGATTACGAAATCGTTTGTCAGAACTTTTAATACCAAAAACAGTATTACGTTCTGTTCGTGGAAAAGGATATTGCTATGTTCAATCATGAAATAGAAATAAATATTGACCAAAATAAAGAATCGCAAAATGATAGGGGTAATCTTTTTTCTTTATTAAAAAGAAATATATTAATAAATACAATTAAAGAAAACCCTGGCAGTTGTAATTTACCAGAAGTCGTCGAAAACATATTAAAAGAAACTCTAATTTTTCCCCAAACTGAAAAGGTAGAATTAACAGGAAGTTTGGCCAGATTTGCGATTGGATTTGGTTCAATGGAAAGACACAATCAAGGAAAAGATGGTGCGAGTAAATTACTAAGAGAGGTTAATATTTCAACAAATAAAAATAATTTTGAAAACAATCCATGGAAAAACATTATTACTGATCTTTCTGAAAGTGATTTGGATATGGATACTTGTTTTTATTTTAGACCAGGTTATTCATTATTGGATTTATATAATTCATTGGAAGAAAAACACAAAGATTCTAACAATTTAAAGGTAGAAAAAACAGATATTATTAGCACTTTTTCATTTAATCTAATGGATAACTTTCAACTAGCCATTACTCATGAACCAATTATCACTAACCCTGGACTTAATAAATTAACTATTGATATATCTTACAAACCAGTAAATGAAGATTATAAACAAATCATGCATATTGATGTTAGTGAATCCCCGATAGATGCAGAAAAAGCAAGAAGACAAAAAAGACATGGTGGCAGAACTACAAAATCGCAAGATAGAGGTCGTCTAACATTAAAAATAGAAAATAAAAAAATAATTTATGAGGTAACAAATGAAGCTAAAATGGCACTTAAGGGGAGAGAGAGAATTAGTACTTCTGGAAAAAATATGAAAGATATTTTTGAATTATCACTGCGTTCCTTGCGAATAAGATTAATTCATACACCTGATGATCTTTCTATTAAAATAAATCATCTTTTCCCACTTTTCGATTCTAAAAGTTTATTTTCAATTAGAAAAAATGTTCAAGAATATGTATCAACAAATAATAACAAGTTGACTACAAAAGAAATGTCTCTTCCTTTAAAAGACTTAATTTTATGTTTTAACTACGATCCATATATCACATTACATTTCTTGCAAGATAGTAATTTTTATTTATTATTTCCAGGACTAAATAATATTACTTCCAAGGGTTGGCGTAATTTATATTTGAGCGATTGGTTAAATCTAACAACCGTTGATGGTAATTTTTTAGAACCTGACAAAAGATCGTTAAATAGTTTAGTTAAAGATCAAGATGAATATAGTAAGAGAAATTTATCCAATGGATTCATTTCAATACTACACGCAATTAGTGAATTAAAATATCCTAAAAAAGAATTTGATTTAATGAATTCTTTTAATTACTTTGATACATCAAAGATAGTTGAATTTAATCAAGAAAGAATAAAATCAAATAAACCTACTAAAGCTATTTCTTACCTTTTAAATTTCTTTAATGGTGGTCTAACTGAAATAGAAATTCAAAGACTTTATAATTTATATTCAGATAAAAAAATTGAGACTGAAGAATTTAGAAAAGTATTGCGTGAACTTAAATTGGAATCAAAAATAGATAAACAATTACGTACAGTAAACATCCAAGGAAGAAAAAGATCAGTAATCTTATATGGTTTAAGAACTGTAAAATCACAAAACCCGTTACAATTAGATAATTTAATAGATAAAACTAGTGAAGTTACAAAGCATCCATGTTTAGATCGTGCTAATGAATACTTGATTAAAAACTTTAAAAATTTAGAATTTAATGATAAAACCATAACTTTAAAAAGTATTCATAACTTTCTAAAAAGTAATGGAGTATTAACCTTAGAAGCGCTTAGATCATTTTCTTACAAAGATTTTTCAGATTTTTATAATAAATATAATAACGAAGAAAAAAATAAATTAAATCAAGGAAACTTTCAGATTTATTGCAGAGGCCTTCAAATTATTTCTGAAGATGTTTTAAGATATCCACTATTTTCAAATTATTTACGTTTAGATAAAAAATAGAAATAAAGAACTGGGAGAACAATTATTAGAGTAATAATTCCAAGTGTTATTTTAGTTCTATCCTTCGCAAATTTAACTACCTTTCCAATAATTCCATTGGGAGTTTCTGTTGCAGATGGATTATTAATAGTTTCAAGATTTGCTTCCTCACCCAACACCTGTCCAGTACCTTCTTTAGGAAGTACTGTAACCTTACCAGATCCATTTTGAGATGGAACAGGTGTTATAACTGTAACAGTTGTACTTCCATCCCCTACTAAACTTGATGAATTATCTGCTTTATCTAAAGCTCTTAATGCATAAAAGTAAGTTTTGTTAAAATCTGGTGTATGTTCATCATAGGTCATATCAGAATTTGAAGATCCTGATATTCTAGCAATTTCATGTTGGTTATCTGCTGAAAAGTCTACAGTCTCTCCTCTATAAATAACTACTTTTGAAAAATCAGTGTCATTAGGATTTATCCAATGAATTTTAAAATCATCACTATCAATTGTATCTTTATAATAACCAGTTACAGGTGATGGTCCTGAAATATCATAGAAAGAACTTGTTTCATCTGTAGCACCAGAAATTTCTACTTTAAAATAGTATTTTGTTTGATCACTAACTTGTGAACTTGTAACTTCAACTTGGCCAGAAGCTCCATTTATAATTGGACCTAATGTTACATAACTTCCACCCTCTTTTCTGTAATAAAACTGAGCTGAAATACTTGTTGGATCACTAGTTACTGCAGAATATGAAAGTTTAAAATTATTTGTATTAAAGTAACTTGGAAGTTTACTTATTGAAACCTCAGGTGTTATTTCTGCAACAGCTGGTCTAACCAAAAGTCCTAGACCTAATAATAAAGAGATTAAAAATGTTATAACTTTACTTTTTTGCATATTTTCTATTTATATAAATCCCTATACCCAACATTGTAAGTGCCATTATAATCCATAGAGTATCACTTCCTGTATCGGGTAATTCTATAGAAGCTCCTAAAACTTGTCCCAATAGATTTCCACCATAACCTATTCCTGTTCCTATAACTACACTTGAATTAGCTACATTACATTCAATAGTTTCTAAACTTTCTTCTCTTTCTTCTGACCCAATTGTTCCTTTACAAGTTGCAAAGTTTTTATATGATGATCCTTGAAATACACTTGATAACACTTTTGCTTTGTAGGTAATTTTAATTTCCTGACCACTTATTATGTCTCCAATACTCCATTTCAAAACGCCTGAGGTTATTGTCGGATCTGAGGTTGACACATCATTTATTAAGCTAGATCCTGAAACATATTCAAAACCACCAGGTAAAATATCAATTACTTCCAAGTTATTAATTGTTACATTACCAGTATTTTTAACTTTTAAAGTATAAATTACTTCATCGCCAATTCTTGCTCCAAATAATTTATCATTACTTTTTTCAATCTTAACCTCTTTTGATGGTACAAATCCAAAATCTGCTGCATCAAAGTTTGCCCCAGAGACAACTGCAATTGGACCATATGGATCGGTTGTAGTTGGTGCATATCCTGTAGGTACTGTTAAATCAACAACATCAACCCAATAATTACCTGGTAAAAGATTGGTAAATAGATATATACCTGATCCATCCGTTGTAGTTGATCCTACTAATATATCAGCCTCACCTAAATCTTGAATTCCATCACCATTATCTAAATAAAGATCAGTCTGAACTCCAGAAATTCCAGGTTCTCCAACATCTTGAATTCCATTACCATTATAATCAGTCCAAACAAAGTCTCCAATTTCTGCAAGTTTGAAATTACCAAAATTTTGCACTACATTGTTATTATTTTGAGGTACATTAACAAAGTGACAATTAGGATCTGTTGGATATGTTTGTGTCCAACCTGTCTTTAATTCCTCACAAACTTTATATGTAGCTGGGAATAGATGATTAAACCAATACCATCCTAAATCAGAGCCAATAGTTGTGTCAGTTGTGGTTGTTTTTACTAACTTTGTATAATCGTTTGTCCCATTATCCCAACCATATAAATTAATAGCCCAATTACCAAGTGGATTGTCATCAATATTTTCAATTCCATTTCCATCTTTATCTTCCCATTTATATCCGTGAATTGAACCATTTGGAGTATTTATAAATGTACAAATTATAGTTTCACCTTCTCCTAGAATTATTCCATTTACACTATCTAAATTATCATATGTACCTTTAAAAGTTTCTCCTAATTTACAATAAGCGGTAACTAAATCGTATCCATCTTGTTTAGATTCAATTGCCAAATATTCTCCAGTTTTAATATCATCAGTTATATTTTCTCCATTCAAATCAGTTGTAAGTGGAGATGGATCTTCTGTGTCAGTACTGTTTCCATTTATATCAATAACCCAACCAACACCCGGTGTTTGATCTGAAGTAGTAGTAATATAACCATCTTCATCAATAATTTTCTTTACTTCAATTTTTCCTAAATCTCTCGTATTTGTAACTGTACAAGTTTTATTTTCTCCCAAAGCTATGGATCCATCGCAATCATCTGAGAATGATGATGTATATCCTGTGACAACATCCTCGGAAACAATATAACTTCCTACATCCAAAGAAGCTGTTGTTCCAGCTGAAGATCCTGGGAAAGAATCCTCACTTACATTGTCTCCATCTATATACATTGTAAAGTCGCCAGATACTTTTGCACTACTTCCTACAACATTTTTGACAACTGTTAAATGTGGAGTTTTGTCATCATTATGAATTGTACAAGTAACATTTTCTCCTTCATCTAGTGTTAAACTTCCACCTAATACACTAGGACACTTACTATCACCTGTAATATTTACAAAATTATATCCTTCCAAAACTGTCTCATTTAGAGAGATTGAAGTATTAGCATCAACTGTAGTTGTGGATCCTGAAAGTACCAAATTTCCTCCAACCATTAAACTAAAATCATCTGGATTTGCGTCCCCACCATTGTCATTTGTTACATCTTTAATAAGTGTAATTGTTGGGGCTATATCATTATTAGTTATCGTGCATGTTGCAGTTCCACCATTTGGAATAACTACATCAGTACAGTTATTATATCCGGTTGAATATCCTGAAACTGATGGCTCAACTACTGAATATGTTCCGGCATTAACATTTAAATCATTCTGACCGTCAGATTCAAATGCAACAGCTGTTCCACCATTTACTTTAAATGTAAAATTACCATATGTTTCATTTCCACCATTATCTTTTACGAGAACTTTTTTAACAATTAAGGTAGCTGATTGATCATCATTTGTAATAGTACAAGTTACATTACTATTAGCAGAAAGGGTTAAATTATCATTTACTAAATTTCCACCAGTACATGACCAAGAACTTGCAGAATATCCAACTGGACCTGATTCTGAAAGAGAATATTGTTTATTTGCTAAAATTTTACCAGTAATTGAAGGTCCATTTCCTTGAACTTTTAATGAGTTAGAATCATATATTGCAGAGAGTTCCCAATCAGAAGGTTCTTTGGTTCCACCACTATTATTGTTTACAACTTTTTCTAAAGTTAAAGTTGCTGTGTCAATTGCATTACAAAGAGTAATGTTAGTATCAACATCTTTATTTACTGTGACTGTTACGGGAAGCGTAATTCCTTCAGGAGTATTACAAGAATATCCTGTACTCCCTGTAGTAAACCATCCAACAAAATGATAATCAGAAACATCATCATTCTCGGTAACAGTGTGGGTTACTCCAGTTATAGTAGTTTCAATGCCACTTACAGTAGAGCCCATGCTATACGCTTGACTTGTGTCAACTTTAAAAGAAAAACCTAAAGTATTAGCTTGACTATTACCACCTTCAAATGTGTTGTCTCCATCACTATCAACTTTTTTATTAACTGTTACACTTCCAGTATCTCGAGTATTTGTAAATGTACAAGTTCCACCACTTTCTGTAACATCTAAAGAAGCAGTTGAACCTACAAATGTAGGACAAACTCCACCAGTTGAAGTTAATGTGTATCCTAATACAGAACTTGTTTCCTCAACTGTATATGATCCTGTATTAAGTAAGGCACTATCTTCATCATGTAAACCACCTTGAACAAGATTTGTTATATTTTTGAAAATTGTAAATGTCCAATCAGAATCATTTGCAGTGCCTCCAATAAATATTTTATCAAAGAAAATATTCCCTGTTTTTCGAGTATTGTAGATTGTACAAGTAACATTATCTCCTGCAGAAAGATTTACTTCTCCATTAGCACAATTTGAAGAATATGATATGTTGTAATCAGAAAGGCTTGTATCAGTTCCGGCAGTTTCACTAACTTGATATTGACCGGCGTTTAATATTAATGATCCTGTTGTACCTCCATCACCAACATTGGAAGCATAAACAGTAGATCCTATTAGAAGATTGAATTTACCAGGATCATTTGATGGAGTTAAATCTTTTATCACAGTTAATTTTGGATATTTAAAATTATTGAATGTACAAGTTACTGTTTCTCCCAAAGAAAGTGAAATATTATTAATAGAACTACCATCATTACAGGTTGCTGATGTTAAATCCCAACCAGTGAGTTCATCTTCAACCAATGAATAATTCCCCGCTGAGAGTGGGCCACTATCATATGGTGTATCTAAATCATTTAATTGAAATGAATCAACTAAATTAGTAGATTTTGAGAGTGTAAAATCAAATTTTTGAGGATCTTCCAAAGGATTTGTCACTTTATCTACAATTATTTTTCCTGGAATATCATCATTTGTAATAGTACAAATAATATCTTGTCCAGGATTTAAAGTAACTGTTCCACCAAGACTAGTTGGGCAACCAGTTCCTGCAATAGAAGTGAAAGAATAACCAGCAAGTCCTGCCTCATTAATAGCATATTCCTTATTTGCATCAACTGAATACTTTTGTCCAGAATTTGCAGCTACCCCACCAATAGTTAGACCAAAATCATTAACTCCTGCAGTTCCACCATTATCTTTAATTACATTTTTAATTAAAGTAATAGTTGGGGCAATATCATCATTTGTAATAGTGCATGATTTAGTATCTCCTAATCCAAGAGTGATTGATCCATTAGAAGCACAATTACCACTAATTGTCCCTGTATATCCTTCCTGATCTGTTTCAGAAATAATATAGGTACCTACATTAAATCCATTTTCAATTCCACTTATTACACCAGTGTTATCAACAAAAAGTGGGAAATCACTAATTTCTTTGTTTCCACCATTGTCATTAACAACAACTTTTATAACCGTCAATTTTGGTTGAATGTCGTTATTTGTAATAGTACAAGTTGTTATTTGATCAGTAACCACAGTAACATTTGTACAATTATCATAAGTAGTTGCATAACCAGAAACACCCGGTTCAATCACACTATAAGTTCCAGGAACAACTGTTAAATCATTTGTTCCACCTGTTTCAAATGCAATTAAACTTCCTCCATTTACTTGGAATGAAAAATCAGAGGCAACTTTTGTACCCCCGTTATTATTATTAACCACTTTAGTAACTCTAAGTGTTCCTTGACTATGTTTATTGTTGAAGATACAGGTGGCATTCGTTGGTGTTGTGCCAGAAGCAACAACTGCAGTAGCAGTAGCACTATTAAAAGTACAGTTTGTACCAGATCCTGAATCAAATTCATATCCAAATACAGACGATTCAACTATAGAATGGCTTCCATTGGTAACATTAATGAATAAGACCTGACCACTAACATCTGTTGCTATGGTTGTTGTACCATCTAAAGTAAATGACCATTCTCCTATATTTGCATTGCTTTCAAAAATACCATTACCATCTCTATCCACCATCTTTGAAACGGTAATATCTGGTAATTCAATTACTTGATTAGCAGGTACAGGAACATTTTGTTGTCCAGTTTGTTCAACCGCACCACCAGCAGGATTTAGCCTACTGTGTTGGGAAGATCCATTACATTGTCCTGCTTCATTTGAGAGTTTTAATTGATAATTTACTTCACCTTCGCCATCACTAGAACCAGATATATCAAGAGTAACCACCCATTCACCTCCTGTGGCGGTTGGACCACTTACTTTTGTAATCGATGGAGTTGTGCCTGAAACATTATTTATTGATCCTAATTCGAAATAATTGTCAAAAAATAAACAAACTCCATCATCTTGACTAAATTGTATTTCAAGCTGTCCGCTTGCAGGAGAATTTTCAACTTTCGTGTTAAACCGAAAATTAATAGTTTGTCCCTCGGAATAGGAGGTTATATTTCCAGCCGTCCATGAACCATCAGATTTTTGGCCCTCATGACTTTTAGCAGTAATCTTTGGTACACTATCCGTAAAAGTAACACTCGAAATAATTACACCTCCGCTTTTAACCTCAACTTTATAATCAGGTCTATAGGTTCCATCTAGCTGATAAGGATAAAATAAACCACCCGATTCATCTGAAGTTACTTTATCACTAAATTTAAAATTTCCTGTAGTTGAAGTTATTTCAATTGTATATTCTTTATTTGGAACAAAACCATTTCCAGTAATTAAAGCTGTGTCTGTTGGAGCATAATCTGCCTTATCTGTTATTAATGTTGCACTTCCATCTTGTTGAATTGAAAAATCAAATTCATTAAGTGAAGTAGATTTTGTGTTATCTAAGATAATAGCATCAAGTTCTACATTTTCAGTTGTTACTGCTTTAACTTCTGGGGATGGAGAAGTAGTAGATGATGGTGAGGAACCTGTCGGTTCGTTTGTTTGAACTTGCTCTTCTTGTGTTTGTTGTGTTGGTTCTTGTGTTGGATTTTCTGTTGGTAAAATTGTTTCTCCTGGCACTTTAGTTGGTTCTGTTGTTGCTGAAATAGTTGCTTCTACTGTTGGTTCAGCTGATGGGCTTGCTGTTTCTTCAATGGTAGTAGGAGTAGGTTCAGAAGTTGGGGAAGCTTCTTGTGCCAATACTGCTAATGGAGTAAAAAGAGAATTAAACAGCAAAGAAAACGTCGAAATAGCAGAAACCAAGCGTCTTAATAACTTCTCTTTCATTTTTTATCGGGCAATACCCGTGTTATATCATTTTACTATGAGTAAAGTCAAATTTTATTTGCTATTACAATTAACCTTTTTAAAGTTGTTCCTGGAGGATAACAAGTTTGAAGTGTTAAAGTTTCTGTATCTTTTAATTTTTTTAAATATTTTGTATCAGTAGCTACTACAACTTTTACTTCATCAACACTATATTTATATAAAACTTCTTTATAATAAACATCAATTTCATCACCCTTTTTAAGTTTTCCTAAAAGGTAAAAAACAGCATTATAATTTCCAACATTATAAAAACTATCAGTAGAATGAGCAAAAATATAAACATTTCCTCCTTCACCAGGAAGTGATGAACCTTTAGCATGTGCAACTCCTTTTTTTAAAACTGGTATAAAAATATTTCTATTAAATGGATCCACATTTTTAAAAACTGGAGCTACGGCATCTATTTTTGGAATTACAATTGAAAAATCTTTATTTGGTGGTTCAATTTGTTTATTTTCTGTAACATTTCTTTTTGTATTAATTTGATAATTTAATTCTTCTTTAAAAACTGGGTAGAAAATTAAATAAATAATAATTAGAGAAACAATAATTAGCAAATTCCCTATAAACTTATATAAATTATAATTTTTACTAAAAATCTTTTTACTACTTTTATTACTTTTGGTAGCCATTAGGATGAAGTTTATGCCAAGCAAAGGCTGTCTCAATAATTTTTGTTAAATCATACTTAGGATTCCAACCTAAAACTTTTTTGATTTTGGTATTAGATGCAAAAAGTGCATTTGCATCTCCTTCTCTTCTTGGCCCAAATTTAACATTTACTTTTAAATTTCCAAATCTTTCAACTTCCTGAATTACTTCTTTATTAGAATATCCTCTTCCAATTCCCATGTTATAGACATTACTTTCATTTTTTTCTTCTAATGATTTCAAAGCCAATGCGTGTGCATCTACTAAATCCAAAACATGTACATAGTCTCTAATACATGTACCATCAGTAGTTTCATAATCATTGCCAAATATTTCTACTTCTTCATTTTTTAATGCTTTAATTATTATGTTTGGAATCAAATGACTTTCTTCAGGATGTGCTTCACCTATTGACCCATCTAGTGCTGCACCTGCTGCATTAAAATATCTTAAAGAAATAAATTTGACTCCATATGCGCTGTCATAATCTTCTAACATTCTTTCCATTACGTATTTTGTTTCACCATATGGATTGAGTGGATTTTTAGGATCTGTTTCTTCAACTGGAAGTTTAATTGGATTACCATAAACTCCTGCAGAAGAAGAAAGAACTAATTTTTTACAATTACTTTCAACCATTACATCTAAAAGATTTAAAAATCCAATTACATTATTTTTGTAATACTTTGATGGATTAATAAAAGACTCTCCCATTTGAATAAAACTTGCCATATGAACTACTGCGTCAAACTTTTCTGTTTGAAAAAGAGAAAATACTTTTTCTTTTTCCGTAACCAAATCAATTACCTTTAAATCAAAACCTTCAACGGCTTCTTTATGACCACAAGAAAGATTATCTAAAATCATTACTTCATGTCCATCACTTTTCAGTTTTCTAACCATGAAAGAACCAATATATCCTGCTCCACCTGTAACTAAAATTTTCATATTTTTATTTTAAATCAAATCTATTTGCAACTTCCTTTATTTTTTTTGGCATTTTAGAAATATTTCCCACAAGCCCAAATACAAAAACCCCAGCCCCTATTGTATCAATAATAACATCCCTTAAATGAGGCTCTCTTCCTGGAGTAAAAGATTGATGAAATTCATCAGTTAATCCATATAAGAAAGCTATCAAAATTGAAAGCCATATTGCTTTTTTCTTTTCAATATCTGAATTAACCATTGCCCTATAGAGAAGAGTAGCTAAAATTCCATATTCAATTACATGGGCTGTTTTTTTGATAATAAAATCTTTCCAATAAATTTCAGTTGCAGTTCCTACCTTAAAAGATGAAAAGGAAAAAATAACTAAACCCCAGAGGATTGGGGGTAGCCAAAACTTAAGTATTTTCATTACTACTATTATATTCTGTTTTCATTTTTTTATACAAATTTACTCCACCAACAGCTAATAACAATAATCCAGCAGCAATTAGAAAAATTGCAATAATTGGAGGTTTTAAAGTTGTTGATGCTCCTGCAACCATTCCTTCAGGAGTAGATCTATTGCTATTTTGACTAATTAGTGTTGGCATATTTGTAAAAGTTTCTTCTGTAGTTTCTGTAGGGCTTGGAATTGGTTTTATTGTTGGAGTTTTTGTTGGAGTTGGTTTAGGGGTTGGTGAAACGGTTGGAATAGTTGTTGGTGTCTTTGTTGGGGTAGAAGTTGGTTCTTGTGTAGGAACTTGTGTTGGTGATGGAGAAGAAGATGGAGTTGGTAATAAAATTATTATGGCAATTTCAGGTTTTAAAGTATCAACTGTACAAGTCGATCTAAACCTGTGTGCTTTGAGAATATGGTCACCATTAACAACATCTACGTCACTACCAATTTTAAAATCGATAACATAAGTTCCATCAGAACTAATTTTCAAATATTTTGAACAAGTTTTATTAATTTCATCTCCACTTAGCGAGACTAGTTTTATCCAATCTATTCCGACTTTATTATACCCAACATAGCTACCGCCTTCGTCTATTCCAATTCTAAAATACGAATCTCCATTCGGTAAATCTGAAACCACTAAAGTTGCAGAAACAACCTGTTCTTTATCAAAAATGGTTGAATTGGATATATTATCAATTGTGAATGAAAATGCTGCATTGATTTTTTGAGGGAAAATTAAAAAAATTAGAAAAGTTAAAAAAATATATTTTATTTTACTGGGCATGTAAATAGAAACTTAATTTAATAATTTATATGTAAATAGTATGTATCGTATCCATCATCCTGTTTTACCCTAACGTATCTTAATGTTCCCCCACCACAAGCAATTGCTCCTTTATATAAAACTCCTGGTTTTACAGCTTTCACTGTATAGTCAGAAATATTTATCATATCTACTCCAGTATGTGGGGCTCCGTTATAATAATTTAATTTTGCAGCATAATACGTCATTCCATATCCTTGTGTTATCCTAATAGGTTCATTTATGGGCCATTGCCACGAACCCGTAAATGAAAATGGACTATCAGGTGAGTTGTCCCAGATTACAGATCTGGAAGACAAAAAGCTTGCAGGATTTTGATGATTTTTATCTTTCACTACTTCAAAGTGAAGATGTCCACCAGAAGAACATGGAGAGGCACCTGATATTATACTTGCAATCCGAGATCCTTCATCTATCTTTCCTGATTCAATTTCTTGACCTCTACCAACTAAAATGGACTGTATAGCCTCAAGTTCTGCTCTAGCTTTTGCAAGTAGTGATTGATATTTCTTTTCATCATTTTTGGTAATTTCTAATAGTTTTGCTTTTGATAACTTTTGAGAATTTAATTGTTTTTGTTGAGTTTCTAATTTAGCTTGTAAATCTTCTTGAGAAACTTTTTCTTCTTTATAGGTATCCTGCACTTTTTGTAATCTTTGGAGTAAACCTTTATCAGCCTCTTGAATCTTTTTTAGATAAGAATATCTTGAAAACACTTCACTTAAGTTAGATGAAGATATTAAAAGGAAAAATGGGTCTCCAACTCTTCCCATTTTATAAGTTTCAACTACTCTTTCCGAATAAGCACTCGTTAATGATCCTAAAGAACCTTCTAATTGATCAATTCTTCCAGAAAGTAGTGAGATTTGTTCCTCCGTTTGAGTAATCTTTAATGTGGTCAGTCTAATCTGTGCATCAAATTGATAAATTTGACTTGAAAGGGTTTTTGAAGAATTACCAAGTTTAGTTAAGTTTGATTCATAACAAGAAATTCTTTGATTTAAATCTCCTGTACATTCTTGGGCTTTTACACCAAAGGTAAAAAATGCCAACAATGTTAAAAACAAAGAAAAAAAGAATGCTCTCATTTTGCTTTTTTAAGAGATCTCTTAACAGCAACTAAACTTCCCACTAAAGCTAAAGTAAAACCTACTAAAGTTTCGGTTCCTAAAATTATTGCAAACAATAAGAAATAAGTTATAGGACTCTTGGGAAGTATTGGAATTTCACCAAAATATGAAATAAGTGATGGAGAAACATAAAGCCACATTATAAAAGATGTCGTCCAACCAATTGCAACTCCTAGAATCGCATAGATAATTCCTTCTAATACAATTGGACTACTAACAAACTTTGGTGTTGCTCCAATTAAACTTAATATTTCAATTTCCCCTTTTCTTGAAGTCATTCTCATACTAATAATTACTAGTAAAACCAAAAATGATGTGGCAGCTAATACTCCTACAAACACAATTCCCCCAAGTCTTAAATAATAACTTATCGTTTTTAGTCTTGTTACAACATCCCCTAGCGATTTCTCTCCTCCCAAATTAGCAGTAAAACCAACTTGGTCAACAATTGCCTCACTCCTTACTTCTTCTATTATTTTTTCAGCTAGTTTTAAATCAGTCACAGAAAATTCAAGTGATGCAGGAAAAATGGATGGAGACACAAGTTCTGCTAGTTGTGGGTTATCTTCTGTTGCTTTTTTGTAAATTGCTAAAGCTTCTTCTTTAGGAACAAATTTTACATCTTTAATGCGAATATCAATTGCAAGTTTATTTTGTAAGGCTGAAATTCCATCGGCTTTAGCATCATCTTTTAAAAATGCAATTATCTGAGGTCTTGTTTCAAAATATGAAAGAGATTTATTTGATGCATAGACTAAAATTGCGACAGTAGTTGCAACAAAAAAAGTTAGGGCTAAAACAAAAATTGCAGACACAGCTTGAAACGGAGATCTTTTTATGGCTTCAATTGCAGTTTTGGTATGTATACTCATCTATACTTTTCCTTCCTTTAATTCTACACTTCTATGTTTACTATGTTTAATTAAACCTTGATGATGTGTTGCCATTATTATAGTTTTACCTTCTTTATTAATTTTTTCCAATAGTTCCATTATTCCTGCTGCTGTATCCCAATCTAGGTTTCCAGTAGGTTCATCAGCTAAGATTAATTTAGGATTTACTACCAAAGCTCTTGCAAGTGATACTCTTTGTAATTCCCCACCTGAAAGTTGAGATGGAAAAAGATTTGCTCTTTTAGAAAGGCCAACCAGTTTTAATACATGATCAACTCTTTTTTCCCACTCATTTTCCTCAACTCCAGTTACAGCTAATGCAACTTCCACGTTTTCAGCTACAGTTCTTTCAGGTAATACTTTAAAATCTTGAAAAACTATCCCAATTTTTTGTCTTAGAAGTGGAACATCTTTTTCTTTAATTTGAGTTATATCCTCTTTATCAAAATAAACTTTTCCCGAATCAGGTAAATATTCCCTTAAAATCATCTTTAAAATTGTTGTTTTACCGGCTCCTGAAGGTCCTGTTAAAAAAACAAACTCTCCTTCTTTAATTTCAAAAGAAACATTTGATAGAGCTACGATTGAACCGAAGGATTTTGATACATTTTCGAATTTGATCATATAGTAAGGTTACTATATGAAAAGAAGTTAATCCACTACTTTGATTTTACCAACATCAATAAGCCAGCCTGCTTTTTTACCTGAAACAGTTTCTCCCCAAATTTGAACTTTTTTACCTACAAATGGACCCATATCAATAACTGATGAAGTAAGATATGCATACTGGCTAGGTCCACTTCCACGCACCAAATGATACATTCCTTCTCCACCAATTCCACCTTCAGTTAATACTCCGTCTGTAGTTGTACTAAATTTTGATTCATCGGCAATTCCTGCTTCATTTTCTGTAACTTTTATACTATCTCCAGATTTAATTAATTTTCCTCCACCCTTAACTCCAGAGAAAAGATATCCAGTTCCAATTCCTGCAAGAACTACTAGTACAGAAACTACACCTAAAATTAAATTTTTCTTTCCTGAGGTAGGATTACTAAATTTTCTAACAACAGAAGGAGCTACTTGTGGTTTTGGTTGTGGTTCAAGTACTTCTTGCATACATATAAAGTTATCACATGGCCTAAATGACTGCAAGTTTCAATTCGGCCTCAATGAATTCATCTAAGTCTCCATCTAATATTGAATCGGGATTTCCTGATTCAACTTCAGTTCTTAAATCTTTAACCATTTTATAAGGATGTAGCACATAACTTCTTATTTGGTTTCCCCAAGAAGCTGGTCTATATTCTCCTCTTATATCTTTAGCTTCTTTTTCTTCCATTTCTTTTTGCCTAATCCAAAGTTTTCCACGAAGTAGCCCTAAAGCTATTTTTCTATTTTGTTCTTGAAACCTTTCAGTTCTAGCATTAATTACAATCCCAGTTGGAATATGAGTTAACCTTACTGCTGTTGATACTTTATTTACATTTTGCCCACCATGGCCTCCTGCTCTTGTAAACTGCCAATCCAAGTCTTCATCTTTAATCGAAACTTCAGGTAAATCAGTTGCATCAAGCTCAGGTAATACTTCAACTAAAACAAATGAAGTTTGTCTTAAATTATCTGCATTAAAAGGAGATTGTCTTACTAATCTATGTGTTCCAGCCTCGCCTTTAAGGTATCCATATGCATAAGATCCTTTAACTGTAAATGTTACACTTTTTAAGCCTGCTTCCTCTCCTTGAGTTGAATCAAAAACTTCTGTCTCCCATTCTTTTTTCTCACAATATCTTAAATACATTCTAAAAATCATGCTTGTCCAGTCCATTGCCTCGGTTCCGCCTTGACCTGCATGAATTGTTATTGTTGCATTTTTAATATCATATGGACCAGATAGAAATGATTTTAGTTCTAATTTAGCTAAAACTTTTTCAGCTTTATTAATTTCTTTTTCAAAACTTTCTTCTAAAACTCCGGCATCTGATAATTCTTTTAATGTATGTATTGTCTCTGAAATTTGGTTAAATTCTGAAAGTTCATCTTTTAGATTTGATAAACTTTGAAGTACTTTTTTGGCTGCATCTTGATCATCCCAAAGTTTTGGATCAGATGAATCTGCCTCAAATTGTTTTAAATCATTTTCTTTTTTAGAAAGATCTAAAACATTTTTAAGTTTTTCCAAACGATTATTTAAATTGTCTACTCTTACCTTGAAGTCATTCATTGAATGCATATTATAGCTTTTATTTTTTTAATTTCAGTAGGATTTAAACTTTGTAAGATTTCTATTGCATCTTTCGCGGTAGGAGTACTAAAAGCATTTGATTTAGGTATTTCATCAGTAATACCTAATACATTAATTAATTTACTTCTCCCTAAATCAAGAGCTGTTTTAATAGGTTTAGGAGCATTTTTCCATCCTAAAACTTCGGTTATTGCTGTTTTACCACCAATTAATAAAAAACCTTCAAGAAGTAATGCTAATAAAAATCCAAAAAAAAGTCCTATAAGTCCTCCTTTTAAAGACCATTTAACAAAATGTTTTCTAAAACTAGCCATTGAGACAACCAAAAGAAAAAGTAAAACAATAATTGCCCCCACTTTTATATAAGATGGGGCAAAAGAAATATTTGTGACAAATGATAAAACAGTACCCCACAAATTTTTTAATAAACTCATATAGAATAATTATACCCTAAAAACTTTAAGGATTTGTTGTTGGAGAGGAAGAAGGTGAAGCTGTTGCACTAGGTTTTGGTGATGCTGTTCCTGATGCTTTTGGAGTTGCCGTTGTTGATGGTTTAGAAGTTTGTGTCCCTCTTAAACCAGTTACTATTAATATATCTACAGTTTGAGTTGAAGATGTTTTTACATTTACTGTCTTATAAATTTTCTCTAACTCTTTTTTAATCTCATCCTGAACAGTTTGAGGAGTAGTTTTTAAAAATGTCACTGTCGTTTCAGTATTATCAGTTGAACTAGCATTTCCAACTTTAATATCAGAATAACCTAAAACTTTTAATTTTTCTTGTAAATAAGCTGCTTCTCCAGTTATTCCTGTTCCATTTTGAATTTCAATTGAAATTTCACTCTTTTTTACAGGAGCAGGAGTATTTGTAGGAAGAGGGGTTGAGGTTTCTTCATTTGTTACCTCAAAGGATGGAGTAGGAGTAGCTTCTTCTTTGTTACTTGATCTTGTAAAGAAAAATATCCCTGCACCACCCAAAATTAAAAGACCTATAAAAATTAATAACCATTTGGATTTACCACCCTTTGATTGAGGTTCGACGGTATAGCTAGTAGGCTGAGGTGGAGTGACTTGATTAACTTCATTAACTTCGGTTTGATTTTGTGTTTCTTCCATTGTGGTTCGGAGTATATCTACATTATATATAGGATGTCAAGAGGTTAATTTTAATTTCTCCATAAGAATTGAATAAAAACGAAGATTATGGATGGTTGCAAGTCTTCCCGCAGTAAAATCTTTAATTTTAAAAAGATGTGCTAAATAACTTCTTGAATACTTTTTACAAGTTAAACAATCACAAGCTGTACTAATAGGACTAAGGTCATCTAAGTTTTTCCCTTTTGAAGGATCAAAATACGAATAAAAATTAGGTTTTCTAACATCTATTTCTTTAATTGTTTTGGCATTATAGACATAAAGTCTGCCATGTCTCGCATCGCGAGTCGGAAGTACACAATCAAAAATATCAAAACCCATTTTAACTAAATTAACTATTTCATGAGGTTTACCAACACCTAATCCATAAAGCATATAAGTCTTTGGAGAATTTTCACACATTACTTTAGCTACCTCATAATCAAATTCTCCATTTTCTTTTATTGGCCAACCACCGTAACCCAATCCATCAAACCCAATTTTAATAAGTTCTTCAATGCAATATTTTCTTAAATCTAAATATTTTCCACCCTGAACAACACCTAAAATAAAAGGCCTCTGACCTTTATTTAATTTTCTTTCTTTACAAATTTTTTCAAATTCTTCCTTGCCTTTTTTAGCCCAAAGAATAGTTCTATTAACAGATTCTAAAGCCTTTTTATAATCATCTGAAGGATCTGTAAAATCATCTAAAACAACAACCATATCAACACCTAAATCCATCTGAAATCTAATTGATTTCTGTGGTGTTAAAAGTAATTTTTTCTCTCCTGATGCTTTAAAAGTTACACCAATATTAGTAACCTTACCAAACTTTGGATTTTTTTTAATTAAACTCCCAACCTGAAAACCTCCAGAATCTGAAATTACTGAACCATTCCACCCCATCATTTTCTTTATTCCACCATTTTTTCTAATTAAATCTGGCCCTAAATCTTTATAAAGATGATAAGTATTTACTAAAATACCTTGAGTTTTTGTATTTTCGATGTCTGTTGTATCTAACGTTTTAACAACAGCACGGGTTGCATCAGGAAAAAAGATTGGGAATGGAGGAAGCTTCATTTTTTACCAAGAGTAATAACGACATCAAAACTACTTGTTACAACCAAAGTCTTAGTTTCTTTTGCAACTTGATAGTTTTTCGATAAATCAGTTGTTAGAAGATTAATAAATTCCTTTTTAGCATCTTTAATAGAAATTTCTGTTTCAGTAAAATCTGAAGCACTAGCATTTCCAGTATCAACATTTTTATAACCTAATCCTTCAAGATATGTTTTAGCTTTACCTGCAGCTCCGGAAACTCCACTACCATTTAAAACTTGAATTTTTAGAGTATCTCTTTTTAAAGTCCCGGCAGAACTAGCAGTTGGGGAAGGTTCAGTTATTGAAGTTCCAGAAGAAATTGGAGTAGGAGTAGAATTTTCTTTATTTAATTTTGAAACACCAGAAAAATAAGTAATAAGTCCTCCTACTAAGGCTCCAACTAAAAGGGCTGTTGGGATTATAATCCAGAGATAATTTGGTTTTTCAGTTTCAACTTTTTCTTTTTGGACCTCTTTAACAGAAACTTCTTCTTTTTTCTCTTCAATAACATCAGTTTCTTTTTTATCTTTTACATCTAAAGTTTCTGGTTCTTCTTTTTTGTTTTCATCTTTAACTGGAGTTGTCTCTTCGTCAGAAGCTACTTCTTCTACAACCATAAGCTTTTTTGCTTTTTCTTCCTTATCTTTTGGCATACATTAATTATACAACAAATTTATTTATTATTTTTTTCTAAATATAATTCAAATAATTTAAATATTGTAATTGTTGGTCCATCTTTAATTTCACTATTTTTAATCATATTTTTAATTTCAGTTATATTTACTTTTTTAACTTTCATTCCTTCTTCATCTGGATCAGGTTTTTGACCTACAACTTTTAAATTAGTTGCTAAATAAACATGATATTCTTGAGTGTTATGTCCTGGAGCCAAAAAAAATCTACCAATTTCTATAATATTTTCAGAAATTAATCCTGCTTCTTCTTCTAATTCATGTATTGCAGCTTCTTTAATGGATTTGTGATTCTCAAAGTGTCCTTGTGGAAATTCCCAAGAGTAAAGGTTAATTGGATATCTATATTGGCCAACAAGATAAAAATATTCTCCATCAAAAGGTATTATTCCAACAGCCTCACTTTTGTGTACAACTCCCCAAGTTAAATTAAGTCCATTATCTGTTGTTACTTCATCTTCAGTAACAGTCATATAAGGATTTTTATATACTTCTTTACTTGATTTTACTTTCCAAGCCATAAAAGTTATTTTACTCCTAGAAGCTCAACTTCAAAAATTAATGTAGCGTTTGGAGGAATTACACCACCAGCACCCTGAGTTCCATAACCTAATTCAGATGGAATTGTTAATTTCCTTTTTCCTCCAACTTTCATACCAACGACACCCTGATCCCAACCTTTTATTACTTCCCCTGCCCCTAAATTAAAGGTAAATGGTTCTCCACGATCTTTTGAACTATCAAATTTAGTTCCATCAGTTAATGTTCCTGTGTAATGAACTGTTACCGATTTTCCACTAACAGCCTCCACTCCAGTTCCGACAACCAAATCTTCAATTTTTAATTCATTTTGCACTTCATCATTTTGCACAACTACAGGTGTTTCTGCAACAGGCACTTTGTAATTTTTTAGAATATAGACAATTCCAAAAGTTACTACCCCTATTACAATTACATATCCTAATACGTTTAAAATGTTAAATTTGTCTTTACTCATTAATAAATAACAATATTACACTTTTTATAATCTTTTTAAAATGCTAAGAATTTAAATAAGTTAGACTCCTAAATTTATTTCGTAAGAAAGTTTTGTTTTGTAACAATTGATCTCTTTAATCTTCTCTCCAACTTTCTTCTTGCTACCCCTGCAATTTCTCCACCATCTCCTGCATCTTTTTTTAACTTTTTAAACCCTTTTGAATCTTCAACTCTATGAATTTCAGTCGTAGACCTCTCGCCAAGCATAGTAAAAATTAATTCAAAATCATCCATATGATCTCTTAGATTTTGTCTTTTTAAACCTTTTAATTTCTTATATTGTGATGGTGTAACACCAAAAGTAGCTTTTGAAATTTCTGAAGTTAAAATTTTATAATCCAAATCTTTCTCAATACCTCTGTTTTTCCATTCATTAGTTAATTCCTCACGAATAACAATACCGCGCATTCTTTTTTCTATCCATGAATCAGGATAACCTTTAGCTTTATACAAATATCTAGTTCTTTTTGTTGCTAGTTCTGGGTCTTCAATTTCCTGTATTCTTTCAAACCCAACTTTGGCCAACCAACGTTTAAAAGGTTCTGCTTTGGGAGAATTGACTGATTGAACTAATCTAAATATACCTTCAGTATTCCAACAATACATTTTTTGTTTTCCACCAAGTGTATTCATCTGAAGCATAAGGGGTGGTACAAATTGTACCCCCCCTTTATTTATCAATTTAGCAAGCTCTTTATCCCTACTTTTCATTTTTTTGAAGTATTGTGCAGGATCTTTGGATTCGATCAAAACTTGAATTACATCATTTATAACAAACCACCATTCACCTTGATAAATTTTTCTTCTTATTCCTTTATTCCTGAATAATGCGATTTGAGTATCAGTCATTAATTAACAATAATACGAATCATTACCGAAGTCAATATTAACTCCATCAGTTAAATTTTTGGAAATATCTAAACATGTCATCCATTTTCTTTATTACATCAGTATCGACCTTTATTTTATATGCACCAGCAACGTGTTTATGAGTAGCATACTCATACATAGTTGCGATACGAATAATATTGGGAGATACATATGCCAACATGCTTACCAAATACGGCACATGATAAATAAGTCCCCAAACACTTATAACATTGTCACGAGATTCATCAGATAAACTATCAGGTGAAGGAATTTTATTTAGAGAGAAATTTTTATTAATCTGGTCAATAACATGAGAACGAACCCAATCAATTTGTGTTTTAGTTTCAAATGTACCATCACCCCAATATGAGCGAATCATGTATTTTAAAAATCCTGCCATGTCACCCAAAGATGATTTTAAATTTCCATCATTTTTTTCTAAAAAATAGGTTAGAAGTGTTGACGTTGTAAAAGGTTTAGAACTGTCTTTTTGTTTATACATATTTTCAATTTCATCTTTTATTGGTTCGTAATAATTAAAAATAGCCTCGTCGGAGAAAACATTCCCAATTTTAGGATGATGTTCAGAATAAAGTTGTGTACCGGGAACAGCAACCATTTGTGTATTAGCCACGTTAATAACTGCCTGTATCTCATCGGGAATACGTTTATAAAAGATACCATACAATTTAAAAATTACTTCTTTATCTTTAAATGTATCAGATAAAATCTGTAAAGGTATCATACCTATATATTTTTCATCACCTGGAAAAACCTCTTCTTCTTTTATTGGTATTGCTAAAAGTTCTATAGCATCAACATCACTTAAATAATTCGTGCTTTTTTCTCAAACAACTGTTTTGTTTGGATTGTTTGAGTAAAATTTTTCAACCGAGGATTGTATTACATCTAAATAAGGAAGATAGTTATCGTTACCTATTTCACCAGCTTCTTTAATCAAAGATTCTTCGATATTTAACGCATCCCTACTACCACTCATATCCACCAAAGACGCTAGATTATTTGACATAAAGTTTAATGCTGTTATATTCTCATCTTTGTTTGGCAAAAAACTTCCAAAAAATAAAGCTCCTGTTCCAATGGCAAACAATTTTAAAAAGTCTTTCCTTGATATTGAAATATTGTTTGGTACAACCTCGGGAATATTTATATCTTTTTTATCCATATTGTGGGTAGTGACATCGTTTAAATTTTTTTCCGCTCCCACACCAACATGGATCATTACGTCCAATTTTAGGTTTGTCACTTTGTTTGTTGTTTATTTGTTTATTTGAATTGTCCTTTTCTACTAAACCAGTCATATCTGTTTTATCAATATTTTCAGTTGCAATATTAAGTGGAATTTCAGGTTGTGGAACATTAACCCCAATTCTAAATAGTCTTCTTGCAACTTCTTCATCAATTTTATTAAGAAGTGTTTCAAACATCTGATATGCTTCACCTTTAAATTCAACTAAAGGATCTCTTTGTCCATAAGCTCTTAGTCCAATTGCTTCTCTCAGGTCATCAATTGTATCAATATGGTCAATCCAATAATGATCAATTGAACCTAGGTAAGCATATTTTTCAATTTGGCGCATCATGTTCTCACCTACTTGTGTTTCTCTTGCCTTATGCATATCCTTAAAAACGGTTTCTATAAATTCTTCAACTTCTTTAGAACTATTTCTTTTGGTAAGTTCATTTTTAAATTGTTTTGTAGAAGTTGGATCAAAAGGAACAACTTCTAAAAATCCAGCTACAACCGCATCATAGTCAATTGGAGTTATTTCACTTTGAGATATTTTTTTAGCATGAATTCCAAGTTTCTCTAAAACTTCATCTTTTAAGTTTTTACTATCCAAAACTTTTCTTCTTAATGTATAAACTATCTCTCTTTGTTGATTAGCTACATCGTCAAATTCAACTAAACGTTTTCTAGTATCAAAATGAAATCCTTCTACTTTTACCTGAGATTGTTCAATAGCTCGACTTACCAATGGATTTTCAATTGGTTGATCTTCTGGAATTTTAAGTCTATCCATTAAGGATTTAATTTGTTCTCCACCAAAGATTCTCATTAAATCATCTTCCAATGAAAGATAAAATTTTGAAGATCCAGGATCTCCCTGTCTTCCCGCACGACCCCTCAATTGATTATCAATTCTTCTTGATTCATGTCTTTCAGTCCCTATAACATGTAAGCCCCCTGTATCAATTACTTCTTTGTGAAGTTTTTCCCATTTTTCAATATCTTTTTTAGTATCAGGTTTAATACCACCCAAAATAATATCAACACCACGACCAGCCATATTGGTGGCAACAGTTACAGCTTTTAATTTACCAGCATTTGCAATAATTTCAGCTTCCCTTTCATGATTTTTAGCATTTAATACATTGTGTGGAATTTTTCTTCTTTTTAAGTATTCAGAAATAATTACATTTTTTTCAATTGAAGTAGTACCAACCAAAACTGGTTGTCCATTTTTGTATTTTTCTTCAATTGCATTAACAATTGCAGTATATTTTCCAGACAATGTTTTATAAATTGCATCTCCTTCATCAATTCTTATCATTTCTCTATTAGTTGGAATCGCAACAACATCTAGTTTATAAATTTTTTTAAACTCTTCAGCCTCAGTTACTGCAGTACCTGTCATACCTGATAGGTGTTTATACATCCTGAAGTAATTTTGGAAAGAAATTGTTGCCAGTGTTTTACTTTCTTGTTGAATTGTTACCCCCTCTTTTGCTTCAACTGCTTGATGCAAACCATCTGACCAACGTCTACCTACCATTAGCCTTCCTGTAAATTCATCAACAATTATTACTTCATTATCTTTAACTACATAGTCTTTATCTTTAAGATAAAGACTTCTAGCTCTAAGTGCATTTTCAATATGGTGAATACTTTCAAAATCTTTTTCATATAAATTATCAACTCCTAATACTTTTTCAACCTTACTAATACCATGTTCAGTTAAGGAAGCACTTTTACTTTTTTCATCAATTTTAAAATCAGTTTCAACATTTAATTTATCTACAATGCCTGCAAACTGATAATATTTTTGAGTAGGTTCCATGTCAGGCGCAGAAATAATTAATGGGGTTCTAGCTTCATCAATCAAAATTGAATCAACCTCATCAACAATTGCAAAATAATGACTTCTTTGACTCATTTCATCCAGGCTTTGAACCATGTTATCTCTTAAGTAATCAAAACCAAATTCATTATTAGTTCCATATGTAATATCAGTTTGGTAAGCTTCTTTTCTGGAAGCTGGTCTTAGGTGAGCCAGTCTTTCATCACCATGACTATTATCTGTAAATTTAGAATCAAATATAAATGATTTATTTTCCTGGACTATTACTCCAACCGAAAGTCCTAAAATTTCAAAAATTGGAGCATTCCAACCAGCACCAAGCCTTGCTAAAAAATCATTAACTGTTACCAAATGAACACCTTCTCCTTTTAGAGATCTTAGATAAAGTGCTGGAACTGCAGAAAGAGTTTTTCCTTCACCTGTTTTTTGTTCTACAATCTTTCCTTCAAAAAGTGCAATTGCTGCCATTAACTGAACATCATAATGTCGTTGGCCTAAAACTCTCCAAGAAGCTTCTCTTACTAAGGCATAGCTTTCAGGTAAAATTGATTCTAGAGTTTCACCTTTTTTAATTCTTTCTTTAAACTTTAAAGTTTCTTTCTTAAAATCTTCGATTTTAAATTTTTCATACTTACTAGAATGTTTATTAATCTCTACAACAGGTTTATTAAGTCTGTCTACTTCCTTTTGATTAAGGTCTAAAAATTTCGAAAAGAATTTAAACTTAAACATAGATAAGTACTATTCTAACAGAATACATCCTGTGGTAAAATACGCTTTAGTAAACTTAACTAAGAATATGGAATTAGGAAAAGAAGATAAAGAAAACCCTCGACAACTTAAAGATGTAAATTTTTATATTGTCCCTGGAGGTATGTCTCCCACAATTCAAGAATGGCAAAATGATTTTGGAGAATTAATTAATAACATGGGGGTAAAAAAGGAAAATATTCATTTATCTCACCTTACAAATACAAATAAACCCAAAACATATTTTGGCCCATATAAAGATTGGAGAGAATCTTCAGATCTTCCAATTAATCCTGAAGAATCTAAAAATTCTGTTATTATTGCTCATTCAAGTGGAGCAGAACTTGCCATGATTTGGGCAGAACATCATAAAAATTTAGGTCTTATCCTTTTTTCACCATATGTAGACTCAAATGTTGGGCCTTTGGGAAATGGTTATTTAGAAAAATATAGTGGAATGTTTAATAAAACTAATAAAGATGGAAAAAAAGTTAATAGAGAATTTAATTGGGAAAGAATTAGTAAAAACAGTAACTTTGTAATTATTGTCCATTCAGAAAATGACAAATTAGTACCAGCTCACCAAAGTTTTAATGTTTACAGAAGATTAAGAGGTGATACAGAAAATAAAAATATAATCTTTATTAATTCAGAAAAAGGTGGACATTATCCAGTAAAAAGCCAATTCACGGAAGTTATGAAAACTGGAAAAATTTTTGAAAGTTTAGTCAAAAATAGTTTATTTTCTACAAATAAACATTAAGTTTGCTTGAGGATAAAAAAAATCAACTATTTTAAAATTTTGTTTTAATTTTTCTCCAAACTTTAAAGCATCTTTTCTATTATCTTTATAAAACAAACGGTTAAATATTACTAAACCATGATTTGACAAAATCTTTTTAATATTATTTAAAAACTTTTCACTTTCAAATTTTTTAGGAAATTTATTTCCACAATAAGTATCAACAATTATTAAATCAAAAATTCCTTTTGTTAATTTAAAGGCATCTTGAATTTTTATATCAACTTTACTTTCTTCTAATCCTAAATATGTATTTCCCAACTTAACCATCAAAGGATCTATCTCGACACCAACAATCTTTACATTAGGATATTTTTTTCTAATTAATTTAACTACTGTTCCACCACCTAATCCTAATATTAAACAATTTTTAATATCTTTATTGTTTATTTTTTTTAAAGTGGATTTCCAAATTGATTCAACTACTCCCCCAGATTGTGTTAATCCATTAACTTGAATATATGTTCCAAAACCTAAACTTTTAACAACTTTAATATCTTTGTTAAACTTTGAATGTCTAACTTCTAATACTTTAGTACCAAACATAAGACAATTGTAATACAATATCGTCATGACAGAAAATGTACCAAAGGGAATATCAAAAAAAGATATTAATCATAAATTAGACCAAGAGTTTTTAAGAAGGTTACAGGTAAACTTTATTGTAGAAGGATTTAAAGAAACTCAAGCTTTGGTTCAAAAAGCACAAGAGAAAAAAGATAGTAATTTAAAAAACAATAAAGCTAATTCATAAATTTATGCAGCCACTTGCAGAAACATTAAGACCTAAAACTTTAAAAGATTTTGTTGGACAAGATCATCTTGTTGGAAAAAGTGGAATAATAACAAAACTTCTAGATATTCAAACTAAAAACTTTCCATCTTTAATTCTGTGGGGGCCTCCAGGATGTGGAAAAACAACACTAGCAAGAATCATTGCAAATAGTATTAAAAAACCATTTTTCGAATTATCTGCAGTTAATACTTCATCTAAGATGATTAATGAAATTGTTGAAAAAGAGGATTCTCCAATTATTTTTATCGATGAAATTCATAGATTTAATAAATCTCAACAATCAAGACTTTTGCCATATGTAGAAAATGGAAAAATATTATTTATCGGTGCTACAACTGAAAATCCATCTTTTGAAGTTATAGCTCCACTTCTTTCAAGAACCAGGGTATTACTTTTCAAAAATTTAGATAATGAGGAATTAAAAAAAATTATTAAAAAAGCTTTAAAACATTTAAAGGTAAAAATTAAAAATGACGCAGAAAACTTTTTAATAGATTCCGCAAGTGGAGACGCTAGAATAATTATTAATGTTTTAGAAATTGCCAAAAGCTTAAGCAGGAAGCCAACTTTAAAAATAAAAGATATTGAAGAAGCACTACAAAAAAAACAACTTGCATTTGATAAACATGGAGATAACTTTTATGACACCATTTCTGCATTTATTAAATCTTTAAGAGCTAGTGATGTCAATGCAGCTATCTACTACCTTGCAAGAATGGTAGAAGCAGGACAAGACCCGCTTTATATTGCTAGAAGAATGGTAGTATTTGCCTCAGAGGACATTGGAATGGCACAACCTACTGCTTTAGTAGTTGCTAATGATGTTTTTAGGGCTTGTGAAACTATTGGTTACCCCGAATGTCAAGAAAATTTAGCACACGGTGTTGTATATTTAGCTACAGCCAAAAAAGATCGATCAAGTTACAATGCTTATATGGAAGCATTATCAGATGTTAGAAAATTAGGTAATCTTCCAATTCCTTTAAAGATTAGAAATCCTGTTACAAAATTAATGGGAGAAATAGGTTATGGAAAAAATTATAAAAAATATGATGTAGAAAGTTATTTACCAGAAAGACTAAAAGGGAAAAAGTATTACAATAAACAATAAGAATGAATGAATTAGATAAATATAAAGAAAAAATAAAAGAACCATTAAGACAAGCTACTCTCATGTTTTTAATTAAAGATAACAAGATATTACTAGCATTGAAAAAACGAGGTTTTGCTGTAGGTAAATGGAATGGAATGGGTGGTAAACCAGAACCAAAAGACAAATCAATTATAGAAACTGCAATTCGTGAAACACTTGAGGAAGTTAATGTAACACCTATAAATCCAATACGTGTTGCAACTTTGAATTTTTATTTTCCAGAAAATCCAGTTTGGAGTCAGCAAGTAGCTGTGTTTTTAGCTAAACAGTGGTCTGGAGAAGCGACAGAAACAGACGAAATGATGCCAAAGTGGTTTAATGTAAATGAAATCCCATTTGAAAAAATGTGGGAAGATGATAAATTTTGGTTACCTCAAATAATAAATGGAACTTTTATAGAAGCTGACTTTTTACTTGATAATAATCAGAGAATGATTGAGAAAAATATAAGAGAAATCACCTTACATTAATCTTTTCTTTACCCATCCATTTTTGAAGTACTAATGGAATTGAAATTGAACCATCTTCATTTTGAAAATTTTCATAAATTGCAATTACAGTCCTACTCGTTGTAACGATTGTTCCGTTAAGTGTATGGACAAAAACATTTTCACCATCCATCTTTGTTTTAATATTTAATCTTCTACTTTGAAAATCAGTGGTGTTGCTGGCACTTGTAATTTCTCTATATTTATTTTGTGATGGCATCCATGCTTCTAAATCATATTTTTTAGTTGCAGCGTTACCAAGATCTCCGGAAGTCATTTTTACAACTTGATAAGGTATACCCAGTTCTTGATAGATTTCTTCTTCAATTGCTAATAGTTCTTCATGAATTTTTGTAGAATCTTTTGGATCACAAAAAACAACCATCTCTACTTTTTTAAATTCATGAACTCTTAAAATTCCTCTTACATCTTTTCCGTAACTTCCAATTTCTTTTCTATAACAACTAGAAAGTCCTACATATTTTAGTGGTAATTTAGAAGATTCAATCATTTCATCAGTGTGCATTCCAACTAAGGTAATTTCTGCTGTTGCAATTAAATCAAGATCTTCATCTTCCAAGTGATAAATTTGTCTTTCTTTATCACTTCTTGCTTGAAATCCACAACCTACAATATTTCGCTCTTTTGCCACATTTGGAGTAATAACAGGAATAAATCCTTTTGAAATTAATTTTTCAAATGCAAACTGTTCTAATGCTAATTCAAGTAATACTGCATCATTTTTAAAATAGAAAAAACCTGACTGGGCAACTTTTGCTCCTCTTTCTAAATCAATTGTGTCAGTTATAATTCCTAAATCTACATGATCTCGTACATTGAAAGAAAATTCTGGTAGCTCACCTACTTTTTTAATAACTTCATTTTCGTCAGCATTTCCTACTTTAACATCAGATGCAGAAGGATTTGGAATTTTAAACATAAGTGTATTAAATTCTTCCTCAATCTTTTTTAAATCATCCTCGACTTCTTTTAATTCTGTTTTTAAATCTTTACCCCTACTTGATGATTCGTGGCTTTTACTTAATTCATTTCTTTCTGCCCTTAATTTTTCAGATTTTAAAATCGAATCTCTTCTTTTCTCATCAACTTTCAGAAGTTTATCAACCACGTTTTCATCAAAACCTTTGTCTTTGGTAGCTTTTTTTATAAAATCACTATTTTCTCTAATAAACTTAATATCTAACATATAAAGTTATTATAAACTAAGTTTACAGGCTTTGCCTATAACCCAAGTTCAGAAGAAATTCCTTGCATAGATTTTAAAACGATTTCTATGAACTGATTTAAAGGTATTCCAAGTTTTTCTTCACACAAACTAATTTGTTCTCTACTAACTCCTTTTGCAAAAGATTTTTCAGGCCATTTTTTTAATACATTTTCAACTGTTACAAAAGATAATTTTTTCTCAGGTCTGACAAGTGCAACAGCTACAATTAATCCTGTTAATTCATCGCAACAATACAAACTCCATTCTAATTTTGTGGTAGGTTCTGGTAGACCATCTCTATATTGCCATGCATGAGTTTTAATAGCGTTAATTAAAACTTTATCTTCTTTTCTTTTTTTCAATTCTTCAATCAAAAATAATGGATGAGTATCTGGATGTTTTTCATAATCAGCATCATGAATTAAACCTACAATTTTCCACAGATTATTATCTTCCTTAAAATAATCAGCTAATCCTCTCATAGCAGCTTCGACTGCAAACATATGTTTAACTAAATTTTTGTTTTCAGTTTGAGAAGTAACTAAATTAAAAGCCTCTTCACGAGTCATTTTTTCTTTGAAGCAACTGTCTTTGGAGAAAGTTGTTTTCGAAGTCTAAAGATTATCACACTGCGAACAAGGTTACAAATTAAGGTTAATAGCCAATAAACGGTTGGTACTATAATTATCGCTTGCATTATTTTTAAAGATGATGCTTTGTATGGATCAATTATTTTAGGAAAAACTGATGGAGCTCCAATAAAAAGAAGTAGAGACAAAATTGAAATTGAAATTGATTCTGTAGCACAATGAACGATATCTTTCTTCAATCCTTTAATCTCGTGCAAAATTTGTTCTTTATCTTTTTTCATATTTCAGGTCTTAATAAAGGAAATAATACAGTTTCTTTTATAGGCTTGTCAACAAGGAAAGAGAAAAGACGCTCAGAAACACCAAATCCTGAGACTGGTGGCATACCATATTCTAATGCTCTTACAAAATCCCAATCATTCATTTGTGCTTCTAAATCCCCGCTATCTCGAAGTTTTTGTTGTTCTTTAAATCTTTCAGCTTGATCAATAGGATCATTTAATTCTGAATATCCATTGCCCATTTCACTCCCTGCAATAATTACTTGATATCTTTCAACATTTTCTGGTTTACTTTCAATTCTTTTAGCAAGTGGTGAAACTTCAACAGGATGTCCCACTAAAAAGACTGGGCCTACAATTTCTTTTCTTACATGTTTCCAGAGTAAATCAATTAACCTAGATTTTGAAAGATTTTTATCATAATCAGTCTTTAAGTCTTTTAGTTTTGTTTCAATTTCTTTAATTGTAGCTTTACTTATATCAATCTTAATTTTTTCATTTATAGTTTCTGTATAGTCAATTTTTTCCCAGTTTCTTTCTAAATTAACAGACTCTCCACCTATTTCAAATTTTAATTTTCCAAAAGTCTCTTTAGCAACAAATTTATACATCTCCTCTACTAATTTCATTGAATCTTCATAATTAACGTAAGCCCAGTAAAATTCCATTTGGGTATAATCTTGAAGATGTTCACGACTTAGGCCTTCATTCCTAAATTGTCTACCTATCTCAAATGTTTTGTCAAAACCTGCAACCATTAATCTTTTCTGCCAAAGTTCTCCCATTGAAATTCGAAGATAAAGATCGATATCTAATGCATCATGATGAGTAATAAACGGTTTTGCATCCGCTCCTCCTGCAGTATTTTCTAAAACTGGAGTCTCAACTTCTAAAAATCCTTTTTCAATCAAAAAATTTCTCATACTATTCCAGAATATTGATTTTTTAATAAAAATGTCACGAAGTTCATCGTTTAACAGCAAATCAACATATCTTTGTCTGTATCTTTCTTCTGTATCTTTTAAACCATACCAGGTACTTGGAAGTTGTTTTATGGATTTAGTTAATATTTGAAAATCCTCTACTGAAACTGTAATTTCTCCTGCTTGAGTTTTAATTACTGAGCCATTGACTGCCAAGAAATCCCCAGTATCTATTAAACTTAATATTTCAAATTTTTCATTTAATGTCTTTTTCTGAAATAAGATTTGGATAATTCCACTAGAATCTTTTAAATCAGCAAAGATAACTCCACCATGAACTCTTAAGGACCATACTCTACCTGTAATTAAGACCTCTTTGTCCATTGATTCACGAGCAATAGATATTAAAATATGCTTTCCTTTTAGATTAATTTTTGAAGGATAAGGATTAATTCCTAAACTCTTTATCTTTTCTAATTTTTCGAGTTTATCGTCCATTTCGTATATTAAGTATAAAGCGAGGGTTATTCTATAGCAAGAATCTCATATAAAACTTTACCTGCAGGAGCTTCAACTTCTAATTTTTCTCCTACTTTTTTTCCAATTAAAGCAGAACCTAAAGGAGAAGTTGGAGATATCTTTCTATTAACAGGATCTGCTTCCCATTCTCCAACTATTTCAAAAGTATTTTTAATTCCATTTACTCTAACTGTAACTTTTGCACCAACTCCAGCTCCACTTCCTGATTTTGGTAAAGAAGCTACAATTTTTGCATTTTTAATAACATCATTTAATTCATCGATTCTTCCTTCCAAAAATCCTAATTCTTCTTTAGCATTTTGATAATCACTATTTTCAGACAAATCTCCCTGTGATCTCGCATTAGAAAGTCTTTCTATTAATTGTGGTCTTTTTGTTTCCAGCAAAACCACTAACTCATCCTTAAGAGCTTTGAATCCTTTTTCTGTAAGTTGTATTTGTTTCGCCATATATCTATCGAAAAAAATATCCCTCCTTTTTGGAGAGAAATAATACTAACCGGTCTAGATTCTACCCCCTATTAACATCCAATGTCAAGAAATCAGAAAGTATCAAAATATAATCATTTTTGATAGAATATAAGATTATAAAGTTATGGCCCCATCGTCTAGTGGCCTAGGACACCAGATTCTCATTCTGGGAACCTGGATTCGAATTCCAGTGGGGTCACATATATCGCAAGGTTCAGCGCGACCCGTTGGCCTGCGCTGAAAAGCCCGATACTGCTTGTTAATTTTTGATCGAATTGTTCGAAATGTCGTTTTAGATCCTGTAATACGCAAATTCCCCTCTACTTTTTCCTTGCATTTAAGCCACGAGAAGAACACCTATCCTAGGTGTTGAGGCTATTTTTGAATTGTTATCGCCCTTTTTGACAGAATAAACTTCGTTTTGATGAATGAAAGTGCTTCCTGTCTTTCCTCGGCAGTTCCGATCTAAAGTATGTGTAAGAGATAGTTTTTTGTCATCTCATTTTTATCTGCTGAAGTTTGAGGAATTCTGTTGAATTCAGCTAGATGTCCATCTATAAATTCCTGATGGAGTACTTGGGTTTTGAGCCGGTGGTACCGTTCAATATCTTCTTGAATTTTTCTTGTTACTCCGGTGTGATTAAATTTGATTTTGTCGATATTGGCAATTAGTTGTTTTACCAAGTCGTCTTCAGTAATGTATGGCTCATCGCACTCGTAATTTAATGATCGGCCACAGTGATAATAGGTATGTTTGGCATATCCACCATGTTTTAGTTTTCTGATTTTTTCCTGAACTTCTTTCAGCCTTTCTTTTATCTCGTCTTCCTTTTTCATTTCAATTTTTTTAGTAGTTCCTTTGGCGTTTTAACAATTTCTCTAAAAAGAATCTTTCGTGCATACTCTTCATCTTTGTCTGAAAGAGCATAAACTGGTTTGCCTAGTGCTACTGCGTATCCAATTTCTTGAGTAGTGCTATTTCCACAATATCCATCTTTGTTAAAAACAAAAACTACATCAGCATTTTTTATCTTTTGAAAATGGTCAAATGTTAAACCTGCGACTACTTTTTCTTTATACGTTTCTGATAGACCCTGGAATTCCTTAATTAATTTTGGTTCACGAAGTGGAAATGGTGGTTCAAACACGACAACACCCAGCTTTCTAAGTTCTGCTGCAAATTTTATGACTTCTGTTTTGAATCTTCCGCTTCCGCAAATAACAACACTTTTCATAATTTTATTTTAGTCTTTTTACTAGTTCCTTTGGAGTTTTAATAATTTCATCAAAGAGAACATTTCTACAGGGTTCATCTTTATCTTCACTAAATACATATATTGGTTTCCCTAAGGCTTCAGCAAATCCCAACTCCATTGTTCCACTATTGCCCATATAACCATCTTTGTTAAAAATATAAACCACTTCTGACTTTCTAATAAAACTAAAGTGGTGGTGAGTTAACCCCAAGAACGAATATCTTTTCAAGTTTGGTGGAAGATCATCTATTCTTCTGTCTTGGTTTAATATTGGTTCATGCACGGTCACTCCAAGTGCCTTGAGGTCTTTGCTAAATTTTCTGATTTCCTTTTCAAACCTTCTTGAACCACAAATTACAACACTTTTCATTGGGCAAATTGTACCACAATTTTACGATAGAAATTATTAAGATATTTGATGGTTTGGTATACTTCAGTTGTGCTAAACAATAGAGGTCAAACTTTTAAACTTAAAGACGGAAGAAAATTAGGGTATGTCGAATATGGAGATCCAAAAGGTAAGCCTGTTTTCTTTTTTCATGGTTGGCCGGGATCTCGTTTTGCAGGGAAAGAGGCAGACAATGCTGGCAAAAAGTTAGGTGTAAGAATAATTTCAACAGATAGACCGGGAATTGGATTATCGGATTTCAAAAAAGACAGGAGACTTCTTGATTGGCCAGACGATATTGTTGAGTTAGCAAACTATTTGAAAATAAAGAAGTTCTCTTTAATGGGAGTTTCTGGTGGTGGGCCATATGTTGCTGTGTGTGCATACAAAATTCCTGAAAGGATAATAAAAGCTGGTATAGTTGTCGGTCTAGCCCCCATAACTAAAAAGAATTTAGAAGGAATGTCGTCTCGAGGGAACGTTGGTTGGGCAAACTATCATAGATTTCCTTGGTTAAGAACACTTTCAGCCTTAAATTCGGCAATTCTTTTTAAATACGTTCCTTTTCTTGGCAATCTTCTCGCCTTTCCGACTAAACAAGATCATTTAGCGTATATCGAAGCTGTCAAAAATAAAGCAGGAGAAGAATCCAGTGTTAAAGAAGCATTCAATCAAGGGATAAAAGGCCCAAGCGAGGAATTGAGGGTTTATACTGACAACTGGGGTTTTAAAGTGAAAGATATTAAAGGAAAAGTATATCTTTGGTATGGAGCAAAAGATAAATGTGTTTCCTTAAACATGGCCAGGTATTATGAATCTCAGATCCCAAACAGTAAATTATTTATTGATAAAGATGGAGGTCATCTTGCAAGGTACAACTTTGAAGAAAGAATATTAAAGACGCTAACACTATAAATGATTGAAAAACACCCATTCGGGAATTTTGTTCCTAAGAAACCAAAATATCTAATGTTGGGCAGTTTCGTAACCAAGCCGTCAAACCCATACGAATGGTTTTATGCCAACGGTAGAAACCAATTCTGGCCAATAATGGGGGAGGTTTATACTTCTAACTTCAGCACCAAAGAAAAACAACAAAAGCTTTTTATACAACTAGAGATGGCTCTTGCGGACATAATTTTATCTTGCGAAAGAAAGAAAAATAGTAATTTAGACATAAATCTGTTTAACATTGTCTATAATACGAAAGCAATAACGACCATTATTGACAAATACAACATAAAGAAGATATTTTTCACTAGTCGGTATGTAGAAAACCTATTTAGAAAACAATTTAAAGGTCTTATCGAACAACATCCTAAAGTAGAATTGGTTACATTACCCTCACCTTCACCTCGTTACGCCATGGTTACCAAGTTGGAAAAGGTGGCTAAATATAAGGAGTTGCTGCCAAGACTCTAGTTAATATATCAAACTACATTATTATCATTTGAGACACCCTTTTTATAGTGTCTCATTTGTCTCATTTAGCCTTGATATGATACACTACGAAAGTTACTGGTTATGGGACTAAAGGGTTCCAGACCCGTATGGCTCACTATTTTAAACTATAACTTCAACAATCTTTATTTTTTAATGATGAGGTGATAAAGTCCTTCAATATGCAATATGATTGAGAATAATAAAAATATACCTCCAGTGGAGACGGGGAATTTATTGGTCATGATTAGGGAAGCCACAAAAAGTGATTTAATTATTGCGAACTGGGATGAATATGATAAATCATTTAATGATTTTACAAATGGATTTAAGGCCTCTGGTCATTTAGTTTTCGGATATCTTGATGGTAATAATGAATTTTATCCAGCAAATTCTAATAAAGACATCTTCTATTCATATGATCTTACAAAAAGTATCAAAATAATTTCATGTAATCCTCAACCAATTATTCAAAAATTTAAAATTGAGGGTTATGACAAAAATACAGGGAAAATAATTTTTGAAACAAACAACACTTCAAATAATTAAATGAGTATTAATTATTTTAACTCTTTTTTATTACCCCAAATTCTTTAATAAAACTTTCTTTTGTATGATAAAAAAGTGAAAGTGGTTGAGGTATTGATAGTTCATCAAGTTTTGGAGCTCCAATAATAGTTTTATCATGTGCTCTTATTAAATCTGGATCGTCTATAAATTGGTGAGTTTCAAATCCATGTCTTTCACCCCATTTAGTAGAGAGTGTACATAAACCCCAAATCTCATTAATTTTAATTAACCGAGAATCATTTTGAAGTTTAACTGCTAAATCGTTTAAATCAGTCTTTAAATTTTTAAAAAAAATCTTCATTAATTCTAGAGGTTTAGAATTAAGTTTATTTAATTCTTCCAAACCTTCTCGAAAATGAATAGATATAATTCCACAAGAATCATGAATAAAAATTGATAAATGTTTTCCAATTGGAATTGCTTTATCTTTCAACTCTTCATAATGTGTCCCTTCAATAAAAAGGTATTGTCCTAATGCAATTCTCTTCTCGTTATCCATACTAATTTTAAAATTAAAATTTATTATTTTATCGGCCAAGATTTTAAAGCATGCGACAAAACATCTTCAATTTCACTTGCAAAAATAAACTTAATATCATTTTTAACTTTTGTAGGTACGTCTTCCATATCCTTTTTATTATCTTTAGGAAGGATTATTGTTTTTAATCCCGCACGATGTCCTGCAATTGTCTTTTCTTTTACCCCACCTATTTCCATAACTTTTCCTCTTAAAGAAATTTCACCAGTCATTCCAGTATCTCTTCTTACTGGAATTTTAGTTAAAGCAGAAACCAATGCTGTAGTAATAGCAGTTCCTGCAGATGGTCCATCTTTAGGTACTGCTCCTTCTGGAACATGAATATGAATATCTAATTTTTGAGAAAATGTCGCTTTTAATCCAAGTTCTTTATAATGAGCTCTTGTCCAAGTGAATGCAGCTTGAGCTGATTCTTTCATTACATCTCCCAATTGCCCTGTTAAAGTAAGTCTTCCACGCCCCGGCATTAAAGAAACTTCAATAAATAGTATTTCTCCACCTGCGGAAGTTACTGCCAAACCTGTCGACATTCCTACTTCATCTTTTTTCTCTGCGATTAAAGATGAATATTTATATGGTCCTAAAAACTTTCTAACATTAATTTGTTTAATTATTTTAGGATATTTTTTCTTTTCAGCAACAAGTCTTGCAGTTTTTCTGCAAATTGCAGCTAAGTTTCTTTCCAAATTTCTAACTCCTGCTTCTCTTGTATACTTTGAAATAACTTCTTTTAAGGCACTGTCTGAAATTTTTATATCTTTACCATCCAATCCATGAGCTTTGAGTTGTTTATTCCAAATAAACTTTTTAGCAATTTCAAATTTTTCCTCTTCTGTATAACCTGCAAAATTAATTACTTCCATTCTATCGCGTAAGGCATTTGGAATTGTATCTAATACATTTCCTGTTGTTATAAAAAATACTTCTGATAAATCAAAGGGCACTTCTAAATAATGATCTGAAAATTCTCTATTTTGTTCAGGATCCAGTGCTTCTAAAAGTGCCGAAGATGGATCTCCTCTAAAATCTGCTCCTACCTTATCAATTTCATCAAGCATAAAAACAGGATTTCTTGTTCCTGCTGTTTTAATTCCCTGTAAAATTCTTCCTGGAAGCGCTCCAACATAGGTTCTTCTGTGCCCTCTTATTTCTGCTTCATCTCTAATTCCACCTAAAGAGATTCTTGCAAATTTTCTACCTAAAGCTTCTGCAATTGCTTTTCCAATCGAAGTCTTTCCGACTCCAGGTGGACCAATGAAACATAATATGGTTGGTTGATAATTACTTTCTTTACCAGCTTTTTTCTTTAAAGATAGAAGTTTCATTACAGAAAGATATTCCAAAATTCTTTCTTTGGTTTTTTTCAAACCATAATGCCTTTCATCCATAATTTTTCCAGCTTTTAAAATTGAAACATTATTAGTACTTAAGGTACTCCAAGGCATATCGCAAAGCCAATCAAGATAATTTCTTAAAAATCCTGATTCAGGATTAAAACTACTCATTTTAGAAAGTTTATCTAATTCTTTTTCTGCCTTTTCTCTTACATCTTCTGGCATTTTGGCATCAATAATTTTTTTCTTGTATTCTTTTACTTCCTCTGACGCAATTTCTCCTTCTTCTCCTCCAATTTCTCCCAATTCTTTATCAATTGCTCTTTTCCTTTCTCTTAATATGTTTTTCTTCATTGCGTCATCAAACTGTTTTTGTGTATTTGAATTAATAGTTTTTTCAATCTCTAAAACAGTTATTTCTCTTGAAAGAAGTTCATATACTTTCTTCATTCTTTCAATTAATGGAAATGTTTCTAGAATTAACTGTTTTTCAATTGGTTTAATATCCAAAACTGAAGCTACTTGATCAGTTAATTCAAATGGGTTTGAATTTTCAGAGATTAACTTAACAACTGTCATTACCTCTACCATTTTCCCTAATGCTAAGGCTTTTTTAAAGGCTTCGGCTAATTTTTTAGATAATGCTGAAACTTCAGTTGAATCATCATTTTGGTCAGGTAATTCTTCAACATTTCCTACTAAAAAGGGACTTCCAGAAACAATTTGTGAAAGTTTTACTCTTACTTGACCTCTTACTAATGCATGTGTTCCTTCATCTACAGACATCATTTGAGTAATAGTTGCAAGAGTTCCAATTTCATATAAATCAGATTTTAAAGGTTCATTTATGCGTGAATCTTTTTGAGTAAAGATTGCAACTAATCTGTCTTTCCCGAATGCTTCATCAGCAGCAGAAACTGATTTAGATCTTACAAATGAAAGTAATGTATCTGTGTGTGGAAACACTACTGACCCTCGAATTGGTATTATCGGTACAGTTCTCATCGATTTAGCAGTCTAACAAAGTGTTTGCTAGATGTCAATTGTGAAATTATAACTCCAATAACAGCGCCCCCGAAAATATCAATAGGATAATGAACATGGGCCATAATTCTAGCAACTCCAACCAAGCCTGCCATGATTAAGTAAAGTATCCCAATCTTTCTGTCGTGCTTTAATATCGTAGTTGCAAGAGCAAAAGCCAAAGCTGTGTGTCCTGATGGAAATGCTCCATCCCCTGGAATTGTTAATGTTAAGGGAATTAAATTTTGAGACTGAAAGGGCCTTAGTGTTGGAAAAATAATTTTTATTGTTTCAGCTATCCCCCAAGCTAAGGCGCATGAAAAAATTGCATGAATTACGGTTTCTTTTTTAATCTTTCCATCGATTACCCAAAGAACTAGTAAACCAAAACACATGAGCCAAATTAAAATACTTGCTAGAAATGTAACCATTACAAATAATGATATACTAAATTTACTATGATAAACAAAGTTTGTCATATATTACATATATGATAAAAAGTTTTTTAAACGCATTTAGAGGAGTATCTGATGCCGTTAAAAGTGAGCACAATTTAAGAATTCACTTTCTAGCCTCAATCATAGTATTTGTCTTTGCTTATTTTTTAAAATTTTCACCCCAAGAATTTGCAATTTTAACTTTGACAGTATTTTTAGTAATTATCTTAGAATTAATTAATACCATGATTGAAAAGGTAACTGATATTATTTCTCCTGAAATTTCTGAAAGGGCAAGAGTTATAAAAGACATTTCAGCTAGTGTAGTTTTATTTGGAGCAATTGCATCAATAATTGTTGCTATATTTTTGTTTGTCCCAAAAATATGGGGTTAAAAAAAAATAAAAATCTTAATAAAGGCTTTATACTTATTGAATTACTTATAGTCTTAACAATAGTTGGAGTAATTTCAGTCTTTTCTGCAGTGAATGGCCCCACACAACTTCAAAAAGTAAGAGACGCTGTAAGAAAATCCCAAATTGATAGAGTTAAAAAAGCAATTGAAGAATATCACCAAGATACGAATTGTTACCCTCAAACAATTCCAACCTGCACAAATAGTATTAATAATGAAGAGTTGGTTTATCTTGACAAAATTGGTTGTGATCCTAAAACAAAACTTTCCTACACCTATGTTTCAGAAATTAGTGAATGTCCTAAATGGTATCAACTTTATGGCAATTTGGAATATACATTAGATAAAATTATAGACAAAATTGGCTGTCGTGAGGGTTGCGGACCAGACTGTAGATTTAATTATGGAGTTTCATCTTCTAACCAAAACTTGGATCCATATTGTAAATATCTAACTGCATCTCCAGTTCCAGGAGGCGGTACTCCTGGACCAACAACAATCCCTGAACCTCCATTACAATATGTTTGTGCACCAAATGGTGCTTGTGAGGTTTTTGAAAATCCTAATTTATCAGGTTGTCCTGATATTTATATAAATGATCCTTTATGCCAAGGAGCATGCGATAAAAAGGTAAACACTTGCCATGATGACAGAGGAAAAACAAATTAAATATTTAACTATTTAGACAAAACATAGATTAATCCAGTTTTGTCATCAGATATAAAAAGTTTTCCATTTTTATCAAAGATTAAATCTGTTGGTCTTCCTAAGACTTCACCACTTCCTTGAATAAATCCTGTAACAAAGTTGGTCATGTTTTGAACAGATCCTGCAAACATGACAAATCTTAATATTTTATTATCTGTGGAAACTAATAAATTACCATCACCATCGTAGGTAAGACCTAATGTTGAATCCAAACTTATTATTTTACCAGTTTCATCAAAAGTAAAAAAACTTGATTTTGATTGAACTTTTTCGAAAACTTTCAGGTCAGTACCATCTAAATTTGACTCTAAAATTTGAGAATTAAAAGGATCTGAAATATATAATTTATTATCTTTTATTTTTAATGTTCTAGGTAAATTACCCCCATCATCTGGAAACTCAATAATATTTTCTTTTGTACCCACTTCAAAAGAATAAGGATCATACTGGTACCTTGAAACTTTATTAGATTCAGTTACATATAAATATTGTCCATTAAATATTAATCCATGTGGTTTTTTAAGTCCTTTTAATACCTCAATTCTTTCATCCATTTTTAAATTTCCATCATAATCAGGAAGCGCCACAACTCTTCCAGCACTAGTAATTGATGCAAAAAGTGTTCCATTACTATCGAATGCTAAAACTCTAGGCAATTCTCCTTTTAAATCTGCAAATAAACTCAAATTATAACTTGAAGGAATTTTGATAGGAGAAAAAGTCTTGTCGTTTAAAGGCAAATATAGTTTTATATTTTTACTAGGTAAAATTAAATAAGGATAATAATTTTTTAAAATATAAAAAGCTCCACCACCAATAATTATCAAAAACAGTAAAAATCCAACCAACCTTTTCACCTTAATTCATTATATATCAACTATGTAGTAAAATAGCAGTTATCATTGCGGGGTCGTATAACGGCAGTACACATCCCTCTGGAGGATGTTATCTTGGTTCAAATCCAAGCCCCGCAGCCAAGACGTGCAAGTTTGGAACGGTGCCCTCAACATTCACACCTTTAATTTGTGGGTACCTTTAGAATATGGTTGGTTCCTTTTGCTTACTCTGTCATTTAGGATTCAAACGACAACTCATTTCTCGTAGAGAAGGCCTGTAAGTGATACAATATTGCCATGCTTAGCCTTAAAACATTGGATGTAGACCAGAGAACGGTTCTTATAATAAAACTCTTACAAGAACAGGTTGTCGATCAACGAAAAAAACTTGCGTATTGGAGAGATCTTACCAAACAACCATCTCAGATAGACACGGGTTATATCTCACAATATTTGCTTAGCTTAATTACATCCATATATGGTGGACTAATGAGAGGTAAAGGAACAGATCTTGATGATGGTTCAGAAATTAAAGCAGCAAACTTTTTAGATTCTTTAGATAAAAAGGGTGCCACAGCGCCCAGATGGAATTTATCGTCAAATAACTTAAAAACAATGGAGTCCTTCTTATCATTCCCGGCTCTATACTTGGTGTCAATGGATCTTAACCCCGCTGGTAAATTTAGAACTCGAGTTTGGAAACTTGACCCAAATAAACACATTCTATTTAGAAAAAGGTATCTAGAATGGATGGAAAAATTGGGTAAGGTTAAACTTGGAGATCCGGGAAGGCCAGGTATAAATTTTCAATTATTTCCACCTCATAATAAAACAGATGAAAGTTTCGCCAGACATGGAAATGGTAGAACAAATGGCTTTTCTCCAATTAAAATCGAACTTGAAGGTGTTCAGGGAGCAAAGAAAATACTACATGCAGAAGAGAATAACGGTGTTATAGAAGTTATTTACCTAGATTCCAACATTACTGTATAAATTTTCGAACAGCAATTTAATATTTCTGTTTGCGTCATATTTTTTCTCCTCATAATTCTTTATTTTTTCAGCAATCTTAAGCAGTTCTTGTTCGCTAGAACTATTCTTTTTGGGCCATGGAAGTTTGATATCCATTAGCTCAGAATCCTTAATTCTATTATGCGAGGATGACGTGCCAGAGGTTAATGATAAAACTTGTTTTAAAACAATATCAGTTAAGAGTAGTGTCTTAAGTAAGTAAGTATACTTTTCTTCATATGGCTTAATAATTTCAAATTCGCTAGAGCAGGTTAGGATTATGTTTGTATCAAACACTACAGTTACTCTTGGAATTCGTGGGTTAATCTTAGAAAACAATATGTCACCTGGGTAGCACTCTCTACCTGGAGAAATAGGATTGTATTTCATAACTTCATCTACTTTGATCGTAGAGTCTTCATTAATATGTAAAATGCTTATATGCTTGACCGTATCAGAAGCAGATTTCTTTTTTCTATTTTTTGTACAAAACTCAGCGATCTTTTTTAGGGGAATGATTTCAAATTCCTCTGAGTTAATTTTTTGGAAATTCGACACCGTATGTAATCTATCTGCACTATAGAAATTAGCATTCCATTTCCCATTAATGAGTTGTTCAAACGGGAATATTACCACTGAGGGCTTCGTACTTAAAACCTTAATTCCGTGATGTTCCTTTGCTGAATTATATAATTCAGCAATTGTTTCCAAGTCATTAGTTCCAGAATAAATTTTGGTTGCAGTTCCTACCTTTTCTTTAACTTCATAACCTATATCGCTTGCTGTGGCCATAAATATTCCATTTTGTTGAAATTTTTGCTCATATGGCTTCTGAATATACAAAATAGAGCATTTAGTTCTAGTTCCTGCTTGCGCAAAAGTAACCGCTGGTAAATCAATAACTCCTCGCAAAATAAACCTTGTCGATAAAAGGTCTCTATAAACCTCATTCATTCCTTTCGATGACACTATTCCATCTGGAACAACTATTAAAAGTCTTCCGCCTGGCTTAAGAAGTTTCAAACATCGATCAAGCATGATTAGTTCTGAATAGAGAGTTTTAACATTGGAGTATTCTTTAATTTCTGAAAGAAATTCGTATTTATCAGATTCGGAAATAATTTCGTCTATATTAAATTCGGCACCAAAAGGTGGGTTTGTAAGAATTAAATCAACCTTACCCACGTATTGATCTATGAAAGAATCCCCCAATATACTATTCCCTTGTTGAACCAGTTCAGGATTAAGCCCAGATAACAAATAGTTTATTTTAGACATCCTGACCATCCGGTCGACTTTGTCTTGACCTATGAATCCATTATTTTTTCTTAAAGAAATTATTTTGCCTTTATTTTTAATATTCGAAGATTCAATAACTTCGACCAATTTTTTATATGAGTAGATAAGAAATGAACTGACACCACTTGTTGGATCAAGAACTATAAACGAATCAGGGTTTTCAGATAAAAGGTTGTCGTAAGAAGACTTGTCGTTTTTAATATCTTTAAATGCAATCTCGATAGCTGTGTTCACGACTTCCACCGGGGTCATGTATTGGGCGTCTTCTTTATGGTTTCTAAAGTTATCTCGAACAAAATGTCCAAAAGCTTCATTTAATATATCTATATTTTTATTTGTGCCTCCATTCTCTGTAAGATTAATGTTATTAATGACTTTAATAATTTTTATCGCAAAGTCATTATCAGTAGTCTGAATATTGAGGTGGGCGTTTGATCCAAAAACGTTAGAACCGTCTTTGTTAATGAACATCTTATTTTCAGCTATGTCGGAAAACACAGATTGGAGGGCATTTGCAATGTTTTTCTTATCCCCAAATTTGGCTAGAGCAACCTTTTCTAAATGGGCTAGATCTAGAGAACTAGAGTTATTTTTAAGATCAAAGTATTTAATAACGAGCAATTTAAGTATCTCATCAAGCTTCGTGTTGGCGTCATCATACCGCCCTGTTTTGTGAAATTCTTCTTTTAACTCATCCAGGGCAGTATTAAAATTGTCTAGAAGAATTTCGTTAGATGGTTTTAGGGTAAGTTGAGTCATAAATAGATTATTATCTCATTTTCAGATTAAAATCAACTATAACTATCTGCATCAACCTTTTGTTCTTGATATGCAGATATAAAGCGATCCTTAATACACAACTGTGTATTTAAAGCTTTTACGAGATCTCTTTTTTCTTGAATTGTTCCACTAGTAAGAATATACTTGGCGAAATTTACAGGGTCTAAAGGTCTACTGTTTGGATTAATATCTTGTTCATAAAGTATCTCTTCCCTTATAGATAAATATGAGGATGCGCTTGTTTTTAGCACTTCAGTAAACTTTAGAAAATTTGGATGGGCAATATTCATAAAGTTTATATATCGCAAAATCTGTTTTATCAGTTTATCCTCACTAATATATGGTTCAGTACACTTACTAAGTGGACGTGCACAATGATAGTAAATATGTCTTCTTGGTTCTGCCCATTTTCTCTTTCTCAGTCGATCCTCCCCAATAATATTTGATCCGCAATTGCCACACTTAAATAAACCTTTAAATGTAATCACTTTTTCTCCCCAGCCTGATTTTGGGTATGTAATTAACTGTTCTTGTACTTTATCGAATACTCCTTTAGTAACTAAGGGTGGATGTTTTCCTTGATACCACACTCCACCTCCGACAGGGTATTCAAATCTCCCATAATAGAAGGGGTTTTTGAGCATCTGGTAAATCTGACTGAGCGCGACTCCTTTTCCTTTCCGTGTTGTTATCTTAATCTGATCAAACCATCTTTTGATCGTTCTTCCACTATCACCATTCTTTGCAACCCTCTCAAACATCTCGGTAATAATGTAGCCTCTGTCTGGATCGACAATAATGTCCTTCAATCCACCCATAGCACGGTTGTAGTAGCCGATTGGAGGTGGCCCAGGTCTCCACCCCATTGAACATTTTGCTCGGATACCTCTTTTAACATTAATCCCTTTCTGGTCGTTCTCAAGCTTTGCTTGCGAGCAGAGAATCATAAGTAAGAACTTTTCATTCGGATTATTTGAGAAACTTTGCGAGAAAGTTTTGATTTGATGTAGTTTCTCTTGATCCATAAGATCCACAAGCATTCCGAGATCTCCGGCGTTTCTACTAAGTCTGTCTGGTGCCCAAGTCAGTATGCCTGTAAACATTCCAGCTCTTATGTCAGTAATAAGCTGACTAAACACTGGTCTCTGCCCTGACATTTTTGCTGAATGACTTTCTTTGCGGATTTCTTTTATGAAGAAATTTTCTCGTACTGCCATTTCGCTCATCTCTTTAATCTGGGAATCTATCGACATTGCTTGACGCTCATCGTCCTCACTCGATTTTCTGGCATAGAGACAGTACTCGGTTGATGTTACTAAGTTTGGTTCCATTTGTTTAGAAATCTCTTAAATTTATCTGCTTGTTTAAAGAACTTTCCGCAATATTCGCCATCCTTAGTAAGGGCGTACTTATAGAAGTAGTACATACACATGTGGAGGTGTTTGAGAGCCTTTTGCTTTTGATCCTGATTATTCATCAGGTACAAGGTACCGCAAAGGTGGTGGAAGTCTAGCCCTCAAAAATACTATAGCTAGGAGATATCTATGGAGATTTTCAAAATACGAGCGATCTTGCTCAAAACTTCTAGGGAGGGGCCGTTTCTGCCTTGCTCTATATAGCCCATATACGCTCGACTTATACCAACCTTATCCGCAAGTTCTTCTTGGGTTAGCCCAATTTGATTGCGTCGTTTCTGGATTTTCTTTCCCAATACCTTTGGTAATTTTGCATTCTTGCGCATGTGTTAATTGTCGAAAACATTGAACTCATAGTCCACTTAGCCACAGTTAGCAAATAGCCTTGAAAGAAGCTTGATTTTATGCTAAATGTAAGTTAGCATTCAGGATATAAGAAAGGAGGTGAAAATATGAAAAAACTACTATTAATTATCGGAGGAGGATTCCTGTTAATAATCTTTCTAGGTCTAGTTGGCAAGAACTCCCCAAGCGAACAGTCAAACGGCCAAACAGAGGTCAAAGAGCAAAAAGAAGCAAAGCTGGCGTTTGTTTTCGATGTTCCAAGCCTTATGGGCAAGAATATAGATGAAATCAAGAAAGATCTTGATTCCTATAAAAAGAAGTCCTTGGAACCAACTTCGGATCAAATGAAGCTGGGGGTTAAAGAATGGGAGGTTGAGTTTGAGAAGGACGGAAAGAGCCTATTGGTGACGTACGACATCGCTACTAAAAAGGTTAAGGACTTCTTTATTAGTTCTGATGATCCTTCTGGGAAGACTAAGGACAAAAATCACCTATTGGAGCTCGGAAATCTCAAAGAGAACGATTCAAGATATAAAGTCGAATTTGTTAAAACTCTTAAAGATCCTTCATTCTTTACAGGAGTGAAAATAAGCCCGACTCTAAAATATGAATATGAAATACTCTCACGAGTTGAAGGAAAAACGGATGAGAATATTAGTATTCTGATCAAAGTTGGAGAAGCTGATCCACAAGGAATCGCTACTGAGGTTCAGAAAAGTTGTAAAAAGCAATGCAACATAAGCCTTTTTGATGATAAAAAGGCATTCGAGTTAGATGCTGAATATACCAATAAAATACTTAGTTACGACGTAACCGTAGCTGAGAGAGAGGCTTGGAAGAAAAAGAACACCGTATTCCTAGCTGATCACCTAGTTGCAACTGTTGGATACAGTTTCGGACCTTACGCAGAATATCCACTTAAGGACTCTTACTACAGAGAGCTTAAGGGCGAGAAATAAATTACAACAGAAAGATCGAGAGGTCTTTCTGTTGTGCCTAGAACTTCATATCGAGCATTCCGGCAGTGATAGGCTTTGACAGGTCTCTATATTCTCCAAACATGTCCATTCCCCAGTGTGAGACTGGTGGTCTTGGTGGCCCAGCGGATTTGTAAGTCGGTCTATCTGACTCCAAAATTTTCAAAATAATGATAGTAAAGGCATCTACGAGGTCATCGTGTTTCTCTATACCAAAATTAACAATTTGGCTGATAAGATTCTCTGCTCCGTGTTGAGGGAATAAGACTTTCCCTTGGCGAATGTAAGGGGTGGCCATCTCCAACCTGGTCTGCTTATTCATTCCAGAGATTGGTACTGCTTCAGCCATTACTTTTTCGAGGGTAAGCTGTTGGACTAAAGAAACCTGATAATTTACATTTTCTACATAGGCTGTAGGCACTCTTTTGAAGTCTTGATTTAATAAATCACAAACCCGTTTTATTTCTACGATAGTATCGGTGAAATTAATTCGTTTGTTTACGATGTATGGCAAGATATAAATCTTCAAGTCGTCACCGTAGCCAGTTACTATAAAGGGAATGAGGGCTGTAAAATCGGCTGTACTTTTTTCTGAGATGGCAAGATCCACGCCAATCCCAAGCAACCAATAATTTCGCAAATCAGGTAACACTTCGTAATACTTTGGCCAGCTTCTTTGGACAATTCGCTTGTCGTCGGAAATAAATTTCAATAAATACTCTCGGTACCAAGCGGATTCGTCGGCTACCTGTCGTCTCTTGGTTTCTATATGCATCATGGATGGATACTTGCCCGGCCAAGCAATATTGTCGTTCTTATCCAAAAGAGGGTACTCTCGGTAAACTCCATCCATTTTTCCAGAGTTAATGCTCTCTTTAAGTCGCATCATGAGAGAATCTTCGTGTAAGAGGTTTCCCACGATAACTATTTTTGTATTCATTTCGCCAATAGGCATGGCTTCTCCGGTATACCAGTTCCACAGCTTATCTCGACCCTCTCTGGTTTTGACCGATTCTAAGTCCTCTACGTCGTCAATGACGATAAGGTCAGGCCTGTATTGGTAGTGGCGAAGCCCTCGGATACTTTCGCTTTGGGAAATGGCCGAGATTCTTGCATTGTATTGAGGGATAACAAACGAATTAGATCGCCACTCATCAGCAACCTCGGTAAATGGCCCAAAGTCTCTTATTAGTAGCTCATTGGAAGAAAGCTCTTGCTTAATGTTGGTCAAGATCTGTTTGGAAAGGTCTTGGGTTTGACTCACAACCAGCGTATATTTTTTGGCTGGCCTGCCAAGCATTGCCCAGATAGGGTAAGCCAGAGTGGCAATGGTGGATTTAGCTGAACCTCGAAAAGCCGTTATCACAACCTTTAAGATCCCTTCGTTTTGAAGGAGGTTAAATATTTCTTTTTGGAACGGAGCTGTAGGACAGGTTATGTAGTGGGTAAAATACGTGACAAAGAACCACGAGAAGCTCTCCCTTGTGAGCGCTCTCCTAAAATTAGGGTCTATTTGAATTAGTTTGATTATTTCTTGATGGTCATTCATGTTCTTCCTTTTCCTGTGGGGCTAACGCCACCATTTCTAATGCTTTATTTAATAATTCTTTTTGTTCGTCGGTTAACTCAATATCTTGGTTTTTATTTGAAGCCATGATTTCTATTTTGGTGGCATAGGCGGGGTGGTGATGTTTAAGCCAGAAAATTATGGCCGTCATGTTTTTGTCCTTAATGGCACTCATCATTTGAGACTCGGCCATGTCATTAACAAGCAGGTTGCCATCTAACAATGCCTGGTCACTGGCTTGAGCAAATTCAGAGTGATTCTTGCGCCAACGATAGTAGGTTGCCCTACTAATATTTGCTTTTTCACAGGCTATCTGAACGATCGGAGTTTTCTTCAAGATCTCCAAAAGTTGCTCTTTATTTTTAGATTGGCGTTTTACAATTGATTTATCCATAGATTTTTTTGGCTTTCTGACTTGTAAGTTTTTCCCAACGCTTTATGATTACTTCCGTATATACAGGAGACTTTTCCATGATGTAGCATCGTCGTTTCATTTTGGTTGCTGCAATGAGGGTTGAGCCTGACCCCCCAAAGGGCTCGACAATTAAATCGCCACGCTTGGTAAGCATCTTTATGTATGGAATGAGGATCTCTACTGGCTTGGTGCCAAACACAACGCCTTGGCCCGAATGTTTCTCGTCTGAAGCATTAAACTCTATAAAATCGGTTGGTTGATTCTTCTTTCCATGTTCATAGCCTTCCCAGTGTGGCTTACCTGATGTTGCATATAATGCAGTCTCGTATTCGTTTTGCAAAAGCTCTTCTTCCGCATCTTTATTGATTTGTTTACCCTCACTCGTTCCAACTATAGCTATATCGTATTTTGAGAAAAATTTAAACTTTGCCGAGAAACCTTGATGCCTGTTGGGTAATCTCCATATCAACATGTTGCGCACCTTCCAATACTTCTCGATCTCGTCCCACATGGCCCGGGTGTTCTTCCAATTTTCGTACGAGATGATACTGAAGTCTGGTTTTGCTACCTTAGCGATATTTGCCATCCAAAGAGATATAAAGTTGTCTGGCAAAACATCAGTCTCTAAATAGCGACGGTTGCGCTTGGCCCCGAAACCCGTTACGGGTTTTCCGTGACGTTTTGCGCCAACGTAATCGAGCAAATAAGGTTCATCTGTCAGACACATATCCGCTTTTTCACCATTCATAAGTTTTAAAATATCTGCTTCTATGGTGGAATCACCGCACATCAGGCGATTTTCGCCAAGAGCGTAAGTATCACCTTTCTTTGTATTAATCTGATGGATATTCAACTTTAGAAGCTCCTTTTCAAGACTAAATTCTTCGGGAACATCGACATCGAAAATACCGTCAAGTTCCCCACTGGAAAAACCAATATCTGCAAGGAACGACTCATCGAACTTAGCCAACAAGTCCCAATCGAATTCTCCAACATTTTTATTACTCCGGATGTTATATTCAGTAAACTCACCATTTGTAAGTTTCCTATTTGGAAGTCTTACATCAATTTCTTCCTCGCCCCTTCCTAAAAGCATCATTATTTTTATTCGCTGGTGGCCAGCCACAATTTTATTGTCAGTATCAATGGCAGGAATTTCGACTAAATTGAATTTGTTTAGACTGTCTTTTAACTTCTCTGCTTGCTCATTAGATAATTTACGCGGATTTGATTCATAAGGAACCAATTCCTTAACCTTCCGCTTTTCTGTGTGCCAAATTAGATTTCCCATATAGGGTTATTCTGGGCTTCTTTAGGAATCATTAAAACGGGAATGGAGGAGGAAAATGAGGGGAATTGGAGGAAATATGGAGGAAAAACTAGTGTGTTACAACACTAATGTTTATGAGCTTAGATCCATGACCTCTTGTACGTCTCATTTTTACAACAAAGCCATCTTGCTTCAGGGCTTTAATGAAATCTTTCCTTATATATCCGACCCCCTTAGCATCATCTGCAACTTCAATTTGCTCTTTAACTATCTTATCGCTAACAAAATTATCTTCGCTTGTAAGCAAAAGTTGAAAGTATTTACCCGCTTTAGTACCAAGATTTATACGACCAAGTATATTGACCGCCTGGTATACAAATGTACCCTCCACTGTAATCTTAAATCCAAAATTCTCCGGGGATGAGTAGTTGACGAGATCAACATTATCCATTTCCTTCGAATATTTCGATATACTGCTAACTGGTAAATTGATATCTAGCTTTGGAAGCAAAAGGTTTGGAATTGTCATTATGCCTGCAAAGTTCTGAAGGATTTCCTGCACAGGAGCAAAGATATTGGGCAAGAGCTCCAATTTTTCAAAATCAGTATCAGTCAGTTTTGTGTTTCCTAGTCTAGGCATATTATTCAGATAATTTTCCTAAAACTTTTCCCTGGATCATAATTTCCCTGGCAATTATCGGTTTGTATTCAGAATTATGACTCTCAGGCAGGAGAACTACATATTCACTCATCTTTTTAAACCTTTTTAGGGTTGCTGTCTCTTCGTTAGGGTTGAACGCCACTACAATATCGCCATTGTCAGGCACTGGTTGTGGAACAACTATGACTATATCTCCAGTGTTGAGGCCAGCCTTGGACATACTGTCTCCTTTGACTCGTAGTAAAAACGCATCACTTCGGCCATGGAGTTCAGATTTTGAAACATCACGATAGCCTTCGATGTTTTCCTGAGCGAGGGCTGGTTGACCAGCTCTAATCTCGCCAACCAAGGGTAGGTTTATTACTTCCTGATCTGGGAGAGGAGCGAGTAGAATCTTTATAGCTCTACGAGCCTGTTTGTCACGATGTATATATCCTAAATCCTGTAATTTCTCTAACTGAATGGATACGCCTCGAATAGATTTAATCTGAGTTGCCCTCATTATTTCGGGTATCGATGGCGAGTAGCCATTCTCTGATTGAAACTTAGTGACAAAAGAAAAAACTTTCCTGACGTTGTCGGTGAGATTATTCATAGTGGTAATTAATTCTACCATTGACAATTCTACTTAGCAAGTATATAAATAATGTTAGACTGCCTCCTAATATAGGAGGCTTATTAGTAAGGAAACAATTATGGCAAACTACAACGTAACAAAAAATTCGGATGGAGGGTGGGACGCAAAGCGAGATAATGCCCAAAGATCGAGCTTCCATGGAAATACCCAACGTGAGACGGAGACTGTAGCTAAACAATTTTCAAAAAACTCCTGCGGAGGAGAAGTTAGAATCCAAGGTAGAGACAATAAATTTAGGGACAGCGACACTGTTCCTCCAGCTCATGACCCCAATCCTCCCAGAGACAAGAGACACTAATATGGCATACGAAATAGACTATATACCAGTAGGCGATGGAGAAAAAAGCGGAGACGCTATTTTACTTCGTTTTGGAAATCTAATTGGCCCGCGTTCTGAGCAAACGGTGGTTGTTATTGATGGAGGTTTTAAGGATTCTGGAGAAAAAATTGTCGAACACTTGAGTACATACTACGGCACAACTGAAGTCGACCTAGTGGTGTCGACTCACCCAGACGCGGATCATGCCTCCGGTCTATCCGTCGTCTTAGAGAACTGTACAGTAACCAACTTACTCATACACAAACCGTGGGAACACGCGGAAGACATTAAAAGTCTCTTTAAAGATGGCCGAATCACGGCGTCGGGGTTAGAAGAGAAGCTGGAAAAGTCTTTGCAGCATGCAAGTGATTTAGAAGCGATGGCAAGAGAAAAGGGCATTAAGATTGTTGAGCCCTTCCAGGGGGTCACCGGATTCTCAAACGTAATGCTGGTATTGGGTCCCTCTCAAGAATATTATGAAGGGTTACTTGCCCTATTCCGATCTACTCCAAGTCCAATTGAGTCATTAGCTAAATTATTGGCACCAGTACAGAAAGCTGCTGAAGAAGTGATTAATTGGCTAGAGGACACTTTCGAAATAGATTTACTTAATGATGACGATGACACTACCTCAGCAGAAAATAATTCCAGCGCAGTCATTCTTTTTACTATTGATGGACACAAACTCTTATTCACTGGAGACGCTGGAAAGACGGGGCTGTTGTCGGCGGCAGAATATGCTGAGGGTCAAGGTATTGCCCTTACAGACCTCAGCTTCCTTGACGTTCCCCATCATGGTAGTAAAAGGAATTTAAGTAGTAAGGTCTTAGCCAAAATTAAAGCCGGTACAGCTTTTGTCTCCGCCGCTGAAGGTTCCCCAAAACATCCAGCAAAAAAAGTCACAAATGCTCTTAAAAAACATGGTGCTCGAGTTTACGTCAATAATAAGGGAAACACCATACAACACGGACACAATGCCCCAGATAGATCCAATTGGGGTCCGGCACCGGAGGAAATTTTCCATAGCAGGGTTGAGGAATAATATGAAATTTGATAGATACGATATCTTTGCGCGAGCTCTTCCAGCAGTTCTTGCGTCGGTACCATTTTTTATCCTCCACTACTTTTTATTTAGCCCAGCTTTAGGCGCATTTTGGGGAGAACTTCTTGGACTCAAAGTTGCCTCTGATGTCACATTTGTTTTTGCCTTACTATTTTTGGCGATGCAGTTTAATCGCATTGTATCGAAGGAAGTCTTTGAAAAAAGAATGTATGGTGACGGATTAAAATTTCCTACAACTAATTTCCTTCTTCATCTTGATTCATATTTTTCATCTGACTACACCCAAAAGATCCACAATCGGATCGAGTCTGACTTTAGTATAAATATCCCTACTCGTTACAGTGAAACAAAGGATGAAGACAAATCGAGGAAGCTTATAGCTGAAGCAATTAGCCACATTCGCGTAAAGGTTGGTAAAGGAAACTTGCTTGGACAACACAATCTGGAATATGGTTTTGTACGTAATTTCTCCGGTGGCAACGTTCTTGCAAGTGCTGTATCTATGTTGGATATAATTATTTTTAAGTGGATTTACCCAAACAATACGGCACTCTCCGTTTCGATTGTTAGCTTTTTTATCTACTTCACTCTTAGCCTCCTTGCAGGAAAGATGATAGAAAGCGTTGGTAGAAGTTATGCCAAGGTTCTGATTCAAGAGTATATGGCTCTGCAATGATATGTTTCTATCTGATAAAGCGATTCAAGAGTTTAAGGACATAGTTAAAAAGGAAAAAGGGGTTGAGTTATCAGATGCCGAAGCTCGGGATCAGGGAGAAAGACTTGTTTCATTTTTCGAAATATTAATGGAGGTTTCTCAGGTAGAGCTTAGACGAAAGAAAAGACTCGAGAAAGAACCGGAAGGTTTTCATTTAAATGAAGGTGAGGGCCCGTATAACTGTCGGGTTTGTTATGAATCTGTATCGGGAAAAGGGGTGTGGTGGGACTTAAATGGTATTAAATGCCTAGATTGCCAAAGAAATATAAACGAAAGCATTATCCCAGCCGAAATATGTGATAACGACAAATTATGGATAAAAGACTGGCAATTTCAGTCTGATTATGACATTCATCCTTCAACAAGAAGAAAACTCATCAGAACAGGCTTATTACATGGCCGCGATCTAAAAAGAGACAATGGATCAATATACTATACTGTTTATCTGGTAAACGAGAATTTGGAGTTCTTGAAAAAATATCCTAAAAAAAGAAAAGAAAATGTAGAGTTTATCGCAGTTGGGAAAAATAAGGTTCAACTATGATCGACATGGCAAAGTACTGGTATTCTCCAGCCTACGTAATCCATATGGCTGAGGAAATAATTAAAGTGTATGGTCAAGAGAATATAGACAAAGATACTCTTTTTCAGAAGGTTGGAGAAATGAAATGTGCAGCAATCATGTTACTTGGTTTACATAAAGCATTTGGTACACATTTTTTCATGCAGTCTTCTCTAGATCAGTTCCCTGATGTGTGGACGCTTTATCAGGAGGAAATTCCAGACAAAAATGTTGATACAAAATATCAAACCGTTGAAGTAGTCACATACGAAACACATACCAGCATTCCAGTAGTCGACTTTATCTTAAAAAATAAGCTGGTAAATCCCAAGAAGGCATACGATGAAGAAACAATAATACTTTGTTATATAAGAAAAGCTGGTACTTTTATTGACTTTGACCTTCTCTATAAAAAACTTGGACAGCATAAATTCAAACCAAGTAGAGTTTTTGTCATAGGTAATAAAATGGAAAATCCTCAAATATTTAAATTAACCCAAGTTTGGCCAGTTATTCATCATGAGGATATAGACTATGTTGAGGCAACAAAGGCATACCCTCTGCCTCACAGAAGGTTTTTCAAAAAAGGTATATCAAAAAAGATTAATAACAAATTTGCTACTTCTAGAGTAAGACCTAACCCCTATGAGGTTTTTAACCTCGGTGAACAGTTATTAAAGAAGAAATATAATGTTCACTAAAACGAATAGCTTAAGGAGTAGGAACATCTGACCAACCCTCTTTACCCTGAGTGAATTCTCTTCCGTCTGGTGCCACACATCTTCTTATTCCTGTTCTCTCGTAATATTGTTCTGAGGAGAGTTGACCGCCATCGCGGCCAATGGCTTTAGCGCAATCTTCGTATTTTTTAACCCATGAGTATTTTTCTTTGAGTGTAGGTGCTAAATCGCCACCAGGAAGAAGTTCAGGATCAAAACTACTGTCAGGACATCCATGGTTGCAGGAGTTGCGTTCACCTTCATTTAGTAATACATCTGCAATTTGCCAAGCAGTCATACTCTGAGAAATCATATATCTAGCTTCTCGGTCAATGGTGTTACTGCCAATGGTAAGAGCATTCCCTTTGCCTGAAGTATTGTCTTTTGTGTGCTCTAAAGCGTATTTAAAAGCTTCTTCGTCTTTAACGAATCCGTAATAGCGAAGATCGCCAGCTACAGCCGTTAAGGTTTTATCTTTACTAATCGTAAATCCAATTGATTGAGTATTTTGTCTTGGAGCCCCAAACTTACTTTGCCAATTTCTATACCAGAGAGTAGACGCGAAGATTGCAACTATTACAAGGACTGCCAAGTATATGAGCCAGCGTGGGAATGATTTAGTCTTTTTTGGCATATAGTATCTAATCAAGTATAGAACGTACCGCTAATTAGTTCCACAGGCAAGTATATCAAACTACATCAGTATCAATTTGTGAAACAGCCTTTTATAGTGTCTCATTTGTCTCGTTTAGCCTTGAAATGATACACTTAGCTTGCAGGGTTATAAGGATCTAATGGGTCTCGACCTGTATGCTCAGCAAGTATATGCACCCCTAGTGACCCGGGTGCCTCGAATAGCCCGTGTTTTCCGTCTAAAGAGTCATTTTGGAAAGTGAGAATTATAACCATCACCTACCCTCAAAAATCCTTCGTTCGAATCCCTACTTTGTTTGAGTTTATGGGATATAATTGACTAGATATGATCAAAAAGCTTCTCAAAAACAGATATTTGATTGTCGGCGGGGTTCTTCTGGTTCTTGGGGTTTCAGTGTTTCTCCTGTCTGAGAAACAACCGAATATGGATAATTTCAAAGCCCCAGGAAGGAGTTGGAACTCTTCCAAAAAAGTAGAGGACTATTTTATTGAAAAATTGAGAATGACCCCCCAAGAAGCATCTGAAATAAGATCAAAACCAGGAGTTGATGGAACTATTGATTTAAGGATAACCACAAATACCACTTTAGGTGGAGTTATTGGAAATCTTTATTATTATGGTTTCATTAGAGATGAAAATTCTTTCCGCTATGCATTAGATCACACAAAAGACACGACTCCCAGCGATAAGGCAATTAAAGTTGATGTAAATAAAACAATTGACACTAATGCAGAATACAGGATTTCAGAAGAGATGAGTGCATGGCAAATTGCTGACATTTTATTAAATAGACCTTCCGGACATTTCGCTTTTGATGAATATAATTATTTCTTTATGCCCTGATTTTGTTAAAAGTATTACTCAGAAAATATCACTAATAATTTCCTAATTTGCTCCAAATGATCAATAAAATTAAAATCGTATGTTAAAATCAGATAATGCTTACAAAAGATGAAATAGATTTTCTAGAAAAAATTCCAGCAAATAAAAAAGTATATATTTATCTATTTAATCCTCAAATTATTAAAATTGTCAGAAATTTAATCCAATTAATAAATAATTCCAATCCAGACCTAGAGATCAAACACATGGGATCTGCTGCATTAAAAATTTCAGGACAAAATGATATCGATATTTATGCATTTTCAAATCCAAAAAATTTTAGTAAATATCTTCCCCAATTAATTAAACTTTTTGGAGAACCACTTCATAGACATGAGACATTCATTGAATGGAAATTTAAAAAAGATAAGTTTGACATTGAATTTTATTTAACTTCTAAAAATTCGGAGACAATGAAAAAACAAATTAAAGTTTTCGAAATACTTAAAAAGAATAAAAACATTCTTAATGAATATGAAAAATTAAAAGAATCAATGAATGGAAAACCATTTAAAGAATATCAAGAAAAAAAATATAATTTCTATCACAAAATTATAGATAATTAAACTTAATAATTTATTCCAAAAATAGTTCCAAGTGATCAGACAAAAAAATATTAATGCTACAATATAGAATAGACAATGTCTTCAAAATCAATAATTATGTTAGGAATGGTTACAGGATCAATTATTGGTGGATATATACCTACAATTTTTGGAGTAACATTTTTATCAATGTGGTCCCTTTTTGGAAGTTTTATCGGAGGAATTCTTGGCATCTGGATTACCTATAAACTAGTTATCTAATATGATTTATTATTTATTTCGTCATGGCCAAACCTTTTTTTCAAAATATCACCTTAAATATGGAAAAAAGAACGACACGGCAGAAATTATTCCTGAAGGTATACCAAAAATTATAAATATTGCTACAAAATTAAAAGAAGAGAAAGTTAAAGTTATTTATTCTTCCCCTATTAAAAGATGTGTTCAGACAGTGGAAATTATCAAAAAAGAATTCCCAACTATAAAAATCATTTATTATCAGAATCTTGAGGAAGAGAAAGTATCAAGAGGTTTGGAAACATTTAAAGACCAAACCGAAAGAATTAAAAAATTTTTAGATGAAATTAAAGAAAAAAAACTTGAAAAAGTTGCAATTTGTTCTCATGGATGGCCAATTGCGGTAATGATTGCACTTCTTAAAAATAAACATGTTAATAGACTAAGTCTATTAAACTATCCAAAATGTGGTGTAATAGTCACAATTGATGCTAGATAAATTTATGTATTTTGTTTACATTTTGGAATGTATAGACGGAAGCTATTACACAGGTTCTACAAACGATATTACAAAAAGATTTAAAAATCATATCAATGGCAAAGGTGGAAGATATACAAGAAGTCATAAACCTATAAAGGTTATTTATAAAGAAAACTTTAAAACAAAGTCAGATGCTTTAAAACGAGAAGTTCAAATTAAAAAACTTAATAAAAAAGAAAAATTAATATTAATAAATACTTGAATTATTATCTTCTTAAAGAATATAATAAACATATATGAATTTTAAATGGTTTGAAGGCTTAGAATTGTTACTATTAATTCCATTTTTGGTATTTGATTTAATTTTAAGAGGAATCGCCCTTTGGAAATCAGCCAAAAGTGGTCAAAAGGTTTGGTTTGTTGCTCTTTTAATCGTAAATTCAATTGGAATCTTACCTTTAATTTATTTATTACTTCAACACTGTTGTCCAACACCTTCTAATAAGAAAAAGTAACTCAAAGTTGTAAATCCTATAGTAGCAATTGACATTAGTGTATATTGCTGTTACTATATTGAAATCGATTCGAAAGACTGCTTTAAGTTCTAATCCACTTTTAGATGGTTTCTCCAATTGAGACAATTTAATTTATGTACAAACAATTTAACAGTAGATCTCGTGGTGACCGTGGAAATTTTCAATCCAGGGGGAGTTTTCGTGCACAAAGAAAAGGTTTTGGAGGCAGAAGATCAGGAGCCGGTAGAGTTGCAAAATTTTTTGACCCTACTAGTGTAATTTTCTCTCAAAAAACTTCAAGTACTGTAATTGAAAAATATATAAATATAAATTCGTTTTCTGATTTTAAAATTGACGAAAAATTAAAAAGAAATGTATTAGACAGACATTATGGTGCCCCCACACCTATTCAAGATCAATCAATTCCACAAATACTAGAAAACAAAGATTTAATTGGAATTGCAAATACCGGAACAGGTAAAACAGCAGCCTTTTTAATTCCACTTTTAGATAAAGTTATAAAAGATAGATCCCAAAAAGTATTAATTGTTGCTCCAACCAGAGAACTTGCGTCCCAAATTAGAGATGAATTTTTTACATTCTCTAGAGGACTTGGAATCTTTTCTGCACTTTGCATTGGTGGAGAAAATATTAATAGACAAAAACAGGAACTTCGAAGAAATCCCAATTTTATAATAGGAACACCAGGAAGACTTTTGGATCATGTGGATTCAAGAAGTTTAAGACTTGATGATTGCGCTTCAGTTGTACTAGACGAAGCAGATCATATGGTAGACATTGGATTTTTAAAAGATATTAAATACATAATTTCCCTTCTTCCTAGAGTTAGACAATCATTATTTTTCTCAGCAACAATTGATGGAAAAGTAAAAGAAGTTTTAAATAGTTTTGTCAAAGATCCTGTTACTGTTTCTGTAAAAACTAGAGATACTGCAGAAAATGTTAAACAAGAAGTAATTAAGGTTGGACATCAAGGTCAAAAAATAAACATGCTTCATGAACTTTTAATTAAACAGGAATTTGAAAAAGTATTAATTTTTGCCAGAACAAAACATGGAGTACAAAATCTTTCCGATGAATTAATTAAAAGAGGATTTAAAGCTGATGCAATTCATGGAAATAAAAGACAAAGCCAAAGACTTAAAACGTTAGATAAATTTAAAAGAAGTTCTATTAATATTTTAATTGCAACTGATGTAGCCTCTCGTGGACTTGATATCCCTAATGTAAGTCATGTAATCAACTTTGACCAACCTGAAAGCTATGATACTTATATTCATAGAATAGGTAGAACCGGAAGAGCTGATAAAAGTGGTGTTGCCTTGACCTTTGTTTCTTAAAAAATAAATTTAATTTATAAAAATTAAATAGAAAAAATTTCTAACTAAGCTTTTTTATTTCGTAAAAATAATTGCATTAGGAATTGCTCTACCCGGACCAACTTTATAACCCCCATACCAAAGCGCTGTTGAACCACCATTATCTAAATTCATTGCATTATCCATCCCCAAGGCTTTTAAAGCTATTGCACTTTCAGCAACCGTCGCTGAGTGAACAACTCCAATATATACAGTGTTTCCCCTACTAGCTACAAAACTTCTTGACCCTTTACTTCCTTTTTTAGGATCACCATCCCCACCAAAGCTAATATTTCCATTAAAGACTAAAAGTGGATAATTCATTATTACTCCATTAACTCCAGTATCTCTTCCCCATTGGCTTGCAGCAGAAACAAATCTTATATATCCAGATCCAAAAATAACTGCTGGATTTGTACTATAGACATTATTTCCAGAATTAAAATAATATTTATCTTTATTCATAACTAAAAGGTCAAAAGAATTTTCTTTACCTACACAAGTTGAATAATCTTTAGGACAAAAATATGTTCCATTAACTCCTGCAAATCCACCATTTCTTGAAACATAATCAGAAAGGGAAAGAGCTGGACAATTACTACTACAATCAGAGGTAGATGCAGTATCAACTATTACACGAGTTGATCCAATATCCGCTGCAATCAAACTTATTGTAAATGTCCCCGAATCTGTTTTTACACTTTGTCTAGAATATCCTGCTCCAGGTGGAACATTATTAATAATTGGTACAGGAGTAGGAGCTCTTGTAGCTTTAACTGTTGCAGAAGTTGTTGGAGTAGTAGTAGGAATAATTGTAGGTGTAGCTGAAAGAGTTGGGGAAGGAGTAGCTATTAAAGTAGGAATTATTGAAACCAAAGCATTTTCATCAATCTTTTTTATTGGAAAAAATGCTGAAACAATAAAAATTACAATAAAAAGAGTAGAAGCTAAAATTGGAATTATTAAATCAATATATCCTTTATCATTTTTATTCATAGGCATTTCTAGTATACTTCAAAACTAATGGCAAATTTAAATATAAATGGAACTAATTTAGTTAAAGAAATTCTTTTAGCCAGTAAATACAAGGAACAAGAAAAGGAAGAGGTCATAAAAACCACCAAAACAGCTTCAGCTTTAGCTTTTGTTTATGAAAAAGCTAGAAATGCTGTTGAATTTAGGGCAGACCATTTAATAAGACAGGCAGCAATTGAAAGAATACTTCGAAGGAGGCTTTTTTTGAATCAAGATAGTGAAAAAATCGCACTTTTATTAGTTAGGGAACTTTCCTGGGCAAAATATTTAAATAAAGAATCAATTTCTTCTTCAAAGGTTACTCTACTCACCGGAATTATTGAAAAATACAGATTAGTTTTAAAATCTGCAGATCAAAACCTAAAAGATACTCTTGTTGGACTTTGTTCTTGCGAAATAGAAGAAAACGTAAGCTTTAATCCAATTAACCAAATACTTATTAATTTTGTATCCTCATCAATTTTACCTAGAATTGATTTTGGTGAAGATGACAAATCTACCAAAAGTATGCAAGTTTATATTGCCACTGAAAGAAGCTTTGCAAAAAATAGCGAGATACTAATAAGTTTTAGATTATTAAAAGTATTAGACCCAGATTGGAAAGGACCTAAAGAAAGTCTTTTGGAAAATGATATCAGTAAACTTTTTCAAACCCTAACAATTATTGATAATCATCTAAATTATAAATATAAAGACTTATTACGTAGAAAAGTTACACAAATGACACCCCCATTTAATCTAATTCGAGAATTAGTTGAAAATTCACCAGAAAGTTTTGAAAAGATAACTTCAAATTTAAGTTTACTTGAAGAGAAAGCAACAGAAATATTGGAAATTAGATATAGACAGACTCAAGATAAAGTCATGAGAGCTTCAAAACGAAGCATTGTATATATATTTTTAACCAAAATGGTTCTAGCAATTTTAATTGAAGTACCGTTTGATATATTTTTTGGAAAAGTAAATTATTTAGTACTCGGAATTAATATTATATTTCCCCCATCACTTATGTTTTTATTAAATTCAAGCGTTAGGCTTCCAGAAAAAACTAATACCGATTTAATTATTGAAAAGGTAAATGAATATCTATATCTTAATGAAGAAGATCTAAAAACAGAAAAAGTTAAAACAATTTTATATAAAGGGAAGGCAGAAAAAGTTTTTTACTATACATTTTTATTTACATCCATATTGATACTATTAGGCCTCCTTTGGATTTTAAATTTGTTGCATTTTAATCCAATAAGCCAAATTATTTTTCTCTTCTTTTTGTGTGTTGTCTCATTTTTTGCATTTCGCGTTAGAGAGATATCAAAAGATTATCTGATTAAAGATAGTGAAAGAGAGTCTTTTTTTGAAACTCTTTTGGATTATTTATTTTTACCAATTGTAAAAATTGGGCAGTGGCTTTCAAACCAGATTGCAAAAATTAATATATTAAGTTTTATATTTGATTTTATTATTGAAGCTCCATTAAAAACCTTCTTGGAAATATTAGAGGATTGGCTTCATTTTGTGAGAGTCAAGAAGGAAGAGATCCTTAGTTAATAATTTAATTTCTTTTTTAATGATTTTTTTCATATCTTTTTTAGTTTTTTCATCTAAATATTCTAATAACTTTTCATCATATGGAGCATTGTGAAATTTCTCCAAAAATTCACAATGATGTTCACTAGGTAAATTATCTAAACAACATCCCAACACTTTATGATGAATTATTTCCTCAACTAATTGCCAAAATTCCTGTCTTTCTTCATTTGAAGAAGATATCTTTTTTATTTTTCTATCTATTTTGTCTAAAACAATTAATTTATCAAAAAATAATATACTCATATTTGTATTAAAGATTCACTAGAAATATTTAACTTATTATATTCTACAGGACCTAAGGAAATTTTATTTTCTGGATCATCAATGAAAAAAATTAATACTGCCCCTTTTTTATAACGTGGTCCTCCTAAATATTCCATAACTTCAGGACTTCCTCCAAAATGTTTACCTGTCCAAGCAGCGGGTCCTGAATCAGCAATTGAAGCAACAACACTATTACCATTTTTTGTATTTACTATTAACACTTTTCTATATTTATACCAATCTCTTAAATATGGTTGTCGACTAGACCAATCAGGTAGATATAACGTTTGAACTACTGCATACCATTTTTCAGTATCAACAAGATTGGTAGTTAATTCACCTTTTGAATGAGCAAAATAACCCCAAGCTCCAAGACCTGGAGCTATACCCTCTTTATAATAGGGACCATGGTTTTCCAAAATATCGCCAGGATATCTTTTCAAATGTTGTTCAGCTCCAATGTATCCATATGTAGTGTTTAAATGTTCTCCCTCAAGTGATGCTTTAGCTGGAATATTTGTAATATCTTTAATTAATTGTTCCAATCTTTTTTCTTCGTCACGAGCTAAAGGTCTGACAACTTCAGGTAACATAGATTTTAAATTATCTATTAATAATTTTTGAGGAATCTCTTGTGTTTTATTATCTTTCAAATTCTCAACACTTTTAATAATTTCTGAGGGAGTAGGAAGTTGTCCTGATCCAGTAGGGGGAGCTAAAAGAAGAGTTCCTGTTAAAGCTCCCGCCCCTATTAATCTTGCAGAATGTTGTCTAATTTTTCCAAGTTCAATGCCTTTTTCTAAGAAGAATTTGTGTGCTTCGGGGAACTTTTCCTTAAAACTATTTTGAACTTCAATATTTTTAAGTTTTAACTTCTCTCGAAAATTATCAGTGGCAGTATTTTTCATCTTTTTAATAAATTATTCCATTTTATTAAGTCTTTTAATTGTTTCTTCCTTTCCTAAAATAATAATTGAATCATTAATAGGAGGCGTAAATTTAGTACCAGTTAAAGAAATTCTCAAACTCATAAAAAAATCTCCAATTTTAAAATTATTTTTGGTAACCTCATTCATTAAATCGCTATTTAAGGTTTCCAGATCCCAACCTTTTATATTTTTTAAAACTAAAAGAGCCGATTCTATGTGTTTTTTATAATCTATTCCAAACAATTTATTATCAACCTTAGGTTCTTCAAAGAAAAAATTAGCTAAAGAATCAAAATCTGATATTTTTTTAATTCTTTCTTTGACTAATTTTGTAATTTGAATTTTTTTATCTTTATCCATTTTCTTAAAATCAGAATTTTGAATTTCAAATTTTTTACATAAATTGCTATTAGAAATTTTTCGAATATATTCTCCATTAAACCAATCAAGTTTATCTCTATTAAAGATAGGGTTCGCTTTTTGAAACCCTAGTGGATCAAATAAATTAACAAATTCTTTTAAAGTAAACAATTCTTTGTTATCTTTTGGAGCCCAACCTAAAAGAATAACAAAATTAAATAACGCTTCTGGAAGATAACCTTCGTTAATTAATCCATCAACTGAAGTACTTCCCTTTCTTTTTGACAATTTTCCCCCATCAGGATCCATGATATCAGTTAAGTGCCCAATTTCAGGAACAGTAAATTCTAAATATTTGTAAACCAATAAATGTATCGGAGTTGAAGGCATCCAATCATGGCCTCTTAATGCATGAGATATTTTCATATCATTATCATCAACCACTACAGCTAAATGATACGTTGGAAAACCATCTGACTTAAGAAGTGTCGCATCTCCAACCGTTGAAGTATTCCAAGATATCTTCTTCTTTAAGACATAGTCAGTAAATTCTATATTTTCCTTATCAGGTACTTTAAGTTTTATGGCTCCACTTTTTAAATCTTTATCTCTACATGGATCTCTTAATTCCTTTGAAAATCCATCCTCTTTAGCATTTTTTGCTTCACACTGACAATAAAACGCGTGGCCATCAGAAACCAACTTCTTTGCAATTTTATTGTATATCTCTAACCTTTGAGATTGAACACAATATTCATCCCATTTAATATTAAAAATTTTTAAAAGTCTTTTAATATCCTCAACTCCACCCATCTTTTCTCTTTTTTTATCGGTATCTTCAATTCTTAAGATAAAATCTCCTTTATTGTGTTTTGCTAATGCGTAGGCATAAAAAGCAGTTCTTAAGTTTCCAATATGCATCGATCCAGTTGGACTTGGAGCAAATCGAGTTCGAATCATAATTGAATTGTATCATTTCACAGGTTAAACTTAAAAGTATTATATGACCACACTGACCCAAGCATCCATAGGTTCTAGAAAAATAATTCGTTATTCTATTTATCTAATAATTTTTTTAATAATTGGAAGGATTGTACTGATTGCTGGAATAGGAATTTATAAAAAAGTCTTTCCACCAGCTCCAACTCCAGCCACCGTATCATTTGGTAGACTTTCAAAGCTTCCATTTCCTGAAAAACAAAAGTTTGCATTAAATTTTACAGTGGAGACTCCAGAAGGAGGAATTCCAAATTTTCCTCCTCAATCAAAAGTCTTTTTCATGCCTAAAATTTCGTCAAATTTATTATCTTTAGATTTTGCAAAAGAAAAGGCAGAAAAATTAAATTTCAATCCAGACCCTCAAAAAATAACTGAATCTATATATAAGTTTTACCATAAATTTGCCCCAGCAGTACTTGAAACTGACATCATAACTGGGGCTTTTTCAATTAGCTATGATCTTAAAATTGACCCAACTCCTCTTTCTGTTAGACCAAACCAGCCAGAAGTTTCTGCTTCAACCATAAGATCATTTCTTTCAAATGCAGGATTATTACCAAGTGATTTAACAGGTCAAATTGAATATCAATACTTAAAAACAAAAGACGGAGTCTTTGTTCCGGCACTTTCATTATCAGATGCCAATATAATTAGAGTTAATCTTTTTAGGAAATCGTATGATAACCTACCTGTTATTTCAAATTCCTTTAAAGAATCAAATATTTGGTTTCTAGTAAGTGGTTTAAGAGAAAGAGGAAAAGATGTCATAGCTGGGGAATATCATTATTTTCCAGTTGACGAAAGTCAATCAGCAACTTATCCAATTAAAACAGGTGATGTAGCTTGGCAAGAATTTTCAAGTGGAAATTATTATCCAGAGTCCCTTGGAGCAACTGTAGAAAATGAAAATATAAAAATAAGGAAAATATATTTAGCATATTATGATCCAGGAGTTTACACAGAATTTTTGCAACCTGTTTTTGTTTTTGAGGGAGACAAAAACTTTGTAGGGTTAGTTCCTGCTATAACTCCAGACTATTATGGTGAATAGGTAACTTTTTCCCAAGAATAGTTACTATAAATCCAATCAATCAATTCTTTTGTTTCACCAAATCTATCTGAACTTCCTAGAACAACGATCATTACTTTTTTTCCATTTCTATCAATATATGTAACAAGATTTTCTCTAGCATTTTCAGTCCATCCAGTTTTAACACCTAAAACTCCATCTACACTTCCTAATAATTTATTTATATTTACTAATTTATGAGACATTTTTCCATTTACACTCTTAACTAATTCCTCTTTTGTTCCTACAATTTTTGAAAAAACAGGATCCTTCATTGCCACTTTTGAAATTGTTATTAAATCTCTAGCGGTTGAATAATGGTTAAATTCATCCAATCCAGAGGGATTTGAAAAATGAGTATTATTAAGTCCTAAATCTTTAGCCTTTTTATTCATTAAAGCTATAAAAAGTTCTCTTCCACCTGGATGATTATTAGCTAAAACTTCAGCAGCATCATTTGATGAGTAAATTAAAAGTCCTTTTAAAAGATCTATAAATTTTATTTCTTCTCCCCAAACTAATCCCATTTTTTGACCAACTATATTAATTTTTCCTACCTTTAAAACTTGATCTGAACTGTAGGTATCAAGTGAAACCAATGCTGTCATTATCTTTGTAGTAGATGCAGGAAAAAGGGTCTTTTGTGGATCTTTTTCATAAAGATAAACTCCTGATATTAAATCAACCGCTAAAACAGATTGGGCAGAAAGTATTGGATAATTAACACCTTCTTTTAATACAGGAATATCTGAAAAGGCCTGGGTTTTAGCTATTGGATAGATATTTGGAATAATATCTCTAAATCCAGAATTTAATGAAATTGCTGAAGTTGAAATTAAAATAAACGACAATAATGATAAATAGAGAAGATTAATTTTCATTTACTTTAATTCCGAGTTCTTTTAGCTGGTCTTTGGAAGTTTCACTTGGCGCATCCAATACTGAAGTCTGACCAGACGATGAAGTTGGATATGCCATAACTTCCCTTACACTTGGTTCATTTAAAATAGCCATCATAAATCTATCAAGTCCTGGGGCAATTCCACCATGAGGAGGAACACCGAATGTAAAGGCCTTCAACATATGTTCAAATTGATCCTTTTGTTTCTCTGAAAATCCAATAAGCTTAAATATTTTTTCCTGAACCTTTGGATCACTTATTCTAATACTCCCACCACCAACTTCAAGGCCGTTTAAGACCATATCATGTTGTAAACCTCTCACTTTTCCAGGATCTGTTTCCAATAAATTTAAATCATCAGGATGAGGAGACGTAAACATATGGTGAGATGGTGCCCATTTTGCTTGTCCTGAACCATAAAAAAAATCTTCTTTTGATTGTTCTGTAAAGAGTGGAAAATCCAAAACCCAACAAAATGCTAATTCGTTTGGATCATTTTTATCCTTTCGAAGATCAGGTTTGTCATTACCATATTTTTCTTTAGCCTCTTTATGAGAAATTCTTGGCCAAGGACTTTGAAAAATCTTTTTTTCAGGAAATATTTCTTTAACAAGTTCGGAAAACATCTTTTCGGCTAAATTTAAAATATCTTCTTGTTCCACAAAGGACATTTCCATATCAAGTTGTGTAAATTCACCATAAGCTCTATCTTTTCTAGGATCTTCATCTCTAAAACATCTAGCAAATTGAAAATATCTCTCCATTCCAGCAACCATTAAAAGTTGTTTATATTGTTGTGGAGATTGGGGAAGAGCATAAAATTTACCTTGTTGTAATCTTGAAGGTACTAAAAAGTCTCTAGCTCCCTCAGGAGTAGTTTTAGTTAAAATAGGTGTTTCGATTTCTACAAAATCATTATTAGTTAGCCAATTTCGTAAAAACTGTGTAACTTTAGAACGAATTCTAATATTTCTGGTCATTCTTGGTCTTCTTAAATCAAGATATCTATATTTGTTTCTTATTTCCTCATCAATTTCATATCCATCACCATCTATTGGTAAAGGTAGTTCCTGAGCTAGAGAAATAACATTTAATTTTTCCATTTGAATCTCAATTTTGCCTGTATCAATATTGGCATTTACTAATTTTTCCGGTCTTTTTACAACCTTCCCTTCAATCTCAATAACACTTTCTGTTGTAACTTTTGCTAAATTTGTCCCCACACACTGAATTATTCCTGTTCTATCACGAAGATCTATAAAAGTAATCTTTCCATGATCTCTAATTGTTGATACCCAACCTTCAAGCTTGACCTTTTCATCTACATTTTTAATAGTATCCACAACCAATGTTCTTTGCATATATTATGTATTGTAAATTTAAGATTAACTCTTGACAAGGAGCATATGTATTTCATAATATACAAATTGTTCCTAAAAAAATTAAGATGAAGCTTATTAATCAAATTAAAACAATTAATTTCCTCTTTATTAAATAAAGGGGTTTGTTTTATTTGAAATTTATAAAAAAATACAAACCTCTTAAAAAAAGAGGTTTTTTTATTGAAAAAATATAAATATGGATAATGAACAAAAATTAAAAGCCGAATCCTATATGTTCGAATTGCAAAAAAAAATAGCAAACCCAGGTCAAAAGATTGATCTAACTTTATGGTCAATTGTCGAAGATCGTGATGGTAAAATTTGGATCAAAAAAGAAAGTCCCGATGGAATAAACGGGACAATGTATCCAGTACTATTGACAAGGGGGTGAATAATATATGACAGAAAAATATTTATTAGGAGTTAACACAGAAATATTAATTAAACCTGTCAAACCAGGTCTTTATACAGTAGCCGACCAGGCCAGAGGGTTTGGTGTTCCAGAAACAGAATTAACAACTGATAAAGAAAATGCTGTTCCTCCAGCAGGTTTACCTGAGAAATTTTGGGAAAGTTTAGGAATAGGTAAAAAAAATTAAGTTATATTAATATCTTTAATTTTTAGTTGGATTAAAGACCTATTATTCCAAGTATTTTCTTCTGTGGTGTAGGCAATATCAATCAATTTTGTTTTTTGATTTATTTTTGATAAATCATAATTAAACCATACGGCATCTAAAGTGATTTTGCTTTGTCTAATTTTTAATTTTAGATGTTTCCCATCTGACCCTATTGATTTACTTTCTATTATTTCTGCCTTTTTAGTCATAAAAACAGGTTGAAAATTTCCATAACCTGTTGGTTCAAATTTTTTTAACAAATCAATAAGTTTTTGATCTATTTGCCTAAAATCAAGACTCATATCAATTTTTAATTTTTTAGATAAAATTCCATCAGTTAATAAGGGTTTTGATATTTTAATTAACTTTTTAGTAAATTCCTCAATTTTTTCAGTCTTAATTGAAAATCCAGCAGCCATTGGATGTCCTCCACCTTCTAAAATAAGTTTTGTAGATTTAATTACTTCAATAATATTGAATCCGTAAATTGATCTTGCTGATGCTTTAGAAATTTCTTTATTAATTGAAAAAACAACTGAAGGTCTATAATATTTTTCAGTAACTTTACCAGAAGCAAGTCCAATTACCCCTTCATTATAATCTCCTGAAATAACGATAATTTCATTACTTTCTACCTTTACTTGTTTTAGAGCTTTATTTAATACCTCATCAACAATTTTTTGTCTTTGAACATTTGTTTCACCTAATATCTTCGCTAAATCAAATGCTTTTTTAGAATCTTTTGTACAAAGAAGTCTTAATGAATCTAGGGCATTGGCAAGCCTTCCCATTGCATTAATTCTAGGAGCTAAAATATAACCTATTTCATAAACACCAACTTTAGTTAATTTTGATTCATTAATCAAAGCTTTCAGACCAATTCTCCCCGTCTTACTTAATTCTTCAAGTCCCCACTTTACAATTGATCTATTAACACCAATAAGTTGCATTTGGTCTGAAATAGTTCCAATAGCCGCTAATTCCAATCCCTTTATTTTTTTACTAAATTGACTAGATAAAACGTATGCAAGCGCTGATCCACAAATCTTTGTTGAATGAAGGATAAATTTTGTAGTAAGTTTCTTATCACCTAAAGTATGATGATCACAAACAATAACATCAATTCCTAAGTCTTTAGCTTTTGAAATTGCATCATATGCAACAATTCCATTATCGACAGTGATTATTAATTTTATTGGAGAACTTTTTTTATCTTCTTCATATTTTTCTTTTAATTTATTTATACTTTCAACTTTAATACCATATCCTTCAGAAAACCTATTGGGAATATATGGTAAACAATCAAAACCTAATGAATATAGATTTTCCCAAAGAATTGCAGTAGCGCATATTCCATCACAATCATAATCTCCAAAAATTACTATTCTTTCATTTTTCTTTTTAGCTTCTTTTAATCTTTTAACAACTTCTTTTAATTTGTTTTTGTTAATTCCAAATTCTTCCAAAGAAATATCAAGGGGATTTCTAGGTTTTAAAAAATCTTCTTTTTCTTTTTTTGACTTTATTCCCCTATTATCAAGAAGAGTTTTTGTAATGTCTTTAGATTCACTTAATATCTGCCATTTCATACTGGTATAATAATATAACATATGAATTTTACTCTTCCAGAAGCTGTTTTAGAAACACTAGACAAATTTGATTCAAAAGGATTTGAAATTTACATTGTAGGTGGTGCTATAAGAGATCTTTTAATGGGAAAAATAGTATCTGATTGGGATTTTACAACTAATGCTACCCCAGAACAAATTTTAAAAATTATTCCCGATGGATTTTACGATAATATATTCGGTACTGTAGGAATTACAATTGAAGGTTTTACCAAACCATTTGAAATAACCACCTATAGAACTGAATACGGGTATTCTGATAATAGAAGACCAGATAAGGTTTCTTGGGGTAAAATATTAGAAGAAGATCTTAAAAGACGTGATTTTACAATTAACGCCATGGCTATAGATAAAAATCTTAAAATTATTGATCTATATGATGGACAAAAAGACTTAAAAAATAAATTAATTAGAGCAGTTGGTGATCCAAACGAAAGATTTAGGGAAGATTCTCTTAGAATGATGAGAGCTGTAAGAATTGCTGGGGAATTAGAATTTACAATTGAAGAAAAAACTTTTGAGGCAATTATTAATAATGCTAGTTTAATTAATAAAATTGCTAAAGAGAGGATAAAAATTGAACTCTTTAAAATTTTAAAATGTAATAATCCTTACAAGGCAATTTTACAATTTAAAGAAAGTGGACTAATGGAAGAATTGTTACCAGAACTTATTAAATGTTTTGGAGTAGAACAAAAATCTCCCAGTAGACACCATATTTATGATGTTGGAAATCACCTTTTAATGGCCTTAAAAGAATGCAAATCAGATGATCCAGTAGTAAGATTTGCAACACTAATTCACGACATAGGAAAACCACAGACTTATAAAAAACTCTCTACCGGGGTAATTACTTTTTACAATCATGAAATGGTTTCTACTAAAATTGCAATTAATATTGCAGATAGACTTAAATTTTCTGCCAAGGAAAGAGATAAATTTGTAATTTTAGTTCGTTTTCATCAATTTACTGTTGATGAAAATCAAACAGATTCTGCAATTAGAAGATTTATTAAAAACACAGGAATTGAAAACATCGAAGATATGCTTTCTTTAAGAGTTGCGGATAGACTTGGTGGTGGAGCTTCTGAAACTTCTTGGAGACTAGAAGAATTTAAAAAAAGATTGACTGAAGTTCAAAAACAACCTTTTTCAATTAAAGATTTAAAAATTAATGGAACTGACATAATGAAAACTCTAAATATTAAACCAGGACCAAAAGTGGGCGAGATATTAGAAAAATTATTTAATGAAGTGGTTGAAAAAAAGATTGAAAATACAAAAGAAATCTTAATATCAAACCTTAAATCATGTTCTATCAATTCCCCCACCAAAACTTAATTTCTCTGTTCTTCCATCAGACCTTTTAACTTTTACTATAATATTTGGATTATTTTCTTGGATCACTTTAACTTCTAAAACTTGGGCAAACAAAAATTCACCTTTAATGCTACCGTCACCTTTTGAATTAATTCGAACACGAATAGTTTGATCTTTTGTTAATTTATTTATTTCATCTCTTTCCATCGTAGGGAGGATTATATAAGATAAATATTATTTTTTCCACTTCTTCTTTTGAATGTCATCCCAAGTAACAAGAATTGGAACAGCAACAAATGGGGAAGAATAAGTTCCTGAAATTGTTCCTATAAGGAGGGCTACTGCAAACCAACGAATAGTGTCTCCTCCTAATAATACTAAGGAAACAAGCATAAAAATAATTGTAAATGAATTATTTAGTGACCTTACCATCGTTTCTGTAAGTGCCCTATTTGCAATATTATAAAATTCTCCACCTTCTTTTTTCTGCTTTTCCCTAATTCTGTCATAAACAACAATTGTGTCATGAACTGAAAATGAAAGTGATGTTAAAACAGCTGTTACGAAAAGAAAATCAACTTCAACTTTGAAAAAATGCCCCAAAATAGAAAACATACCTATTAAAACTATACTGTCATGAAGTGTAGCTAAAGTCGCAGATACTCCAAATTTTAGACTTTTAAATTGAATCACTATCCAACAAAGAATTAATGAAGTTCCAATAATTAATGCATAAACTGTCTTTTTAATAAGCTCGGGTCCTATTGATGGCCCCACCGTTTCAAAACGAAGTTCTGTAGCACCTTGGTTTTTAAAATCTAGTCTAATTTTATCAATTTCTTCATTAGTTTTTACAGGATACTTAAAAGTTTTAATTTCTCCATTTGTAAATTTATATTCAGCAACAACTCCTCCTGTAAAATCAACTCCAAGATTTAGTCCCCATTTAATAAGACTGAAAGTTCCAGACACTAAAAAGACTAAAGAAATAATTAAATAAAGTAACCTAAATTTCATCCAGTTCATTTTTCTTTAATAAATAATCTCAATAAGTTCCTGGTTACAATTATGCCAGTAAAAAGTGAAATTCCAATTCCTAAAGCAAGTGTTATAGCAAAACCTCTGACAGGACCTGATACATTCAAAAAACTCCAATCAAGAGGGTTAGCTAAAATAAATGCCGTTACCAGAGTCGCAATATTGGCATCTCTAATAGAATCCCAAGCTCTTCCAAAAGAAACTTCTAGTGCATCATAAATTGGTCTTACTTTAGTTTCCTCTTTTAATCTTTCAAAAATTAGAATATTACTGTCAACCGCCATACCAACAGAAAGTAAAAATCCTGCAATTCCGGGAAGTGTTAAAACTACAGGAATTAATTTATATAAAGCTAGAGTTATAATTCCAAAAACGATTAATCCAATATCTGCAATTAATCCATATTTTCCATATAATAAAATCATAAATAGACTTACCATTATTAGACCAATTATTCCTGCTTTAATACTTTTATTGATTGAATCAGCACCTAATGTAGCACCTACAGTTTTCTCTTCGACCAATTTTATAGGAATAGGTAAGGCACCTGCGTTTAATTGAACTTCTAGTTTTTTAGCCTCTTCCAGAGTAAAATTTCCTGATATTTGGGCTTGACCTCCTGTAATTTTTTCATTAACGACGGGAGCTGAAACTAAATCATTATCTAAAATAATTGCAAGGGGTTTTCCAATATTTTTCCCTGTTATAATTTCAAATTTTTTTGCACCCTCTTCATTAAAAACAATGGAAATTGCAGGTTTCCCTGTATTTTTATCAAAAACTACATCAGCAGATTTTAAATCAGCACCCGTTAAGTTAGTAGGATTTATTATTGCTGAAGGTGAAGCTTCTTGTACCTCTGCAAAAACCAATTGAGCTGTTTGACCAATTAAATTAACGGCTTCTTTTGGATCATTTACCCCTGGAAGTTCAACAATTATTCTATCTTTACCTTCAAAATTAGAAGTCTGTACATTAGGTTCTGAAACACCAAAAAAATTTACTCTTTTTTCAATTATATTTCTTAAAGAGTCCAAAGCTTTTCCCTTGCTTCCAGTGTCAAGTTTTGAAGTATCTGCCTCAAAAACTAAATGACTTCCACCTGATAGATCAAGTCCCAGTACTAGATCAAATTTTTTATCAATTTTAAAATTACCTAGTTTAAAATTAAACCTAGCACTAGGATAGCTTATGAATCCACAAGCTAAAGTTAACAGAAGTATTAATATTATCCTAACCAACAAGTTCTTCTTCATCTCCAATTATCATTACACGACTCCCAGAAAGTATCCCTAACAAAAATGGATCTCTTCTTTTCTTTCTATATTCAAGTTCTTCTCTAGTCATAACTGTATAATTTATTTCCCTGTTTATTTTAGATTCATGAATACGTATTACAGAAGCAAGTTCAGGAAGAACAACTTCCCCAACTACCAAAATATCTATATCGTCTTCATTCTTTTTAGATTTTCCTCTAGCAAATTTTCCAGAAAACATAATAAAACTTACTTTTCCAAATTTTGATTTAGAATCAACTAAAATTTTACCTAATCCTGTCGATTTTGAAGCAATTGATAAAATGTCACCAAATAATGGATAATCCGTCCTTAAAAAATAATAAACTCTATTTCCACGAGGTTCTTTTTTTAAAATTCCCTCAGATTCTAATTTTTCAAGCTCACGTCTAACAGCATTTATTTCTTCACCTATTTCACGGACAATCCCTCTAACATGATACATTTCAGCTATGTTGGAATAGAAAAGCTCCAATATTTTGACTCTTACTTTCGAAGTAATAATGTCTGAAAGACTAGCCATATTTTTATTTGAGGCAGACTAATAACTTACACTATTAACTGATGGTACCACTTCTATCCAAATTTGTCCTCTAACAAACGGTATTTCAACTCCTTCACCATCTAAAAACTTTGTTCTTGCTACTCCAGTTGCTTTCTCCCATGTACCTTCAATTACTATACCATTTTGAAAGACTTTTGCCTTACCAGTTCCAGTTACTGTATAAAGCATATGATGTTCTTTGTCTACAGGACCTTCTTCTTTAACATACATAATAACCACATTCTTTGTAGATAATTGCTGTTTACTTTCTAAATCAATGTGTTCTTTACCTCCTGTAAATCTTAAGTATTTATTATTTACAGAATCATATTTCCAATTTACATTATAGTCAGACATACTATCCCAAAATGGAAACTCTATATTACTAGCCGTTGCTGTTTGTGGTTTGTCATCTATAAATTTCCAAGATTTAAAACTATCACTCCAAGCTTTTTCGTTTTCATCAACAGCACCAAAAACTCTTTTTGTTGCCTCTTCATAAATTTTATCAACAGAACCAACTTTTTGATGTTCTGTAGCAAGGTTCATACGTCTGTCATCAGTAAATAATGCTGGGTAACCTGTATTTGTAGCTCCATTCATGTCAGAACCATACCTTCCATTAACCCAACCAATTTTTTCCAGAAGTCTATACGCATCTACTCTTGGATCGATATCTCCATAGGGTTTTACACCTCCTGGACAGTTATTACAAATATTGTTTGCTCCTCCCCAATGAACAAATAATGGATTACTACCGTACTCTAATGCTAAATTAACAAAATAAACTCTAGCACTTCTAATTTGGCCAATTATGTAGTCATTGTCTGCAACCCCACAATAAAAAACTGCTAAAAATCTTGTAATTCCACCCTCAGCAACTGCTTCATAAACCACATCAGCATTTGAAAGGCCTGATTGTGGACGTGATTCCAAATGGTTTTCTATAACTGCTAAAATTGGACGCCTTGTCTCCCAAATATCTTTTTCTGCCTTTGTGTACATCGCTCCATTTATAGGACAAGCATCAGTTTTAGGTTTTGAAAGATCAACTCTAGATACTTTACCGGTACTGCTAGTACCAGTTTTCACAATAGATGTATCTTTGACAAGAAATGTAAATCCAGCTAAAGACACTCCTGTTGAAACTAAGAATAGTCCTAAAAATCCTAAAACTAGTGTAAAATTTTTTGAACTTATTATTTTTTTAAACTTTTCCATATTTATTTTATTTTAAAGCAATTTTTAATGCATTACTTTCTTCTTTAGAAAGATCTAACTTTGTCTTTCCTAAAAATACTTCTTTTAGATAAAACCTTGTCCTCTCTCGAGTATGAAGGCTAGTAATAATAATACCATTTTTATTTCCATCTAAAAGTGCCAAAGAAAAACTATGATCTCCACCTGTTTCGTTAAATGGATTAAATTTCACTAAACCAACTTTTTGAATATGCAATTTAGATTCATCTTTTAATTGTTCTAATCTTAAATTTAATTCTTTGATACCTATTGAATTATCGCTTTGAATATCTTGAATATTTTTAAAAGTCTTAATAAAATCTTTATCCTTAGAATTCTTAACTAAATTTTTTAGAACAAAATAAGCCCAAACAATTAAAATTGTCAAAATAGTCAGCCAAACAATTGCAATTACACTTAGTATTAGGTTAATATCCATATATATTAATATAAAGGATAACTTAATCTAATGGCAAAAAAAAGAACCAAGAAACAAAAACAGATGGCTGAATCTAGGCATGTCAATACCCAATTAGTTTATAGCTTCAAGGGATCATTTGATAAAAAATCAAAAATTAAAAACGCCAGTATTACGGAGAATTATGAAGGTTTAGGCTCAATCAAGAAAGATCTATTTAAAAGCCTTATTATTGCCTTCTTAATCCTAATTAGCCTTACAGTGATATACTTACTTTCGTAAAGTTTTAAGGGGGTGATTTAATTATGATGTACTGCGTAAAATGTAGAACAAAGAGAGAAGGTAAAGATTCACAAGCCGTAACCATGAAGAATGGTAAAAAAGCTACAAAAGCTGTTTGTGAAGTTTGTGGAACAACAATGTTCAAGATCGGTGGAAATTAATTTTGAACAAGTGTTTAAAACCTTCAGGAGGAACTACAAGCTAGTGCCTCTTGAAGTGTTTGGTGATAACCCATATAAAACATTAATCTCCACGATTCTTTCTTCCAGAACTAAAGATGAGGTAACCTTAAAAGCTTCAAAAAGATTATTTAAAATTGCACCAACATTAAAAGAATTATCTAAATTAAAAGAATCACAAATTAAAAAACTAATATACCCCGTTGGATTTTATAAAACAAAAGCAAGACATTTAATTAAATTAGCTAAAATGATAAACAAAATTCCAAACACCAAAGAAGGACTAATTAAACTTCCTGGGGTTGGAATAAAAACTGCAAATTTAACTTTAAACAGAGCTTTTAATGTCCCAGCAATTTCAGTTGACACCCATGTTCATAAAATTACTAATTTATTAGGCTGGGTAAAAACAAAAACACCGGACCAGACTGAAAAGGAATTAAATAAAATTTTACCTAAAAAATACTGGAAAGATATAAATCGTTATTTTGTTTCAATTGGAAGACAATATACAACAAAAAAGAAATTGATTAAATTTTTTAATTCTCAAGGATTATTGTAACTGGACCATCAAGAAAAGTATCAATTTCCATATATTCTCCAAACTCACCTGTTTCTACATGAATATTTTTTAATTTTAATTTTTCAATAAAGTACTCATAGATTTCTTTTGCTTTAATTGGCTCTTCTACTTCTATAAACGAAGGTCTATTTCCATCTTTTGTGTTTGCATATAAAGTGAATTGAGAAACTACTAAACAATTTGAATTTGTATCGACAATAGATAAATTCATTTTATTATTAACGTCTGACATTATTCTTAATTTAGAAACCTTTTTAACCAATTCATCAACTTTTTCTTTTGTATCTCCCTTTTTAACCCCAAAAAGAATGAAAAGTCCTTTTTCTATTTTTCCAACAACTTTATTTGTATTTTTAACTGTTACAGAAGCTTTATTAACTCTTTGAATAACGAGTTTCATATTAAATCTAATTCTAACAAAAATCCCTTAATTTCTTAAGGAATTTAAAAAATGCTTTAGAGGCTAGTAAGCCAGGTTCTGTTTCTCGACAATTATCTATCTACGCCCTCATACCTTGAGCCTCGGGAAGACATCCTTAGATTCGCCAAAGGCGAAATGGCTCGTTCGGAGGTTGCAGCGAGGAGGATTGCCCGTTTCACCCAAATTCTTCCTTTAGGGAAGAGCTTGAATCGTCTCTGTTGCTCTAACTGGCCTCCCTTTTACGGGAGTCTCCAGCTTACGCTGGACACCCTGTCTTCTGCTGCCTGGACTTTCCTCTATAGTCTTAACAACTACAGCAATTGTCCTGCCTCTAAAGCAAAAGGTATTATATCAAAATTCTATCATTCTTTCCCAAATCGGCCTTCAAGAAGAGTTTTTGCAATTATTACTAGAGGTATTGAAATTATCATTCCCACAATTCCAGCAAGTCTTGAACCTATTGCAAGTGCAAGAAGTGTAACAATAGGTGAAACACCCGTGGATTTTTCCATAATTTTTGGTACAAAAACATAATTTTCCAGCTGTTGAATTAAAAAGGCCAGCCCAATTGTAGCAAAACCTACAAACGGAGAAATACTAAATCCTAATATTATCGCGGGGATTGCAGCAATAACTGGTCCTACAAAAGGTACTATTTCAAAAAGTCCTGAAAGCATTGCTAGTGGAAGCGCATAAGGGATACCTAAGATTATAAAACCGATATAACTTAAGGTTCCAACTAAAAGCATTAAGAAAAACTGTCCTCTTGCCCATCCACCAAGTCTATTCTCAAGTCTATCTACTAATGTAGAAATACTTTTACTTTTTTCTCTACCGAAAAGTGGTTCTAAATTTTGATCAAATTTATCTTTCATTAATAAAAGATAGAAGGCAAAAATAGCAATTGTTAAAATACTTAATATATTTGTAAACAATGAAAAACCCGCCTTAACAATTTGGCCAGGAACAGAACCTAGTTGGGATATAATTTGTTTTAATACTTCTCCATTTGCATATTTATTTATTCCTAAATCTTGTAAATATTTTGGAAGATTGTTTGCAAGATTTGTAGTTTGTTCTACAAGTGGAGGAAGTAGAGTAGCAACTGCCAAACCAAGTACTCCAAAGATGACAACATATGAAATAAGAACTGAAATACCTTTTGGAATTTTAAATTTTGAAAGCTTGTTTATCAATGGATTTAAGACAGACATTAATATTAAAGCTACAAAAAGTTGAAGAACTATATCTTTGATAAAAAACAAAAACCACAAAAGACCTAAAAAGGCGACTGTAAAAATTATTGTTTTATGAGAAATTTCAATTTTTCTAGGCATCGGAAGTATTATCCCATTTTTCGACTAAATTTTCCACATTTTTAGGATATTTTGGACTTGTTATGTCAAACCAATTTATCCTTTTATCTTTCTTAAACCAAGTAAGTTGTCTTTTGACATATTTCATTTCATTCTTATTCCATTTGTCAATAAATTCTTCATAAGTTAAACCTTCTTTAAAAAATGCTTCAGATTCTTTATATCCCAAAGAATTCATTGATTGATGTTTCCATGAAACTCCAATCTTAAGTAAATTTTCAACTTCATCAATAAACCCTTCATTCATTCTTTTATCAACTCTATTTTTAATATTTTTAATATGAATATCCTTAGGTGTAGTCAACCCAATAAATAAAGTTTTTACATTTTCATCTAATACTTCTTTTCTATCTTCAACTACCTGTTTTTGTTTTCCATTTTCAATATTCCATACCGCAATTTCAATTGCACGAATTAATCTTCTAGAATTTTTTTTATCTGATAAATTTAAAGATGCCGCTTTTGAACTATCAAGAACAGCAAGTTTATCGAAAAGTTCATCTATAGTTTTATCAACTAATGTATTCCTTAAATCATCATTTTTTGGTATATCAACTGTGGGAATTCCATCTACCAAACTCTTTATATAAAGACCAGTTCCTCCAACAATTATTGGTAATTTATTTCTTACCCAAATATCAGTAATTGCCATTTTCATTAATCTAAAATATTCAGACACGCTAAAATTTTTATTTGGATCGGTTAAATCATAACCCCAAATTTTTATCCCCTCTCCCCATTCTTTTCCGGTTCCAATATCCATATACTTATACACCTGTCTTGAATCAGCAGAAATTATTTCGCCATTAAATTTTTTAGCTAAATCAATTCCAAGTGTAGTTTTACCTGTAGCAGTTGGCCCACAAATGACAAGAATTTTATGTCGAAGTTTAAAACTATGTTTATTCATATTAACTACTTGCACTAGAATATTTTTTTAAGGCGAAATTCCAAAATTTAAATGAAAGCATTAAAAGAGCAATCCCAAATATTAAAGTAGAAACAATCCCCAAGGGATTAACTAGACCCATTAACGCTTTTGCAGGAAGAGTCATCATTACACCAACTGGAATTAAAAACGTAAGTATTCCTTTTAAAGGTTCTTTATAAATATCAACAGGAAGTCTGCCCATAGAAGTTAAGTCTCTATAAATCATTATTGTATGATCAATTTCCAAAGTAATTATTCCAAATGATAAAACTACTACATGAAATGCAGTAGCTATCAATAATCCATTAATTATTAACAATATATAATAAAATATTTGTAACAAGGATGGGGAAAGAAGGGAACCTATATAAACTACAACTGCAATAATTGGGGGAATTGTAATTAAATCAACCGGATCAGGTCCACCCATTAATACTCTAAAAAGTGCGTTTACAGGCTTAACCAATATTAAATCCAAATCTCCCGAAATAACTAGTGGTCTAAAGCTATATACACTTCTGAAGAAAAACTGGGCTAGAGTATCTATTAATACATAAGTTGCTGTAAAAAATAATATTTGATTACTTTCATATCCTGCAAGCCCTTTGGTTTGACCAACTAAAAAATATAAAAATCCAAAATAGAAAATATATCTAATTACTTTGCCTAATAAAAATAATGGCAAACTACTTCTACTTGCTAACCAAATAAGAAGAGAATTTTTAGCCATTAAGATCCATATCTTAAAATAAAACTTACATTTTTTGCTGATACTTTTTATATTAATAATCATCTTCCAACTGCTTCATATACCTTTAATCCCTTTAACCAAATTCTTTTCATTATTATTAATAAAATAAAACACCAAATTGTACCTATTCCCAAACTTACTAATATTTCTTGATAATTTAAATTACCCAAATATATTTTAATTGGTACAAACACAAGATATGGAAATGGAGTTATTTTAAGTATTTTATAAACCCCCATTGGTAATACATCTAAAGGAAAAAAAGAACCTGACAAAAATTCAGTGACTACCACAATAAATAAAAATTGTGACCCCCAAGCAATTTCTGGAAACCAAAAGGGGATAAAGCTTATTATCATTGAAATTGCGAAAAAAATTATAATTGCAACAATTATAGAAATAATAAAAAAAACTACATAAAGAAAACTTGTTTGAAAAAATAAATTAGGTTTCAAAAATATTAAAAGTAAAGTTATTTCTAAAAGACTAAATATAATATTTAAGAATTTACTAGATAAATCTCTTGTTATCCAATATTTAAAAAAATTTACAGGTTTAACTAAAAAGTTTGAAAGTTCTCCTCTTGATATTTGCCCTGAAACATCTACAGATCTAGAAGATAATGTTATTGCTCTTATTACCAATAACATAAACGCATATGTTAATATTTTTTCCTTGTTATAGCCTAATAAATCTCCTGTTCTATTTTCAAAAACTGCATTCCAAAGAAAGAAAAAAACCAGTATCTGCATCACATTCCTAATTCTCCACATAACAAAATTTAATTTATATGCAAACTCTTGTTGGAAAGAAATCCTAAAAATTGAAAGAAACTTCTTCATTTATTTAAGTCCACCTTTAAATACTTTTCTTATTACATCTTCAATTGGCACTTCTTCAATAGTTAAATCAGTAACTGGAAAATTTTGTAATAATTCTGATGCGGCCATAGCTACAGTTTGTCTAGGAACTGAAATTGTTACTTCTGGAAAAGAATATTTTTTAACGAAACCTATTTGGTCTAATTTTTTAATATCATCTTCAGAAGAAAGCGTTGCTTTAATTATTTTCTCTTTAGCAAATTTTTCAGTTAATTCTTCTAATATTCCATCAAAAATTATTTTCCCCTCATCAATTACTATTACACGTCTTGCAAGATCAACTAAATCATTCATATTATGAGATGTAAGTAGAATGGTGGCTTCATTTTTTTGATTATATTCATATATAAAATCTCTTAAATTTTGTTGAGCAACTAAATCTAATCCAATTGTTGGTTCGTCAAGAAATAGAACTTTGGGTTTATAAATTAAAGCTGCAATAAGTTCCATCTTCATTCTTTGACCTAATGAAAGTTTTCGAACCTGAGTTTTTAAAAATTTAGAAACATCGAGTAAACTTACTAGTTCATCCAGATTTTTTTGATAATCTCTATCTGATATTCCATATATTGCTTTATTTAATTCAAAAGATTCAATAACAGGAAGGTCCCACCAAAGTTGGTTTTTTTGACCCATCACCAAAGATATTTGTTTTAAAAAATCATGTGATTTTTCCCAAGGATCAAAATCTAATACTGAAACAAAACCAGATGAGGGGAAAAGTAAACCTGATAATATCTTTAAAGTTGTAGTTTTACCTGCTCCATTTGGACCAATAAATCCTACTAATTCCCCGGGTTGAACAGAAAAAGAAACTCCATTTAATGCTTTAATTTTTCTTTTAACAGGAGAAAATATTGATGAAATAGATCCTTTGATTCCAGGTTGTCTTTCAGAGACATCAAAGTTTTTTGTTAGTCTATCAACAATAATAGCCTTATTCATTAAGACAAATTATACACTTTATCCAAAAGGACAAGATTTTCTTATCTTATCACTTGTCTTTTTAAAGTTTTACCTGGAGTAAATCTTGGAGACCTATGAGTTTTAATTGTAACTAAAGTATTTGTTTTTGGAATTTTTACTGTTTTTCCCTTCATTGAAATAACTCTAAATGTTCCAAAACCTGAAAGAACTACTTTTTCACCCTTTGCTAAAATTCTACCAATTTCAGCTAAAAATACATCAACTGCTTCTTCCGCTCCTTTTTTAGTTAAATGAGCTTTTCTCGCAACTTGTTCAATAATATCTCTTTTAGTCATTTCTGGTTGAAATCTTAAGCTAATATAAACAAAATGTCAAGATTCTTCGGCAAAAAATTAGATAATTTTTATTTTGCAGATGTGGTACCTATGACACGAACTTCACGAACCGCGGTTACCTTAATTTGTCCAGCATACTCAGCTTCTTTTTCAAGTTTTTTAGTAATTTCATGGACTAAAACGGTTAATTTATCATCATCAACTTCATTTGGATCAACAAAAACTCTGACATCTCTTCCTGCTTGAAAGGCGTAAGCTACATCCACTCCATCAAAATTTTTAACAATTTCTTCAATTTTATCCATTCTTTTAACATAACCTTCATGAGGTTCATATCTTGCTCCAGGTCTTGATCCTGAAGCTGAATCAGCAATCCAAACTATATAAGATTCAACAGACGAAAATGGTTTATCCTCATGATGTTCAGCAACTGTTGCTATTACATCTTTAGGAATACCAAATTTCTTTAAAGTAGAAACACCAACATCAATATGATTTCCTTCCTCATCTGTCACAACTTTACCAATATCATGAAGTAAACATCCTAAACGAACTACATCCACCTTTGCACCTAACTCTTCAGCTACTGCAATTCCTATTTTTGTTTCTTCAATTGTATGATGACCTAAATTTTGTCCATATGAAGTTCTAAATTTGAATTTTCCAATAAGTTTGAGTAAATCAACAGAAAGATTATATACCCCACATTCTTCTGAAATTTTTTTGCCTTCTTCAAGTAAAACATCTTCCATTTGAGATTTTGTTTGTTTTACAACTTCTTCAATTCTTGTAGGTTGAATTCTCGTATCTCTAATTAAAATTTCCAAAGCCCTTTTTGCAATTTCTCGTCTTACTGAATCAAAAGAAGAAATTCTAATTTCATTTGTTTCATCAATAATAATTTCCACACCAGTTTCTTTTTCAAAACTTCTTATATTTCTTCCCTCTGCACCAATGATTCGTCCTTTGACTTCTTCATTTGGAACAACAATTGAAGAAACCGTATATTCAGCAACAAAAGAAGTAACCCCATGCTTTAATGCATCAGCTAATATTTCTTTTGATTTTTCTCCTGCTTCAAGTTTTACTTTTTCTTCAGCAGATCTAATTTTTTTTGCAATTTCAGAAGATAAATCTCTTTGCACCTCATCAAGTAATGCTTTCTTTGCTTCATCAATAGTCATCTTTGAAACTTTTTCCAAAGCACTAATATAATCATCCCTTTTTGTATTTGTCATAATTTAACTTTCTTTTTTGTTTTTAGAAGATAAAAAGAATAAATAACTTTTTATTAATTTGAAAAGCTGTGGGAAGAAACTTTATTGTTAGTCCTTCTTACCATATTCTTTACTTCTAACTAAGTATTTTACTATTTATGAAGCAATTGGTCAATTGGATTGTATTTTTTAAGGGGACGTTTGAAAATATAAAGAACCATCCGTTAAAGTTGTACTAATTGTATATTTGCCATCTATTCCAATAGAATATTGATAGGATTGTTTTGTATATGGATTAATTTTAACCTCAGAAATATATTTCGGCACTAAATTATTTAATGATATTGGATATTTCTGATAATCAACCTTATACAACTCTAGTGCTGATCGGGTCGAGGAGATATCGTACCTTATTTGCTTATCCAATGCCTCATTTGTATTTCCAAAATAATTCATCGCCTGTCCACTTTTTTCCTTGGCCTGTTGCAAAGCTTTGTTTGGACTTCTTGTCGACAAAATTACCACCATTACAACTCCCAACAAAGCCAATACAAGAGGTATTGTAATTAACCATTTGATCCATTTAGACCAGTCAACCCAAAACCAAACTAAAATTAATCCAACAGGATACAGAAACAAAATAAAAAATATCGTAATTATAGTCTTTACTCTCTCATTCATGACTTAATTATATCATCACTAATCACTTTTTCAATAACATCCCAACCAAACCCCTTGCCTGATAAATATTGAATAATTTTTTGTTTTTTAATTTTTTCTTCATATTTATCCCATTTATATTCTTTTTTCTCTATTAACTTTTTTGCAATCTTTACTTCATCAATTTCACTTTCTTCCAATGTGTTTTCAATAATTTCATTTTTAATTCCTTTGGCTCTTAATTCAAATTTTAAATCTTTTTTAGATTTATTCTTAAATACAAGTCTTTGATCAACCCACCATTTAGAAAATTTAGTATCATTTATAAGTTCTAGTCGATTTAATCGATTAAAGAGTTCTTCATTCAAACTTTCATGAACTTTTTTTCTTTTTAAATAATCTTTAATTTCTTTTTCACTTCTAGGTCTAACTATTACAAATCTTAATAATTTATCAAAAGTTTTTTGAAACTCAGCTTTTTTAATTATTTCTTCTATTTCTAAAGTAGTCAATTCCTGATTTAGTTTTAATCCTAACTTAAGAAAATTTTCTAAATCTAACCCAAAACCAAATTCTCCATCAATATAAATATTTACTCTTTTTTGATTTTTTTGAGGCTTAAAGGCTGTTATTGTTGGCATTAACCAATGTTACTACGAAGTAATAATAAAATCCTATTCTTCTTTATTCTTTTCCCCTATCTCTGTTGGAAGTTTTTTACCAGAAACTGCTAATTCTCTAATCTTTTTTTCAATTTCTTCTGCAAATTTATGATTATCTCTAATATATGTTTTTGCTCCTTCTCTTCCCTGTGCAATTACCTTTCCATCATAGTTAAAAAATGATCCACTTTTAGTTAAAATTCCAAGATCAACTGCTACATCTAAAATGTTGCCCGGTTTACTAATCCCGTCTTCATTCATAATGTCAAACTCGGCAACTCTTAAAGGAGGTGCAACTTTATTTTTAACTACTCTAACTCTTACTCTTGTACCAATTACTAAATCATTATCTGCCTTTATTGATTCAATTCTTCTAATATCAAGTCTTACTGAACAATAAAATTTTAGAGCTAAACCTCCTGGAGTTGTTTCAGGATTTCCAAACATAACTCCAATCTTTTGTCTTAATTGATTTGTAAAAATTAAAACAGTTTTTGATTTGGAAATTGCACCAGTTAATTTTCTTAAAGCTTGACTCATAAGCCTTGCTTGTAGGCCCATTACAGCATCTCCCATTTCTCCTTCAAGTTCTGCTCGTGGAACCAAAGCCGCCACAGAATCAACAACTATTACATCAATTGCCCCAGATCTTATTAATGTCTCTGTGATTTCTAAAGCTTGCTCACCGGTATCAGGTTGACTCATTAAAAGATTATCTAAGTCAACTCCAATTATTTCAGCTCTTATAGGGTCAAGTGCATGTTCTGCATCGACAAATGCACACTGTCCACCCTTTTTTTGCGCTTCAGCAATAACAGATAAGGCCAAAGTTGTTTTACCAGAAGCTTCTGGACCATATATTTCGACAATTCTTCCTCTCGGAAGTCCACCAACACCTAATGCTAAATCAAGTGCGATAGATCCTGTTGAAATTACTTCAACTTGTGCTCTTTTGTCAGCATTTTCCCCAAGTCTCATAATGGAACCTTTACCATATTGTTTTTCTATCTGATCCATTGCTAGTTTAATAGCTTGAAGTTTTGCGGCTCCACCTTCTTGTTTTATTGGAGCTTCTACTGTTTCTGTTTTTTTCTTTGCCATTCGTAATCTACTTTATATTACGAATGAAAGCCAAATGCAAGAAGTATTTTTTAATTTCTTTCGGGGATCTGGGAATTGAACCCAAGCCTGACGGCCCCCAGCCGCCAATTCTACCATTAAACTAATCCCCGTAATTTCTATTTTATCAAACTAAATTACTCATATCTAATTGCCTCAATTGGAGAAAGTTTAGCAGCTCTTTTAGCGGGAAATATTCCAAAAAAAATTCCTATTGCTGATGAAACAAATATTGCAACCACTACTGCAACAATATTAATACTTGCCGGGAAAAATATTCTAACTATCAAAACGATAATTATTGCAACAATTAATCCTATAACTCCACCTAAAAGGGAGAGCACTACAGATTCTGAAAGGAATTGTAATAGAATATCTTTTTCTGTTGCTCCAATTGCACGTCTGATTCCGATTTCCTTAGTCCTTTCAGTTACTGTTGCATACATAATATTCATAATTCCAATACCTCCCACAAAAAGAGAAATTGATCCTATTGCAATTAATACTGAATTAATAATTGCAAAGATTGAATTAATTGAAGATAAAATTTGAGATTGCTCCGTAACTGAAAAATCATCCACTTTATATCTTTTCAAAAGTGCATTTTTGGCATCTTCTTTTACATTTTGGATAGTCTTATCAGACGATGCCCCAAGGTAAATTGTAAAAAAAGTTTTATCTGGATTTATATTACCAAAAGTTGAACTATATGGTACAAACACACCACTATCCATTTCCCTATCACCTTTTTTCTTAGCCACTCCAATTACTATATATCTTTGGTCGTTTACTTTAACTGTCTTTCCAATTGCTATTGTTGGATCAATAAATAATTTTTCGGCAATATTATAACCTAATACTGCCTTTTTAGTTTTTCCCAACACATCAGATCTTGAAAATTCTCTTCCCTCTAAAAGTTCTAAATTTAATAATTTAAAGGCATCTTCATTGGTTGCCATAACATAACCTGTAGATTTTTCTCTACCTGTCTCAAAAACCAAACTTTTCATAAACATAGGAACTACATAATTAATATCTGGAAGTTTACTTAAAGTTTTTACATCCTTTTCATCAAAACTAGCTCCTCCAGCAAAACCTGCACCAAAATTTCCACCAACCCCGCTTCCTTCTGAAAAAACATTCCCAGGAAAAATAATTAGTAAATTTGCACCCAAACTTTCAAACTGACCCTGAATATAATTTTTTAATCCTAAACCTAACGCAATTAACAAAACCACTGATAAAACTCCGACCATAATTCCTAAGGAAGTTAAAAGTGTTCTTACTTTATTTCTTTTAAAATCATCAAACGATGACTTTATTAAATATTTATATTGTTCCATATTTTATTAAATTATTAAAGATATCTACTAACTACTTTGCCATCTTTTATATATATTTCTCTTCTTGTTCTTTTTGCCACTGCTTTTTCATGAGTTACTAAAACAATCGTTACTCCAGTTTTTTTGTTTAAATCTTCTAAAATATCTAAAATTTCATCTCCCGTTTTACTATCCAAATTACCCGTTGGTTCATCAGCTAAAATTAAGTCAGGACTCATAATTAATGCTCTTGCGATAGCTACCCTTTGTTGTTGGCCACCTGAGATTTTATTAGGATAAAAATTTAACCTTTTTTCCATCCCAAACCTTGTTAATAAATCTGTAGCTTTTTTTAAAGGATCAAAATTTAATTTTCCTTTAAAATAAATTGCAGGAAGTGCAACATTTTCTAGTACTGTTAATTTATTGATCAAATTAAATTGTTGAAAAACAAAACCAACAAAAGTATTTCTAATCTTTGAAACCTCATCATCTGATAATTTTGAAATATCTTTTTTATTAATTAATAGTGTTCCAGAAGTTGGTCTTTCTAGAAGTCCTATTAAATGCATTAGTGTAGATTTTCCAGACCCCGAAGTTCCTAAAATACTTGCATACTCACCTTTTTTAATACCTATTGAAACATTATCAACTGCGGTAACTTTATCTTCCCCTAAAGTATAAGTTTTACTTACACCTATAAGTTTAATCATATACTTTTAAGCCCTCTGAAATTTCTCCAATTACTTCTATATTATCTTCTGATTCAATACCACCTGTTACATAAACTTTTCCATTTTTAGTATTTGTTTTTAAATATTGCCCTAATTTATCTTGCTTTAAAAAATTAGTTGATACATATAAAACGTTTTCTTTTTCAGAAGTTACAAATTTTGCATCCCCTGTCATGGCAATTTTAAATTTAGAATTAATTAAATCAACGTTAGTAAAAGATACTTTTACCGAATAAACAGATCCTGTCTCTCCCAATTTTGGTGTAAAAGAAATATTATCAACTTTTCCCTCAAAACTATTGCCATCAAATGAATCTAAAATTATTGTAACTTTTTGACCAACGGTTAATTTTGTAACTTCAGTTTGATCAGCCAAACTTTGAAAATACATAGTATTCGGATCAATTATTTCAGCTTCTACAGAAGATACATTTGTGTATACACCGACAAAAGGATGAGAAAGAAAAGTAATAATCCCGTTAAATGGAGCATATAAACTAGCTCCGTCTAAATTTCTTTTAGCTGAAATTACAGCTTCATATGCTTTGTCTTTGTTAGCCTCGGCCATAGTTCTTAAATCCTTTTGGGCATATGTTTCGTCATTTTTATGATCTTTTAGTTGATCATGAATATTTTCAACAGTAGCATCATAAATTCTTAAATTAGAAAGTGCTACTTGGTAGCTTGAATTTAATACTGTCGTATCTAATTTACTAATTAACTTTCCCTTATAAACTTTATCACCTTCTTTTACCCCCACATAAACAATCCTTCCTGAAGTTTCAAATGAGAGCTTTGCATAATTCTCTGCAGATATTTCTCCTGATAAAATAAGTTCTTCTTTAACATTTCCTTTTTTAATTGTATCTACTTTAACATTTAAGTTTTTGGACCTTGAAGAAAAAAATATAATTACCCCAATTATCATAATAAAGAGTATTAATAATTTTTTCCAATTTTTGACAAAAAATTTAGTTGTCTTTTTCATTTTCTGAAATATTAAAATTAACGCTTTGGAGATTGTTTTTTGCGTCTTGCTTTACCACCTGTACCAACCATTCTTCTTAAACGAACTCTAGAATCTCTAGTTAATAAATTGTTTGTTTTTAAAGAAATTCTATATTTTTCACTATCTAATTTAACCAATGCTCTTGAAATACCGTGAACAATTGCTTCAAGTTGGCCTTCTTTACCACCACCTGCTACATTCGCAGTAAAATAAAACTTACCTAAAGTATCAGTAACTTTAAAAGGTTTATTTAATGAAAGCTCACTTACCTTATTTTGATATATTGAAGAAACTTTTTGACCATTTATTAAACTCTCCCCAGTTCCTTTAAATAAACGTACTCTAGCAGAAGAACTTTTTCTTCTACCAACTGTAAATGTATAAGTTTTTTTACTTGAAATTTTTTTCATATTTATGTTTCTCTCCTTTTGTTACATGCAATCTTGCCATTCTATCAGATTTTAAACGATTATCAGGTAGCATCCCGGAAACTGCAAATTCAATAACTCTATTTGGATGTTCTTTAAACATTTTTTCAAAACTAACTTCTTTAAAACCACCTGGGTAACCAGAATGTCCTCTATAAACTTTTTGTTCTTTTTTTCTACCTGTTAATTTTACTTTTTCACAATTAATAATGACTACATTATCTCCAGAATCCATATGTGTTGAATAATTAGCTTTTTGTTTTCCCATTAAAAGAGTAGCTATATTAGTTGAAAGCCTACCTAATATTTGATCTTTTGCATCAATTAAATGCCAATTTCTTTTAATTTCTTTTTCCTTAGGTTGATAAGTCTTATACATAATTTATTTTGTTTTTTTATTTACTTTTTTATCTTCACCATTTTTAACCTTTTTATCTTTTTTTGTCTTTAAATCCTCTTTTTTAAGTTCTTCTTTTTTTAATTTCACCTCAGTCCATTCTAATCTAACCATCTTTGCTAAATCTCCTTTTCTTTGAGAAATTGGAATAATTCTTGTAAAACCGCTGTTTCTTTCAGGAAAATAATTAACTACTTCTGTCCATATAATGGTTGCAATTTTCTTATTCCCTTTTAGTCTTTTTAAAATCTGTCTTTTGGATGCTAATGTCCCCTTTTTAGCCAAAGAAACTAATCGATCAATTAAACCGATAACTGCTTTTGCTTTTGCTCTGGTTGTATTGATTTTTTTATTTATCACCAAACTTTCAACCAAAGAAACAAACAAAGCCTCCCTCGTTGCTCTCTCTCTAGAGAGTTTTTTACCAAAAACTTTCTTAACCATAGTTTAAAATGAAACCCCTTTCTCACCTAGTGCGGCAGAAATAATTTTCAAAGATTTCTCTCCTAAATTTCTTACTTTTACTAATTCTAATTTATCAGCTTTTGCTAACGCTTCGACGGTTTCAAAACCTGCCTTTGCAAGTGCATTTGCTACTCTAGTAGGAAGACCAATTTCTTCAACTGAAAGTTTTCCAACTAATCCTAAATCACTTGAGATTACTTCCTCCTTTACTTTTTCAATCTTTTTAGGTGTTACTATTTGTTCAAAGTACTCAACTAATGTTTTGGCTGCTTTTTTAACTGCTTCCTTTGCATCAATCGTTCCATCTGTCCAAACTTCTAAAGTAAGTTTGTCATAATTGGTAAGTCTACCCACACGGGTTTCCTCAACTTTGTAATTAACTCTTAAAATTGGTGAAAAAGATGCATCCAATGGAATTAATCCAATTTCATTTGATGTTCTTGTATCAGCTGGTAAATAACCTGTTCCTGCTTCAATTGTCAAATCTGTGTCTAATTTTGCTCCTTTATTAAGAATTGCTAAAACTAAATCGGGATTTGTAACTTCAACATCTGCTGGAAGTTTAATATCAGATGCTTTTACCTCACCTGCAGAAGTAACTTTTAAACTTGCGCTAACTGGTTTTTCTCCAGTATATGAAATTCTTACTTTTTTTAAGTTAAGACAAAATTCTACTATATCTTCTTTCATGCCAACTAAACTAGAGAATTGATGATTTACTCCAGCAATTTTTACGGAGGTAATAGCTGCGCCTGGAAGAGAAGTTAATAAAACTCTTCTTAAAGAATTTCCTAATGTAAACCCATAACCTTGCTCCAAAGGAGTAATGGCTAATTTTGTATAATTTTTCTTTTTTTCTTCTTCTATTATTTCAAATATTTGTTGTGACATAAAAATATCACCTCCTTTAAATCAAGCTTTAGATTCTACCACTATCGTGAGTAGAATTCTACTATATCTTGCTCAGAAACTAATTCTTTAATATCCAGTCTAACGGGATCTTTAACAACTTTTCCAACACTAACTTTTCTTTCAAGCCAGCTTGGTGTCTCAAATTCAGTGTCTATCACTAATTTTTTAATATTTGGAATTTCTAATGTTTTTGGTGCTAATGATATTACGTCACCAACACTAACTTGATATGATGCAATATTTATTTTTTGACCATTAACTAATATGTGTCTGTGGGAAACTAATTGTCTTGCCATTGGACGACTCTCGGCAAAACCTAATTTATAAACTGTGTTATCAAGTCTTTTTTCAAGTAAGATAAGTAACGCTTCTCCAGTATTGCCTTTTGATTTTAAAGCTTTTCCAACATAAATTCTAAATTGTTTTTCTAAAACTCCATAAATTCTTTTGACTTTTTGTTTTTCCCTTAATTGCCTACCAAATTGAGATTGATTTCTGCCAGGACCTTTTGGCCCATGTACTCCAGGTAAAACATTTAAACGGGTCAATTTTGCCCCTTTACCAAAAATATCTATTCCTTCTCGTCTACTTAGTCTATCTTTAGGTCCATTATATTTTGCCATATGTTTATTTTTATTACCTTACAACAAAGTTAAAAACCTTGTTTATACTCTCCTTTTCTTTTTAGGTCTTGGCCCATTATGTGGAATTGGAGTTACATCAGCAATAAGAGTAATTTTAACCCCAGATGCCTTAACTGCACGAAGAGCAGCATCTCTACCTGGACCTGGACCTTTAACATAAATTTCAACTTCATCAACACCTTTGTCCTTAGCTTTTTTAATTGCAGTTTCAATTGCAGTAGTAGCTGCAAAAGGGGTGGATTTTCTAGTACCTTTAAAACCAGATGCACCTGCTGAACACCAAGCAACTGATCCACCAGAATTATCACAAATATTTACTAAGGTATTATTAAAGGAAGCAGAAATATAAATTTTAGCAGGTCCTTCTTTTTTAATTTCTTTTATTTTTTTAGTTGCCATATTTAGTATTAATTAAATTTAATTATTTAGTCGCTGTTTGTGTTGTCTTAGCTAAAACTTCTTTCTTAAATGCTCCAACTGTTTTTCTTTTTCCTCTTTTAGTTCTAGCATTAGTTTTTGTTCTTTGGCCTCTTGTAGGAAGTCCTTTGGTATGTCTAGTTCCTCTGTATGAACCAATTGCCTGAAGTCTTCCAATATCAGCTTTAACCCTTCTTACTAAATCTCCTTCAGTTGGAAATTCTTCAATTTTCCCAGAAATTTTATTTAATTCTTCAGGAGTTAGGTCCTTAATCCTTTTAGAAGGATCAAATTTAAGACCATCTAAAAGTTTTTTAGACAAAGGCCAACCTATCCCTTTAATTCTGGTTAAACCAAAGTCAATTCTCCAATTATCATTTAATTCTATTCCTGCTATTCTTGCCATTTTTTTAAAATAAATTATCCTTGTCTTTGCTTATGGCGAGGATTTTTACAAATAATACGTAAAACCCCAGCTCTTTTAATAAGCTTACAGTCTCTACATCTTTTTTTAACTGATGCTATAACTTTCATATAATTTTATTGATTTTTTAAAACGTTTAAAACTTAAAAACTATCCTTCCTCTATCTTCATCATATTTTGTCATTTCAACCTTGACTCTATCTCCAGGAAAAACTCTTACATATGCTTTACGCATCTTACCCTTAAGGGTGGTAAGTAAGCTTTTTCCATCTTTTGTAACTACCCTAAACATTGTATTAGGTAAAAGTTCAGTTACCATTCCCTCAATCTCATAATTTCCATCCGTTTTCATATATAAACTATTGCTCTAATAAAAAAAATAATCACTTAAGTGATTACTTTATATCCTTTCTGGGTAACAATTACTGTATCCTCAAAAAGCCCTGCTATTTTACCATCCGCAGTTGAGATTGTCCACCCATTACTTTCTTTGACTAATTTGTGGCTACCTAAAGTGTACATTACTTCAATTGCCAAAGCCATCCCAGGAACGATTTTTGGGGTTTCAATACGAAGCCCAGACACAAAACATGGAATATATGGATTTTCATGTAAATTTTTACCAATTCCATGCCCAGTTAAATCTTTAACCACAGAATAACCACCTAAGGTAACAGACTTTTCGATTTGCTCTGAAATATCATAAATATAACTTTTGTTTGGAACAACAGAAGAAATTGCCTTTTGCAAAGATTTTTTACCAACTTTTAAAAACTCCTCAACTTCTTTATTTGGGTTAATTGCCAAACTTATTGAAGTATCTGTATGAAATCCTTTGTAAAACATACCCAAATCAATACTTACCAAATCTCCATCTTTAAAAACTATATCTTCAGATGGAATTCCGTGTACAACACCTTCATTGATATTAATGCACGTTGTCCATGAATATCCTGGAACCATTTTAAAAGAAGGTTTTCCCTCACATTCTTCTATCAACTTTTCAGCTAATTTATCAATTTCATAAGCTGAAACTCCTGCCTTTACTTCTTTTTCCAATAAATGTTTGACTTGAGAAAGTTTTTTGCCTCCTTCTTCCATTAAATTTAACTCTTCATCAGATTTAATTGTTATTTTGTTCATTTTTTACCCTTTCAACAATTTCTACTAAGTCTTTTTGAATTTCATCAATTGGTCTTTCCCCATTAACTTTTGTTAACTTTCCCATCTTTTCAACATAATCAATTAATTCTTTTGTATTATTTTCATAATATTCAAATCTTACTTTGACTGAATCTTCATTATCATCTTTTCTTTGAATTAAATTAGAACCACATTTATCACACTTTCCAGGAAACTTAGATGGTTTAGTAATTAAATTGAAATTTTCTCCACAAGCTTCACAAACTCTACGTGAAGATATTCTTTTTATTGCTTCTTCTTGACTTACATCAAGTGAAATAACTAAATCTAGATTATCTCCCTTTGTAATTAAAAAATTTGAAAGTGCTTCAAACTGAGAGATAAAACGAGGGAAACCTTCAAACAAAATATTTTTAAGATCAGGTTTTTCATTACTTAAAAAATTAATAACATGCATGGTCATTTCTTCAGCTGGAATTAATTTACCTGAATCAATAATTTCTTTAATTCTTTGATCTTTTTCAGCCAATTTTCTTGCAACTTCTCCTGTTGAAAGATGATAAAGGTTAAATTTTTTACATAAAAGATCTGCTTGTGTACCTTTTCCTGAGGCTGGAGAACCAAGTAAAACTATATTCATCTTGAAAACCCTTCATATTTACTCATTAATAAATCTCCTTCAATTTCTCTAACAATTTCTAATACAACTGAGATAACAATCAATACTCCAGTTCCACCAATTGCTAAATTAGTACTTCCTACTGTTTTTTGAAATAAAGATGGTAAGACTGCAACAGAACCTAAAAATATTGCTCCAACTAAAGTAATTCTACTTAATACATATGACAAATATTTTATAGTTGAACTTCCAGGTCTTATCCCTGGAATAAACCCACCGCTTTTCTGCAAATTTTCTGAAATTTTTTCAGGGTTAAAAACAACAGAAGTATAAAAGTATGTAAATCCAACAACTAACAAAAAGTAAATTACGTTATAAGAAATTGATGTTGGATTAAAAAACTTTTGGATTGCTCCAGATATACTAATAATTGCAGAATTATTTGAGGCACTTAAAAATTGAGTGACCATACTTGGCATTAAAACAAGAGAAACTGCAAAGATTATTGGAATTACTCCTGCCTGATTTAAACGAAGTGGCAAATATGAAGAAGATTGTCTTAAACCTCTTGATGCTTTTGCATAACTTATTGGAATTTGTCTTATTGCCTCATTTACAAAAATGATAAGACCAATAACTGCAATTGCACTTACTCCAAAGATTATTAGTTTTAAAATATCTTGTGAATTAAAGGTTGAAATTGTTTGACCTAATGTAATTGGAAGTCTTGAAATAATTCCAACAAAAATCAAAAATGAAATTCCACTTTTAAATGCATATTCTGTAATTAAATCTCCAAGCCAAACAGCAAACATTGTTCCAGCCGTCATTGTTAGACAAAGAATTATTAATTGGGAAATGCTTAAATTTCCAATTACATTTTGAGATTTTAAAAGCATATACATTCCAAAACTTTGCATAATAGCAAGAGGTACGGTTAAAAATCTTGTATATTGATTTATTTTTTCTTGTCCGTATTCACCCTCTTTTTGTAATTCTTCTAAGGAAGGTATTACATAACCCAATAGCTGCAAAATAATTGAGGCATTAATGTAAGGATTTAAACCTAATGCCATTATTGAAAAATTAGCTAAAGTTCCACCAGAAAAAACATCTAAAAGAGATAAAAGTGGGCTACCTGCAAATAAAGCTGAAAGACTATTTTTGTCAATTCCAGCAGCAGGAATATGAGCTGCAATTCTAAAAACTAAAAGTATAAGTGCGGTAATCAACACTTTTTTCCTTAACCCTGGATGAGTTACAACTTTTTTAAAAAAATGGGCAATAGATGAAAACATTAATTTTAAAATAGATAAAACTATTTCGACATTGGCACTAAAATTTCAAGATCTTTCCTTAAACTTCCCTTTCCTAAAATCTTAACTCCGTAAGTAAAGGCATCCTTTTTACTTATAATTCCTTTTTCTATCAAAGAATCAAGATCAACTTTTGATCCTTTTTTAAAAACTTTCAACTTATCTAAAGAAATTGTTATTGGTTTTTTCTTAGCAAGAAACTTACCCTTACCACGAAGTAAAGGAAATTTCTTTAAAGTTGATTTTTTAACTTTTACTCCTTCAAAAAGAATATGTATACTTGTTCTAGCTTTTTGTCCTTTTTGACCACGACCAGAGGTATGACCTCCTTTACCACTTCCATAACCTCTGCCTAATCTTTTAGCCATTATTTTTTACCTCCTTCTTTTTGAAAATCTTTCTTTAAAATCAAAAGTGATGCTTTTTCCAAAGCTAAAATTGTTGCTTTAACATTTGATATTTTATTATTACTTCCTAATGTTTTTCCAACAACATCCCTTAAACCAGCTGATTCTAATACAACCCTCATAGGACCACCCGCAATAATTCCTGACCCTGGAGGAGCTGGTTTTAATAAAACTTTAGAAGCTCCAAATTTGGCTCTCATAGAAAATGGAATTGTAGTACCCTTCATCGTAATTTTAACCATTTTTTTCTTAGCAGCTTCTATTGCTTTTCTAATAGCATTCCTAACATCATGTGCTTTTGCATTACCTACTCCAACTTTTCCTTTTTTATCACCCAAAACAACTAAAGCAGCAAATCTTATTTGATTTCCACCTTTAGTTTTTTTAGAAATTCTATTAATCTGAACTACTGTTTCTGTAAATTCTCTTTCTTCTCTATAATCCATATTTATATTTTAATTTTAACTTCTAATTAAGTTAAAATTCTAAACCTCCTTCTCTTGCTCCATCAGCGACAGCTTTAATCTTTCCATGATATTTATAACCACCTTTATCAAAAACTGTTTTTTTGATCTTTTTTGTCTTTGCCTTTTCTGCTAAAAGTTTACCTAACTCCTTTGCTCTGCCTATACCATCTTTTTCTAATTTACCAAGTTTTCCTAAACTTTTATCAGACATTGATACAATTGTTAAACCTTTTTCATCATCAATAATTTGAGCTGAAACAAATTTATTTGATCTAAAAACAGAAAGTCTAGGCCTTATTCCAGTACCATTAATTTTTGATCTTACTCTAAATTTTCTTCTATCAAATTTTGTTTTCATAATTTTTTATTTATGCTTATTGGGCTGCAGCTTTAGCTGCCTTTCCCGCTTTTCTTCTTATTATTTCATCAATATATTTAACGCCTTTTCCTTTATAAGGTTCTGGTGGACGTGAACTTCTAATATTAGCTGATACCTGACCTACAACTTGTTTATCAATGCCTTCTACTGTAATAATACTTTTTTCAACTTTAAAAGTTATTCCTTCAGGGGCTTCAATTTTAATAGGATGAGAATATCCAACTGTTAAAACTAAAGTATTACCATTAACTTCAGCTCTATAACCAGTTCCCACAAGTTCCAATTGTTTTTTCCAACCCTCAGTTACTCCTTTTATCATATTAGAAATTAACATTCTAGTTGTACCCCAAATTGATCTTGCAATTTTACTATCCTTTGCAATTCCAACTAGAACTTTACCTTCATCAATTTTGACATTTACTTCCTTAGTAAAATTAAATGATAATTTACCTTTAGGACCTACTACATCAACAGCATTTCCGTTTATTTCAACAGTTACTCCATTTGGTATTTCGATTGGTTGTTGTCCGATTTTACTCATATTTTTATTTTTAAATTACTTTAGCTATTACCTCTCCACCAACTCTTAATTTCTTCGCCATTTTCCCTGAGATAACACCCTTAGGGGTAGTTAATATATAAATATCAGGGGTTTTTATTTTTTCAATTTCATCTGCACTCATATAAATTCTTAATCCTGGTCTTGAAATAATTGTCACATTAGAAAGAACTGGTTTCTTACTAAATATCGTTAATTTAACAATTATTTTTCCATCTTTTTCTTCAACAGAATCCAAAAATCTTTCAGCCTTTAAAGCTTTAGCCACTTCTAAAACTAATTTTGTCTTTGGAAAGACAACTTCTTTTATATTTGCCATTGCAGCATTTTTAAGTCTTATTAAAAAATCTCCAACTTGATAGTTTGTCATATTTTACCAACTTGCCTTTCTAACTCCAGGAATTTCTCCATTTAGAGCATGTTCTCTAAAACAAAGTCTACATATTCCATATTTCCTCATATAACCTCTTGGCCTTCCACAAAGCTTACATCTATTTCTATATCTAATTTTATATTTTAATTTCTTTGTTTCTCTAACTTCTTTTGATTTTTTCGCCATATTTTTAAAATTTATTTAGTGTCGTCAATTCTTGATAAAAGGCATACCCATTAGTTCTAATAATCTTGTTCCTTTTTCAATTGATCCTGCATTTGTAACAAATGTAATTTCCATTCCATGTGGATTGGCAGCTTTTGTGATATCAATTTCAGGAAAAACTGTATGATCAGTTAAACCTACGGTGTAACTTCCAAATCTATCAAAACTAGTTCTTTTAACACCTCTAAAATCTCTTAACCTTGGAAGTACAATATTAACAAACTTATCAAAAAAATCATACATTCTTTCTCCTCTTAAAGTAGCTGCTAAGCCTACCACCATTCCTTCTCTAATTCCAAATGTAGCAACTGAAAGTTTAGCTTGTTTTTCAGCTAACTTCTGACCTGCAATTGCTGTAAAGTCTCGTATTAAACTGTCTTTTAATTCTTTATTTTTTAAAGAATCACCAATACCTACGTTAATATTAATTTTAGTAAGTTTAGGAATTGCCATTACATTTTTAACACCAAATTCACTTACTAGTGTTTTCTTTATCTCTTTGTTATATTTTTCGTTTAATCTACTCATATTTCTTTTTATATATATTTATTTTAAATTTATATTTCCTTTTTACATTTTTTACAAATTCTTACTTTTTCATTTTTTACAAGTCTTACACCAACTCTTGTTACTTTTTTACAAAGTGGGCAAATTAAAGCGATTTTAGCTAAATTAAGAGGTCTTGGTATATCATAAACTCCACCTTTTTGTCCTTGTGAACCTTTTATATGTTTTTTATAAATATTTACACCAGGAACCACAACGGTATTTTCTTTAGGTGATATTTTTTCAATTTTTCCCTCTCTACCTTTATCCTTACCTGCTGTTATTTTTACTGTATCTCCAACTTTTAATTTCATGTTATTTTTTTTAAACAACCTCCCTTGATAATGATGCAATTTTATTAAATCCTACTTCTTTAACTTCCCTTGCTAGAGGTCCTAGTATTCTAGTTCCTAAAGGCATTCCCTGTTTGTCAATTACGACTCCTGCATTATCATCAAATCGTATATAAGTTCCATCAAACCTTCTTACTTCTTTTTTTGTTCTAACAATTAAAACTTTTACCTTTTCATGATCTTTTACTGTTCCATTTGGATCAGCACCCCTAACAACACAAAGGACAACATCTCCTAGGGTTGCTATCTTCCCAACTCTTCCAGGAACTCCAATTATCATTAATTTCTTTGCTCCTGAATTATCTGCTGGAACTAAAAATGATCTTAATTGAACCATATTATTTTTCTAATACCCTCCATCTTTTTGTTTTACTAATAGGTCTTGTTTCTACAAATTTAATGGTCTCGCCAACTTTTAATTCTTTCTCTGAATGAACTTGATATTTTTTATTTCTCTTGAATCTTTTTTTGTAAATTGGATGAGCCAAAAATCTTTCCACTTCAATAGTTACCGTCTTTGGCATCTTTGTTGATATTATTTTTCCTGTAAATATTTTCATAATTATAAATTTATAAGCTTCACTTATTTTTTATTACTTTCTAAAAATTCCTTTTCTTTAATTATTGACATAATCTGTGCAATTTCTTTTTTTAATGCCCAGGTCTTTTTCAAATTTTTTTCTTTACCAGAGAGCATTTTAACCTGATTTTTAAGAAGTTCAAGCTTTTTTTTCAAAACCAAAGCTTTTAATTCTTTTATTTCTTTAATTTTAATACTCTGTAATTCTTTTATTTTCATATATTTTTATTAAGTTATTTCTCTACCATTTTTGTAGCTATCGGTAATTTTGCTGCTGCTCTTAAAAATGCTTCTTTAACAATTTCTTTTGAAGCCCCTGCTACTTCAAACAAAATTCTACCAGGTTTTACAACTGCAACGTGTTTTTCTACGTCTCCTTTACCTCCACCCATTCTTTTTCCTGCAGCTCTACCTGATATTGGTTTATCTGGAAAAATTCTAATCCAAACTTTACCACCTCTTTTAAGATGATGTGAAATAGCTTTTCTAGCAGCTTCAATTTGTGCTGCACTAACCCAAGCAACTTCCATTGCTTTAAGTCCAAAATCTCCGAAAGAAATTGAACTTCCTCGAAGTGCTGTACCTCTTCTTCTACCTCTAAAATTTTTTGTAAATTTTTCTCTTTTTGGCTGCAACATTCAAACTTCTTCCTTTCTATGTATCCAAACTTTAACACCTACATAACCTCTTTTTGTCAGTGCAGGAATTTCTGCATAATCAATATCTTCTCTTAAAGTTTGAGTTGGAACGGAACCTTGATGGAACTTTTCTACTCTTGAAATTTCAGCTCCATTAATACGACCCCCTAATACAATTTTAATTCCTCCAGCTCTTGCCATCATTACTCTTTCCATTGCTTTTGTAACCGATCTTCTATGTGGAATTCTTTTTTCTAAATCTGATGCAATTCTTTCTGCTACTAAATAAGCTGAAAGTTCAGGTGACTTTACCTCATTAACTTTTAAATCAATCTTTAAACTTTCAACTTTAGTTACTTTACTAGTTTTTAAAATTTCAACTATAAATTTTTTCAATTCTTCAATTCCAGATCCACCTCGACCAATTACTACTCCTGGTCTTGAAACAGAAACTATAATAACTATACTTTTAGGGAGTCTTTCTATTTCTACTCCAACAATTCCAGCAACTGTCAATTTTTTCATTAAAGCTTCTCTTATTTTTATATCTTCTAATAATAGATGTTTATATAAATTGTTATTCGAAAACCATCTAGATTTCCAACCTATTGTTCTTCCTGTTCTAAAACCAATTGGATTAACTTTTTGTCCCATTTTTATTTCCTTTCTTTACTACCGTTTTAACGATTCTTTTCACTTCTTTCTTTTTATCTTCAATTTTTTCTTTTTCTTTATTTTCTTTTGAAACTATTGCTTCCTTAGAAGCCAAGATAACTTTAATATGACTCATTCTTTTTTTAATTGGATGCCATCTTCCACGAGACACTGGCATTCCTCTTTTAAGTCTTGGTCCTTCTCCAATTTGTATTTCTTTAAAACTTAAATTATTAACATCAATTCCTTTTTGGCTTGCATTAGCAACGGCCGATTTAATTACCTTTAACACATATTCTGATGCTCTCTTTTTGATAAAAGGTAAAACTTCCAAAGCCTTACTGGGTGTTAATTTTTTAATAACATCAACTACTGGTCTAATTTTTCTTGGACTTAGTAATAAATATTTTTGTTCTGCTTTAAATTCCATATTTTTTTTATAATTTCATAAATTACAAGCTTCGTTTATGTTTTATCCATTGTTCTTTTAACAATTTCTCCGTGTCCTTTAAATGTTCTTGTTGGTGAAAATTCACCTAATGTATAACCCACCATGTCTTCGCTAACAAAAACATCAATAAATACTTTCCCGTTATGAACTTGAAAATATTTATTTACAAATTCAGGTGGAATTTTAGAAGATCTTGACCATGTTTTTATTGGATTTTCCTTCAAACCCATGCCAGACTCTAGCTTTTTAATAAGTCTTTCATCTACATATGGTCCTTTTTTACTACTTCTACTCATATTTATTTTTTACCTCTCTGTCTACCTTCAACAATTGTGTGTCTAGAATATTTCTTTGGATTTCTAGTTTTACCTACTGCTTTCTTTCCCCAAGGTGTTTTAGGATACTTCATACCAACCCTACTTCTTCCTTCTCCTCCTCCATGCGGATGAGCATCAGGATGCATTGCTACACCTCTTACAGCGGGTCTAACACCCCTCCACCTATTCGCTCCTGCCTTACCTAGTTTCTTGTCTTTATCTCCAACATTTCCTATCTGACCAATTACTGCTGAACATTCCAGGTCAAATCTTCTAATTTCACCAGATGGCATTTTAATTAAAACACTTTTTTCATCTTTTCCAAAAACTGTTGCTAAATTTCCTGCTCCTCTAGCAATTTGGCCACCTTTACCTTTTGTTATCTCAACATTATTAACTTGTGTTCCGACTGGAATTTTAGCAAGTGGAAGACAATTACCAACCTCCAAAGGTGCTTCATTTGAAGAAATTACTTTCATTCCTTCTTTCAAGTCGTTGGGTGCTATTATATAGCTACGCAAGCCATCCGCATAGACCAATCTTGCAATTCTTGCATTTCTATTTGGATCATATTCAATAGCCTCAACTGTAGCCCAAATTTCTTTTTTGTCTCTTTTAAAATCTATAACTCGCAAAAATCTTTTAGAACGACCACCTTGGTGTCTTACAGTTACTTTTCCATTACTTCTTCCTGAATGTTTTTGTAATATTTTTTTAAGTTTCATATATTTATATTTATTTATCTTTTTATATTATTTTATTTTTTTGGTTCCTCAAATATATCAATTTTCCCAAGTTTTAAAGTTATCATTGCTTTTTTCTTTGCTACTTTTGTAACTTTCTTTCCCCTCATGGTTCTACTAACCATCTTTTTATAATTTTGAGTATTAACAGAACCTACCTTTACTTCAAAAGCTTCTTCTATTAATTTTCTTATCTGATTTTTAGCTAAAGTAGGTAATACCCAAAAACTATAAATGCCATTTTTGGCTTTCTGCATACTTTTTTCTGTAAAAATTGGTTTAATTTTCATAATTTTAATTTCAAGCTTCGCTTATTTCTTTATTTCTTTCTTTGCAATTTTTCCTACTTTAGTTTCTTTTTTTGTTTCTGTTTTAAAGATATTACTTTCTATCAAAATTAGACTTTTAGACATAACTTTAAAAGCGTTAAGACTTTCAAAATCAATAATTTCAATATCTTTGATATTTTTAAAAAATCTGGCTAGTTTCATACTTTCTTTTGATAAAACTATTAAAACTTTAGATTTAACCTCTAAAGTTTTTCTTAAAGCCAATAACATATTGTTTCCCTCTGCGGTTTTACTAATTTTTTCTAATCCTTCAATTAATATCGCTTTTTTACTTTCAAATTTATTAGAAAGTGCAGCTAAAAGAGCTTTTTTCTTCATTTTAGAAGGTAAATTCAAAACTCTTTTTACTCCTTTAGGTCCATGTGCAACACCACCACCAACAAAAATAGGTGCTGATCTTGCTCCATGTCTTGCTCCTCCAGTACCTTTTTGCTTATAAAGTTTTTTTCTGGTCCTGTTTACTTCAGATCTTGTTTGAACTTTTGCTAAACCAAAATGGGTTCCATCTTCATAGACTCTTATAGCCTGTAAAAGCAATGATTTAGAGAATTTTTCACCATACTCCTTAGGTAGATTTACATCTTCCTTTGCTTCCCCTTTAATTGTATAAATTTTAGCTTTCATATTTTTATTATTTTACTTCTGCCTCTTTAATTTCTTCTTTTTTAATTGCATCTTCTGGAGCTTCTTCAACTTCAACAACAGTTGCTACTACTTCATGTTCCAAATCTTTTAATGATCCTGATTTGATTTTGTTAACAGCCAAAAATATTCCAGCTTTTCCTGGAATTGGACTTGAAATTGAAAGTTCATTTTTTTCTGCATCAACTGAAACAACATGGAGGTTCTTCATTGTTACCTGTTCACTACCCATTCTCCCTGCCATTCTTTTTCCTTTATAAACTCTTCCTGGAGTCGTTGTCTGACCTATTGATCCTGGAGCTCTTTCCCTATCTGATTGTCCATGAGTTCTTGGTCCTCCTTTAAACCCGTGTCTTTTAACTCCACCAGCAAATCCTTTACCTTTTGTTATTGCAGTTACTGATATAACATCACCTGCACTAAATATGTCTCCAACTTTGATAATATCTCCAACTGCAAAATTTGGTTTTTCACTTAATTTTATTTCTTTTAAATATCTTGGAGTTGAATTTGATTTTTTGGAGTGTCCTTGAAGCGGTTTTGTGGTATTTTTAATCTTTTTAGTCCCGAATCCTAATTGAACTGCCCAGTAACCATCTTTATTAATATCTTTAATTTGGATAACTGTACAAGGCCCTAATGTAACTTTTGTTACAGGAATTCTAAAGCCTTCTATAAAGGCTTGTGTCATTTTCCCTTTGGTTCCAAACAATGTATTCATATTCTTTTTACAGAAACAAAAAAACGCCAAAAGAGGCGCTTTAATATCTTAAATCGCATCTAATAAGCTTTTGTGGTTAGATTTTAAAAACCACCTCCATGTTTCTAGTGGTGAATTATATCAAATAACATACCTATTACGCAAGCCACACTTGTATCTAAAATAATGGATGAAGATTACATCTTAATCTCAATAGAGACTCCAGCAGGAAGATCGAGATTACCCAAAGAATCAACAGTTCTTGGAGTTGGATCTAGGATATCTATAAGTCTTTTGTGGGTTAACACTTCATAATGTTCTTGGGCATCTTTATCTGTAAACGGGGATTCTTTAATAGCCATGACAGATCTATCTGTAGGAAGTGGAGTTGGGCCTGAAATTTTAGCACCGGAAGCAAGGGCAGTATCAATTATTTTTGTTGCTGCCTCATCAATTACTCTATGATCGTAAGCTTTAAGCTTAACTCTAAGTCGTTGCATAGATTTTCTTCCTTAAGGTGCGATTTTATCCGCCAAAGGCGAATTAAGCTATGATTTTGGTTATCACTCCAGCACCAACTGTGTGACCACCCTCACGAATTGCAAATCTCAATCCCTCTTCCATAGCGATAGGAGCAATAAGTTTAATTTTCATTTTTGCACTATCTCCAGGCATAACCATCTCAACACCTTCAGGCAAAGTTACATCACCAGTTATATCAGCTGTTCTTATAAAAAATTGTGGTTTATAACCTGTAAAGAATGGTGTATGTCTTCCACCTTCATCTTTACTTAAAATATAAACTTCTGCTTCAATCTCAGTGTGTGGTGTAACTGAACCCGGTTTTGCTAAAACTTGTCCTCTTTCAACTTGTGTTTTTTCAATACCTCTTAAAAGTACTCCAACATTGTCTCCAGCCATGGCTTCATCAAGAAGTTTTCTAAACATTTCAAGACCAGTTACTGTTGATTTCAATGTATCTTTAATTCCAATTATTTCAATTTCTTCATTAACTTTAATTTGTCCTCTTTCAACTCTTCCTGTAACGACTGTTCCACGACCTGAAATTGAGAATACATCTTCAACAGGCATTAAAAATGGTTTTTCAGTATCTCTTACTGGAGTTGGAATAAATTCATCAGCTTGTTTCATTAATTCTAATATTCCTTTTTCTGCTTCTGCATCACCCTCTAATGCTTTTAAGGCTGATACTCTAACAATTGGAGTTGTATCTCCTGGGAACTGATACTTTTTAAGAAGTTCTCTAATGTCGGATTCAACTAATTCCAAAAGTTCTGGATCATCCATTGCATCACATTTGTTTAATGCAACAATTATAGAAGGAACATTAACCTGTCTTGCTAAAATAACGTGTTCTTTTGTTTGAGGCATAGGCCCGTCAGGTGCGGAGACTACTAAAATTGCTCCATCCATTTGTGCAGCACCTGTAATCATATTTTTAATATAATCAGCATGTCCTGGAGCATCTATATGAGCATAGTGTCTTTTATCTGTTTCGTACTCAACATGGGAAATATTAATAGTAACTCCTCTTTGTTTTTCTTCTGGAGCTGAATCAATTTGATCAAAAGCATATGCTTTATTTACTCCACCTGGAAAATTTTTTGCAAGAACTGTAGTTATTGCTGCAGTTAAAGTTGTTTTACCATGATCGACATGACCAATGGTACCAATATTTACGTGTGGTTTAGTTCTATCAAATTTTTGTTTTGCGTCTGCCATGAAATTGTTATTATAATTATTCTCGCTTCAAAAAACAAGAGGCATCCATTTGCCTCGTGTAGATGTATTATACTTAAGGCTAATTAATAGTGTCAACACCCAATTTGTTTTTATATCGGGAAGTTGATACAGTTTTTAAAAAAAACTGTATCTAATATTTTTAAACCACGACACGATGTTGACACAACTCTTGCACCATTAGGATCATCCGACCAAATAAACTTAATAATATTTTGACTAAAATAGAGATATATCAAAGAAATAATCACTACAATAAACAAAATTAAAAAACTTAAATTATGAAATAATTTCTTCATACCAAAATTATAACATTAACAATTAATAATTGATTAGAAATTAAAAATTTTCCGAAAGAAAGCTTACCCTCTAGCCACCCAAATTAGCATTAATTATTGAGATATATAAATAAATGTTTATCAAAAAAATGTGTTAAAATTAGTTAATGGAAAAGTCCAAACCCTTTGTTTCAATAATATTTGGAATATTTACTATACTAATAATAGTTTTAGTTCTTAATTTCATTTGGCGGTTTAAGGAGTTAAAAGCTGGTCGTATTTGGAAACCCGATTTTGAATTTAGCAATTTAGGAGAACAAGTTATGAGTGGTTCCAATTGTGAGCGATTATCAAATCTACCCGATCAAAATATATGTTTCGTATCACAAGCTAATTTGGAAAAGAATTATAAAATTTGCGAAAAAATTATAGTATCCGATCTAGATCCAACTTCTTCATATAATAAAGGCCTCTGCTATGGCAATGTAGCAAGAACACTAAATGATGTTTCGATATGCGATAATACCTCATTATCTTATAAGAAAATTTGTATTGAAAATATGGGTAGATAGTTAATTTAAATTGAAGGTTTGCAGTTTTGTTTTCCTGATTACCCTCTAGCCATTTCAACCTTACCAGCTTTAGCTACAATTTGAGCTGCAATATGAGCAGGAACTTCATCATAATGGCTAGGTTCTACAAATGCTCTTGCTCTTCCTTGAGTTAATGATCTTAATTTTGTTGCATAACCTGAAAGTTCAGAAAGAGGAGCTATTGCATAGATAACTGTTTCTCCTCCTTTTTCTTCACTGCCTGAAATTTGAGCACGTTTGCTTGAAAGATCACCCATGACATCTCCCATATATTCGGCTGGAGTAAATACCTCAACCTTCATAATAGGTTCCAATAGACCCATGTCAGCTTTTCTAATTGCATCTTCGACACCTAAAGATCCTGCAATCTTAAATGACATTTCAGAAGAATCAACATCATGGAAGCTTCCATCAAAAACAATAACTTTAAGGTCAACCATTGGAAATCCTGCCATAATTCCATTTTCAAGCTTTTCTTTAACACCTTTTTCAATAGCTGGAATATATTCAGAAGGAATAGCTCCACCTTTAATTTCACTTTTGAATTCAAATCCTTCGCCTCTACCTCTTGGCTCGACTCTAATTAAACAGTGCCCATATTGTCCACGACCTCCAGTTTGTCTTATATACTTTCCTTCTCCTTCAGCAATCTTTTTAATTGTTTCTTTATAAGCTACTTGTGGTGCACCAGTTGTTGCTTCAACATTAAATTCTCTTTTCATTCTATCAACCAAAACTTCAAGTTGAAGTTCACCCATTCCTGCAATAATAGTTTGTCCTGTTTCAGGATTACTTTTGATTTTAAAGGTTGGATCCTCATCAGATAGTTTATTTAAAGCCAAACCCATTTTTTCTTGATCTGCCTTTGTTGCAGGCTCAATTGCAAGTGAGATGACAGGTTCTGGAAAACTAATCGATTCAAGATGAATGGGATGAACAGGATCACAAATTGTGTGGCCTGTGGTTGTGTCTTTAACACCAACTACAGCTACAATTTCTCCTGACATTGCTTCTTCAATTAATTCCCTTTGATCTGCATGAAGTAAAACTAATTTTCCAATTCTTTCTGTTATTTGTTTACTAGAATTGTAAACTGTTTGTCCTTGTTTTAATGTTCCTGAATAAACTCTGACATATACTAACCTTCCTACGTGTGGATCGGTTACAACTTTAAAAGCCAAACCTGAAAATGGAGCTTCATTTTTTCTTTCTCTTTTTTCAGTTTCACCTGTTTTAGTATTTACTCCTTCAATTGCAGGCATATCAACAGGAGATGGTAGATATTCTAAAACACCATTCAATAGGAGTTGTGCTTCTGCAGTTCTATTATCTCCTCCAAATACTGGGAAGAATTTTCCAGCAATAACTCCCTTTCTTATAGCTCTCTTAATTTCAATTTCAGTAGGTTCCACCCCTTCTAGATATTTAGTTAAAGTATCATCATCAAACTCAGATACTTTTTCAATCAATTCTTGTCTATATTTTTTAGAAATTTCTAAAAGTTCTGTTGGAATTTCTTCTTCTGTTAAATTTCTATCTTCAACTGCCTTATAAGTTAAGGCTTTCATGCTTATTAAATCAATAACTCCTCTGTGCTCATGTTCTTGACCAATTGGATAAATAACAGGAGAAGCATTAGCTCCAAGTCTTTCTCTAATTGATTTTATTGATCCATCAAAATCAGAACCAATTAAATTTAATTTATTTAAAACACAAATTCTTGGAACATTATATTTATCAGCTTGTCTCCAAACAGTTTCGGATTGAGACTCAACTCCAGTTCTTCCATCAAAAACCATTAATGCTCCATCCAAAACTCTTAAAGATCTTTCAACTTCAGCAGTAAAATCAATATGTCCCGGTGTATCAATTAAATTAATTCTATAGTGACCTTTTTCTACAGAAGAATCTTCTTTTAAATCCCAAAATGCAGTAATTGCAGCAGAAACAATTGTTATTCCTCTTTCTCTTTCTTGGGCCATCCAATCAGTAACAGTAGTTCCCTCATCAACTGATCCTTGTTTATATGTTCTACCTGTTTCAAAAAGTAATCTTTCAGTAGTTGTAGTTTTACCTGCATCGATATGAGCAATAATTCCAATATTTCTGATTTTTTCCAAAGAAACATCACGATCCTTAGTAATCGTCATAACCATTGCAGATTTTTTCTTTACTTCTTCAGCCATATTTTTATCTTCTTCTTCCTAAACTCATTTCCCTTCCCTCTGCCTCTCTTCTTAATCTACGTCTCAATTCTGCTTCAGCTGCCAATCCAATTTCTGTTAATTTAGAATGTCTATCTAATAGTTCTGATGTTAATTTTAAATGATGTGATTCAAAAAATTCTGATTCTTTTGAAACAGCATTTTTTAGTCGAACATTAATCATTTGCCTATCATACGCTAAAGATCTTAATTCAACGAGGCTTGTTTGCCCAAAAAATGTTCTTCTTCTAATAGGTGACATTTCAAAAAATTACCACTTAAAGTGTGAAAATGCACGATTTGCATCGGCCTGTTTTTCCATTTCCATTCTTTTCTTTACTGCTCCACCTTCACTGTTACTTGCATCTATTAATTCCTGTGCAATTTTATCTCCATATGTATGAAATTCTGAATTAGATCTTGCTCTTGCTGCTGCTACTAACCACCTAATTGCTAATGATTCTTTTCTTTCCTCTCTTACTTGCATAGGAACCTGATAAGCTGCTCCACCAACTCTTTTAGCCCTAACTTCCATTTCAGGCTTTATATTTTCAATTGCTTTTTCAAATATTTTAATTGGATCTTCTTTTGTTTTTTCAGCAATTATTTTTAAACCATTATAAATTTCTCTTTGTGAAACACTCTTTTTGCCATCATGCATACTCCTATTAATAAATTTTGCTAATAATCTACTTTGATAAAGTGGATCAACTTCGACTAATCTTTTTCTTGATGGTCCTTTTCTTGGCATTATTTAGTTCCTCCTTGGCTTTTTTTAACTCCATACCTACTTCTTGATGTTTTTCTTCCAGAAACTCCAGTTGTATCTAACTTTCCTCTAACAATTGTGTATTTTACACCAGCTAAATCCTTTACTCTTCCGCCTCTTACTAAAACTACAGAGTGTTCTGCAAGTTCATGTCCTTCTCCAGGAATATAAACTGTAACTTCTTGTTTATTTGAAAGTCTGACTCTTGCAACTTTACGAAGAGCTGAATTAGGTTTTCTTGGAGTCATTGTTCTAACTGTTAAAACAACTCCTCTTTTAAATGGAGATGAATTATCCCCAAACTTTCTATCTTTAGCATTAAACCAGCGCTTCAAAGAAGTAGTTTTTGACTTCTTCTTTAAAGATTTTCTTCCATGTCTTACCAATTGATTTGCTGTAGGCATAATATATTTAATTATTTGGCAAAAGTGCCTTTTCTGCTGTAACTGGGATTAGTCTTCCAATAATAACATTTTCTTTAAGTCCTAATAATTTATCTTCTCTACCCATTAAAGAGCTTTCCGTCAATACTTCAGTTGTTTGTTCAAATGAAGCAGCTGATAACCAGCTTTCTGTATAAAGTGATCTTCTTGTAATACCTAAAACAATTTGTTGTGCAGATGAAGGCTCTCCACCAGCTACTAGGGTCTTTTCATTTTCTTCCTCAAAAGATGCCTTACTTGTTAATTCTCCTGGTAAGAAATGGCTATCTCCTGCGGTAACAATTCTTACCTCATCACTCATTTTTCTGGCGATTACTTCAAAATGTTTGTCATTTATTCCAATTCCTTGGGATTCATAAACCTTTTGTAATTCTGCAACCAAGTATTCCTGAGAAGCTCTCAATCCTTTAATTGCCAAAATATCTTTTATATCCAAAGGTCCAAAAGCCAAAGCTGTTCCCGCTTCAATTAATTGATTATCTTTTACTGCCAACTCTAATGTCTTTGGAATAATGTATTCTCTCTCTTCTTTTATCTTTCCAGTACCCCTTACTACTACTTTCCAACCTTCTTCTACTTCTGAAACAACAGTTTTACCAGATATTTCAGTTATTGAAGATGAAATTTTTGGAGTTCTTCCTTCAACCAATTCTTCAACCCTAGGAAGTCCTTGGGTAATGTCGACCCCAACTACACCAGCTGAATGTTTTGTTTTTAATGTCAATTGAGTTCCCGGTTCTCCGATTGATTGTGCAGCAATAACTCCAACAGGAGTTCCAACTTCAACCTCTTTTTTGGTAGAAAGATCCCAACCATAACACTTTGCACAAAGTCCATGTCTTGATAAACATGTTAATGGAGATCTTAAAACAACTTCTTCAACACCAGCAGCATCAATTTTTGTTGCTAATTCTTCGTTTATTGAATCACCCTTGACAGCAATTACTTTATCCTTAGATGCTTTTACATCATTTACCAAATATCTTCCAACAATTCTTTGAATAAATGAATTTGGTCTATCCAATTTTCTAATTGTTAGTCCTTCTTCAGAACCACAATCAACCTGTCTAATAATAAGGTCGTGTGAAACATCTACTAAACGTCTAGTTAAATACCCTGCATCTGCAGTTTTAATAGCTGTATCTGTTAATCCTTTTCTAGATCCTCTTGAGGAAGTAACATATTCAAATACTGACAAACCTTCTCTAAAGTTACTTTTAATTGGAAGTTCAACAATTTTACCCAACGGATCGACAACCAAACCTCTCATTGCTGATAATTGTTTCACTTGATCTCTTGAGGCACGACCGACTTTAGCATCAATAACAATCCTAATAGGATTAGTAGGTTCCATCAAAGCCCAAGTTTTATCTGCAATATCTTCTGAAACTTCGATCCAAACTTCTTTTATTTTTCTTTTCTTTTCTTCCAATGTAACTAACCCTTGATTAAAGTTTTCTTCGATATCAGTTACTCTAATTTCAGCTTCCTTTAATAATTTCCCCTTTTCAGGAAGTAATACTGCATCAAATATACCAAATGAAATTCCTGAAAGAGTTCCAGCTGAAAATCCTAGATCTTTAACATCATCAATCATTTTTACAACTATTGATGCATCGCATTTTGCGTAGGCTAAACTAAATAATTTCTTAATTAATGTTGAGGTAGCTGATTCATTTACGAAATCAAAAACACTAGGCAATATTTCGTTAAAGTAAATTCTACCTACAGAAGTTTCAACAATTTTTCCTTCAATTCTAACTGAAATTAATTGTCTCAATTCAATTCTTCCACTTTGATGAACTAAAATTGCCTCATCTTCATCTGAAAAGACATTCTTACATTTTTCAAGTTTAGGATCAACAGATGTTAAATAATAAATTCCTAAAGCCATTTCTTTTGATGCAGGTGTAGAAACTGGTGAACCATCTGATGGACGTAATAAATTATGTTCAGGAAGCATTAATGTTTTAGCTTCTTCTATGGCTTGTCTAGATAAAGGAATATGAACTGCCATTTGATCTCCATCAAAATCTGCATTAAATCCAGAACAAACTGCTGGATGAAGTCTAATTGCTGATCCTTCAATTAATACAGGATAGAAAGCTTGAATTGAAAGTTTATGTAAAGTTGGTGCACGATTAAGTAAAACTGGATGATCTTTAGTAATTTCTTCCAAAATATCAAAGACTTCAGGTGGTCTTCTATCAAGCATGTTTTTAGCTGATTTTACATTTGGTGCAATTCCTCTTGAGATCATTTCACGAAGGACAAATGGCTTAAACATTTCAAGAGCCATTTCTTTTGGAAGTCCACATTGATTAAGTTTTAAGTCAGGTCCAACTATAATTACACTTCTTCCTGAATAATCAACTCTTTTCCCTAATAAATTTTGTCTAAATCTTCCTTGTTTTCCTTTTAACATATCAGATAAGGATCTTAATGGCTGTCTACCTCTTGCTCTTCTTGTTGCTTTTCTTTGTGATGCATCAATTAAAGAATCAACTGCTTCTTGAAGCATTCTTTTTTCATTTCTTAAAATTATTTCAGGAGCTCCTAATGTAATTAAATGTTTTAATCTATTATTTCTATTGATTACTCTTCTATATAAATCATTTAAATCACTGGTTGCAAATCTTCCACCTGAAAGTTGCACCATTGGTCTTAAGTCTGGAGGAAGTACTGGAAGTACTTTAAGTATCATCCAAACAGGATCAATTTTAGCTCTCTTCATTCCATCTATAAGCTTTAATCTTTTAACTAATTTTATATATTTAGTGCTCGTTACTTTAGTTTCATCAATTTCAGCTCTTATCTCTACTGATTGTTTTTCCAAATCTACTTCTGCAAGAACAGAAAGAACTGCTTCAGCCCCCATCTTGGCATCAAAGAAATCTGCTGCTCCGTAAGTTGCTAATTCGTCATATTCTTCTTCAGATAAAATACTTAAAGTCTTAAGTCCTCTAACTAAACTTATTAAATTTTCAAAAAGCTTAGAATTTCTAGAAAGATTTGCCTTTTCATCTTCAGAAATTGAAGTTTCTTTCTTTCTTGAATCTAGTTCAATTTCAGATATTGCTAGAGACAATTGTTCTTTGTCTTTAATCTTTCCCTCAATTTTTTCTTTTGCTTTTTTGGCCTCACTAGAAAGGATTTCTTTCTTTTCTTTAAATACTGTAATAATTTGTTTTTCATTTTCAGAAAGTGCAGTTTCTAGTAATTTAATTGCTTCTTTTTTCTTATCTTCATCAACATTTAAAGCCATATATCTAGCAAAATAAATAACTTGTTCCATAGCTCTTGGAGCAACACCTAAAATGGTCGATATCTTGGAAGGTGCACCTTTGAAAAACCAGATGTGAGCAACTGGACAAGCAAGACTAATATGTCCCATTCTTTCGCGTCTTACACGAGATTGTGTAACTTCAACCCCACATTTATCACAAATTACACCTTTGTATCTGATTCTTTTGTACTTTCCACAATAACATTCCCAATCTTTAGTAGGACCAAATATTTTTTCATCAAATAAACCATCTTTTTCAGATTTTAGAGTTCTATAATTAATTGTCTCAGGTTTTAATACTTCACCTCTACTCCACCTTCTTATATCTTCAGGTGAAGCAAGTTTAATCATGAGGGTTGCAAAATCCTCAAGATTTTTCAAATCAAACAATTGATCAAGTGTATTAGTTAACATTTACTACCTCCATTATTCCTTTAGGATCTACTAATTCTTCAGTTGCAATAACTTCAGCCCCTAAGTTTTTAGCAAGTTCTTCACCAGCTTTTGTATCTTCATCAATAATATCTTTAGTTAAAGTTACCCCTTTAGGAATAATATTTAGGCCCAATGCGTTTAGTTCTCTAACTAAAACCTTAAAGCTTTCAGGAATTGTTGATTCTGGAATATCAGTATTTTTAACTATTGCTTCAAAAGCCTTGGCACGACCAACAATATCATCAGATTTAATTGTCAACATTTCTTGTAATATATGTTGTGCACGGTGTGCCTCAAGTGCCCAGACTTCCATTTCTCCTAATCTTTGGCCTCCCATTTGAGCTTTACCACCCAATGGTTGTTGTGTAACAAGAGAATATGGACCAGTTGATCTAGCATGAGTCTTGTCTTCAACCATATGAGTGAGTTTTAATATATAACCAATACCAACGACCGTATCTTCTTTAAAAGATTCGCCAGTTCTTCCATCAGTTAATCTGGTCTTTCCAGTGACAGAAAGGTTCGCGTTTTTAAGTTCTTTGACTAAAGTATCTTCAGTAATATGATCGAAAACTGGAAATGCTCCTTTTTCATTCATCTTATGAAGTGCTAAACCAAAATGAGCTTCTAGTAATTGACCTAAATTCATACGAGAAAGAACTGATAATGGTGAAATAACAATATCTACTGGAGTACCATCTGACAAATAAGGCATATCAGAAACTGACATTATTTTAGAAATTACTCCTTTATTTCCATGTCTACCAGCAACTTTATCTCCAACAGTAATTTTTCTAATTTGGGCAACTTTAACAGTTATTTTTTCAATTACTCCAGGTCCTAAATCATCACCCTTGTTTCGATCTAAAATATTAACTCCAACAACAATACCTTTTTCACCATGTGGGACACGAAGAGAGGTATCTCTTACTTCTCTTGCCTTTTCACCAAAAATAGCACGTAGAAGTCTTTCTTCTGATGTTAATTCTGTTTCTCCTTTTGGAGCAATCTTTCCTACTAAAATATCATTAGGTCCTACTTCTGCCCCAATTACCACAATTCCATCTTCAGCTAAGTTTGCCAGTTCTGCCTCTGAAACATTTGGAATATCTCTTGTTCTTTCCTCCGCGCCTAGTTTAGTGTCTACCACTTCTGCATCATATTCTTCGATATGAATTGATGTTAAAAGATCTTCTTTAACTAACCTATCTGAAATTAATATGGCATCTTCAAAACCATATCCGCCAAAACTTGTGTAGGCAACAACTAAATTTCGACCTAAGGCTAATTCTCCATTTTGACTTGCAGGACCATCTACTAACAAATCACCTTCTTTAATCTTTTCTCCAGGTGAAACAATAATTCTTTGGTTATAACAAGTAGAATGAGCTGTTCTTTTAAATTTCATTAACGAATAACTTTCTTTATTACCACCATCAATTACATCAACATCTTCTGCTGATTCATCAATCGAAATTTTTTTATCTAATTTAATTACTACTTTTTCATTATCAGTATATTCAACAATTCCAGAATGTCTTGCAACAACTGCTCTTTTCATTGCTTGTGAAATTTCTCCCTCCATACCTGTTCCAACAATTGGTGCTTCAGGAGCAACCAATGGAACAGCCTGACATTGCATGTTAGATCCCATTAAAGCTCTATTTCCTTCATCATGTGCCAAAAATGGAATTAAAGAAGCTGAAGTTCCAACTAATTGTCTTGGAGTAATATCAATTAAATCTACAAGTGTTGAAAGTCCTTCTGTAAAATTACCTAAATATCTTAATGGAACTCTCTCATCTTTAATAAAGCCTTTATCATCAATCGAAATTCCAGAATGAGTTATGTGATAATTTTCTTCATCATCTGCTGTTAAATAAGTGATTTCATCAGTAACTCTGACTTTTTTACCAACTTTTTCTATTTTTTTATAGGGAGTTTCTAAAAATCCGAACTCATTTACCCTTGCATAAAGAGATAAATATGTAACTAAACCAATATTTGGTCCTTCAGGACTTCTTACTGGATCAAGTCTTCCATATTGTGACGAATTAACGTCTCTTATAGAAAAAGATGCTCTTTCCCTGTTAATTCCACCTGCTCCAAGAACTGAAACACGTCTTAAATTATCAACCTCTGAAAGAGGATTTGTATCATCTAAAATTGTTGAAAGTTGGTTACTTCTAAAAAATTCATTTAAAGAAGAAATTAAAGGTCTAGCATTAATTAAATTTGATGGAAGTGGTCTATCATCTGGGGAAATTAAGCTCATTTTTTCTTTAACTGATCTTTCTAGCCTTAAAAGTCCAATTCTAAAAGCATTAACAGCAACCAATTCTCCAACTCTTCTTAATCTTCTATTTGAAAGATGATCAATATCATCAACTCTTCCTTTACCGTTTTGAAGTCCAACAAGATAGTTTAAAGAAGAAGTAACATCTTTTAATGTCAAAACATTTACATTCTTTTCTGCAATAATACTTCCTAATCTTTTGTTAATTTTATGTCTCCCAACTTCTCCTAAATCATATCTTCTTTTATCTAAAAATAAACTTTCAAAAAGATTAACTGCATTTTCAACCAAAACAGGTTCTCCTGGTCTTAATTTTCTATAAATTTCCAAAAGTGCTTCTTCTCTTCCTTTAGTAGAATCTTTTTCAAGAGTTTTCTCTATATATTTATGTTCTTTATCTGAATCAATTTCAGAAAATAATCTAATTATCTCTTTTTCATTCTCTAGCCCTAAAGCTTTTAAAAATACTGTTGCCAATACTTTTTTCCTTCTATCAATTCTTGCATAAATTAAGTCTCCTCTTGTTACTTCAAATTCAAGCCATGAACCATGAAGCGGTCTTACTTCTGCTTTATAGAGAACTCTCCCTGAAGAAGGATCAAGCTCACCAGAAAAATAAATTCCTGGGGATCTGACTATTTGATTAATGACTGCTCTTTCAATTCCGTTAATTATAAATGTTCCACGATGTGTCATTTGTGGAAGATCACCTAAAAAAACTTCTTGACTTACTTCTTTACCTGTTCTTTTATTTATTAAATTTGCAGTTATTTTTAGAGGGGAAGAATATGTTGAACCTTTAAGCTGAGCATGAGAAGCAGTTATTGAAGGTAACCCCAAAGAATGATCACCTAATGAAAGTTGCCAATTTTTACCCGTAAAATCATCTATTGGAGAAATTGCTTTAAGTTCTTCGGCTATACCATTTACTAAAAACCATTGCCATGATTCTCTTTGAATCAACGTTAAATCTAGTTTAGGTAGATTTTCATCTTCTTTTCCGAAATTTCTTCTAGGGTTAATTTTTGACTTCATTTAAATATTTTTGGCAAAAACGAAAACCCCGCAGATGCGGGAATAGCCTACAAATGTAGGCCTAAGGCTGATTATATATAAATAAGAATTGGTGTCAAGCGGTAAAATTATATCTAAATTAAGATACCTTCTTTATGTCTAGTTTAGATATTTCCTTACGTTTGCATTATGTTCTTCTAAATTTTTGGCATAATGAATAACACCCTTGCCATCATGAATGTAATACCAAAAATCTGACTTTTCAGGATTTATAGAAGCATTTATAGAAGATAAACCTGGGTTCGCAATAGGAAGAGGAGGAAGACCTAAATTTTTATAGGTATTGTAAGTAGAATTTATTTCTTTATCTAAATTAAAAACATCACCCCAATATTTACAATCAATAATCTTATTTTTACATTCAATATTAGCCTTTGCATATTGAACTGTTGCATCAACTTGAAGAGGCCAACCGGCATCAATTCTTTTGTATAAAATTCCTGCAACAATTGGTTTCTCATCATCCCCTAAAGTCTCTCTTTCTATTAAGGATGCCATTATTAATTGTTCTAAAGTCACATCACTTACTTTTTTATCAAAAGTGGAAAGCATTTTAGCTACAATTGCAGATGAAGATGCTGACTTTGAGAATAAATATGTGTCTGGAAATAAATATCCTTCTTTCCCAATTGTTAAAGAGTTAAATTCTTTCATAAAGTCACTATTTTTACTTAAAGAACTTGCAAATTTTTGAGAAATCTCTTCTCTTCTTAATCCTTCAGGTATTGTTACCCAAATTTCTGCTGGACCTTTTTTTAAAGTTTCTAAAATTTCAATAAGTGTTAGATTTTTTGAAAGACTAAACTCTCCAGCTTGAATTTTATTCTGTGAACCAGTTAATTGAACATAAAATTTAAAAACAATGGGGTTTTTAATAAAACCCTGTTTATATAAATCATTTCCAATCAAAGAAACTGAGCTTCCTTTAGTAATTAAAAAATTAACTTGAGTTTTATCAGTTGATACAGGAAGAAACATTTGTTTAACAAAAATAATTCCAACAACAAATAATGATAGAGCAAAAAAAAGTAAATAAATTATTTTTTTAAACATTTAAAGAAATTAATTTTTAATTATTAAACTTCATCAATGAGGGCACGACGATATTTCTTTGTTTTAGTGTCATGAATATAAATTCTCCCGCATTTACAGGTTACTATTTCTCCATACTTATGAAGTTTTTTTGAAGCTTTATCCAAAGGCATACCACAACCTACACATTTTCCCTGAGAAAGCAACCATGCCTGTATTGGCGCAATTACATTTTTAAACATAATCTATGTAAGATTGTAACATAACTGTTGCAGCAAATGCATCCTCATTTAATTTTCGTTTTTTTCTATTCATACCAGATTCGATTGACAACTTTTGCGCATCATGAGTGGAAAGAGTTTCATCAAAGGTTTTTGCATTAATTCTTTCTGCAAATTTTTTTGACTCTTCTCCCATTTCCCCTTCAGAAACTCCCACTACAACTTGTTCTATTTGTAACACTTTTATTATTTGTAATATCTTTTTAACAGCACTTTCAAAACTATCTACTTTAATTACCTTATAGGGCTCAGCTAAAGTAGAATTGCCAAGTGCAAGCCCTATTTTTCTTCTTCCATAATCAATTCCTAATATTTTCATATAATTTAATTTATTAAATAGACGCATCAGAAACAACTCTTGCCCTAACAATTAATCTTCTTGGATTTCTAGGATCCCCTGGTGGAACACAAGTAACTAAAGTTAAAAATGAATCAGTTGTATCTTGTTGCAAAATTTGAATATCCGTAGGAAGAATTTCAAATAACTCTTCGACCTTAAATTTGTAAGAAACACCATCAAAATTTACTAAAATATCATCTCCTTTTTTAAGTGTAGGTAAAGTTGAAAAAATAGCTATATAGTTTTTAGGATTATAAAAGATAGGTAATATTGAATGGCCAAAAATTGCAGCGTTTCCATTTTTGCCAGGTAGTGCTGTTCCTGGATATTGAACTAAATTTTTGGAAAGATCATCTCCACCAATTGAGACTACAGCATTTTCAATTTTAAGTTTTGGAATTGAGATTGTATAAAATGCAACCTTAGAAGGATTAAAGTCTTTATTTCCAGAGGCTTCTGGAAACCAATTAGATGCTTTTGTAAAATCTTTATTTTCCTGTTTATTATTAGTTTTATCTTGAATAATAAGTGGAGATAGTAAGGTTGCATAGGTTCTCGCTTTGGTTAATTGGTATTCAACAATCGGCCAAACAGAAGCAATTAATATAATTAATCCCGAAATTCCACAAATTAAAGAAGAAATTTTGATTATTTTTCTTTTACGATGGTAACTTGAAGCATTCATCTTTCTGCAGAAATCTCAACTGAAATATTTTTATAAAGGTGTGGTAAAGTTCCAAGTTTTCCAGGAAGAAGTGGTTTTATACGAAATTCAGCCCTTACAAATCCAGGAACATTCCCTAAATAGCTTTCTGCTAAGTTCGGATATTTACCAACAATTTTTTTGGCAATTTCATCTGGATTAATATTTGGCAATAAATTTACAGAAATTATTACCTCAAATTTTGTTTCATCCGAGGTAGAGGAAAAATCATACAAAATTTGATCTTCATGCAATACAAACCCTGAAGGAATTTTTCCCTCAAGTTGTCTTTTTGAAATATCTGTCAAATTCTTTTTAGAAACTGTATTACCCACAACATTTAGTTCCAAGGATAATTTTATTGTTGAAGCTTCATCTCCTACTTTATTACTAAAATCTTCATTCTTTACCTCAATCTTTAAAGAAGGTTCGATTAATAAATCTTCCTCGGAAATTTTTTCTTTTAGTTTAGTTTTTGCTTCATCTAATAGTTCGTTTGTCAAATCTTTTAAAAGAGTACTTCTATCACTTTCCGAAACAGCAGAAATTTGTCTACTAGTTCCTCCAGTTAAATTATTTGTTGAAGTTGCATCAACCTCAGCTTTTGGATAATTGGCAACCTTAAATATTTCGTCTTTAGCTAAATTATATTCAGATCCAATACTTCCCGCCTCAACATCAATAACTGTTGTCCCAGGTTCACTTGGAGATAAAGCTCCAGAAATTGATGCAGTTTTGGTTGTAACAAATCTAAGATCAGTAGCTGATGTAATTATTGTTCCCGATGGTAAATTTATAGCAAAGGCTGTGCCGTTTTGAATTTTAACTGAACCTTTTGCTTTTTCACCAACTGTTTTTGTTCCAGTTGTAGATTTTGTTTTATCACCACTAACGGTTTCATCAACATTTTTAGATGAGATGTCTGTTCCAAATTCTAAATTTATTCTTTCTTCTAATTTTTTAGGGGAAACAAAAACTGTGACAGACGCTTTTGGTAAAAACCACCAAAGAACAAATCCAATAACAAAAATGGTAACTAAAGTTATTCCACCAATGATAAATGGTCTTTTGTTTGTGGCAAAATTCACGGTTGGTTTTTTAAATTTAAATACTGGAAGTTTTGGTAATTTTAAATTAAATTTCTTTTTAATTTCACCACCTCCACTACCAACTACAAACCCTAAATCCTCAGGAGTTATTCCTTTTGGCTCACTCACATTTTCTAACTCTTCAGGTTTATTAAAAGTAGATTTCTCTGTTTTTTCTACAACTTCATTATTTTTTAAATTGTCAATTTGTAAACCAATCTTAATACCTGTAACTTCTTCCATCTCAGATCCTCCTGCTAAACAAACTGCCAAAATTTTATTGTCTGGTTCAATTATTTCTAATTTTGGAGTATGTAAAAATCCTGATTCTCCAATTTTTCCCCATTCGAAAGATTCTAATGCTGATTTTATTTCTTCTAATTCTGGTTCCTTTTGATTATATAAAAGTATTCTAGGAGGAAAGCTTTCTTGATTTACAGCAAGCCTACTTAATCCCTCCAAAAGATCTTCCTCTACTGATACACTTCTAGCAACAATTGTGGTTCCAACTAATTTTCCTAAATTAAAAACTGAGATATCCAAATTTTCATTACTTATTCCAACTGTTACACCCGAAAGAGGAGATTCTTCTTTTATTTTAACAAAGTGAGCAATAGCCTCGGGTAAAACCACAAAACCAGATGGTTCAAGAGATAATTCCTGACAAATTTTTTTAAGACTAGTAAGATGCTCTTCTTTTATATTTCCGCCTTCAACCCAAAGTGAAGGAACACCAAAAACAGTCTTTGAAGGTTCGCCTATATCCTCTGGTAAATTTTGAGTACAAGAAGAAAGTGAAGCATCAACTGCTTCAATTAAATTTTCTTCATTTTCCCACCTGGTACTTGGAGAAGTAGAAATAACTTCAACTTTTCCATCATCAATTTGCCAAACAGCTGAACTTATCCATTGTGCTTCCAATAGAAGAGCCCAGAAATATTCTTTTTTTTCTTTTGTTTTATTAATTAATGATTTAATGTCCATTTTGGGCAAGTTTAAGATAAATCCGGACCACGCCAGAACCAACTTTCTCTTGTTTAATTATTTTAGCACGCCCAAGTTCATTTGTGTTTCCAACATGGGGTCCACCACAAACTTCTCTACTAAAATCTCCTATACTGTAAACCTTAACTTTTTCTCCATATTTTCCATCAAAAAAGTGAAGTGCACCTAAAGATTTAGCTTCATTTAAACTCATTTCAGAAAAAGAAATTGGAAGAGAAGAATTAATTTGTTTATTCATTAATTCTTCAACTTTTTCTAATTCTTCATCTGTAAGTTTTTCAGGATATGAAAAATCAAACCTTAATCTTTCTGATGTAATATGACTTCCCTTCTGGGTTACACCGTTTCCTAGTATTTCTCTTAGAGAGGCATGTAATACATGTGTAGCTGTATGAAGTTTAGTTGTTTCTTCATTATGATCAGCTAAACCTCCTTTAAACATTCCAACACTTGTCGATCTTGACATTTCTTTATGTTTCTCAAATTCCTTTTTAAATTCTTTCATGTCAACTTTTTGACCTTTTTCTTCAAAAAGTTCAATTGTTAATTCAATTGGGAAACCATAAGTCTGGTATAAATCAAAAGCTAATTTTCCATTAATTTTTTCTATTTTTTCAACTTCTTTTAAACCTTTTTCTAGAGTACTTTTAAACTTTACCAATTCTTCCAAAATCACTTTATTTTTTGTAAGTAACTCAAAATTATTTAATTTTGTAGCAATTTTTCTTATTAGTCTTCTTAATATATACCCTTGTTGTTTATTTGAGGGAACCACCCCGTTTTTTGTTAAGGCTTCTGACGCTCTTAAATGATCAGCAATAATTCTGAAATTTTTAATATTTTTTTCATATGTACTATTTGTTATTTCTTCAAGTTTATTAATTGTTTTATTAAAAATATCTGTCTTAAAAACATCAGGATTATTGTTTAATGCAGCAGAAATTCGTTCCAATCCTCCTCCAAAATCAACATTTTTTTGTGGTAATTCTTCCAAACTTCCATCAGCTTTTTTTCTATATTGGATAAAAACGGAATTACCTATTTCTAAAAATCTTCCACAATCACAATTAGGATGACATTTTTCACCAAATTTTTTATCATGTTTAATAGAATCAAATTCAAAAAATATTTCAGAATCTGGTCCTCCTATTTCGCCCTCTGGCATTTGGTTAGGAGTTCCACTCCTACTCCACCAATTTTTATCTACACCATAAGAAAAAATGTGATCATCAGAAAGTCCCAAGCTTTTCCAGATATTAAAAGACTCAGTATCTTCTGGTACTTCGAGTGATCCTTCAAAGAAGGAAACATAAAGTTTTTCTTTAGGCAATTCCAATTCTTTAGTTAAAAATTCCCAAATCCAAGATAATTGTTCCTTTTTAAAATAATCTCCCAAACTCCAATTTCCCAGCATCTCAAAATATGTTAGGTGTCTATTATCTCCAACTTCATCAATATCCACAGTTCTTATAGAAGGTTGATAATCTACTAATCTTTTTCCCATTGGATGCTTTTCTCCCATCAGATAAGGAACCAAAGGTTGCATCCCAGAAGATGTAAAAAGTGTTGTCGGATCATTTTCCAAAACAAGTGGAGCAGGAGGAATAATTACACTTCCCTTTTTTTCAAAAAAATTTAAATACTTTTCTCTTATTTGATTCGAAGTTATCATGCCTCAAATTATATCAGATTAGATTATTCTTGTCCGTGTGTTTGAAGAGATTTATTTTTCTTTAAGATTTCCATTATCCCAGTTAATTTGTCAGGACGAATCAAGCCACCTCCTAATATTGCATCTTCCAAAATAGAATTTAATCTTTTTATTGCTTTTCTTAAATCTAAAATGATAAAAACAACCTGTGCCCCAACAACCACCAATAAAACCGTTAAAGTTATCACGACTATGACTAAAAGTCTTTGTACAGAATCCATAATTATTATTTTTTAAAAATCTACCTTTATATTACGACTTATCTGGGTTACTTTTCCAGACCTAGATGTTGCAATAAATTTTAAATCTTTCGTTTCTTTCATAATTTCTATTTCTCCAACAAAATTACCATCTTGATCAACAATAATTGGTTGATTATTTACTGTAATTTTAACATCAGTTGCGGTTTTTCCCTTAACTTGTACCTTGCTGGACAATACAATTTGATTTTCGATAGGAGTTGTAATTTCTAAAGTTGGTGAACTTTTAAATTTTGAATATTCAAATCCTAAATATCCTAAAACCATCAAAATTAATACTCCAATTCCAACTAAAAAAGTTAACTTTGGAGACCAAGTAAACTTGGATCCAATATCTGGCTTTGGATTTATGTAAAGTTTTTTAGGAGGATAGTCACGTCTTAAAACTGCGTTTGCGTTTTGTAAATTAACATCTAATGTCACTGCTAAATTTTTTACAAAACCTGAAACTATTGGGAAATCAGGTAATTTATCCCAATCATTTTTTTCAATTAATACAATAAATTCACGTTTAATTTTTGTTAAATTTTCAAGTTTTAAAAGAGAAAATTTTTTCTTTAATCTAGCCTCCTTTAAAATCTGACCGACTGTTTTCATTTTTATTTTGTAAGTGAAGAAAGAAATTCTGCAGCGTCTTTAATTAACACCTTTCTTGGTTTTGAACTACCATCAGATATTTCAATAACACCTGCACTTTCAAGTTGATCAATAACCCTTGCAGCCCTGGCATAACCAATTGACAATCTTCTTTGTAATAAAGATGCAGAAGCTCTTTCATATTGGCAAACAACTTTAATAGCTTCAGCAAAAAGTTCATCTGTATCTCCAACAACACCTGGAATAGCGGGATGGCCTGATTTGGTCATTGTTGTAACTTCCTCGGTATATTGGACAGGAACGCCCTGGTTCTTAATAAATCCTACAAGTTTTTTGATTTCATCATCAGTTACAAATGCACCCTGAATTCTTGCAGGTTTAGCTTGATCAGGAGGAAGGAAAAGCATGTCCCCCTTACCTAATAACTTTTCAGCTCCTTGGGTATCGAGTATTACTCTTGAATCAACTTGTGAAGAAACAGCAAATGCAATTCTACATGGAATATTTGCTTTGATTAAACCAGTAATAACATCAACCGAAGGCCTTTGTGTTGCTAAGACCATATGAATTCCTGTGGCACGGCTCATTTGAGCAATTCTTGTAATTGCATCTTCAACTTCAACAGGAGAAAGAAGCATGACATCAGCAAGTTCATCAATTAATAAAACAATGTATGGAAGAGCTTGAAAACCACTCATTTCATTATAAGAATCAATATTTCTAGCTCCTGCTTGAGCAAAAAGTGTATATCTTCTATCCATTTCGCGCATTAGCCATCTTAGGGCCGAGATAACTTTACCTGGATCAACAATTACAGGAGAAAGAAGATGTGGAATATCGTTATATCCAGTAAGTTCAACTCTTTTTGGATCAACCATTATAAATTTAACTTCAGAAGGGGAAGCTCTAAAAAGAATTGATGCTAAAAAGGTATTAATACAAACAGATTTTCCAGACCCAGTTTGACCTGCAATTAAAACATGGGGCATTTTGTTAATATCAGCAATAACTGGTTTCCCTGAAACGTCAAGACCTAAGGTTACTGCAAGCTTAGATTTTTTAGATTGCATCACCTCAGATTCTAAAATTCCCTTAATAGGTACAAATTCAGGAGCTTTATTGGGAAGTTCAATCCCAACTAAGTTTCTTCCTGGAATTGGAGCTTCAATTCTAATAGTTCCAGTAGGAGCTGATAGGGCAAGAGCTAAATCTCTTTCTAATGCCGTAATTTTAGATAGTTTTGTTCCAAGTGCTACTTGAATTGCATACTGGGTGACAGCCGGGCCTAAATTAACTTCAACAATGTGGGCTGAAATTCCAAATGATTCAAGAGTTTTTTCAATAATATCAGCGTTTCCATTAATATCCCCTCTGTCAACTTTTCCAATTTGTTCACCAGAAAAAATATCAATTGGTGGATATTTCCAAATAGCATCCTCACCACGAATATTACTAACAAGTTTTTCTTCTAATTCTTCTTTTGGTTTTTCAGAAAGGTTCGATTTACCAACATTTGCATTTGGTGAATTTGACGTAACTCCTGAAATTTTAAAATCTTTCCTGCCTGAAATTCTTCCACCACCTGCTGATTTTTGTCCAAAAATAAAAACTGAGATTTGCCCCCAAACAACCTTTACTATCTTAAATACTTGATCAAAAGAAGTATTAAAAAGAATTATTAATCCAGTTATAAAAATACCAAAAAGAACTATAAAAGCTCCAGCTGGAGTAACCAAGGTTGAAATACTATCCCAAAAAGTTAAACCTAATATACCCGATCTTCCAATTGATGCAATTGATAAAAAAATTAAAATTGATCCAATTATTACGTTTGGTTGAGAAAGAGGTACTTTAATTTTACTCATTAAAAAAGCAAAAGATAAAAAGATGAAGGGAAGAAATATGGTAGCCCAGCCAAAGACCATCATCATTATATCGTTGAATTTATATAAAATAAGGCCACGACGAGAAAAAGAAATAATAATTAAAAAAGCTACCGCAAAGAAGAAAACTTGGGCAATAGAAGACATTGTTTGAGGTTTAAGTTTTAACTTAAAAGACCTTCTATCAAATCTTTTTTTTCTTTTACTTCCCATAGGCAAGATTCATTATATACAATGAAATACGTTGTGACCAGTTATACTTCATAATATCGATAAATTTTAAAGGTAGATTAATCTTATTTTTGGTATACTCTAACTTATGGAAAATAATAATTTTGATCAATCAAGAGAACAGAAAATAATAAAAACTCCTGAAAAATGGGGTTTTAAAGATGAATTCAAAGAATATTTATTATTACTGGCATCAAAAGGACCAATTGCATTGGAAGCTTCAAAAAAATATCCAGAAAGTATTGAGTTAAGTCAAAATTTTCATGAAACTCTAAATAAAATGAGGGTAGACACTAAAGATGGCTTTGAAAGATGGGCATTTATGGGAATAAAAGAAGACAAAAGATCAATATTATTACCAACAATACCTATCAAAGGAGCAAAAGATCATGTACCCTCAAAAACAATGGTTAAAATGATAAATTGGGCAAAAACAAAATTTGGAATAATCAATATATTTGGAGATATTCATTCACACCCATCTGGTAGACTACATTTAATTGATCATAAAATACCTTTCAGAAACAAACATAAGTTAATAGAGGGTTTTTCATTTGGAGATCTCTATGGTTTGATAGCTCAACGTGACAGGTATTTAATGATGGTAGTTTCTGGTGATTTCAATATACTTGCATGTAAGGCTAAAGAGAGTCAAGAATTAAAAGTAGGATCAATCTTTACTCAAAATGAATTCGAAATACTTTGGAAGAAAAAAATGGGCTTTTCAGACTATTTAGAAATTAATTTAGCGATAGCAGAAAAACATAAATTGGTTATATATCAGGGCAGAAAAAATAAACGGTTGACAAAAATATTTCCAAAATAATTAAATTTATACCTCTACCACCACAGGAAGAATCATTGGGCTTCTACCAGTTGCTTTGAAGAAATAATTTTCTAAAAATCTAGTAGATTCCTCTTTTAATATTTTTGTATTTAAATTTTTTCTATTTCCCACTATTGCCATTAACCTTTGAGTTGCGTCGTTTATAAGTCCTCCACTAATTCCTTCAAATACAAATCCTCGACTTACTATCTCAGGTTTTCCTAAAACTTTTCCTTGTTTTGTTGCCTTAAATACAACCACAACCATACCTTGTTTTCCAAGTAAGGTTCTGTCTCCTAGTACAACTTTGCCGATATCCCCAATTCCAAGGCCGTGAACCATGACTTCTTTTACTGGTATCTTTTCTCCTCTTCTTGCGTTCCCATTCTCAAAAACCACGCCTTCACCTGGTTTTAGTTTAAACACGTTTTGTTTACTTCTACCTGTTTCAACAACTAGTTTTTCATAAGCATGCATATATCTTATTGTTCCGCCCGTTGGAATAAAATATTTTGGATTTGCAATATCAAAAAGCATTTTAATGTCTTCTTGTCCACCATGACCTGATACGTGAAGTCCTTCTTTTAATTCGTAATAATGAACATCAACTCCTTTATCAATTAACTCGTCTATCACAAAATCCTGACTTTCTTTACTATATGGTGGGGCAGGATCTGCTGAAAAAATAAATGTATCGTTAGTTGAAACACTTAACCTATCATCATCACCAGTTGCTAACCTATAGACAGAACTTCCAATTTGCCCATAACAACCTGCAATTATATAAAGCAAATCTTTAGGTTGAAGTTTTTTAGATTGTTTAATATCAACAACTTGATTATCTAAATATTTTAAATAACCTAGTTTATGAGCTGATTCTGTTTTATTTTGGATTGATCTTCCCACAAAAACAACTTTTCTTCGCAGTTTAGAAGCAACATTAATCATCTGTTGAAATCTTCCAATACTTGAGGACATGGCAGAGATATAAACTGCACCTTTTGCTGTTTGGGCAATTTTATACATAATATCTTCAATTTCTGTTCCACTAGGAGTAAATCCTGGACCATTTGACCCCAAACAATCAGAAATTAAACACAAGACTCCGCTTCCTGCTAATGTTTTGGCCTTTTGAATATCAAAAGACATCCCATCTACTGATTTTTGATCAATTTTATGTTCTGGGACATGCATTATTTTGCCTTCAGGAGTCTCTATCAAAAAACCCACTGTATCGGGAACTGAGTGAGAAACTCTAAACGGGGTTATTTTAAATGATCCAATTTCAAAAACAGCTGTGTCGGGATTAAAGGTGTTTATTTTAATGTCACCTAAATTTAAATCATTGTCTTTAAATTTTTCTTCAATAAATTCAGTAACTAAAGGGGCACACCAAATTGGTGCATTAACTTCACGAAGTAAAAATGGAAGTGCTCCAATATGATCTTCATGACCCTGAGAAAGAACGATTCCCTTTAGTTTATGTTTGTTTTTAACAATATATGAAAAATCAGGTATAACAAGGTCCACCCCAGGCATTTCTAAATCAGGAAATCCTACCCCACAATCAACAATGATCATTTCGTCCTTGTACTCATGGACATATAAGTTTTCTGTGACTCCTGTAGTACCTGAGAGGGCTATAAATTTAAGCATATTTTTTATAATAATTTAATTTGTTCAACCTCCACTTTATCATTTTCTACTCTTAAAGTCTCAGTCAAAATACTTTTTAAATTCAAAAAGTCTTGCTTTTCAGCTTCTAATATATTCCCATTTCGTAAGGATGCAGCAGGATGATACATAGGAATAACAACTATCTTTTTGTCTTTAAATAAAATTTCAAATTTTTTTCCATGAACATTACTAATAAACACATTTGATAAAAACTTAGCCATTGAAAAACGCCCAAGAGTAATTATTATTTTTGGATCAATAATTTCAATAATTTTATCTAAGTATTTCCCATAAGAAATAATTTCTTCAGGAAGAGGATCTCTATTTTCAGGTGGTCTATGGTGAACAATATTTGTAATAAATATATCTTTTCTCTCAATTTCTGCTAGAAAAAACAATTTATCAAGAAGTTTTCCAGCCTGTCCAACAAACGGTAAACCTTGAATGTCTTCCGTCCTTCCGGGACCTTCTCCGACAGCTAATATATTAGCCTTAGTATTACCAGATCCAAAAACCAATTTATTTGCACCCTTTTTAAGAGGAAGTGATTCATCTTTTTCCATCTCATCTTTAAGATTATGAAGTTTTTCTTTTTTAGTCATTCTTTAATTATTCATTAATTATTTATAAACTCTATTTTATCTGTAACAGTATCATAAACTGCAAAAGAAATATTATTTTCTAAAGCTCCCGGTCTTACAATTTTAACTCCATCTATTTCCCACATTTTTTGTGAATGTAAATGTCCTGTAAAACAAACATCTTTTCCAATATATTTTTTATCATTTTTTAAAAATTTATGAACAATATAAATTTTTTTGCCATCTAATTCAATCTCTAAATATTCTTTAAATTTTTCCTTCATTAAAGGGTCAATATCTGCATTACCTAGACATGAATATAATGGAATTTTATATTCCAATACCGTTTTCACACTTTCTAAATTATCCCAATCTCCAGTGTGAATTATCGCTCCTACATTAATAGATTTTGCAAAACACATTACATGTTTTAAATTTGAAATGTTTCCATGTGAGTCACCAATAACAAAAATTTTCATTTCAAATCAGGATTTTTACAAAATTCAGTTTCCAGCATTAAACTTTCATCTGAAAAATTTATTGAAGTCCTTTCTTGTTTTAATTCTATTGCTAATTCTCCTATAAATTTAATAAATGACTCTTTAAATTTATTTTCAACGACTGAAAAACGAGGATAAATAGATGTCCAAATTAAAACGGCATCTTCTTCATAATTTTTATCTTTCCCGGCAACTAAAATTTTGGTTGGCGTTATTGTACCTGAAAAAATATAATCAATTCGTTCAGATACATGTTTTATTGCTTCTTCAATTGTATTAATGTTGATATTTTCACTTTGATATCCAGCTTTTAAACCCACTAATGCCGAGGCTTCAAAAAATTCAATATTTAAACCAGTTTTATATGACATGAGGCAATTTTAACACAATTTACAAAGGAAGAAATTCTTTAATATTTTGGAGTGTTACAGTAAAAGAAGTTCCTTTACCTTCAACAATTAATCTTGCAACTTTTCTAACAACTCCTTCAATTGTTCTCTCCATCGTACGAATTCCAGCATCATAGCCTAAAGGTCTAACTAAACTAACCCAAACGTCATCATCAATTTTTAAAGTTTCAGAGGGAATTCCTGCAGCTTTCATTGCTTTTGGAAACACATACTTTTGTCCTATGGTTATTTTTTCTTGATCAGTATAACTAGGCATCATAATGGGTTCTAATCTATCCATAACAGCCGTTGAAATACTTGTTGTGTTATTTGCAGTTGCTATAAAAATGCATTCTGAAAGATCAAAAGGATAATCAATATAGTGATCAGAAAAAGCATGATTTTGACCAGGATCCAAAAGTTCTACTAAGACTCCCATAATTGATGCCCTTCCAATATCAGTTACCCTGTCAATTTCATCTAAAAGTATTACAGAATTTTTAAATTGTGTAGTTCGAAGTGCCTTAATAATTTTTCCAGGCTCTGCCTCTGGATGCATTTTGGATTGACCACGAAGATCCAATGGATCTCCCATGCCACCAAATGGGATTCTAGCAATTTTTCTTCCCAGTGCCTCTGCAATTGAATATGCTATTGTAGTTTTTCCTGTTCCAACCAAACCTACAAAACAAAGAATTGGCGCCCTATAAATATCTTCACCTTCATTTTTTTCTTGTTTTAATTTCATAACTGAAATATATTCTAAAATTCTATCTTTAATTTCTTCTAAGCCAAAATGATTAATGTCTAATATCTTTTTAGCATTAATAAGATCAAGATTATCTTTGGATTTCTTATTCCAAGGAAGACTTACAATCCAATCAATATATTTATTCATTCTGTCGTACTCAGGCAAAAAAGTTGGAGAATTTGTCAATTTTTTAAGTTGTTCTAACCTAATTTGTACACTTGACTTTAAATCATCAGGAATTGTTGATTTAGTAATTTTATCTGAAAGAATATCAATTTCATTAAAGGCAGTGTCTGGCATAATTAAAGTATATCAAGTGAAAAAGTTAGAACAAGTAATATTAATGAAGCTATCAAATTATCTATCGTTTCTATCTGTTTGAAAATATCTAGTAGTTGGAAAATGTGGTCCAGATGATCTTCTATCGTCTCCTCCAGTACTTGGTCTTCTGTCTCTATCTCCACCAAAACTTCTTCCACTACCACTTCCCCTACTAAATCCTCCAGAGGGTCTTCCTCCACCTCTAAAACCTCCTCCACTTCTTCTGTCTCCTCCAGTACTTGGTCTTCTTTCCTCTTTTGGTTTATCAGTTGATGGATCCATTCTCATCGAAAGATTAATTCTTCCCATATCATCAATTTCTTTAACTCTAACTTGTACTTTATCTCCAATTTTTACAACATCATTGGCATCATTAACATATCCTTCAGTCATGTCTGAGACATGAACCATTCCATCTTTTCCAGGTAAAATATTTACAAAAGCTCCAAAAGGCATAATTCTTGCAACAGTTCCTTCATATATTTCTCCTGCAATAACAACTTTTGCAAGACCTTCTACCCATTCAATTGCTTTTGCAATTTTAGTTTCATCCATACCTGAAATTGAAACACTACCATCATCTTCAACTTCAACTTCAGTTCCAGTATCTGCCATTAATTTTTTGATAGCTTTACCACCTGGCCCTATTAACTCTCCAATTTTTTCAACTGGAATCTTTACAAGCTTAATTTTTGGAGCAAACTTTGAAACTTCTTTTCTAGGTTCCTTGATTGCATCCACAACAGCTTTTAACATAACAGCTCTTCCTGTCTTTGCCTGATCTAACGCATCTTTTAAGATTGATGGAGTTAAATTTAAAGTTTTAACATCAAGTTGTATTGCAGTAACTCCTTTTTCTGTTCCTGCAACTTTAAAATCCATATCTCCATTAAAATCTTCAATACCCATGATATCTGAAAGAATTGCAACATCTTTACCTTCAATAATTAATCCCATTGCAATTCCAGCAACAGGAGCTTTTATTGGAACACCTGCATCCATCAATGCCATTGATGATCCACAAACTGATGCCATTGAAGTTGAACCATTGGAACTTAATACTTCAGAAACTACTCTAATTGCATATGGAAATTCTTCATTACTTGGAAGAACTGGAATCAATGCTTTCTCAGCTAAGGCTCCATGTCCAATCTCACGTCTACCAGGATTTCCAACGCGTCCTACTTCTCCAATTGTAAAAGGTGGCATTGAATAATCATGCATATAACGTTTTTCTTCTTCCCCTCCAGCAGTTTCTAAAAGTTGTCCCATTGAAGAAGCTCCAAGTGTTGCAATTGAAAGAACTTGGGTTTGACCTCTTGTGAAAAGTCCTGATCCATGAGTTCTTGGCAAAAATCCAACTTCAGCTGTAAGTTTTCTAATTTCTGTTAATTTTCTACCATCAGGTCTTGTCTTTTTCTTTAAAATTTGTTCTCTAATGTAATCTTTTTTAAGATGATCAATAATTCCTACTATAAATTTCTTATCTGACTCATTCTCAAATTTCTCTTTAACTGCATTAACTAACTCCATAAATTCTCCCGATGCTCCTTCGTGGTTTGCCATACCTTTAACAAGATCGGCAATTTTATCACTTACTAATTTGGTAACTTCTTTTTCCAAAGCAAGTGGTGCTTTTTCTTCTTTGTAAACATCTCTTTTAATACCAATTTCATCAGCCAATTCAGAAATTGCAGTATTTATTTTTTGTGCTTCTTCGAAAGCTAACTTTACTCCATCTAATATAACTTTCTCGGAAACTTCTTTTGCACCTGCTTCAATCATTAAAACCGCATCCTTTGTAGAAGACACTACTAAATTTAATGGGGAAGAGGTTAAATCTCCATTTACAGGATTAACAATAAATTTTTCATCTTTAAGTCCAACATTAATAACTCCAACTGGGCCTTTCCAAGGTAAAGTTGTAATGTGAACTGCAGCTGACGCTGCAATTGCTCCTAAAATTGATGGATCATTAACCCCATCAACTGAAAGTACAGCAACAATTACTTGAACTTCCTTTTTGTAATCTTTAGGAAAAAGCGGTCTAATTGATCTATCTATGAGTCTTGCGGTTAGTATTTCTTTATCAGTAGGTCGTCCTTCTCTTTTGACCCACCTTGAACCTTTTATCTTTCCTCCTGCATATAATTTTTCTTGATATTCAACTGAAAGTGGAAAATAATCAAATTCTTGTTTTAATGGAACGTGAGTAACAGTAGCTAAAATTACAGTATCTCCATACCTAGCCATGACAGCACCTGAGGCCTGCTCTGCTAATATTCCTGTGGTTAAAGTTAATTTTCTTCCACCTAATTCGAATGTCTTTTCGTATTTCTTATTCATCTAAAACCTATATTTTTATTATTAATGAAGCCTTTATTTGTTGAGTTTTAACTCTTTTATTAAAGCTTTGTATCTTCCTTCGTCTTTCTTTTGTAAGTATGACAGAAGTCTTCGTCTTTTTGCAACCATTGAAAGAAGACCTCTTCTTGAATGAACATCTTTTTTATGTTCTTTCAAATGTTCTGCTAGTTTATCAATCTTTGTGGAAAGAAGTGCAATCTGAATCTCTGGAGATCCTGTATCACCTTTTTCTCTAGCAAACTTTTTAATTAATTCTTTTTTCTCTTCAACTTTTAATGCCATTTATATTTTTTGTCATGTATTGCTAAAGTAAGTCTATAAAGCATTCTATAAGACAAACCTTGCAAACATCTTTGTTATATTACCATAAACTTGATTATTCCGCAAAGGATAAAAATTTATTAACTTACTGAAGTTCCTGTATAAACTTTTGGTTCTGTCCAAGACTGGGGTATTTCTTCTACTTCTTCTTCTTTTTGTTCTTCAACTTTTGTAGTCTTTTCAACTTGTTTTACTTGCTGTGATCTTACATTTGTAAAAGGCTTTGTTGGTATTGATCCTTTAGGAAAATTGTCAGAAGAAAGTATTTTTGGCATCCTTATTCCACCCAATTTAAGTAACTCTGCGAAAATTTCAAAAGTTAAAGCTGTTACATCAGATCCTTGAAAGTTTTTACTTGAATCTTCAATTCCTGATAATAAATTGGTTGCAATATCTGGATCAATTGAAAGACCACTTTCTTTAATTAAATTAGCCATTAATTCTGAGACTCCTGATGCCGGACTTGCAAATGATAATATTTGAAGATCACTAGTTACCTCTAAAAATCTTATTCCAATATGTATTATTTTTGCATCTTTAAATTCAGGGTTTGATAAAATTGGAAAACTAGTTTCATTTTCCCCTCCAATTAAAATTACAGTATCAGCGCCAACTCCTGAATAGGAAATATCAATTTGTTCTTTAGTTGGTGAGTTAAGGCCTGACTTTGGAGAAACTGTTAATTTAAACTGTCCATTTTCAATATCATAACTTACTTTATCCACATCCTCTGCTTGATAGTTGGTAAACTTGATAGTTAAATTTTTACTTCCAACTTCTGTCCCTATTTTATCAACACCAATAAGTCTACTAAACTCTGCTGTCATTGGATTAAGGCTTGAAATTGAAACATTTTTCAAAGGTCTTAAGGTAAGATAAAGTGAAAGTCCTGCAGACACTTGATCAACAAAGGATTCTGATGGTAAAAGTATTAATACTTCTGAGGCAGAATCTATTAGATTCTTAAATGAGTTGTCCACTGACGGATACTAACATATCTCCTGTTTGAAAATCAAGCTGGGGTGTAAAAAAAATCCCAAATTCCTCACCCTGAGAAACTCCGGGTACTTCTTGTTTTTGTTTTTTTATTGAAATTACTTTTACTTTACCAAGTTCTACTTCACCTCTAAAAAGTCTTAAATCAGAAGTTTTCTCTATCCTACCCGAAAATACTTTGCATCCTGCAACTTTTTTTCCATCAAATGGAAAACTTGTTGTAATTTCAGCTTTGCCTAAAATTTCAATCAAACCACTTTTAATAATTTGGTTAAGTCTTTCTAAAAGCTCATAGATAATTTCAAATCTTTCAATTTTTACTTTATCCATTTCAGCTAACTTTTTAACACTTGATGAAACTTTACTTTCAAAAACAAAAATAATTGCTTTATTGGCTTTTGCACTTAATACATCAGATTCAATAACATCTCCAACAGAGGCTTCAACTACAGCAAATCCATCGGGAATTGAAGCAACTAATGCTTCCAAAGATCCTGCATTATTAGCTTTAAGATAAAGTGGTATTTTATTTTTATCAATTTTAACTGTAGTCTTTTTTTCTTGACTAGACATATCTTGTCTTTTATCTGTAACAATCGCACCAACTTGAGGAATAGTTTCAAATCCCAATATCTTACAAGGTTCTCCAGGAAAAACTTCTTTTAAAGGATTATTTTTGTCACCAAAAAGTCCCTTAACTTTGCCCTTGGAATTTTCTGCATATATTTCACTCCCTATGGATAATTTACCATTTCTTAAAACCACTGATACCATATTCCCACCTCTGTCTTTTGAAGTTTCAATTACAACTGCTTCAAGTTCTGCATCATTATCGCTTTCAACACCATCTACTTCTGAAAGTAAATTAATTAAATCCAAAAGTTCAGTCAAACCTTCCTTTTTCTTTGCAGAAACTCCAATGTATGGAGTTTGTCCACCTCTTCCTTCAAATAATAACCCTTCTTTTTCAAGTTCTCCCAGACAAACGTCAATTGAGGCAGAAGGTAAATCAATTTTAGTAATAACTACAATAAAAGGAATATTAGCTTCCTGAATATGAATAATTGCTTCTTTGGTTTGTGGTTTTACCCCATCTGAACCATCAATTATCAAAAGTGCAATATCGGCCAGTTTTGAACCTCTTGATCTCATTGCAGAAAAAGCAGCATGACCTGGAGTATCTATAAAAGTAATTTTATTACCATCTTTAGTTGTGACAACTGAAGCCCCAATTGACTGTGTAATTCCACCAGCTTCACTAGCTGTTACAGAAGTTTGTCTTAAAGCATCAAGAAGTGAAGTTTTACCATGATCTACATGACCTAAAACTACTACTATTGGTTGTCTTTTTATTTTCATAGATATTAATTTTAAAGATACTTAAATTTCTCATTTTTGTGTATCTTTGGAAACTTCCTCTTTAATAAACACTTCTTTTTCTTTAGAATCCTTTGTTTCTTCAATTACTTTTTCTTTTTTTATTTCTTCTTTTCCTGTTTTTTTAGTAGTTTCTTTTTTTTCTACTTTTTCTTCTTTGACATCTTCTTTTTTATCTTCAACTGTTGGAACTTCTACAGGAACACCTAATATTTCAATCTTAAAACCGGTTAATTTAGAAGCAAGTCTTACATTTTGACCTTCTTTTCCAATTGCAAGTGATAGTTGATCCTCAGGTGCAGTAACTTTTGCTTCTAATGTCTTTTTGTTTATTTTTACAACTAAATTTTCAGCCGGAGCAAGAGCTAACTTAATAAGTTCTGAAAAATCTTCATTCCATGGAATAACATCAACTCTTTCTCCACCTAATTCATTTGTTACAGCCTGGACTCTGACTCCTTTTTGACCAACACAACTTCCAACTGGATCAACTCCTGAAGTTGTTGAATAAACTGCAATTTTTGTTCTAACACCAGCTTCTCTGGAAATTAATTTAATATCAACTGAATTAGCTCCAATTTCTGGAACTTCTCTTGCAAAAAGTTTAACAACAAAGGCTGGATCTGCTCTTGAGAGAATTATTTCTCGGCCTTTAATTGTTTCTCTAATATCTTTAAGTAAAAATGTAAGTCTTTGACTTTGAGAAAGTCTTTCTGAAGGAATCCTTTCTTCAGCTGGCATAAACCCTTCTGTTCTACCCATATCAACTCTAACATTTGGACCATCAAAACGTAAAACGATACCAGAAACAAGTGATCCTATCTTACCTGTAAATTCTTCCATAATAACTCCTCTTTCAGCTTCCCTTATTTTTTGATGAATTACTTGTTTTGCAGTTTGAGCTGCTATTCTTCCAAAACCTGGAGGTGTTACATCTTTTCCATCTATTAATACTTTTGCCCCACCATCTAATGAATTGATTTCAGCATCAATGACAGTTTCCTCTGGATATTCAATTCCAGATTCTTTAGCATCTCTTCTAAAAGCTGCAACTATTGCCTGTTTTATAGCATCGATTATTACATTAGCATCTAGTCCACGTTCAGCAGCTATAGCTTTTAAAGCTTGTGCAAATTCTGTTCTTGGTGTTTGTGTATTCATTTTTTATTAAAAAAGGTGGGACTTTTCCCACCAATAAGTGAAGTTTACTATTTTGAATTATCTAAGTCAATGAGACTGGGTTATCTTTGAGATGCACGATCCATTCTTATCGAGGCTTGATCTATTTGATTTGCTGCACTAGATATTTTACCTCCTGTTATTCTAAATTCTTCCATTGAATTAGTTAAATTATCAGAAAATCTCTTTAAATCTTCACTTGACCCACTAAAATCATTAACTTTTCTACTAAAATCATCAACCACATCAGCAAAAATAGTAGCAGCCTGGAAAATTTTTTCTGAATTTTGTGTTTGTGCTGATAATAACGTAAAATCGTTTGATTTTTCTTCATCTCCAAGTTCGTATAATTTATCTGCAACCATCCTCTGTAATTCTGAAAGGTTATTATATCTGTTATCAACAGAAAGTTTCCTATAAACATGAAGTACATCTCCAACAGTTTCAGATTTTAATATATCTTCTTTAGAATAATCCTTATTTTTAATCTCAACCTCAGTTTTTTCCATCAACATAACTTTAACCACTATTATCATTCCTGTCAAGATAATAATTAAATATTATAAACTCTCTTCTTTCATCTCTTCTATTAAACTTTTTTGTTCTCTTGTTAATTTTTCTGGAACTAAAATATTTATTTTTACATACTGATCGCCCAACGATCTATGGTTTGGATTTGGAGCTCCTTTACCATGAAGTCTAATCATTGTCCCACTTTGAGTTCCATTTCTTACTTTTAATTTAACTTTATCCTCAATTGTAGGAACTTCAATTGTTCCCCCCATTACCGCCATTGAGTAAGGAATTGTTACATTAATATAAATGTCATCCCCATCTCTTTCAAAAAACTCATGAGGTGTAACATTTATTGAAAGCATAAAATCACCAAAACTTATTCTTGTTCCTTCATCAACTCCTGCAGGAATTTTAATTTTTCTTTTTTTCCCTTCAATTGAGAATTCCTTTGTAACACCTTTAACAGCTTCTAAAAAGTCAATTTTTACTGAATATCTTGGAACTTGTCTTTGTTGTCTAAAAGGAGACCCTCCCCCAAAGAAACTTTCAAAAATATCAAATGGATCTCCAAAATCCATATTTCCAAATGGGTTTTGTCCACCTCCCGAAGACCATGTGTATGAAGTTTGTCCGTTTTGTCCACCAAACCCAGCGAATGGATTTCCTGCTGCACCTCTTCCACCGGGGGAAAAAGCATCGTGACCATACTGATCATAAGCACTTTTCTTAGAAGAATCAGAAAGAACTTGATATGCTTCGTTTATTTCTTTAAATTTTCTCTCAGCTTCTTCCTTATCAGTTCCTTGATGACGATCTGGATGCCATTCCAAAGCTTTTTTTCTATATGCTGCTTTTATTTCAGCACTGGAAGCAGATTTACTTAAACCTAAAATATCATAAAAATCATTTTTTGTGGTCATAAATTATCTTTCTTCTTTCCTTCTAGGGCTTTTTAAACTTTCTATACCCCTCCATAAAGTAAGTTTATCTGCAACATCATGTCTCCCTAGTTTATCAAACCAAGAAATACCATGTAAATCAAGCAAATTACCTAAATTGAGTTGGGCATTTGTTACATTTTCTTCATTCCATTCTGAAGGATCTATTGGAATCCCTAACTCTTGAGCCGCAGATCTCTCTTCATCATTTAGGGAATTTATTGTTGGAGGATTCATTATTCTACTACTTCGCCTTCTTCAACTTTTTCATCACCCTTTTTCTTTTCATTTTTTTCCTCGTCTTTTGTTTCTCCAGTTTTATCACCCTGTCCTTCTTTTGGTGGGGTTTGATTTGCATACATTGATTGACCGACTTCACTTAAAGTATCTGAAAGCTCTTTTGTTTTAGTCTCTAATTCTTCCTTATTTCCTGATTCTAAAATATCTTTTAAGGCTTTAATTTTATCCTGTACTTTTTCAACAACTTCTTTAGGCGCTTTTTCCCCTGCATCTTTAATTGCTTTTTCGGCTGTAATAATCATTGCATCAGCATTGTTTTTAGCTTTTATGCTTTCTGTCTTTTTCTCATCATCTGCTTTATTCTTTTCAGCATCTTCTTGAGCTTTCTTAACTTCTTCATCAGTTAAACCAACTGAGCCGGTAATTTTAATGTTTTGAGTTTTTCCTGTAGCTTTATCTTTTGCAGTTACTGTTAATATTCCACTAGCATCCAAGTCAAATGTAACTTCGATTTGTGGAACACCTCTTGGAGATGGTGGAATTCCGTCTAACACAAACCTTCCAAGTGCTTTATTATCATTTGAAAGAGGTCTTTCACCTTGTGTAATATGAATCTCAACTTGTGTTTGATTATCTGCAGCAGTTGAAAAAATTTCAGTTTTACTAGTTGGAACTGTCGTGTTTCTTGGAATCATTGGTGTTGCTACCCCTCCCATTGTTTCAATAGCTAAAGTTAATGGAGTTACATCTAAAAGAAGGATATCTTTAACATCACCTGCTAAAACACCAGCTTGAATTGCAGCACCAACTGCAACAACCTCGTCAGGATTAACTGATTTGTTAGGTTCTTTGCCAAAGAATTTTTTGACTTCTTCAACGACTTTTGGCATTCTGGTCATTCCACCAACCATAATAACTTCATCAATATCCGTTACTTTTAGTCCAGAATCTTTTAAAGCTGACTCAACTGGTTTAATGGTTTTCTGAATTAAATCATCAACAATCCCTTCAAGTTTTGATCTGGTTAGTTTCATTGTTAAATGAAGGGGTTGACCGTCCTTTTGAGTAATGTATGGTTGATTTATTTCAACTTCCTCCGCAGCAGATAGTTCAATTTTTGCTTTTTCGGCTGCATCCCTAACTCTTTGTAAAGCTTGTTTATCAAGCCTTAGGTCCATCGAATTTTCCTTTTTAAATTCTTCTGCAATATAATCAACAATCTTTTCATCAAAATCGTCTCCACCTAGGTGTGTATCACCATTTGTAGCCTTTACTTCAAATACTCCATCACCGAGCTCTAAAATTGAGATATCAAAAGTTCCACCACCCAAATCATAGACTGCAATTTTTTCAGCTTTCTTTTTATCAAGTCCATAAGCTAAAGCTGCTGCAGTTGGTTCATTAATAATTCTCTCAACCTTTAACCCTGCAATTTCTCCAGCTTGTTTCGTTGCTTGTCTTTGAGAATCATCAAAATATGCAGGAACTGTAATAACTGCTCTATCTACTGTTTCACCTAAATATTTCTCTGCGTCTTTTTTAAGCTTCATTAAAACTCTGGCTGAAATTTCTTGTGGAGTATAAGTTTTACCTTCAATCTCAACATCAGCCATTCCTGATTTTCCTGAAACTATTTTGTAAGAAACCATTTTAGCCGTTCTTGTTACTTCTTTATCTTCAAATCTTCTACCCATTAACCTTTTGACTGAAGATACAGTATTTGTTGAATTTAAAATCATCTGACGTTTTGCAACATCACCTACTAAATTTTTAACCATTTCAACAACAGAAGGTGTCGTATTTTTCCCAGTATCAGAAGCACTAATAACTTTAGGAGATCCACCCTCCATTACAGCAACACAACTATTTGTTGTTCCTAAATCAATTCCAATAATTTTTGACATATTATTTTTTAATTTCTTTCTTTATTTTGAACACCTTAACCCTTGCGTGTCTTACTATTGTTCCATCTGAATACTTCCATCCTGACATTATAACTTCTGAGATATTATTATTATCTTTTTCTTCCGAAGTTTCAACTATATCAACAGCCTCAGATGTTTCCTCGTTAAACTTGTCGCCAATATTAATCTTTAATTTTTCAAATCCTTCTTCCTTTGCTAAAGTTTCAAGTTGACCAATAATTATTGCAATTCCACTATCACTTATATGATTTTGGGCTTGTTTTAAATTATCTAATATAGGTAGTATTTTAGTCATGAAAGAAATACTTGCCAACTTAAACACCATTGATCTTTCTTCATCGGTTCTTTTCTGTAAATTTGCATAATCAGCCATAGCTCTAGCTAATTGGTTTTTCATATTTTCAAATTCATTTTCGTTGTTATCTTTAACTTTTAATTTAGTAACTTTTTGTGTAGAATTTTTCATTTTATTTATACCCCCATCATTTCTTCCAACATCCCTCTATAGTATCTTAATGTTGGTATTAAACTTGCATATGATTGTCTAACAGGTCCAATTACTCCTAAAGCTCCGTTTGTATCTTTAACTCTAAAATGTGCAGCAACTATTCCAACTGGAAAATTTCTAAAACCCATTTCTTCCCCAAACAATACATCAAAAGGAATTTCTAATGGAAACCTTTTAAAAAATAGGTCAATCATCTGGTCGGATTCATCCATAAAACCAAAAACTGAAGCACATACACCCAAATCTGCAAATTCTGGATATAAAAATATATTTGCATGTCCTGCCTGCCAGACTGAACCGTCTTCTGTTGCTGCAATTGCAAGGCCTCCAGTCCTATGAGCCAAGGAATGAGTTATTTCACCTAAAAATTTATCTAAATTTCCTTTTGAATCCCAAACTTCTTCTTTTGCTTTTACTTCATCGGTTAAACTCATTTGTTTTTCTTCCATAAGTTGATCAACATAGAATTTCATAGCACCAGATGTTGGAACTCTTCCGGCTGAAGTGTGTGGTTGTTTTAAATAACCTGATTTTGTAAGTAAACTCATCTCATTTCTAATTGTTGCAGGGGATACTCCAAGATTATATTTTTTTTCCAACGAATCAGATCCAACAGGTTCTGCTGTTTCTATATATTCATCAATAATTACCTTTAATATTTGTGTTTGACGAGAAGTTAAACTGTTCATTTTTATTAACTTAGCAGTACTATACTCTGAGTGCTAACTATTTGTCAAGAGGCTTTTTTAATTATTTATTATTCTGAAGGATCAACTTCAGTATTTGAACTTCCACCAACAAATCTTTTAAATAAAGTTTTGAATGTTTCTAGTTCTTTAGATTTCATTAACACTAAACTAATTAAATAAATTGAAATTCCAATTAGTCCTACAAAGATAGTTAAAATAAGTAAATTTCCAGCATATCTTGTATCTAGTACAAATTTTTCAAAAGGTAAATCAAGTGAAGAAATGAAGGAAAGTTTTTTAACCCAAACTGATTTATCAAAAAACTTTAAAATAAAATACATTGTTGATCCAGAAATTAAACTTGAAATAAATATTTTTATTATTGGAATATATAAACTTTGCTTTGCTCCATTGTGAATTCTTTTTGTAATAAGCAAAAATAAAACAATTGATTGAATAATCGATGAAAAAGAAAAGGCGGCTGCTAAACTCCAAACCGGTAAATGCAATTTAACTACAAAAATAAAATCTAAAATTATGTTGACAAGTAAAGTAGAAATCGAAACAATTACGGGAGTTTTGGTATCAGTTAATGCATAAAAAGATCTTGCTAATATTGAATTTATGGCTTGAGAAAAAATACCAAAAGCAAAAGCTGAAACAACTAATGAAGTTTCAACAGTAGAATCCCAAGTAAAAATATCTGTTCCAAAAATTAGCCTTACTACAGGAACCCTTGCAACCATTAAAAAAACAACGATTGGTGCCATTAAAAAAATTACTTGGTTTAAAGTTTCAAAAAGTGTCTTTTTAAAAGCTGGTAAATTATCTGCTTGCCTTGCTAAGGTGGGAAGTGCAGCTTTAGCAATTGAAGTACCAAAAAGCCCAACAGGAAGAAGTTGTATTGTGTTTCCAAAAGTAAAGAAGGTATAGGCGGGAACTGAAATTAATGAAGCCAATGTTAATTCAACGAATTTAGCAACTTGCAAAAAAGATACCTCAATTATTCTAGGTAAAGAAAGCTTGGCAATTTTTTTAACTTCTGGTGTAATTTTTAGTGAACTACTAAATCTAAAACCAAGTTTTACAGCTAAAGGTAGTTGGATTAAAAAATGAGATCCTGCACCAATAACAACACCTATGGTAGGAGCTAATAACCCAAGGTTTTTTGAAAAGAAAAATGTTGCAATTATTATTCCTAAATTATAAAAAAGAGGTGCTAAAGCAGGTACAAAAAATCGTTTTGAAGATTCCAAAACAGCAGTTAAAACATATGAAATTACAAAAAAACCCTGAGCTGCAAATAGAATTCTAGCCAAAGTCACTATTTTGTCTTGATCCGAAGGACTAAAACCTGGAGTTATAAGCTTATATAATGGATGTGCAAAAGTAATTACAACTGTTGCTAATATAACAAATAAAACGCCTCCCCAATTAGCAACCAATCCTGCAACCTCCCAAGCTTTTTTATGACCTTCAAATTTATTTTCTTTTAATGTTTTTGTAAAGACTGGTATGAAAGCTGATGCAAAGGTCCCAAAAACCAAAACTTCAAAAATTGTATCCGGTAATCTAAAGGCCGCAAAAAAAAGACTTAAATTATCAGGAGTAAAAAAATGGGCCAACACCCTTTGACGAACCAATCCCAATAATCTTGAAGCAACTATCATTATCATTATTAAAGTTGCCGCAGATAAAACAGAATGTTGTTGACCAAAAAATAACGATTTAAATTTCTTTAAAACAAATTTTGTTTTAGTTGTTATTGTTAATTTCACTTTTTTTGATTATACTACCCACATGCCAGTAACAAAAACAGCCAAAAGAGCATTACGAGGCTCAAGCAAAAAAGAGAAGGTAAATACTTTAATTTTATCTAAGCTTGGAAAAGCTTTACGTTCTGCCAAAAAGACAAAAACGAAAAAAAATATTGAAACCGCAATTTCTTTAGCTGATAAAGCAGCTAAAAAAAATACAATCCACAAAAATAAAGCTGCTAGAATCAAATCTCAGCTTTCTAAACTCCTAAAATAAAGATTATTAAATACTAGCTTCTAAGACAGGTTTTCATATGCTATATTTAAGCTATGCCTGCTAATAAAAGAAATAAGATAAACCTTCTTCCTCAAGAAGAATTTGAAACATCTACTTTCGGTAGAATTTTAAAATGGGCACTTTCTTCTTTTAGAATAATGGTTATTGTGACCGAACTTGTAGTCATGGGGGCCTTTCTTTCTAGATTTTGGCTTGATGCAAAAAATTCTGATTTAAACGATGAATTAAATACTAGTAAAGCTCAAGTTTCAGCATATTCGGATGTAGAATCAACAATAATATCAAATCAAAAAAGACTATCTATCGCAAAATCTCTTTACACACAAAAAAATATTAGTGAAATTATTGAAAAAATCTCCAAATCAATTCCATCAGATATATCCCTAAATTCAATTTCAATTAGTGAAGGAGTTTTAACACTTAAGGCATCTTCCCTTTCAGAAAGATCAATTATGCAATTTTTAGTTAATCTTGACAGTGATGAAGATCTATCTGACGTAAACTTGTCGCAAGTTTCTTCGGGTGTTGATAATAGTTACATAACAATTTTTACAATAACAGCCAATGTAAAAAGTTTCACGACACAGAAAGGAGCAAAATAATATGGCAGTTGGATGGAAAAAAGATTATTTAAGATATAAGGATTTTTTCTTAAATGTATTAAGACTTTATAAAAATAAGCCAAATTTTAAAATTTATTTGGAATTAATACTTTCTCTTTCTGCAATAGTAATCTTTTCAATTTTTGCAATTCGTCCCACAATCATTACAGTATCTGAATTAAATAAAGAAATTAAAGGAAAAGAGGAAACGGTAGCAAAATTAAAAGAAAAAATAAAAAATCTCCAAACCGCTAGTGTGAATTTGCAAAAAGAATCTGGTAGACTTCCATTAATTACTCAAGCCGTACCAGCCTTAGCAAGTCCAGAAATTTTAGTTAAACAAATTGAAACATTAGTTTCTCAAGATGGAGTTACAATACTTAGATTTTCTGCTTCAGATGTTTTATTAGTTGGTAAAAAAGAAGATATTAAAAAATCAAAAGATTTCGTAAGTTTATCCGGAGACGCTGATGAGCTTCCTTTTTCAATATCTGTAACTGGGCCTTACCAAAATCTTTATTCATTTTTAAAATCTGTTGAAAATTTAAGAAGGCCAGTAAAGGTTGATTCTTTTTCGATTACCTCAAGTGTTACTGATTTATCAAAAGTACTAACTTTAACAATAACTGGAAGATTACCATTTTTGTATGAAGAAAAATAAAATATGAAAAATACTAAACTGCCTAGTGTAATAGTTCTTTTAATACTAACTTCGATTACTATTGTTTTTTGGGTATTTTTTAATATTTATTATGTTGTTTCCAAAAAGACTCCTGCTACAGTATCTGAAGAGATACTTTCTCCAATAAACCCCAAGCTTGATACAGAAGTAATCAATCAAATGGAGAAAAGAAGTTATCCTTAAAACTACTTCCCAATGAAGAAAATTAAAAAATTACCAACAATTTTAGGAATATTAATTTTAATATCTGGTTTAGTAGCTGGAATTTTTTTAGTTAATTCTAGACAAGTTTTTAAGTTAGGAGCAAGTGCTGATTTTGCTCCAAAAAATGTAAGGGTAAGTAATATTACCAATAGTTCTTTAACTATTACTTGGACTACTGACAAAATAAGTAAAGGTTTTATCAAATGGGGCAAAAGCGAATCGGCTTTAAGTAAAACTACGTTGGAGGAAAATGCTGAAAAAGAATTTATTCATTCAGTAAACCTTCCAGCAATAGAACCCAATACTGATGTATTTTTTAAAATTAATTCAGAAGGTGAAGATTTTGACAACAGTGGAATACCTTGGCAATCAAAAACATTATTAGAAAAAACAAATCAGACTAGTTCACTAACAGGATCTGGAATAATTCTTTCCCCTGATGGGTCCAGCCCAGCAAAGGCAATTGTTTATTTATCAGTTAATGGGATAGCCCTTTCAAATTTAACCTCCCAGGAAGGTACTTGGATAATTCCAATTTCATTGTTTATTGAATCAATTCCTGAAACAACAGTTATTGAGATTTCTGTAATTGATGGACAAGGAGGAACCGCACAAGCTGCAATTTATCCTACAACAATTAAAAATACTCCAACGATTGTTATAGGTAAAACATATGATTTTAGAAATTATGTTCCTACAGTTGACTCAAATCTTCCTGAAAGTAAACTTACAATACCTGAAACAATAGAGATTTCATCAAGATTTGAGGTAGATAATTCAAGTCTTACTTTATCTTCAAATAATGTAGTTACATTAGATTCAATTGATGAGGGGGAAATAATTACAACAACTGACCCTCAATTCTTCGGAACTGCACCTGCAAAAACTGGGATTGAAATTTCAGTAGAATCAGAACTTCAAACTGATTCCCTAACTTCAAGTTCAACTGGAAAATGGAGTTGGAGTCCACCTACTAATTTGGATCCAGGTCAACATACAGTGACAATTAAATGGAGAGATTCAAACGGAATTTTAAGAACCCTGACAAGAAATTTTGTAGTTCAAGCTGGTGAAGCACCCGCATTTGAAGCAACTCCTTCAGCTACACCTAACATAACCGCAACACCTACAAGTAGTGGGATAGCAACTCCAATAACATCGCCTACTGGCACTTCTAGGAGTACTAGTATACCAACAACAATTCCATCTACCACCCCTACAATTAAAGCCAGTGGAACACCAAAAGCAACAATTTCTGCAACACCAACCAATCCTTCGCTTCCGGAATCAGGAAACTTGACACCAACCATTGGTCTATTCATAATGGGTGTAGGAATATTAATGTCGAGTATTTTTGTTTGGAAAAGACAAGATGCCTAAAGATAATAATCAAACACCAATTACACCAACCACCAACAGCGATGATCAATCACCTGTTTTCATGGAAGAAACCCTTCCTCCAATGCCACAAGAAGCACCTATAACTCAAGATATGGCTCCAGTAGAAAATAAACAGGATACAAAACCAAACGAAACCCCAGTTGAAACTCCAATTGTGGATTCAGGTTCAGCTGCACCTCAAGACGATGCAATAATGCCTCCAACGGTAACATCAAAAAATAAAAAAAAGTTTGCAGGAGGAAAAGTAATCGCAACAATTTTAGGGCTTTTTCTTTTAATTGGTGGTATAGGAGCAGGAGTTTTATTAGTTAAACAAAATCAAAATATAAATGAAAAGGCTTGGACACAGCAAACTTGTGAAAGTCAGGATGCTATTTTATGCCCTCTTCCTGACTATCAAGCTACCTACGAGGCAGGCAGAGCAAATAATGTTGGTATTTTAGAAGAATGTTATTGCAAATATATTGGTGGAGGTGGAGGTAGTGGAAATACAGATAATCCGACTTCAGGAACATGTCCAAATGGCAATCCTTTTAACAATGAATGTGTAATTATTTATTGTCCAAATGGAGACACAAACAATGATGGAGCTTGTGAGGTACCAGATGTTGGTGCATGGTATGGATCAAAACACACATGTGGAACAAAAACATTTGGAACTAATGAATGTGGACAAGTTGATCCTGTTGATGATAATGGTGTTTATTGCGAATTACCCGGTTGGGATTACGACATAAAATTAAGTAATTGTTCTGGACCTTTACCACCAACCACACCACCTACAGACAATTCAGGTACTGCATCATGTTCAGATGTTAAGGCATATACAGAAAGTTGGGTTTTGATCCCACAGATTAATCTTCCAAGTCTAAATGTTGGGGATAAAATAAATTTATGTGTTACTGGTACTTCAACTGGAGGAAGTTTTGATATGGCAAGATTTAAAGTTAATGGAGTTACCCTACCAGATACAACAACTATAAGGCCTGGATCAAATGATTATTGTTATCTTTACACTATTCCAACAGGAACAAGCACATTTAACATAATAGGTCAAATCCATCATACAAGTCTAGGATGGAAATAAATTATAAATAATATGAAAAATAAATTATCAACAATAGTAATAATATTAGTAACGATAATTTTAGCTGGAGTTGCAATTTTTACTGCCATTAGATTGTATCAAACAAGAAATACTTCTGTTGCACCTAACGCCCCTTCAAGTAAACCAGAAGCATATGGAGGGTCTTGTAGTTTATCTTTTACCTTAGCAACACCTACCAGTACAGCCTCAGGTACAGCTATAGCAACTGCTACAAGTACGGCCACATCGACTGCTACATCAACTTCAAGAGCGACAAGTACTGCTACATCAACTGCTACATCAACTTCAAGAGCGACAAGTACTGCTACATCAACTGCTACAGCTACAGCAACAAGTACAGCCTCAGGACAACCAAACTCTTGTAATGGAACTTGTGGATCAAATAGTAATTGTAGTTCTGGACTATTTTGCTATTCAGGTTATTGTAGAAATTCTTCTTGTCCTACAGATACAGATTGTGTGTGTAATGGAACAGCTACACCAACAAGTACATCTACTTCTATTGCACAAGGACCAACATCAACATCAGAGCCACAACTCCCAGAAGCAGGAACATCATGGCCAACAATTCTTGGTACTGGATTTGGAATATTTATTATTCTAGGTGCACTTCTATTGGCACTTTAACGCCAACTTGGAAACCAATAATAACTTCTATCTAACCATTCAGGAATTTTAAGTCCTATCCAATGTGGATAGAAATAAATAAAAAGAAGTAGTGTAATTGTAAAAATAGGAATAATTGTTTTTGGAAAACGGCGCAAGATAAATCCTGTTGCTATTGTCAAAAATGGAATAGATGGTAGGTAATGATATAGAAACATAATTCTAGGAGATGCAATCCAGGGAACAAAAAAAATAAGGTAAGAAAATATAATAAATCCCAATTTCTTGTTTCTTTCTTTTGCTGAAATGAAAAATGAAAGTATTATAGAAAATAATCCAAACCAAAAAACTGCAGGGTTTCCAAAAGCATAAATTCTTGAAACAAATTCCTTAGTTTCAGGGCCATTATAAAGATAAATAGGACGAACAAGCATTGGCCAAGTATAAGCAGGCGAAGTATAAGGATGTTCTGCTCTTAAATTAGTGTGATACCACCACATTTGTTTTTGCACTTCAATGAAGTTTTCCCAACTATGACCCGTTTTAAACATTATTCCATAACTTGCAATATAAATTGCAATTGGAATAATAAGAAAAGATAGATAAGATATTTTTAATTTCTTTTTAAAAACAAAATGAGAAACAAAAAATATTGGTAATGTATAAATTGCAGACCACTTGGATGCAATTGCTAGACCAAACACAACTGACGAAAGAAAGTTTTTATCTTTTAAGAAAAGGAGAATTGAAAGAAGTGAAAAAAACAAAAGGTATGAGTCATTCATTCCTATCCTACTCATTACTAAAACCAAACCATCAAGTGAAAAAATTGCTGAAGATAAAATTCCTACAAGCCTGTCCTTAAAAACTAAACTTGCAATCAAATAGACTAAAAGTACCGATCCAACACCCAAAATTGCTTGAACAATTCTCCACCCAAATGCATTTTCTCCAAAGATAATCATTCCAAGGGTCATTCCTAGTTTTGCAACAGGTGGGTGAGTCCATTCATATGCAAATCCTTCAGGATGTGGATTCCACCACTCCCAAGCCTTAGGATCACCATGAAGCACTAACCCAGCAGTAAAAGCATGGTAGACTTCGTCAAAGTATTTTTCTTTTGGAAGATTTAAAGAATAAATTCTTGTAATAATTGAAAAAAATAAAATACCTAAAAGTAAAATCCTAGCTTTTTTACCTGAAATATCTTTTCCAAAATAATTAATTTGTGATTTAACTTTATTTAATTTTAGCCTGAATAAGTCTTCGTATTTAAACGAAAATTTAATTTTTTTAAATTGAGAGATGATAAAAAATAATAACAATGAGAGATTTGTAATGATAAAAAATTTGATAATTACTGGATTAAAAATTTCTTTAAAATTATCAGTTATCCAATAGTAAGAATAAGATAAATTAGCAAGATAAGTAAAGGAAAATCCTGCATATACAACTAATACAACAGGGTTAGCTAATGAGGCTAAAAGAAGTGGTGCCAAGATTGGCAACAAATGTCTTTCATGCATCCTAGTTAAAAACAGAAAAGAAACAAGAAGAGAAATTGCTGAAATTGTATACTCTAATCCCCCTTTCTTTCTTAATAAAAAAAGAACAATGACAATTAATAAACAACTGATTCCTGCCCCAATCCAAAAAGATATATTATCAGGTTTCCAAAAATCAAAAAGTCCCCAAAAAGAAAATGCATTTACTGACCCATATGGATATTGGCTAGCTGAAACAGAAAGTCTTTTTAGAATAAACTCAAAAATGTTAGAAGTATTATTAAAAGGAATAAATCCAAATATAAAAACTACTAAACCAGAAATTATAAAGAATATAATTTCTTTTCCTTTCCATTTATTTTTTATAATTAAATATAAAATTCCAGGTAAGATAAATGCCGCCTGTGGTTTAATTAATGTTCCAATTGCAAGAATAATTGCAGAGAAAACCTTTTTATTTTTAGATGCCAGATAAACTGCCAAAAGTGAGAAAAATGCAGTTAATGAATCAACTTGTCCCCAAAGAGAAGAATTAGCAAAAACTGCAGGGTTAAAAAGATAAATTAAAGATAGAATTATTCCCCATTTTTTTACACTTAAATTATTGGCAATTTTATAAATTAAATAACCAGTTCCCATATCAGCTAAGATTGCAGGTAATTTAAATAAAATAACCTGAAAAGCTGGAATTAGATTTAATTTTCCTAAAAGCCAAAGTATATAAAGATACCCTGGTAGATAATCAGACCAACCAGAATAAAAATTATTAAGACCATTTTGTACTAATGAATTACTCCAAGCAACGAATGTTCCATGATCTAATTGTAGTGTCCCAAAATTAGCTAAAAATAATCTTAACGCAAAGGCAGAAAAAATTATTAAGATAATGTTAAAATCAATGTAATGAAAATTAATAACAAATTTTTTAAAAATATTTTTCATAGTTTCTTTTCAAAAAACAATTTTATATTAATTCCATTATTAATATTTTTTGGAATTTTATTAATATACAAAAATATATATCCTAATCCAAGAAATTGGTATGATCATTATTTATATCTATCAAAATCTCTAATACATGGCTGTGTCGATATACCAGATCTACCTGTATTTTATCACGATAAATTAGAATTTAATGGTAAAACTTATATCCCTTTTCCACCAGGAGCATCTTTGGTTTTAATCCCGTTTATTTTACTTAAAGAGAGTATCACGCAACAACAAGTATCAATATTGATAGGAAGCTTAGACATCTTATTAATATACTTATTACTTTTAAATTTTACCAATAAAAAGAATGCAATTATTCTCTCTATTTTTTTAGGATTGGGGACCTCATTTTTTTGGTCAGCTGTAGTTGGAACTACATGGTTTTTTGCCCACGTTGTCTCAATATTCTTTATAACAATTTCATTGATTTTACATTTCAATAAAAAACATTTTCTCTCAGGAATTTTCTTTGCTCTCGCTGCACTAACCCGTATTCCAATGGTTCTGGCTGGTATATTTTACTTGTTACAATTACTTAAACGAAAGAAAGATTTCATTTACTTCTTAATAGGGGCTTTTATTTTTATTCCAATTTTATTTTTCTATAACTGGGCAAGATTTGGTAATTTTTTAAAAACAGGATATAACGAGGTTTATCTGCAATATGCAAATTCTAATTACCCTTATACAATAAGGCAAATAATAAACCCCAAATCAACTCTTTATGGATACTTTGATATCAAAAATATTCCTATGCATCTATACACATTTTTTATTATGCCACCCGATATCAATATATCTGGGAGAATTGTTAAAGAAATAAAACCTTCACCTTTTGGAATGGGAATTTTATTTACTTCTCCACTTCTATTTATTGCATTAAAACCAAAATTTAAAAAAGGTTTGGAACTAAATTCAATAATAACAGCCCTAATTGTGGCTGTCCCAAGTTTTTTACATATTATGCAAGGCTGGGTTCAATTTGGATACAGATTTGTTTTGGATTTTATAGTTTTTTTGATGATTATATTGGCACTTCGTTTTAAACCAACAAAATTAAATCTACTATTAATATTAATCTCAATTATAGTAAACTTTTGGGGAGTTATATGGGCAATAAATTTAGGTTGGTAACAATTTTCATTCCACTTATTATTTTAATAATATATTTTCTTTCTTCTGCTGGAAAAACACCATTTAATCACTTTACATTGCTTGCAGATTCTTTCTTAAAAGGACATTTATATATCGAAGGGGATTATCCTTGGCTCGAAAAAATTCCCATTGGTGACAATAAATTTTATGTAGCTAATCCTCCAATGCCAGCTATTCTCGCTATACCTTTTGTTTTTTTCTCAAATAAAAATTTCCCTCAACAGTATATTTCTCACATATTAGGTATGGGAATAATCGGATTAACAATGATTATGGCATATAGAATTAAAAAGAAATTAAGTTTAATGATTTGGTCAGGATTATTAATTGGACTAGGTTCCATAGTATGGTTTTTATCTTCAGTCGGTTCAGTTTGGTATCTTGGTCAAATTACCTCAGCATTCTTTTTAACTTGGGCATTAGTCGAAATATTAGGTAAATCAAGGCCAATATTACTAGGAATATTATTGGGCGCTACCTTTCTTTCAAGAAGTCATGTTGCCTTAACTTTTCCGTTTATTGTCTTTATGAATTGGGAAAAGTTTAAAAATTTAAAACATTTAAACATATTAATTTTAGTTTTTTCAATCTTTGCCAGTTTTGGATTTTGGTATAACTTTGTAAGACTTGGAAATCCTTTTGACAATGGTTACAATCTGATTCCTGATGTCAGTATATCATCTTGGTTTGCTCAGGGTCTTTGGAACCCAATATATATACCCAAAAACTTTGATATATTATTTCTAAAAATGCCAGTAATTACAAATACTTTTCCTTATATTGTCCCATCTCTTGCTGGGATGTCTATAATTCTTACTACTCCTGCTTTTATTCACTCTTTCTTTGCTTCAATAAAAGATATCATCACAAAATTATCGTGGATTTCCATTTTAATAATATTATTTATAGTATCCTCGCATGGTGGAACAGGATTCACACAATTCGGATATCGCTTTGCGGTTGACTTTTACCCCTTTTTAATGTTGCTTACAATTAAGGGTGTGGCCGAACACAACGGACCAAAATGGCACCACTGGTTGTTACTTATTATTTGTATAATTGTAAACACTTGGGGAGTATTATTTATTAATAAATTTGGCTGGGTAGGTTGGTAGCGGTTTTTAAAATTAAAATTCCATTCTTATCATAAACAACCGGATAATCAAATCTTAATTTTTCTTCATTTATTAGATATTCTCTTCTTTCCCATCCACTTATATAAATGTAATTTATCCCAAATTTCTTTATCAGCTCTTTGTATCCATCTCTTGCATCGAAAATTGCCAAGATCGCCATTTCTTTATCAGTCGTATCAGTAATCCCGTGTGTCCACAAATAACCACCAAATCCTAGAAATATTTTACGACCAGATAAAGCAGTTATTATATTATTTGAGTTTCTTGCCGTTAGAAAAATCTCATTGGGACGACTGATCTCTCTAATTTCTTCGGCAATTATTAAATCATTTCTTTTAAATATTCCACCGAGCATCCTTGGATCATTAATTGAAATTAGAATACCGGTAACGACTGATAAAAATAAAAAGCAGTAACCTAAAATTTTAACTACAATTATTTTACTTTCAATCAATTTAATTATTAAATATGAAGCTAAAATTGAAATCATTATATAAGGGTACAAAACAAATCTACTGTTGTCCCAAACATATGGCTGAAAGATAATTATATTAGCTAGAAATATAATAAATACGTTTACTAAAATAATGTTTCTATTTTTAAATATCTTTTTAAAAAACAACATTACTGATATTATTGACCCAAACAAAAAAGGAATACCAAAATTAGTCAAATAGAAAAACAATTTATTATAAGTTCCATCAACAGGCGGCCATTCTGAAAAAGAAAATCTAATAAAGCTTTTAGATCCTAATGAAGTGAATATTACAGGTAAGATAAAGGCTCCGGAAACAATAAATATTAATAAGCCATATTTAATCCAAAAAAATAATTCTGATATTTTTTTAGCTTTTATAGTTTCCGATACAACAACAAACAGAAGCGCTAAAGCAAAAACCAAAAAGGCATAAATATTTGCATATGGTAATAAACCTGCTATAAATGCGCTTATAGCAAAGATTCTTAAATTTGTCTTATTGTTTATTAAAAGTATTAATAAATATGTAGCAAAAATCCAAAGTGGTACCCCCACAAGCAAAGTTCTTTGGGCCATAAGCATTTCGGCAAATATACCAGCATACCCAACGCCTAACTGAGGAAGGTAGGAGAAACGGGTCGTGGCATTGATATAAGTAGACAAAGGTAATTCATCTAATATAGGTTTTGTAAAACCTAATCCGCCATTAAAAAGAAACAAGAATACTGAAAGATAAGATGCCCTATTATTATTTAATATTTTAAAAGCCAATAAATAGAGGGAATTAACTAAGAGTAAACCAAAAATGGTAGAGGGAATAATTAGTGAATATCGTAATCCAGAACCTAAGACTAATAATTGAGCTGAAACAAAGTCAGCAACAAAATGATAATTAATGGTTTTAAAAGAAGCAATTGGGTTGATCGGAGGAAAATTATCTCCATAGGCGAAATTACTAATTAACCCTAAATGAAAGGGTAAATCACCACTCGTCGAGGGACTACCGCTTAAATAAGATTCACCAGATTTTAAATGAGTTTGACTTATCACCAAACCAAAACAGATTAGCCAAAAAATATTAAACAATATATATCCTTTATCAAAACTTATTTTTAATTTGTAATTCTTAAACGTAAATAAATAAAGAGATATTCCACTAAGAAGCGTTATCCAAGTTGACATTTTGATAGAAAAGATATGACTCAAATAAAAAGATAATAATGCGTTTATTAAGATTCCGGTAAGCATAGAAAAAAATAACAATTCTTTTGTATTTAAATGCTTTTGTTTAAAAAGTTTAAACAAAACAGTGAAACCTAAACAAAATGAGGATAGAAAATAAATAGATATATATACAAAACTCATAAAATATGATTATTTAACCACTCTTGAAAATCTTTCCAACTACCAGACTTTGGAATAAATACATATTGGTAATCATACTTTTTTAAATTTTGAGAGATTTCTAAAAACTTTTCTGGGATTGAAAAGAAATTTATTTTGTTTCTAGATTCAAAGACCAATCTTCCCAATATTAGTAAAGACTTATTATCTAAATTAGTTTCTACATGAGAAAAGGTAATATCATAAATTTCTTTTAATTTTAAGGGGTTTAATATTATTTCTTTTGATAAAACTTTTTCCTTTATAGCACTAATAACTTTTTGTTGACGAATTTCTCTTGCCAAATCTGTTCCTTCCAGACCTTCTGAATTTCTACTTCTCACAAATTTTAATGCAGTTTCTCCATCCATTTTAGTAACACCTTTTTCAAAAGAAACAGTTTCATATCTACAAGCATATGTTTTGGTTAAAGATAAATTTTGCTTATCATCTTCACATAGATCATTCTCTTTACCCGCAATTGGATACTTTGAATCTGTAAAGGAATTTTCAACCATCACATTTATTCCACCCAATGTATTTATCAAGTCTTTAAACAAAGAAAAATCTACAACTACTGTGTATGAAATTGGTATACTTGTTATTTCCTCTATACTTGTATTAACAAGTTCGAAATTATTATTAGATTTTTGTTTTCCCCAATAGTAAGCACTATTTAATTTAGCGCGAATTGCAGGTACCCAAACATCTCTAGGAAGAGATAGTATATTTACTTTTTTTGAATTTTGGGAAAGAAATGCAATCATCATTGTATCTGTTAAATCAGGAGCCGTGTGGCCTTCTCCACCTTTACCTAAAATTAAAATTGATGTGATTCCATTTGAAGATTTAATATTTCCATAATCAAATTTAGAAAAAAAGATTGATCTTAAAACTAAGAAAAAGATAATTGGCAAAACTACCAAAATGACTAAAAATACCAGGACAACTTTATACTTACCCATGTTACTATTGTATTTGTTATGAACAACACAAGCAATATTATCAAAAGAGCCAATCAATTCACTCACCTGTGGACCAAAAATGAAATTGAGTTTGTTACAAACAATATAAAGAAAATGAGTTACAAAGAAATGGGTGCATTTATATCAAGAACTTCTCCATCAATTCAATCAAAGGTTCGATTTCTACCAATCCAACAAAAGGTTAATAAATATAAAATAAATCAAAAATTTTTTACCAAATGGTCTGAACCAATGGCTTATATATTAGGATTCATAACAGCAGATGGAAATATATGCAGGACAGGAAATTCACACATGATCCAAATTGCCTGTGATGACAAAGATATAATAGAAAAAATCAAAATTGAATTATCTTGTGATACACCAATACAGATACGATCAAGACTAAATGGAAAATCATCCTATCAACTTAGATTTTCAGATAAACATATTTATCAAAATTTAATTAAACTTGGAATAACACCGAGAAAAAGTTTAACTATTAAACCACCTATTAAAATACCTCATGTGTTTATTAATGATTATATTAGAGGTTTTTTTGATGGGGATGGTAGTGTTTGGATATCGAAGAGAACCAGACAAGAAAGGCTTGTTAGTGTTTTTTATACTGCAAGCATAAAAATGATTAAATTTATATTTGAAATAATAAAAAATAACTTTCCATTATTTACCGGAAAAATACAAAGAATACTCACACCAAAGAAAAATAGATTCTATTATTCTATAACATTGGGACACAGGGATTCATTACTTTTGTATAAGTATATGTATAAAGGATCAAAAATATTTTCAAACAGGAAACATAATATTTTCAAAAAAATATATGACAATCAATTTATCAGAGCTTAATAAAGAACAATTAAGAGCAGTAACTTACACCAGCGGACCCCTACTGGTCCTTGCTGGAGCCGGAAGTGGAAAAACAAAATGTCTAACATATCGGGTAGCTTTTTTTATATCTAAGCTAAAAGTACTTCCTGAAAATGTTTTATTAACCACCTTTACTAACAAAGCAGCCAAAGAAATGAAAGAAAGAATGAATGTTCTTTTAAACGAAGCAGGGCTACCTACTGATTCGGTTCAATCATTACAAGCTGGTACGTTTCATTCATTTTGCGCAAAAGTTCTAAGAATTGATGGAGAAGAAATAGGAATTTTTCCAAATTTTTTAATATATGATGAATCGGATCAAAAAGATTTGGTTAAAGAAATTATTAATGAATTAGGATTAAAGGAAAGTACTAAACCTTCTTCAATTTTATATGCTATTTCTGAAGCAAAAAACCAGATGCTTAACCCAGATGCCTATTTTGAAATAGCAAGGGGAGATATAGCCCAAACAGTTTTTCAAGTTTATAAATTATATGAAAAACGCCTTAAAGAAATAAATGCCTTGGATTTTGATGATTTACTTTTAAAAACAGTAAAACTTTTTGAAGTTCCCAAAGTTATTAATAAATGGAAAGAGAGAATAACCCAAATTTTTGTTGATGAATGGCAAGATACTAATAAAATTCAATATAGATTAATTAAATTATTAGATGGAAAAAGAGGTTGTATTACAGCTGTGGGAGATGCATCTCAAAGTATTTATTCATGGAGGGGAGCAGATTTTAGAAATATTAATTATTTAATAAAAGATTATCCTACTATAAAGATTATTAATCTTGAACAAAACTATAGATCAACACAAAATATTTTAGATGCTGCAAATTCAGTTATACTTAAAAATACCTCACATCCAATATTGAGGCTTTGGACAGAAAAAAGCGGTGGAGAAAAAATTGTACTTTATCCTGCCAGAAATGGGTTTGACGAAGCAGATTTTGTAGTAAAACAAATAAATAAACTCATTAAAAACGTAAAATATTCTGATATTGCGATTCTTTACAGAACTAACGCTCAATCCCGTGTTCTAGAAGAAGCCTTTCTTCATGCGGCAATTCCATATACCTTAGTAGGGGGAGTAAGATTTTATGACAGAAAAGAAATTAAAGACATACTTTGCTACTTAAGACTTTTGTTTAATCCAAAAGATTCAGTTTCAGAGAAAAGAGCCGTGGCACTAGGAAAAAGAAGATATGAAAGTTTTAAAGAAATTAGAGATATTGATAAAAAAACAACTTTAGAAATATTAGATGAAATTATTCAAAAAACTGAGTATTTAACAAAATTTAAAGAAGATGACCCAGAGGATTTGCCAAGACTTGAAAACATTAAAGAATTAAGGTCTGTTGCGTTAGAATTTCCTGAACTTTTAGAATTTTTAGAAAATGTATCTTTAGTTGAAGCTGGTCCAATTAATGAAAATGGTAATGCGGTTACTTTAATGACCCTACATTCTGCTAAGGGGTTAGAATTTCCTGTTGTTTTTATTGTTGGCATGGAAGAAGGACTTTTCCCTCATTCAAGAGCTCTTTGGGAGAAAGAACAACTTGAAGAGGAAAGACGTTTAGCCTACGTTGGTATAACAAGAGCTAAAGATACACTTTTTTTAACATATGCCAGTAAACGACTTTACTTTGGAGAAAAAATCAGTAATCCTCCTTCAAGATTTATTTCAGACATCCCAGAACATTTATTAGATGGAAAAATAATAAGGTTTGAGGAAGAAAGGGTAGAAATATCAAATGATGACCTTAACTTTGATGATATATTGGATAAATATTTAAAATGAACCTTTTTTAAAGAATTACTCATTAGGTAAATGTATAATTAAGAAATGACACATCCATTACAAACTAAAGAGTGGGGAGAATTTAGAAAAGATTGGGGAAATAATATCTCACATTATGAAAATGGTTTAATAATTTTTAGTAAAATTCCACACACAAGACTAACTATTGGTACAGTCATTAAAGGTTCGGATCCCACTAAAAAAGATATCGAAGAAATATCAAAGATAGCTAAAGTTAATAATGCCATATTTGTAAAATTAGAACCTAATGTGTTACATCGTGAAGATTTAGAAAAAAAACTTATTTCTTGGGGTTTAGTTAAAGGAAAAACACTTTTTACCCCAACTTCTTTTTGGATTGATTTAACATTATCTGAAGAAGAACTATTGAAAAGTTTTTCTAGTAAAACTAGATATAACATAAGGCTTGCCCAAAAACATGGTGTAGTCATTAAGGAGGATAATTCAGATAAGGCGTTTGAAAAATATTTAGAATTGACTTTTGAAACTGCAAAAAGACAAGGATTTTATGCCCACACCCAAAAATACCATAAATTAATGTGGGAGCATTTAAAGGAAAAAATTGCTCATTTAATCACAGCTACTTATAAAGGAGAGATTATTTCAGCTTGGATTTTATTTTCTAATGATGGATTTCTATATTATCCATATGGAGCTTCAACTGATAAATACAAGGAAGTAATGGCCAACAACCTAATGATGTGGGAGGCTATTAAACTAGGTAAGAAACTAGGTCTAACTACATTTGATTTGTGGGGGAGAGAAGAAGGAAAAGGGTTTACTAAATTTAAAGAAGGTTATAATCCTAAAATTGTAGGATTTATTGGCTCTTGGGATCTTGTTATTAATAAACAACTTTATGCAATTTATAAAAACTTAGAAGAAATTAGATGGTTTGTATTAAGATTTAAGAAGAAAATTATTAATCCTAAATTTTAATGACAGATATTCGTCAAACTCTTGAGTATGCCAATTATTTAAAATCTAATGGTTGGATAGTAGAAAGAATTAATGGAATTAACTATTTTATTAAAAAATTACCCTTACTGGGAAGTATATTAAAACTTCAAAGGCCAAAAGAAATTGATTTTAAAATAATAAAAAAATTATCCAAAAAGTATGGAGTATTTCAAACAATTATTGAACCCGATTTAGGAATTACCGTCTCCCTGAAGGGTAACCCCTCCAACACTAGGCCCTTCACTAAGAACAAATCCATCCATGATTTAATGTTATCACGCGGCTTTAAATTGTCAAAAAGTCCATATCTACCCACAAAAACACTGCAAATTGATTTATCTCAAACTCAAAAACAAATTTTTGAAAAATTTAGTAAAGACTGCCGATACAGCATCCGAAAGGGAAGTGGTCTTATTATTAAAGAATACTCGACCCCAGAAGAAATAAAAAAATTTAGAAATGCATGGAAAAATTCTGTTAATTTTAAAAGATTTGTACCATCCGTAAAACAACTAATAAACTTAAAGAAATGTTTTCCTCGTAATTACTCTACTTTCTTAGCGTCGCACAATAATCTTGGCAATATTATAGGAGGAGCGATTTTCACGCGCTCTGCTAGAGATTTTTCATACTATTGGCAAGCATTTACTAACTATGAGGGTAGGACATCCCTATCACAATACCCACTTCTCTATCATGGAATACTATGGGCAAAAAAACAAGGTTGTAAAGTTTTTGACTTTGAAGGAATATATGATTTCAGGTTTCCAAATAAAAATTGGCTGGGTTTTACTCATTTTAAAAAATCATTTAGTGGAAGTGAAATTCTCTACCCTGGCTGTTATACTAAATTTAATCTACTAAAAGATGGGGAATAAAATAAAATTAATCATATTTACTATTTTGATTCCGGCTGTCTTATTGGAAATTATTTTTATTGCCTTTTTTGTCTGGGGTCAAGATTATATATTTAACACAAATATATTACCTATCATTGTAGGAATATCCTCTATATTATGTGGAATATTTGTAAGCATAAAAATAAGTGAAAATGTTTTGGGTAAAATTGCATATGCCATCTTAACAAGCATAATCGCCACTATTATTTTTGGATTGCTGTCAATTCTACCACTTATTTTTTTAGCTTTTATCTTTACTAAAACCGGATAAGTTGAAATTTCTTATCTGGCCAATTATTATCTTTAATAAGATAATAATATTCTATAAATTAAAATAAGACGCATGAAAATAATCGAAAAGAAAACTTGGCCTGATAGTTTTAATAAAATTTTATCGAGTCAGAAAACTTTTGACGCAAGACTAGATGATTTTAAAATTAAAAATGGAGATATTTTAGTTCTTCGTGAATATGATCCTACTAAAAAAGAATATACAGGAAGAATTATTGAGAAAAAGGTTTCCTTTATATTAAAAACTAAAGATCAAAAATATTGGACTACGAAAGAAATTCAAAAATACGGTCTACAAATAATTGGTTTCAAATAAGTTTATTCACTTTTACAAAACATTGAATATTCACATTTTCCTTGACAGAAAAAATGATTACTACATTTAAAATCTGATTTACAAATTTCATCCCGTACTTTAAATATTTCTTGAGTAGCTTTATCTAAATCTTTTTGTGTTCTAGTTGTAGTAATTTTTTCTTGGCTATCTAAGTAGTAAAGAGACAATTTTATTTCTTCTGGTTTTCTGTTAAATGGTTTTGATAATATTTTTGTTGCAGCTAATGCGTAAAAGGAAAGTTGCAAATTATTATCAACTTCCTTTTGAGTTGGAATCGTAGCTCCTGTTTTATAATCCATAATTTCCAGACTTCCATCTTTTAATTGATCTATTCTATCTATTGTTCCTCCTATTTTTAATGTTTTATCCAAGGGAATTGTAAATTTTTGCTCTAATAATATTGGCAATTTTTTGGGGTTAAAAGATTCTTTCAAAAATCCTGATAAATATACCTTTCCTTTTTCAAAAAATTTTCTTTCGTGTTCTTTCGAACTAAACCCATCATCAATCCAATTATTTTTTAAAATTTCACAAATTAATTTTTCAGTGGGTTTAGCTCCATCTTTAACTTTTCTATAAAATTCATTAAATGTCGAGTGAATACTTATTCCAAAACTAATTGATGCTGAAGTCGGTGTTGGAATTTTATAGATATACCTTAATTTATAATGCATTGGGCAGGTTTTAAAAGTTTCAATTTGAGAATAAGATAAATAATTAATATCTAATAATTTATTATTTATAGGTAAATTAACCTGTTCACTTCTTTTATTATCTGAAAAATCTATATTTTTATTATTTTTCTTTAATTTTGAGTCATTTAATTTTAAATCTTCTAATGCCTCAAATATAAATGGGGATAATTTCTTCTCTCTTTTCCCTTCTCCATAATAATCGGCTGCAGTTAGAAAAAGCCTTTCTTTAGCTCTTGTCATGCCAACATAGAAAAGTCTTCTTTCTTCCTGTAAATGAAAATCACCTTGAGGTAAAACTTCTTTTATCAATTCTTCAGGAATTGGAATTTGCTCTTTTCTTTCAGTCGATGGAAATCTTTGAGCAACTAGGTTAACCAAAAACACAACAGGAAACTCCAATCCCTTGGAAGAATGTATCGTTAAAATATTAACTGCGTCATTTTCTGTCCAATCAGTGTCAGTTGCTAAAGGTGACTCTCCTAGTTCTTGTAAGAGTTCAATCCAGTCAACAATTTGGTTAACACCAACTTTTTCATGATCTACTTCATATGATTTTATTTTGTCAAAAAATTTAGCAATATTTTTAGCTTTCTTTTCCCCATCAGAGTCCTTCGGATTTAATAGATTTTGCAAAAGCCCTGAAGAAAGTAAAAAATCATATAAAATCTCGCCAGCTGTTTGTTTATTTATTATTCCTAAGTGTTTATTAATTAAAATAACTATTTTTTCGATCTTTTCTTTAGTGTCTTTTCTTAACTCTAATTGATCTAATTTCCCACATGCATCAAAAAAAGACTTATTTTTCTTTCTTGCCAAGTTTCCGATTTTTATTAAGTCTAATGGGTTAATGTCAAATAATTCAATAGATAATAGTCTATAAAAAGATTCCGAATCTTCAAGATTATAAAGTACTTTAAAGTAAGAAATTAGATCGATAATTTCATCCTGTTTAAATAATTTTGCAGGACCTAAAAACTGATGATGGATACCTTTTCTTTCAAAAGCCCTGATAAATGGGTCTGCATGATTATTAGCTCTTATTAATATTGCAAAATCTTTATATGTTAATTTGTTAGTTTTCTTTTTTACTAATTTGATTATTTCTTCAGAAACCAAGTCTGCTTCATTTTCAACTCTATCTGCATGAATAAACTTCAATTTTTGATTTCCCCCTTTTTTAATAGCTACAAGTTTTTTTTCAATTTTTTCAACAACCTCAAGTCTATCGGGATTATTATGTTGAATTAAACTATAACTTCTATTTAAGATTTCCTGGGTGCTTCTATAATTTTTAGTTAAAACAATTATTTCTGTTTTTGGAAAATTTGATCTAAATTGTATGACATTTGAAACAGCAGCCCCTCTCCAACGATAAATGGCTTGATCATCATCAGCAACAACAGTAATATTTTGTCTCTTTCCGGAAAGTAATATTGTTAATTCATTTTGAGCATAATTAGTATCTTGAAATTCATCAACCAAAATATATTTAAACTTTTCCTGATATTGCCTTAAAACATTTGGTCTTTTGTTAAATAATTCTAAGGTTTTAGTTATTAAATCTCCGAAATCAAACATACTTTTATTTATTTTTAATTCATCATATTTTTTGTAAGCATTAGAAAGTTCTAAGGTTTTTTGTATTTCTAGTTTTTCTTCCTCAGAAACTTTTGTACTTTTTGATTTAACTTTAGATTTCGCCCAAATAAGGTATTCTGTGGGAGTAATATTCTCATCTTGAAGTCTTGAAAAATGATTCAACATTCCTTGTATAAATTTGTTGGGATTTCCTAAAGGTCTAAAATAATCTAAATCAAATTCAAATAAGTTAGTTCTAATAAATTGAATTGAGGTAGCCTCCGTCATTAACTTAAATTTAGGGTCAAGTCCTATGTGAATTGCGTTATCTCTTAAAACTCTGTCGCAAAAGGAATGGAATGTCATCACCCACATCTGTGTATAACCATATGGAAGTGCTAAATCAATTCTTTCTTCCATTTCTTTAGCAGCTTTTTCAGTAAAAGTTAAAGCAAGTATCTCTTCAGGTTTTGCAAGATCTTTTAATATTAAATTTTTAACTCTTTCTGTTATTACAGTAGTTTTCCCAGTCCCTGCCCCTGCAATGATTAAAAGCGGACCATCTTTGTGATTAATTGCTTGAAGTTGTTCTTTGTTTAGTTTTTTATCTTGTATACCCACAAATGCATTGTAACATGAAGTTTTTCTTTTGAATTATCTTTTTTTAACTTAATTTTTTCTTTTCTTTTTCATCACCAAACCCTTGTGTATTAGTGATTTTTTGACCCAAATTAGTAAATGACGATGAAACACTCCCCATCATATTTGTAGCATTTACTAAATGTTTTTGAAGTTTATTTAAATTTTCTTCTACTTTCCCATAATCTTTCTTTATGGCACGTAAAGAAGAAAGTATTTCTTGAGCTTGTTTTTCAATCTTTTGTCCTTCAAAACTCATAAGTATTGCTTTTATGTAAGCATAAAAAGTTGTTGGAGAAACAGGTAAGATTCTTTTACTTTGGGCATAATCAAAAAGAGTTTGACTATTAACTATTTCATAGTAAACAGATTCTGATGGAATATACATTAAAGCATAATCTAATGTTCCTTCATCAGTTAAAATATATTTCCTACTTATATCATCTATGTGTTTTTTAACATCATTTTCAAATGGTTTGGCAAAATTTTTATCTGTTTGCATTTTTCTAAAGTTTTCCATTGGAAATTTTGAATCAACAGGAATAATCCCGGCTGAAGTTTTTATCGCTGCATCAACTTTCTCCCCAGATTTAAAAGTATATTGAAGATTAAACGATTCTTTAGGAAGAAATTGTTTTAAAAGCTCTTTTAATACTTGCTCTCCAATATTTCCTCTTAATTTGGGAGATGAGAGAAACTCTTGCAAATCTTTCATTCCCCTACCTATTTCACTAAACTCCCCAATATTTTTATTTACATCCCCAATTACGCGAGCTGCATTATCAAGTCTTTCATTAAAAGATTTATTTTGAACTTCTAAGCGTTGCCCTGTGCTTCTTAGCCATTCAACTAAATCATTTGATGGTTTTTGACGAATTATTAAAACACATAAAAAGATAATTGCAATTAATACTATAATTAAAAGGAAAGTTTCCATAAACTAACATTATATGCCATAAGCATAACTTGTAAAAGATTAAAGCATTGCTTGTACATAATTATGAAAAAAGATTTACGAAAGAAAAACATACTAAAAAGAAAAAACTTCATGCCAGCCTTGATTGCCACACTTTTTCTTTGGCTAATTTTGACTTTAATTGTTTATTTTTTAAGTCCTAGTTCCCTATTTATTCTTCCTCTTTTTTTCTTCGTTTTTTTTCTTTCCTGTCTTTTTACATTTTCTTTGATTTTAGGAAATAAAAGACGAGGCTTACTAATTTCTATTCTTTTATCTATCTTTTTAATATTTAGATATTTAGGAATAGGTAATCTTTTGAACTTCTTTCTACTTTCTGGTCTCCTAGTTGCCATCGAAGTGTATTTTTGCTATCGTTAGGGCAAAATGAGAGTATCCAAAAAAGCTTTAAATCCATATCTTCAAAAAGAAATTATAAATACATTTTTTCAAACAATTTCTGATCTTAGTAACCCTGAGGAAATTAAAATTTTTTTAACTGATTTCTTAAACGATGCCGAACTTGAAACATTTTCTAAAAGACTGGCAATTGCTTACTATTTAAAAAAAGGAAGAAGTTATTCAAATATAAAGGATAATTTAAAAGTTTCTTCAGCCACTGTTGCTGTAATTGAAAAATTATTAGACACAAATGGTTTTAAGCTTGCGTTAAAGAAGATGGAAGCTGAGGAATGGGCAAACCAATGGGCTGAAAAAATTAAAAATATTGTTAAATAATTAGATAGTATTTGACAAAATATAAAAATATATCTATATTACCCATAGTTTAGTTAAATCAACTATAAAATTAAAAATATGTTTAAAGAATTACAAAAAATAGCACACATTCTCTCGGCAGAGAATCTGAGAGAAATTGCAGTCGGACATGTTCCATTAGGAAATACTGAGGAATTAGAAAGAACTCAACCTACTAAACTCGATTTAAAAGTGATTGTTCCCCAGGAAAAAGCTAAGGAAAGTAATTAAAAAAGGTAATAAAAAATCTTTATATCACACATTTTTTCTGTTTGGTCAAAATACTTACTTCGAGTTATACTACAAGTATGAACAAGAAAAAATATTATGTAACCACAGCCATTGACTATACTAATGACGTTATTCATATTGGTCATGCCTACCAAAAATTATTAGCAGATGTATTGGCTCGTTATCATCGTCAAGTTGGAGATAAAACCTATTTTTTAACAGGTACTGATGAACATGGACAAAAAGTTGAAAAGAGTGCCAAAGAAAAAGGAATACAACCCAAAGAATTTGTCGACAAAATTGCAATTGAGAATAAAAATGAGTGGAACAAGTTAAATATTTCATTTGACAGATTTATTAGAACCACAGACGAAGATCATATTAAGTTTGCTCAAGAATTCTACTTGAAGGCAAAGGCTAATGGAGATATTTATAAAGCTAAATATGAAGGTTTTTATTGTGAAGGTTGTGAATCGTTTAAAGATGAATCTGAATTAATCAACAAGAGATGCGAATTTCACTCCAATAAAGAAATTCAAGAAGTTGTAGAGGAAAATTATTTTTTCGCTCTTTCAAAATATCAAAAATTTTTAGAAAATCATTTCAAAGAACATCCTGAATTTGTTTGGCCAGAGTCAAAGAGAAAAGAGATTTTATCTTTTATCAAATCTGGTTTAAAAGATTTTTCAGTAAGTCGTCAGAATGTATCATGGGGAATTCCAGTTCCTGATGACCCAACTCACACAATTTATGTTTGGTTTGATGCTTTGATCAATTATTTAACATATGGTATTGAAGAGAATTGCTGGCCAGCAGACGTTCACGTTCTTGGTAAAGACAATCAAAGATTCCATGCTATTTATTGGCCAGCAATGTTAAAGTCCGCGGGGTATGAACTTCCAAAAACAATCTTGGTACATGATTTCATTTCACTTAATGGTCAAAAGGTAAGCAAGTCACTTGGAAACGTTATTCTTCCGACAGAATTGATAAATAAATTTGGAATCGATGGAACTAGATACTTTTTTCTAAGATATGGGCCACTGACAAATGATATTGACATAACACTAGAAAAAATAACTGAAAGTTATAACGCTGATCTTGCCAACGGTCTTGGAAATTTAGTCTCAAGAGTTGCCAAACTTTGTGAGAAAATTGGGTTTGGAGGCATAAGTAAATCTACTAAATTTATTGGAAAGGTTGATGATTCTATTGAAAGTTTTCGATTTGATAACGCATTGGCAATTATTTGGGACAAGATTAAAGAAATTGATGTATCAATCAATAAAGTTGAACCATGGAAAATAACAGATGAGAAAAAACTAACGGGTTTTCTACAAAAAACTTGCAGCCAAATTATTTCAATTGCCTATTCCCTTACGCCCTTTTTACCAGACACATCTAAAAAAATGCTAGATATCTTTTATCTTGATAAAATAAAATCTTCAGAAGGATTATTTCCTAGACTAGGATGATTAAAAAAATGAGAAAGTACATTTTAAGACACGAAAAAGGAGTTTTAAGAGCTCTTGAGATTTTACCTGGTTTTTTTTCTTGGAATGTTATTTTATTTCCTTATTGGGGAATATTAGTAATTCCTAATGTTGTAGCCTATTTTATTCTCCTTTTTAATATTTATTGGTTTTATCAATCTTTTTTAATAGCAATTACATCAATTATTTCACATATCAGAATTCAGGCATCTATTGATTATGATTGGATGGAAGATTTAAAAAGTTTTCCTGACTGGAAAGAAGTTAATCATGTAATAATAATTCCAACTTATAAAGAACCTCTTCATATTTTAGAAAGAACAATCAATTCTTTAATTAATCAAACATTTCCCACAAAACAAATAAGTGTAATTTTGGCAATGGAAGAAAAAGAAGATATAAATGTTCGGAACTCTAAGTTCGAAACTTTAAATTCCAAATTTGGAGGAAATTTTAATCATTTTTTGACAACAGTGCACAAATTGAAAAAGGGTGAAATATCTGGTAAGGCTTCAAATGAAAGATTTGCGGCAGTTTGGTTTAAAAAACGCTTCATTGATGAAGCTAAATTAAATATAGATTATTTTACAGTTACTAGTTGTGATGCAGATCATAAATATCACCCAAATCATTTTGCTTGTCTTACTTTTAAATTTTTAGATAATCCCAAAAGGTTTCGTATGTTTTGGCAACCCGCAGTAATGTTTTACAACAACATTTGGGAACTACCAGCAATAACCAGAGTTCCTAATACGTTTGGATCAATTTGGAATTTATCACAACTCCCCCGTAAGGACAGACTAATTAATGCACAAAATTATTCTCTTTCATACAAACTTTTAGACGAAGTTGATTATTGGGATGCAGACAAAATTCCTGAGGATTGGGGTATATTTTTTAAAGCTTATTACAAAGTTAAAGGAGGCTTAGAAGTTGAACCTATTTATCTTCCACTTCATGCGGACGCTGCCCAATCTACATCTTTTTGGAAAACAATTAAGGTTCAATATGAACAATTTAAAAGATGGGCTTGGGGGGCATCTGATGATTCTTGGATTATTAAAAATTATTTAATAGATAGTGAGATTCCTTTTTGGGATAAAACAACAAGATTAATGCACGTTATCTCATCTCATTTTTTGTGGCCTGTTAATTGGTTTATGATAACTATTGGTCTTACTATTCCGACACTTCTAAATCCAGCATTCGGTAGAACTACTTTGGGTTATATGGTTCCAAAATTATCATCCCTAATTCTAACCATTGCTCTTTCATTTCTAATTGTTTTACTTTTTATAGATTATGTTTACAGACCAAAAAGAACACAAAAAGTTTCAATTTGGAGAATAATAATTTCTCCTTTTGAATTCGTCTTAATGCCTATTGCAGGATTTATCTTTACTGCTCTACCAGGAATTGATGCACATACAAGACTTATGCTTGGAAAATATATTGAATATAAAGTTACCGAAAAAGTATAGTTTTTATTTCAAATCTTTATAATACTCAATAGTCTTTTGAAGCCCATCAATTAAATCAACTTTTGGTTCCCATTTTAAAATACCTTTTGCTTTTGTAATATCAGGACATCTTTGCATTGGGTCATCGGGTCTAAATGAATTTGAGAAAATTACTTCAGATTTTGAATCAGTAAGTTCAATAATTTTATTAGAAAGGTCACCAATCTTAAATTCATCTGGATTACCTAAATTAAATATTTCTCCCCTAGTTCCATCCGTAAACATCGCCTTCTTAATCCCGCTAACCAAATCCGTAATATAACAAAACGACCTTGTTTGGCTTCCGTCACCATCAATTTTTATTGGTAATCCATTAATTGCCCAGTTAATAAAATTGCTAATTACTCTCCCATCATCTTTTCTCATATTTGGTCCATATGTATTAAAAATTCTAATTATTCTTGCATCAATTCCATATTTATTTAAAAATACATAAGTTGCAGCTTCTGCAAACCTTTTGCTCTCATCATAACAACTTCTTGGTCCAAATGAATTTGCATTTCCCCAATAGATTTCTTTTTGAGGATGTTCAAGTGGATCACCATAGATTTCTGATGTTGAAGCAATTAATACTTTAGCTTTAATTTCTTTTGCTATATTTAATATATTTAAAGTCCCCAAAGAATTAGCTAAAAGTGTTTCTTCAGAATTGTTTTGATAATCAATAGGTGAAGCTGGAGAAGCTAAATGAAAAATATATTTTAAGTTTAAATAATCAAATGTTAAAGGTTTGATAACATCAGCCTCAATAAATTCAAAGTTTGGATTAGTTAATAGACTTTTAATGTTTCCCCTATTTCCAGTAATTAAGTTGTCAAGGCAAACTACTGCAAAACCATCACTGAGTAAACTATTACAAAGATGGCTTCCAATAAACCCCACCCCACCTGTTACCAAGATTTTTTCCATATGTTAGAATTATATAGCATGAACAGAATTAAAAAAATAATCGCTAAAATTGATACTCCACTTTGGCTTGAAATTCTTTTTGCAGTATTACTTATTCTTCGTATTCCATCATTTTTTGAACCCTATTATTATGGCGATGAAATGATTTATTTGACACTAGGAGAAGGAGTAAGACAGGGTGTTCCACTTTATCTTGGTCTTCACGACAATAAGCCTCCCCTACTTTATTTAACTGCAGCTGTAGCTGGAAACCTATTTTTCTTTAAAGTAATTTTAGCTTTCTGGTCTCTTATTACGGTTTACGGTTTTTGGAAATTAATAAGTTCAATTTTTCCCGAGAAAAAAACTCTACATAAAATTTCAACTATTATATTTGGGCTTCTTACTACTTTACCACTTTTAGAAGGAAATACAGTAAATGCGGAATTATTTATGATAGGACCAATTATTTTTGCATTTTGGATACTTTTAACCAAAAAAAATAACTTTAAAAACGTATTTATTTCAGGAGGCTTAATTTCAATAGCAGCACTTTTTAAAATTCCAGCTGCTTTTGATATTTTAGGAATAGTTGCCTTCTGGGCTATATTTGTTAAAAAAGATACTTTTTTTGAGTTTATTAAAAAATGTATTTACTTAAGTTTAGGATTCATTGTTCCAATTGGCCTTACATTTATTTGGTATTATTTTGCTGGAGCATTGAAAGTATATTTAGTTGCGGCGTTCTTACAAAACTTTGGCTACGTTTCAAGTTGGAGACCGACAGATATCGCTAAACCATTTTTAGTTAAAAATGCCCCTCTTCTAATCCGGGCTGGAATTTTCGTTTTAGGTATTGGGGTATTATTTATTTCCAAGAAAAAATTTTCCAAAAACTTTATATTTGTTTCAGCTTGGCTTCTGGCTACTCTTTTCGCAGTCACCTTATCAGAGCGCCCTTACCCACATTATTTTGTACAATCAATTGCCCCTGTATCAATTTTATTGGGCATGTTGATAACCCTAAAAACAATTGAGCAAAGTTTGGTTGTAATTCCATTAACTCTAGTTTTTTTCGTACCTTTTTATTACAAATTTTGGTATTACCCCACAAGTACTTATTATTTACGATTTATCGACTTTGTAAGTGGAAAAATTACAAAGGATGTATATTTTTCTAAGTTTTCTCCAAATGTAAATATGAATTATAAATTAGCTGATTTTTTAATTAAGTCATCAAATAAAGACGATAAAATATTTATTTGGAGTAACGATGCCCCTGCAATTTATTCTCTTTCTAGAAGGTTGCCTCCTACTAAATATGTTGCAGATTACCACTTTTTAGATTTTTCAAATAAAGAATATGTATTTGATGTTCTTTCAAAAAATAAACCTAAATTTATAATAATCACACCAAACTCTTTTAGATTTCCAGAACTTTCTGATTTTGTCCAAAAAAATTACTATTTAATTTCTGAGGTTGATTCCTCCCAAATATGGCTTTATATAAAAAAATAAAATTTGGACCAGAATTTGAGAGGCTTCCTTTAAAAAAGCTTTTTGTTTATTCATTTGTTATTAACTTGATTACAATTCTGTTAGGATTATTGGCAAAGTTAATACTTCCTCCTGAAATTCCACTTTTTTATGGGCTACCTCAAACATCAGAACAATTAGCCAAATCAATTTTTATAATTCTTCCAGCAACAACCGCGCTTTTGTTAACCTTGGTTAATGCAATTTTATCAATTAATATTGGGGGGGCATATTTGAAGAAAACTTTGGCGTTTACATCAATTGCAATAAGTTTACTTGCATTAATTGGAACATTTAAAATTATCTTTTTAGTAGGATCAATTTAATTTAATAATGGCTAAACTAATTAGTCTTCTTTTTATACCACTTTTCTTTTCATTTTTGATTTCATATTTTATTACTCCAATAGTAATTAGGTTTGCAAAGAAACTTAAAATTATGGATGACCCAAGAGGAAAAACTCATCCTAAAATAATTCATGATAAACCCACTCCAAGAGGTGGTGGAATTCCTGTATTTATCGCAATTTTAATTGCATCACTTGTTTTTATCCCAATAGATAAACATCTAATTGCAATTTTAATTGGAGCATTTGTCATCTTTGTAATGGGATTTTTAGATGATAGATATAACCTAAACCCATATTTAAGACTTGCAATTGGAATGGTTGCTGCTTTAATTCCAATATTATCAGGTATAGGAATATCATTTTTAACTAATCCTTTTGGAGGAATACTTGATCTATCAAATCCCCTTATTTCTGACCTTTTCGCTCTTATTTGGATAGTTTTTATGATGAACATGTTAAATATGGGGGCTAAAGGAATTGATGGGCAACTTTCAGGAGTTACAGTTATTTCGGCAATTACAATAGCAGCCCTTTCTTTTTATTATTCAGCAGACATTACCCAATGGCCAGTAATAATTTTAACAGCAGTAACTGCTGGGGCATTTTTAGGTTTTTTCCCTTGGCATAAATTCCCTCAAAAAATTATGCCAGGATATGGTGGCGCAACACTTGCTGGATATATGCTAGCTATTGCATCAATTCTTTCTACAACTAAAGTGGGGACATTAATTGTAGTTTTAGGTATTCCACTAATTGACACGGGTTATTCAATTATTAGAAGAATTCTTTCAGGAAAATCTCCTGTTTGGGGAGATAGAGGCCATCTTCATCATAAACTTTTAGATTCTGGTCTTTCTAAAAAACAGGTTTCACAAGTCTATTGGTCACTAACAGCAATCCTTGGAATTTTAGCTTTAAATTTGAATGCTACTAATAAGTTATATACAATTGTGGGTGTTGTGTTTCTAATAGGAGGAATTATTATATGGTTAACATATCGCTCCAAATAATCCGTATAGCAAGACCAGTCCATTGGATTAAAAATTTTGCCCTCTTTGCTGCTTTATTTTTAACTGGAACATTATTTGAAAAGGGATTATTTTTAAATGTTATTTATGCTTTTATTGCTTTTTCATTAGCAACCTCAGCAACTTATATCTTTAACGATATCATGGATGCTAAAAAGGACAAACTTCATCCAATAAAAAGATTAAGACCAATTGCCTCAGGTAAGCTTCCTATCCCTATTGCAATTTTGGAATTTATATTTTTAGTTTTTTTATCTTTAACAATAGCTTCATCTTTAAATCATCTTTTGTTTGTATTAATAGTAAGTTATTTGATAATTCAAACTCTTTATAGTTTGGGTCTAAAAAATATTCACGTAATTGATATTTTAATAATTGCTACAGGTTTTATAATGCGCGTTTATGCAGGAGCATTTGTAATAAACGCCCACCTTTCAGTTTGGTTTCTGCTTTGTGTAGTTTCGGCTTCCCTATTTCTTGCAGCTGGAAAAAGAAGAGCAGAAATTAACCTTTTGGAAGCAGTTGATGGAGGAACAAGAAAAAGTCTTTCTAAATACTCTAAAGAACTTCTTAATTCCTATGTAACCATGTTTGGAAATGCTACTTGGATGAGTTGGAGTCTTTATACTTTTTTTGAGAGTCCAAAAGCTTCATTAAATTTTTGGCTGGTATTAGCAGAACTTTCAAGAGCAACAACTATCAGTAAACTTATGATGTTAACCATTCCCGTTGTAATTTTTGGAATTATGCGTTATGAAGCCTTAATCTTTGAAGGGAAATCAGAAGCACCCGAAAAACTTCTTTTAACTGATAAGGGACTCTTAATTGGAGTAACACTTTGGATAGTTTTAATTTACTGGATTATTTACTCAGGAGTGTCAGTTGCTGGAATCTAAAATTTTCTTTGTAAATTCTCCTAAAATCCAACCTCCAATATTGTTTATATTAATTTTATACCACTTTCCCGTTTCATCAGTTTCTAATATTTCATATATTTCACCCGTCTTAACTTGAGTGACTTCCGGAAAATTAAGTCCAGGCTTTTCTCTAACTCTCAAAAATCCAGTTCCTGTATCTAATATTTCAATTTTTTCTTTTGGGACAGGGATTTCTGTTGGTATAGGAACAATTGATTTGGCCAACTTTATCGAAGCAGTTAATTTATAACCCTTAACAACTCTAATTGGAAGTGATTTTTCAAGGTATTTTTCAGCCGAAATAACTAAATTATGATCCCCTGCTGGAATTTTAATTCTTAAAGGTGTGTAACCATACACTTTACCATCAATTATTACTTGAGCATTATCAGGAACTGAAACAACAGTGACAAGACCATCTTCTCCATTAATTTTTTCAAATGAAACAACCACCCCACTTGAATATTCTTCTGTTTCTTTAAAAGTTCTTTTTATTATTGTTTTAATTCCAGATTCTAAATTAATTTTTGTTTCATAATCATCCAAAACCTGCCCTTCAATTTGAACAGGTTTAACTCTAATTGTTATTTCTCCAGGTTCTAGGTTTGCTTCATATGGGGTTTTTCCTACTTCTTTACCATCTATATAAACTATGGAGGTAGGTTCTGATTCAACTAAAATACCTGCTTCTTGAGGTTTAAAAGCTCCTAAAAAGAGAAGGATAGAAGCTCCAATTATTGATAATCCAATCAAAGCTAAAAAGATTACAATTATTTTTCTCTTCATAATAATTTTTATAGTTTACCAGAAAAGACTTAGCTTGGTCATTTATAAACTAAATGGTAGAATAAAGCTACCTTTTGACCAGGTGGTGAAGTGGCTAACACGGCGGTCTGCAAAACCGCTACTCGTGGGTTCAAATCCCACCCTGGTCTCACTATCATAAAAATCTCCTAAAATTTGACTTTTGGGTACTTCATGGTATAGAATAGCCACATCTCGCAAGAAATTGCGGGATTTTTATTTGCTTTAAGCTCCCTCTTAAATATATGCAAAAACTTATTATACATTTGCCTAAGTATCGCCTTACTGTTAACTACAAGTTATCAAAAAGGCGCAGATCTTCTTTGGATGAACCTATTATTCCTACTATCAAAACCCTGAACCTAAAATATCGTGTTGGAGGCTTGACTAGAAAATTTTTCAGACACATATTTGAACATAGGAAAATTAAAACTATTTTAGGCTCAAACATAGCCTTAATGTTAATTGCCACTTCCTTTATTCCAAGTAATGCAATTGGAAGCATTAATCCTCCTACAAACGAGGTTTTAATTGTAAACGAAGCTGAAGCACCTATTTCTACAAAAGTAGCTATTCAACTTCCTGTGGAAGTAAAAAGGGTTACTCAAGGATATGGCTTCTTCCATCCAGGCATAGATCTTGACGGAACAACCGGGGATCCAATTAAGCCTATGAAAAATGGAAAAGTTATTAAAATTGACCATTCAAAGTTTGCATATGGAAATTCAATTATTGTCGACCATGGAAGCAATTTAACTTCTTTATATGCTCATTTATCAAAGATATATGTAAAAGAAGGTCAAGAGATCACAACTGATACTATTTTGGGTGAAATGGGATCAACAGGAAGATCAACAGGAGATCATTTACATTTAGAAGTTAGAGATCATGGAATTCCAATAAATCCTCTATCTGTTTTGCCTAAATAAAATCTTCTTACATTTATAATTGTCGATTATTCGTTTTGAAGGTGGAAAAATGTTTTCTGGTAAATTTTCTATGTCGTACCATTTCCAATTGCCTATTCCTTCACCAACAATTTCTTTCGGTTCACTTTCTGTTCTTGCTAATATACCAACAGTAAGACCATCTAAACCAAATATGTTCTCATAAGCTACAGATATATATTTTCCGAATAAAATTACAGAACCACAAAGACCTGTTTCCTCAAATAATTCTCTCTCTGCAGATTTAACAAATATTTCATCTTTTTCTACCTTACCACCAGGTAATGCATTCATACCTTTACCAAAATCTGAAAATCTTTCACCGAGTAATATTTTATTATCTGAATTGAATATTAAAACACCTACAGCAATTATTGGTCTGTTGCTTTCTCTAATTTCCTTTGACATGGGGAAATGATTGCATGAAAATTATATTTTTTCAAGAGATCTCCAAAGATACCAAGAAGCAACTGTTCTATAAGGCTTCCACTGTTTCTCGGCAAACTTTACAGATTTTATCTTATCCCATTTTTTACCAGTTACCTTTTCAAATCCTTTTTTAATTCCTAAATCATTTGTGGGAAAAATATCTGCTCTTCCTAAAGTAAACATTAAAAACATTTGCGCTGTCCAAGGTCCAATTCCTTTCACATTTGTTAATTCTTTTTCAACTATTTCATCTGATAACTCATTTAGTTTTCTAATATGAAGTTTTTTTTCTTTAATTTTTAAAGTCAAATCTTTAATTGCCCTTACTTTTGACCAAGCCATACCACAATTTCTTAATTCATCATCGGGTAAAAATAATATTTTATTAACAGTTAATATTCCCCTTATCTTTAATTTAAGTCTTTTATAAATTACGCCTGCCACCTTACCTGAAAGCTGTTGACCAATAATTTCTCCTACTAGTCCTTGAAAATAGTCTGTATGGATTCTAGGTTTAATTGCACAATGTCCCCATTTATTAACTAAAGGACCAACATATTTATCTTTTAAAAGTTTTTCTTCTGCTTTTTTCCACATTACAAAATTATAACTTATTAAATTATTGTAGAAGTTGAAATTGTAGATAAACTTATACCTGATGTTACCAATGTTTGAATCCGACCTCCAAGAAAATTGTTATTAAAAACTTTTACTGGCTCATCATAATGTCTTTCTTCTCCACACTTCTCACAAAAATATAGACCAGTAGAGCTCATAAACACAGATGCAATTGCTCCGCAAATGCAAACTTTTAAACCATCTGAAGTGTACATTTTAGTAGTCCATTCCGCCCATACCACCTTGTGGCATTACTGGAGCTTGTTTTGGTTCTGGAATATCGGTTACTAATCCTTCTGTAGTGAGTACCATCATAGCTACACTTGCAGCGTTTTGAAGTGCTGATCTTGTTACTTTAACAGGATCAATTATTCCCATTTTAGTCATTGAACCAAAATTTGAAGTTAGGGCATTATAACCAAAATCAGAGTCAGATGAGCTTTCTACTTTTTTAAGTACAGAGACTTCATCATCTCCTGCATTCTTTGCAAGCCATTTAATTGGTTCTTCTAAAGCATCAAAAACAATATCAGCTCCTAATTTTTCATCTCCTGCTAGTTTTAATTTCTTTATTACTTTTCTAGCCCTCAAAAATGCCGTTTCTCCACCAGGAACAATACCTTCTTCAATTGCAGCTTTTGTGGCTCCTACTGCATCTTTGACTCTTTCCTTTTTCTCATTAAGTTCAATTTCTGTTGCAGCTCCAACATTTATTTGAGCAACACCTCCAGAAAGTTTTGCTAATCTTTCTTGTAATTTTTCTTTATCAAAATCAGAGTCAGACAACTTAATTTGAGATTTTAAAAGTCCCACTCTCTTATCAATTGCTGATTTTTGTCCTTTTCCTCCAATTATTCTTGCATTGTCTTTATCAGCCCATATTTTTTCAGCCTGACCCAAGTCAGTTATTTCTATTGATTCAAAAGTTTTACCAGTATCTTCAGAGATTACAGTCGCGCCAGTTAATATTGCAATATCTTCTAAAGTTTCTTTTCTTCTATCACCAAATCCTGGAGCTTTGATAGCTAATACATTAAATGTACCTCTTAATTTATTTACAACCAAGGTAGCCAATGCTTCTCCTTCAATTTCATCAGCAATTATGACTAAATTTTTTGAAACTTTTACAAATTTTTCCAAGAAGGGAAGAAGTTCTTGAATTGAAGTTATCTTTTTATCAGTTAGAAAAATATAAGGATCTTCAATTTCAGCTTCCATTTTTTCTGGATTAGTTACAAAATAAGGAGAAGAGTAACCTCTATCAAATTCCATTCCTTCTTTATATTCAATATCAATTGTAAATCCTTTACCTTCTTCAACTGTAATAACTCCATCTCTTCCAACTTTATCCAAAGCCTCAGCAATTTTTGCTCCAATTTCGTTATCCCCTGCAGAAATTGTAGCTATTTGAGTAATTTCCTCCGTATTTTTAATAGGTTTTGCTTGTTTTTTAAGTTCTGAGATTACGGCTTCAACTCCTTTTTCAATACCTTTTTTTAATATCATTGGATTTGCACCATTATCGATTTTTTTCATCCCATTTTGAGTCATTACTTGAGCTAATAGTGTAGAGGTAGTTGTACCATCTCCTGCATTATCATTTGTTTTACTTGCGGCCTCTTTAACTAGTTGGGCGCCCATATTTTCGAATGGGTCAGGAAGATCAATTTCTTTTGCAACCGAAACTCCATCATGGACAATATTTGGAGCTCCCCATTTTTTATCAAGTGCAATGTTTCTACCTTTTGGTCCTAATGTAGTAACAACTGCTTTTGCAACTAAATTAATTCCTATTAGTAAGGATTTTCTTGCGTCTTTTCCGAATTTTAATTGTTTTGCCATGTTTTCTATTTCTGTTCAACTACTACACCCGCCAACTTACTCCATGCACTATTCCAAGCTTTAGATTTACTTAATCTATCATACTTTTCTTGAGTTGAAGCCCTTAATTCTTTATTTAAAAGATCTTGACTAAACACTAAATTACGTCCAGCAATCACGGCCACTTTCTCTCTTACTGAGAGGGCAGCATCTGGATAGCGTTTTTCTAAATCATCTAATTGATATTTTCTTACTATTTCTACCATAATTAAATTTGGACGGCCAGCACATCTTCAAACTTTACAAATAAATATTCCTTGCCTTCAATTTTGACCTCATTTCCCCCCCATTTTTTATAAAGAACTATGTCCCCAACTTTACATGGAGAAGATTTTTTACAAGCCATACAACCTTTACAATCAACACATTCATCATCTCCGGTAGCTAAAACTTTCCCTTTTAATGGCTTTTCTCCTGCATTATCAGGAAGATAAATACCCGACGCGGTCTTAACCTCTTTTTCCAGAGGCTCAATTAGAAGATATCCTGCAGTTGGTTTTAAATTTACTTTTGACATTTTAATTAATTAGCATTTAAAGGATACGAGTGCTATTCTACGCACACCAGGTTCGTATGTCAAGAGGTCAATCTAGATATAACTACTTTACTCCAATTGTTTGGATGAAATATTGCTTGTGTTGGAGTTACAACCTCTCTAGAAATTTTATTCTTCATATAAAGATACTGTAATTTAAAAGTTAATTTTTCTACAAAAGAGAATGTTTTAGACGATATCACTTTTTTAAATTTTAAATTTTTATTTAATTTAACTGCCTTTGGCCAATAATCTAATATCCATGAATTTCTATTTAATAATTTTTCATAAGTATTATCTTTATTTATGAGTGGTACTATTTGGGCTATTTCATGGGATGAATAGATATTTCTGTTTTCATTTTTCCAAACTAAATCCTCTTCATCTAACCACATATTAAGACATAATTTATCCCTCTGATTATTATCCTTAGGCTTTCTTACTTTAAAACCATAAATATTAATTAATAGATAACTAATAAGTCTTGTCGTCCAAAGAGTTTTATTTTTAGTAATAATCATTAAATCTATATCAGAACCTTTATCTGCATTGTTCATCGCAAGTGCTCCTGTTATAGCTACTAATTTAATTGTTGGAATTTTACCCAAAACTAAATTTACTTTTTTTGCAATTTTAAATTTATTTTTTGAATACTTTTTTCTTTTTAATCTTTTTTTAATTATTTCTTCTCTCCCTTTTAAAAAATAGAAACTATTTTTTTCGACTATAACTTTTTTTGTTTTTATATTTTTACTTAACTTCCATTTTTTAAGTTCAAGAGGCGTCAATGGATAATCAAAAATGTCATGATAAATTACTGAAGAGATTTCACTGGATCTTAATTCCATACTGTGATAATACCTGAATTACACCAGAAGAAACAGTTTCTAAGGCTTTTTCAGGTTCCATTCCAGTATTAACAGCATTTACTGCATCTTTAAAGTATTTATTAATTTGAGTATTTATTCCAGTTGGACCATCCCAAGTATTACTTTGTAAAAACCATGTTTGAGCAAACCTCCCTTGCATCACCGTTGATCCTATTATTGGATGATTTACTAATAGAGATTCCATATCAGTACGTGGATATGGTTCCCCAAATAATCTAGTTTTTGAGGCTTGGTTATAGAATTTTTCCAAAGACTCCTTGCTTGATATAAATTTCAAAAAGTCCCAAGCTACATCCTTTTTCTTACTCCTTGCCCAAACACCTTCCACCCAATATGATCCATAAGATACATCGGCTTCATTTGCAGATGTTTTAGGTAATTGAGGCACGGGAACAGTTCTAAATTTTAAATTTGGATTTTGTAATCTTATCTCAAATGCTCTCCAGCTTGGTCCAAAATACATAGCAGATTTTCCAGCTGCAAAAGAAACAGTAGATGAAGGTAGTGTTGCATCCCAAACTCCATCAAATAAAGAAAATGTTGTAAAAAACTGCAAAGCATCTTCAGCAAGTTTCCCTGTTGGTCTTGCTAAATCTGCTCCATTTTGAAGCATCATCAAAGCTAATATTTCAGGCCAGTGGTCTACGTTTTCAGTTCTTCCTAGCGCAACTCCAGCTTGAGTAATTGTTCCATTTTGATCTTTAATTGTGAACTCTCGTGCAAGTTGTCTTAACTCATTCCAAGTCGTCGGAGGATTTTTTCCAGATTTTGTAAAAATTTCTTCATTTATATATAAAGAAAGTCCATCATATTCTAAAGGAATCCCAACAATTGATGGACCAACTGTTAAATCAGATGTGGCAACAGGATAAAATATTTGAGAAAATTCAGCAGCTGAATAAACAGTTACAGGCATTTTATCTAACTCACTTTTAAACATTGGTACCCAACTATTATGAAATCTGAAAATATCAGGCCCAGTTCCCTTGGCAAGAGCGTTTGTAAGTCTTTCTCTATAATCTTCCTTTGATTGTCTAACATACTTAATTTTTACCTTTGGATTTTTTGCTTGATACTCAGAGATAAGTGTCGAAACAGAGCTTTCATCTTCCCACATCCCCCACCAAATTACCTCGTTTGAAGATAGAATCGAAGATTTACCTGAAATTAAAAATTTAACTGCAAAAAAAACAGCAATTAAAGCTAACAAAATTCCGATTACAATAAAAATTATTTTTTTTGAAAACTTTTTCTTAGGTTCAATAGTTGTTTGTGGAACTTGAATTTGTGGTGTCTGGTTCTCTTGCATATACCTTTAATGTTATCATACAACTATGGCCAAACTAAAGAAACAGAAAAGACTTAAAAAGATATTTTTATTAGTGTTTGTTCCATTATTTTTTATAAGTCTATTAATTGCAATAATTTTTATTCCTTTTAATAAAAGGGTTTTTCCAAATATTTTTGTTGCAGGTCAATATGTTGGAGATAAAAGCAAAAGCGACGCAGTTAGTATATTAGAGAAAAATATATTAGTTCCAGACAAAATTAATCTTTACGTTAAAGGAACTAAATATGAAATATTAACATCTGAAATTTCTCTTGAACTAGATTATCCAAAAACAGTTGATAGGGCATATAACTATTCAAATTCAGGTAACCTTATAAATGACCTAATTACTAAAATTAAACTAATAATTAAACCTGTCAATTTAAGTTTAACTTTAAAACTAGATGAAGATAAATTATTAGAATCACTTCTTATCATTTCAGATAAGGTTGGAACAAAACCAATTAAATCTTCTGTAACAATTATTAACAACGAAGTAATTGCTGATCCTGGAAAAAATGGGGTTGAAGTAGATATTCAAAAATTAAGATCTGATATAGGGAAAGTATTTTCTTTGTCACTAGATAATAATATTCAAGTTGATTTAAAAGAAGTAAACTCTTCTCTTAATACATTTGAATTGGAAAATTACAAATCAAAAGCTATTAAACTAATTGGTAAAAAAATTGAACTAAAAATTACCAACAGTAATCCTGGCGATACGTTTGAAAACATAACTCTAAAAGATACTACTTTAGTATCTTTTCTTGACGCAAAAAAAGATTTTGATGAAGAAGTAATAATCGAAGAAATAATGAAGGTCTCCAGAACTATTAATAGAAATCCTCAAGATTCAGTATTTATTGTTGAGAATGAGAAAGTATCTGAATTTATTCCATCAAAAGATGGTATTACGGTTGATGAAAAAAAATTATTAGAGGAAATAAAACAAAAAACGATTGATCTTGAAACAGGAACAGAAACTACAGTAGTTATCGATATTCCAATTGCTAAATCAGAAGCAAAAATTAAAAATGAGGATGTCAATAATTTAGGTATTAAGACTCTTTTGGGTAAAGGTGTGTCTCACTTTAGAGGTTCAATTACAAACAGAATTTATAATGTAAACTTAGCATCATCAAAATTTAAAGGAATCCTGGTTCCTCCAGGGGAAACATTTTCTTTTAATAATGTATTAGGTGATGTATCAGCTTACACAGGATATAAAGCTGCTTATGTTATTAAAGATGGTAGAACTGTTTTAGGTGATGGTGGTGGAGTTTGTCAAGTTTCAACAACACTTTTTAGAGCCCTTCTTGCAGCTGGCTTGCCAATAATTGAAAGGAAACCGCATTCATATAGAGTCGGATATTATGAGCAGGGATTTCCACCAGGTCTTGACGCAACAGTTTATGCTCCAACAGCAGACCTTAAATTTCTAAATGACACGCCAGCCTACATTTTAATACAATCGTCAATTGATAATCCTAGTTTTACTTTAACTTTTGAAGTATATGGCACTAGTGATGGAAGGGTTGCAACAACATCAAAACCAATAATTGCATCATCAACTGCTCCAGCAGAAGATCTTTATGTTGACGACCCAACGCTCCCTCTTGGAATAATTAAGCAAATAGAACATAAGGCTTGGGGTGCAAAAGTAATTTTTGATTATAAAGTAGTAAGAAATGGAGAAACATTAATTGATCAAAAATTTATAAGTAACTATAGACCTTGGCAAGCTGTTTATTTAAGAGGCACTGGTGTTGTCAATTAATTTTGGTTTTTTGCCTTTTTTGAGAAATTCCACAATTTCTTCATTAGTAAATTTATTATCAAAACGTATTATTATTGGCGGTCGATTTACATTAAAAGTATGAGTAGGTTTTAAACTATACCAAATTTCGAGTTCTTTCATTCCATCAAAATTTGGATCAACTAATCTAGAATTTGCCAGTTTTTTGGAAAATGATTCCGGCATATTGGTATAATACTATAAATGGAGTTGGTAAACCTACTAAATATCATTTCAGTAATTTTTGAAAAATGGGGCATTTTAATTATTTTTTTTGGATCTTTAATAGAGATTACCCCTTTTGGTTGGGCCGTTCCTGGAGGAGTAATTTTAGCAGTTGCAGGTTTTCTTTCAAATAATAATCAAAATTTATCAATTATTCCAATTATTATGACTGGAACATTTGGAGCCTGGATAGCTTTGATGCTTGCCTATATCTTTGGATTAAAATCTGGCATGTGGTTAGTTAAAAAACTTCATCAAGAAAATAATGCAAGGTTTGCAAAATCATTATTACAAAAAAATGGAGGTGTAATACTTACAACCTCAATGCTAGCTAACTTAACCAGGTTTTGGATTTCATATATCGCTGGAGTTGAAAAATATAGTTTTCTAAAATTTAATATTTATGCTTTCTTAGCTTCATTAGGGTGGGTTTCTGTAATGACACTTTTGGGATTTTTTGCAGGTTACGAAAAAGAAAATTTGATAAATATTACAAAAAGTATTGGGATAATAACTTGGATATTACTTTTAATTGCTATTTTTGTAATTTATAAAGCTATCAAAAAAGAATATAAACACTTCAAAAAAGACCTTCCTCATGATGAAATAGTCAAATAATTATTTTTGACGAATTCCTGTACAACCACATTCCCCTTCTTTATTAATTAACACACAACCTGGAGGACAAGCATTTATCTTGACATTTATTACTAACCAAAATATTAAATAAATTACTAAAATTACAAAGACTGATGCTAAAAAATATTTGTATATTTTTCTAGACTTGCTCATGTGTAAAATTATATCATGAATGATAAAATACCCATTGTAATGAAAATAATTAAAGAAAATAAAAAAGCAACTAATATTGTAGTTAAATCCCTATCTGAAGGAAAGCTTGTTTTTATGGCTTCAGAAACTGTTTATATTGCTGCAGTTGATGCTACAAATTTAGAAGCTGTAAAAAAGTTGGTTTTATTTAAAAACAGACCCTTTGGAAAACCTTTTTCAATTGGAGTAATTGATATTAGTATGGCAAAGAATTATGTAGAAATTAACAACACAGCAAATAAAATTTATAAAAGGTTTTTACCAGGTCCTGTAACTGTTATTTCCAAAGGAAAACATAAAGTAGCTAGTGGAGTTGAGGCGGAAAATGGAACTTTAGGAATAAGGATTCCAGATTATAAATTTTTTCAAGAAGTAATTAAAAAATTTAAAAAACCCATTACAACAACTTCTGCTAATGCTTCTTATCAAAAGCGTCCTTATAAATTAACTGATATTTTAGATAATATTTCTGAAAAACAAAAAGGGTTAATTGATTTAATGATTGATGCTGGTGAATTACCCCATAATGAACCATCAACAGTAATTGACACAACAATCGATGATACACCTATAGTTCTAAGACAAGGGGATATTAAATTAAAGGATAAAAATGAAATACTATCAAGAAGTGAAGAAAATACACAAAATTTAGCCAAAGAACTTTGGCAAAAATATGAGGATTTCAAAGGTAAACGCGCACTTATATTTGCACTTGAAGGAAAAATGGGAGTTGGCAAAACCCAGTTTGTAAAAGGACTAGCGAGAGCCATGGGAATTGATGAAATAATAACTTCCCCGTCATATGACCTTGAGTATGTTTATGAATCAAAAATTAAAAAAAATAAACTAGTACATATGGATACATGGAGGATGATAAACCCAACAGAAGAAATTATAAATTTAGATACAAAAAAACTTATAAACGATAAATCTATTATTGCAATTGAATGGGCTGATAGGATAGTTGATACAATCCGTACTTTTGCTGAGGATGCAATAGTAGTTTGGGTAAAAATTAATTATGGAAATAACACTAACGATCGCATAATTAGTTGGGGGGTTATATAAATTGATAATTTTAAGCCTTGATACATCTTGCGACGAGACTGCTGTTGCCATAACCTGTAATACGAAAGTTCTTTCGAATGCGGTTTGGAGTCAAATTTCGCTTCATTCCAAGTTTGGTGGAGTAATGCCATCTCTTGCTCAAAGAGCTCACGAAGAAAGAATTGATTTTATTACTAATAAAGCCATTAAAAAATCTGGAATTAATATTAAAGACGTTGATGCAATTGCTGTTACTATTGGTCCAGGCCTAGCAATTGCCTTAGGAGTAGGTATTAATAAAGCTAAAAAGTTAGCTAAACAATACAATAAACCATTAATCCCAATTAACCACGTTGAAGCCCATCTTTTAAGTTCCTTTGCAACTTCTTCACCTAATACTATTCTAAAAATTTCATTTCCTGCATTAGGGCTTGTTATCTCAGGTGGAACCACTGAGCTCATTCTAATTAATGATATTGGTAAATATGAAGTACTGGCAGAAACAGTAGATGATGCTCTAGGAGAAGCACTTGATAAAGCAGCAAGACTATTAGGATTTGGTTACCCTGGTGGAGCAATATTAGAAAAAATTGCTAAAAATGGGAAAGTTACTAAATATTCACTCCCCTTGCCTTTAGTTAATGATAAAGAAAAAAATAGATTTAGTTATTCTGGGTTAAAAACTGCTTTTGTGAGACTTTACGAAAAGGAAAAGAAATTAAATAAACAAGATATCTCCGATCTTGCAAGTACTTTTCAAGATACAGCTTTTGAACACATTATTAATGTTTTGAAATATCAGATAATAAAAATTCAAAATCAAAAAATCGATATTAAAGATTTACTATTAGGAGGAGGGGTTGCTAATAATGTTGTCATCAAAAATAAACTAAGAAAATTATGTAGAGAAAAAAATTTAAAACTGCATATTCCTTATACTAAAAAACTTAATGAAGATAATGCAGCAATGATTGGAGTATGTGCTTACTTAAAAACAAAAGATGAGAGCCTAATAAAATATCTGAAATTTGAAAGAGTTGATAGAAATCCAAAACTTAATTTGAGGGACAAAAGTTCTTAATAACACATATCTTACAATTGTTTGTATTTGAGGATAAACAAACTTCACTAATCATTACTCCATTTTTTGAATGTCTCAAAGGATCTGAACCAACAAAAACTAACCTTTCTCCTGACCCAAGATTTAGGTTTGAGGAAGATCTTTCTATAATTGTAGGACTGAATTTTTCTTGCATAAGTGGGTATATTAACTTTTTTGTCTGCAAAATGCAAATTAGGATGCTACAATAATAGGCATGGAGCCACAATACGATCATAATAAATATGAAGGGGAAATATACAACTTATGGGAAAAGTCTGAAAGTTTTAAACCTTCTTTAAAGGGAGAGCCGTATACAATATTGATGCCTCCACCAAATGCTAACGCCTCACTACATGCCGGTCACGCAATGTACACAGTTGATGATATTTTAATTCGTTTTAAAAGGATGCGGGGTTATTCAACTTCTTGGATACCAGGAATGGACCATGCGGGTTTTGAAACACAATTTGTATATGAAAAACATTTAGCTAAAGATAATAAGTCTAGAATGGATTTTGACAGAGAAACACTTTACAAAAACATTTTTGATTTCGTCAAAGAAAATTCAGGACTTATTTACAAACAATTCAAAAGACTAGGGTTTTCAGCTGATTGGAGTAAAAGTATTTTTACACTTGATGATAATGTTGTTAAGTATGTTAATAAAACCTTTGAGAAAATGGAGAAGGAAGGTTTGGTTTATAGAGACAGTTATATTGTTAATTTTTGTACTCACTGTGGAACATCTCTCGCGGAACTTGAAGTAAAACACGTAGAAAGAATCGATCCTCTTTATTATATTAAATATGGTCCATTCGTACTGGCAACAGTCAGACCTGAAACAAAATTTGGCGATACTGCTGTGGCGGTTCACCCAAATGACCAAAGGTATAAAAATTTTATCGGTAAAGAAATTGAGGTCGAAGGACTGCTTGGTAAATTTACTCTTAAAGTTGTTGCAGATAAAGCAGTTGATCCAGAATTTGGAACAGGGGTTGTAAAAGTTACTCCAGGACATGACCCAGTAGATTGGGAAATCGGAAAAAGACATAATCTTGAAATAAAAAGTGTCATAGATTTAAGAGGAAAATTAACTTCTTTAGCTGGAAAATATGAAGGTCTAAACGTAAAAGATGCAAGGATAAAAGTAGCTGAGGATCTTCAAAAAATCAATTTAATTGAAAAAATTGATAAAAATTATCTTCACAGTGTTATTACTTGTTATAAGTGCGGAAGGGATTTAGAACCTTTAACTGTTCCAAATTGGTTTATAAAAGTTAAGGATCTAAAAAATGAAGTTAAAAAAGTAGTTGAAAATGAAAAAATAAAATTTTATCCTAAAAGATTTAAAAAACATATGTTAGCTTGGCTTAGCGTTATGCATGATTGGCCAATCAGTCGTCAAATTGTTTGGGGTATTAGAATTCCTGTTTGGTATGATATTGACAAAAATAAAGACATTATCGTCTCATTTATAGACAAACGTGGTAATAAAAAATTTGGAAATATACACGATTTTGATTTTTCAGAAGTTGAAAAAGGTCTTCAAACAGTAAGGGCTTCAGTTAATTCTAATTATATAATTAGTACTACAAAACCTAACGGTAAATTTTTGCCAGAAACAGATACGTTTGATACTTGGTTTTCATCGGGACAGTGGCCACTTGTTGTAATTCCTGAAAACGAATTAAGTTCTCGTTTCCCTACTGATTTTATCGGAACTCTATCAGATATATTAAAATTCTGGATTTCAAGAATGATAATGTTTTCAATCTATCTTAAAAAAGATATTCCTTTTAAAGATGTATACCTTTGGAGTATGGTTGCAGATTCTAAGGGAATGAAAATGAGTAAATCTAAAGGTAATGTTATTAGCCCAATTGATTTAATTGATAAATACGGCGCAGATTCCTTAAGAATGTCTTTAATTTATGGAACTCCCGCGGGAAGTAAGGTAATTTTATCTGACGAAAAAGTAAAAGCTATGAGAAACTTTTCTAATAAAATATGGAATTTAGGAAGATATTTACAACTTTCTTTTGAAAAAAATAAAGAAATTTCGTTTGAAAAACCAAAATCTATAGAAAAGGAAGATGAAAAAATAATTAGAGAATTAGACACATTAACTTTAAGTGTCACCAAATCATTAGATAAATATAATCTAAATACAGCACTTGAAAATATTTATGAATTCGCTTGGCATAATTTCGCTGACATTTATATAGAAAGAACAAAAGAAAGAATTGAAAACAAAAACATTAGTGGATTATATACTTTAAAACATGTTTATCTCACAATTCTTAAACTTCTTCATCCTTTTGCCCCGTTTGTTACCGAAGCTGTTTGGTTAGAACTAAGATATTTAAAAGACTCTAATAAAAATTTAATTAATACTTCTTGGCCTTTATAAAACCTTCTTGTCATAATTATTAAAATAGCCTAATCTTAATTTATATTAAATATGATAAAGAAGAAAAATTATAATAAGGATTTTTATTATTTTTTATATATTACTTTTGCAGTATTAATTATTTTACTTTCAATTTTTAACCTACAAAATATTTCTCAGAAAAAAAATAAAGTCCTTGGAGCAACAACAGTAATAAGTAAAATTGAATTAGAAAATGAAAAATTCTTTTGGGAGGAGTTTCAAAAAATAAACCCAACTTATATAGACGGATGGATAGAGTTAGGAAGATTAGATAAAGTTAAAGAAATTGATCCAAACTATTTTATTTATTAATTCCTTCATCAATAAATTTATCAATTAAATTATCAAAAAGAGATTGTATCTTAAAAGGAGTTTTATTAATCCCCTTTTGAACTATATTGGAAATAATTTCTAATAACTTTCTTTCTTTTTGTAAAGAGAATACAAATTTATCTGAATCAACTGGACTACCATCTTCCATAAAATCTAATTCTGGTGACATATTTTTTTACTAATTTTATTCCGTCTTTGAAGCTTCAGAGGGTTTTGCTTCAGCAACTACCTCACCTTCAGCAGGAACTTCACCTTCAACTGTTGCACCTTCAGCAGGAACTTCACCTTCAACTGGAACAGGAGCTTCAACAACTTCTTCTTTAGTAGGAGGTTCAACTTTAACAACAATTGATTCCAAATCGGTTAATATTGTAACTTTTTTATCTACTTTCAAATCTTTAACATATATAGCTTGATCAACTTCTATTAAGGTAGACGCATCAATAATAATTTTTTCTGGTAAATCAGTTGGAAGGGCTTCTACTTCTATTTCACTAATTTGTTGTACAACTGTACCTAAGTTTTGTTTTTCAGCTGGAGACTCCCCTTCTACTTCAACTGGAACTTTAGCAGAAATTTTTTCTGTTAAGTCTACTTGTCTAAAATCAATATGAAGATAAGATCCAGAAACAGGATCGATTTGAATATTTGAAATTAATACAGACTTTCCATCAATATCAATTAATTGAGTCTCCCCTGCTTTTTTAAATATTTCATCAAATTCTTTTGCATTAACTGTTAAAGCATGTGATTTTATTTTCTTACCAAAAATATTAGCAGGAATTAAACCTTCTTTTCTTAATCTTTTTACTTTTCTTCCAAAATCTTCTCTTTTAGTTGATTTAAGTGTAATTTTTGTCATTCAATTAATGTTTAACTTATTTAAAAAATAATCTGGCTGAAAAATCTTTAGCCAGAGTTGTATTATAAACTGGAAGTGCCTTACCCGTCAAGGTAAGATCTTTACTACTAATATTTACCCTTAAACCATCATTTTCGGTACCAGCTTGTTTTCTTACTAATAATCTAAATTCACCACCCTGGTTTAATTTATTATTCGGTAAAATCCAAACGATTTGAATCTTGCTGGAAGTACTTGGAAGAAGCTCAAATAAAAAACCAATTTCTTTTCTATTATTTATTTCAGTTGTATCAAATTCTAAATCCTTGTAGTTATTATTTGAATCAAAAATTCTAAGACTAACAACAGAAGCTTCTTGAGGAATTAATAATCTAGTGTAGCTTTTATAATTTCCTGGTGCTCCAATTAATTTCCCTGCGTTATTTTCATAATTTATTGATAATTCATGATTAATATATTCTTTGTTAATCTGTAACTTTATGTCTTGAGATCTTTTAATAAAGAGGTTCGCCTTATTAACTCCAAGGTTTGCATCAATTAAAGAATAATTATCAGAAAAACATCTTGATCCACAACTCGTATTTGTGTCTATTTGTCCTGAAAAACCAAGAGAAGATATTGCTTCTTGAGAATTTTGATCATGTAAAAATACTTGTATATGTCTTTCTTCTAAACTTTTATATATTTCTTTAAAAAGTAAAAAATATTTACTACTTGGTAAATTCTCTAATTCTATTATTAAGTTTTTAGAAAGAGATGTTAAAAAACTTGCCTTTTTAATTGATCCTGGGAAAAATTCGCTTTCTACTTCACTTTGTGTTGTTTGATAAAGATTTTTATCATCTATTGTCTTTTTAAAATCAACAAGATTAATAGGCCCTGTAATTTTAAGTAAACTTTGTATGAAATAAAGATCAATTGCAACAACTCCATCTACCTGTTGATCAGTTTCTTTATCTAAAAACCATTCAACTTTTTGTGATGATGTTTTAAAATCTGGGTCCCAATTAGAATCTCTCAAAAACCAACCTCCTTCACCTAAATATTTAAGGATTGGTCCTGGTGGATCAACATGACCCTTAAGTTGTCCGTCTGCACTATATACATCATTTACTACAATTTCGGTTAGACGTCCCTTATCAAAAGTAATAATTGCAAATGATCCAATAAACCCTCCGGTTGGTCTTAATTCCATGTTGTTTTGAAAAAGTATTAAATATTTTTTCGGTTTATCAAGTCCTAATAAATTTGAGATTCTCGAAGTTAAATTTTTAAATTCATATATTTTATTTTTTAATACCCCAATATCTATATTTTCTTTTAATAATTTATTTCTAATATAATTTCCAATAAACCCCTCTTGTTCATTAATATCACTTTGTAAAAATCCAATGTCAGTATGGATTTTATCTAAACTCGCAGAGATTCCATTTGAGTAAAATTCAAAATCATAAATTTCATCCCCCATAATTTTTGATACAAAATCTTTTGTTAAAATTAAAAGTGACAAACTTTCTTCGCCCAAATTAGTAGTTTTAATTAACAAATTTGAAGTGTTATAAAAAATCGGAATTCCAAAACTTAAAGATTTTGAAGAATAAGAAAAAAAAGTAGAGGCTTTTATTAATTTACTTGATAATTCACTATTCTTAGTCACCAACTTTAAGGATAAAAGTGAAGTGCTTAATGATAAAAAAATTAATACAAGAGGAATTAAAAACACTAAAAGGATTGTTATAAACAAAAGGGTAAGTTTTTTATAAAACTTTTTGTTTGAAAAATAACTTTTTTTCTTATTTGTAATTGTATTTGACTTAGTACTAGTATTTACTGGCAATAAAATTGCATTATTATTTTTTATTTTGATTTCTTTTTGTTCAGGCAAAGATTTATTAAGATTTATAAAATTCTTTAAAGAAAGTGTTTGACCAGATATACCAAACGACAATGTCTCTTTTACAATTCTTTGAGAAACCTTTTCTAAATTAACCGTGTTGGAAAAATCAACCTCTTTTGGAATTAAAATTACTCCGAGATTAAGATTTAGGTCTAACAATTTTTGTTCGTTTTTATCATCTAGGGGGTAAAGAACAATAATTCTGCAATTTAAATTATCTATTAATCCTTTAATATTTTCGATAGAATCAAAGTCATCCAATAAATTAATTATCAAATAACCAAAATTTTTTAAATCATTTCTTTTTAAATCATTAAAAATGATTGCATCAATATATTTTTCTTTAAATATGTTTTTTAATTTTTCTGATAAGAGGTTTTCTTTTGAATAAATTCCAAGCTTTAGACTATTGTCTTCCATATCTATTAATCCTATCACAACTAATAGGATGAGACTATTTTAAAATTTTCCGTAAACTTAAAGATTTAAAAGTAATTATTAAAATTTATTTTCCCGTTGAAGCTGATGCGTCTAATTCCTCATTAACTAAAGTGTCTGCTAATTCATTGTCTGATCTATAAGCCCAAATAAACTTAATTTTTAAATTATTGTTAGTTAAAATATCTAAAATCTTCTTGTGAAACTTTTTAAGTTTTTCACTCTTCACCTTATATTTCCCATTAATTTGTCTTTCAACTAATTGAGAATCTAAATTAACAATTAGCTCTCCTTTTAAATTACTATCAATTATCCAATTAAGTGCCATCAAAACTGCTTGATACTCAGCAATATTGTTAGTTTCAGTTCCTAAAAATTTACTTTCTTTGTAAACTATTTCATTATCTTTCACTGCAACAAAGGCAGAAGCTGCTGGTCCTGGATTTCCACGAGACCCTCCATCACAATAAATAATCATATATTAGTATTTTACTTTTTTTTAGAAGTTAGTGACAGGGCTAAAACAAAAGTGAATAATAAAATATTTTGTTGAAGGGTTATCCAATAATGATCAGATAAACCTGTGATTAATATTGCGTATAAGGAAAATATATAAACCTTAATTCCTTTAGAAAAAATAAAAGAGCGAATTAATAAGTAGACGAATAACATTAACCCAATAATTCCAGTTTCAGAAAAGATAAGCAGATAAATATTATGAACGGGTTGAAGTTCCCAAGAGTTTAAAAACCCATTAGAAACTTTTACTAAATTAGGAATAAAATTATTTAGACCAACTCCAACAAAAAAGTTTTGTTTAATCAAATGAAGTGATGATTTTAACAATTCTATCCTATGTGAAAATGTCCTTGATCCAAAATCAATAAATAAAAATGTGTAATTTAAGTAAGGATTTACATAAATTAAAATCAAAATAAATATTGTTAAAAATACATTCAAAGAAAATGTGAGTAATAAATTTGTGATAATTAAAATTGATAAGATATAAAAATATTTTTTATTAAATAGATTTTTAAATTTTATAAAAAATATCGAGAAAACTAATAGAAAACCGGCAAAGGAATTAGGATGAGAGAAAAAAGCATAAGGCCTTAGCATTTCTGTTCCTAACATATTAAACGCAGATATACCCGGATCCCCTAGTCTAAAACTTCTTTCGCCTAACAAATAAAATGGTCCACCAATGGTTTTTCCTAAAAGCCATTGCACTATTCCTAAAAAACATGCAATAAAAATAGAATATGAAAGTGGTTTAATAAAATTATCAAAAACTTTAAAATTTTTAGATTTAATAATTAATAGACCAAGAAGAATCATTTCAGATACCTTTATCCATTTATATATACTGGGTATTTTATATTGGGACACTAAAACATTGATAATAATAAAGGATACAAATAACAAAGTTGTGAATAACTTAAACTTAATTTTTTTAATATTAAAAAATAATAATAAAAATATAATGATATCTGTTAAATATATTGTTGGAATTAAATAATCAATTTTAAAACCAAATACTGTCGAGGTTAAAAAATTTAAATGAAATCCTAATTGGGTGGGGATTAAAAAAGATAATAAATTAAATAAAAATACCACTATTTAGATTTTACTACTAAATATCTTTCTGGTTCTTCTCCTTGAGATTCACTTAAAACATCTCCTCTTTCTGCTAAGTGCATATGAACAACTCTTCGTTGAGATGCATTTAAATTATAAATAGGTTGTGGTTCGTTTGTTTCAATCGCCCTATCTGCTGAAATATTTGCAAGTTCTTTTAATTTCTCTTCTTGTTTTTGTCTATAATCTCCTACATTAACAATTATTCTAAACCACTCACCTGTTACTCCTTTTAACATAATTCCTAATACTGTCTGAATAGCGTTTATGTTTTCTCCTCTAAACCCAATCAGAAGTCCTGTTTCGTCAGGAGTTGAAAGATTAACTTCAAATGTATCTTCCTCTTTTTCAACCACTTCAATTTCTGCATTTACTCCAGCTAAGGATAATAATTTTTCAGTTAACTCCTTTATTTGATCTGTTGTTTTTACTTTAGTCATAATTATTTAAGTTTTTGATTTTAACAAACCAACTCTATTAATTAAAGGGGTAAGCCCTCCCCAACCTGATGTTTTATATTGTTGATAAATTTGAAATATAGAAAAAAGTAACCAATAAAGAGCAAGACCTGATGGAAATTTAATGCCAAAAAGAATAGTCATAGCAGGGAATGTGTAAATCATTGATGATTGCATTGCAGTTGCCATATCATCAGCCTGTCCTTTTGTTTTTTTGGCAAGTTGTTCTTCTTTCTTGACCAAAGGAGAAGTCATTTTTGCAGAGAAAAACTGCAATAGTCCTGCTAATATTAAAATTGGGCCTGGAATTGGAAAAGGAAGACCTGGAACATTAAATACATCAGGCTTCCTAACATCAAGGTACAAAAATCCTGTATTTATTGTTTGTTCTTGGCTAAATTTTAATGGTTTGTATAAAAGTTCATTAAGTTTTGTCATTGCATCACCATTAACTGAAAGTGCTTTAGTAAAAACAGTAAAGAGAGAGATTAAGATAACAATTTGTAATATATAAGGCAAACATCCTGCTCCAGGATTAATTCCCTTTTGTTTATAAAGTTCAGTCTGAGCAGCCATTAAGGCTTTTTTGTCACTTCCATATTTATTTTTTAACTTATTGACCAAAGGTTCAACCTCTTTTATCTTCTTCATTGAATTCATATAAGGAGCTGTTAGGGGATTTAAAATGACCCTTAAGAATAAACTAAAACCAATTATGGCAAGACCCATATTTTGGCCCAAGACTTTATAAAATAAAATAAGACCGTTTGTTAAGGGTTGAATCAAACCAACTGTAAAAATATTCATATATTTATTTTTTTAAACTTTAAAAAAATTATTGCAGCTTAAAATTCTTTTAAAAGAAAGCAAACCACCCTTGATGATACCATATTTTTCGATTACGACAACAGAGTATTCAGAACATGTTGGTTTATATCTACAGCCTCCTCCAAATAGATACTTTAGAATAGGGGAAAAGGTAGCCTTGTAACAAACAAGAATAATTTTAAGAAAAAATATAAATATTTTTCTTAAATACTTAAAAATAGCTTTAATAAATTCATAAATTCTTTGAAATAGCTTCATTGATTTCCTTTTCTATTAATTCTCTATCAATTTTTAAAATTGATGGTTTAATCAAAAATATTACATCTAATCCAGGTTTAATCTTTTCAAAATTTAATCTAATATGGTCAGAAAAAAATCTTTTAATTCTATTTCTAACCACGGCTCTCTTTGATATTTTAGTTGAGATAACAAAACCAAAAAGAGAAGGGTCTTCGTCTTTTCGATCATAAACTCCTAACCCAAAATATTTAAATTGAGAAAGTTTTCCATCAATTTCAACCCTAACAAATGAGGATTTATATTTAAGTCTGTATTTTGAAGCAAGCATTAAAAAAATTAAGTAATAAAAAGGTTATGCGTTAACTATTTTCTTTCTACCCTTTAAAATTCTTCTTTTCAAAACTTTCCTTCCGTTTATCGAGGAATTTCTTGACATGAAACCAAACTTTTTAATTCTTTTTAATTTGTGTGGTTGATACGTTCTTTTTGTTGACATGAGGTGATTATAGCAAAGATAATAGATATTTACCAAGCCTTAAAATAAATATTTATTAATATAGTAACTTTTTGCCACTTGACCAATGTGGATAACTTTTTTACTATGTGCAAGATACACAAGCTACGCTTATGCATCTTGCTCCTGCCTTTTTAATTACTCATGGAAACTGTTGATAAAGACAAGGTTTGGAAAGACACACTCGAGGTTCTCCGAGTATCTGTTTCTGATGCCACTTTTGGGACATGGTTAACCCACACACATCTTTCTGATGTAAAAGAAACTGGGGGTAGGGTAGTTTGTGAAATTGGATGTAACTCTATTTTTGTTAAATCCCAAGTAGAACAAAGGTATTTTGGTCTAATTCAAGATACCTTAACAAAACAATTTGAAAAACCCACTGATTTAACTTTTATAGTCAAGCCAAGACATGAAGAAAAACAAGTAACCACAAATACACCATCTCCTCTTTTTGATCAACCTAAAATAAATCAAGAGGAAATAAATTTAGCCACAAGAAGATCAAACGTAAGACCTAGTTTTACTTTTGAAAAATTTGCAGTTTCAGGTTCTAACCAACTAGCACACGCAGCTGCCGAAGCTATTGCTCAAAGTCCAGGAAATGCTTATAACCCATTATTTATTTGGGGTGGGGTAGGGGTGGGGAAAAGCCATTTAATGCATGCTGTTGGAAACTCAATGATTTCAAAAGATACAAGTTCAAAGATTATTGCCTGTACTGCAGAAGATTTTACTAATGATATTGTTGATGGAATTAGAAACAAAACAACAGCAGAAGTAAGAAAAAAATATAGGAAATTAGATGCTTTGTTTATTGATGATATTCAATTTATTGCTGGTAAAGATACGGCTCAGGAAGAATTTTTCCACACCTTTAATGCTGTAACCTCAGCTGGGGGACAAGTAATATTAACTTCCGATAGGCCTCCTTCTGAAATTAGCAAGCTTGAAGAAAGACTTAAAAGTCGTTTTGAGGCTGGCTTAATTGTAGATATTGCACCACCTGATTTTGAGTTAAGGTGTGCAATTGTGCAAATTAAGGCAGAGGAAAGGGGAATTAAAATTGATTCAGAGATAGTACAGCTTATTGCCGGAAACATTGATTCGGCAAGAGCAATACAAGGATTTATTGTAAATTTATTTACGCAGGTTAATTTCAAGAAATTAGAATTAACATATGATGCAGTTCAGTCTATTCTAGGTAAAGGTAATGAGAAAAATGAAAGAGTAATTAAATCAAATCCTGAGGATGTTATTAATATTGTTTCAAAATACTATTCTGTTGGCAAAAAACAACTTTTAGGGGAATCAAGGGCAAGACCAATTGCAAGGCCTAGACAAATGTTAATGTATTTACTTAAAACTCAATTAGGGATTCCTTACCAAGAAGTGGGTAGACTTATTGGAGGAAGGGATCATACAACAGTGATGCACGCTGTTAATAAAATACAAGAATTGGCTTCAAGTAGTGTGGATATTCAAGAGGATATAAGGGGGATTAAAAAGTCACTTTGAGGATAAGATTTGAAAGTTCTCCACTTATCCACAAATTAGATTAATTTATACACAAATCTATCCACAACAGGTTAGCCATAGTTATTAACACGAAATTATGACGAACATTAATCTTAATTGATTAATTCCTTACACATATATACCGTCCCTACTACTAGTACTACTAGTTAAAATATGATAAAAACAAACTATGAAATTAACTGTTTTACAAGAAAATTTAAAAAATGCAGTAACTATAACTTCTCATTTTATTTCTCCTAAAGCACAACTTCCAATATTGGGAAATATCTTAATTAAAACTGATAAATCTAAACTTATATTATCTTCTACTAATTTGGAAACATCTGTTTCAACTTCAATTGGAGCTAAAGTTGAAAAGGAAGGAGAAATTACAGTTCCTGGAAGAATATTCAGTGATGTTATTTCAAATCTTTCTTCTGGAACGATTGAAATAGAAGTAGAGAAAGAACAAATAAAAATTACTTCAGGAACATTTAAATCAAACATCTTAGGTGTTAATTCTTCCGATTTTCCAATAATTCCTAATTCAATTGGAAAAAATTCATTAACTCTACCCAAAAATAAATTTTTAGAAGGATTAAATAAAACTCTTTTTGCTGTTTCAACTGACGAAACAAGACCTGTTTTAACTGGAATCCTTTTTGTATTTAAAGGCAAAAATTTACATTTAGTATCAACAGATGGTTTTAGACTTTCTCAAAAGACAATCAAACTAGAAAAGGAATTTGAAGATCAAAAAATTATTGTGCCTAAAACAATACTTCTTGAAATTTCAAAACTAGGAAGTAGTGATGATATTTCATTTTCGTTTAGTAAAAAAGATAATCAAATTGTTTTTGTAAGTGGGGAAACAGTATTCTCTTCAAGAGTAATAGAAGGGGAATATCCAGATTTTGAAAAGATATTACCAAAGTCATCAGTTTTAAATGTCTTAATTGATAAAGAAGATTTTGAAAAAGCAGTTAAACTAGCATCAGTCTTTTCTAGAGACGCCGGAAACATATTAAAATTGTCAATTGATAAAAATACTTTAAAAGTGATTGCAGAAAGTTCAACTTCAGGAAACCAAGAAACTAATTTGGAGGTTAAGGTTGAAAAGAAATCTGAATTTGATGGGGGAGTAGAAATATCCTTTAATTATAGATTTATTGAAGAAGTATTAAGAGTAATATCATCTGATGATATATTAATTGAATTTGGAGGGCCCAATACTCCAGGAAAGTTTATTGATAATAAAGATACAGATTTTCTTCATTTAATAATGCCTATTAAGACTTGATTTAAAAAAATAAATAATTAACTCTATTTTTTAGAATATGCCGATAAATAAAGTGAGGCTGTTATTTCTTTATCAAATCCTTTAACAGAAGCCATTCCTTCTAGAAGAAATACTGGTTGTATTATTTCAGAAGTTAAGCTTTCTTGTAAATACACTAAAGATACCTTGCCTATTGTGATATTTTTTATATCTTCAGACTTTAAGTCTGGAAGATTAACATTTGAGTCATTTAAACTAACTAGCACGGAATCATTAATTGTTTCTATTACTTCTTTATAATCCTTTATCTTATATTCAATTTCTCCTAGCTTATATTCTGAATACAAGGAGGCTTCTAAGTTTAAAATCTCTCCGTCTTTGGTAAATTGAACATATATCTGTGAATTTTGAGGATTGGTTGTAAATATAGGCAATGTTCCAGAAGATGAATATAAATTAACTTGTGTTATTTCTGCATCTTCTTTAGTAGTTTTTCTAAAATTTTCTAATCCGTCCTCTGTTTTTAAATAGGCAAAATTAGAGAACTTAAGTGAATCTTTGTTTATATTTAATTTTTCAGACAAAAGATTTATTGCAATATTTTTATAATCTTCATCTGACAATTGTTTATTAATAGCGTTGTCAATCATAGATTTAGGATTAACAGCTGGGGTAACTTCAATTTTTCTTATTTTTGAATAAATAATTAAACTATATTTGTCACCGTTCCATATATAAATTTTTCCATTTTTAATATCATTGAATTCTAAAGGACTAATTGTAAATCCAAAATTTTTAGAAATTTTATCCATCTCTACTTGTGTAAAAGAATTTAAAGAAGATTGCTTAAGATAAGAAATATTTTTTGGAAAATTGTCAAAATTCTCCTTTTTTAAAGAATGGGTTATTTTTAAATTATTTCCAAAATAGTTCTCAATCTTAGGAGGAGTAATAAACTGTTGTTTTGAGGTATCTACTTTATTTTTACTTGAAAAAATAACATAAACAGAACTGGCGATAGAAATAATTATTAACAATATAATTAATTTAGATTTAAGATTTAATTTTCTCATCTTTATAATTCTACGGTATAGACCCACAACCAATACCATCATTAGAACAACCCCTTATTATTGATTTAGGAATAAAAGGTGGAATCATTTGCAAACCACCCTTAAATTCATAATGTAAATGGGGACCAGTCGAATTTCCCGTATCCCCGCTTGCTCCAATCATTTGTCCTAATAATACTTCTTTTCCGTTTGGTATAGAAAAACCAAGTAGATGAGCATATGTTGTTGTAATTATTTTACCACCACAACTTGAAGTAATAACCACGTGGTTTCCGTAACCCCCAGAATCCTCATAAGTAGTAGCTATCCCTGAATGAGTAGCTTTTACTTTTGTTCCTGTTGGTAAAATAACATCAATTGCCTCTACTTCTCTATGACTATAACTACCGTCAGGAGTCTGGGTAATTTTTCCACTATCAACCGGCCAAATACTAGGGCAATCGTCAGGTGGGTTTCCAATCTTGACTCCGGCTGATGCACTTGATTTAATTCCACTTTGACCCGCAGTATCTGCTGTAACTGTAATAATGTCTACAATTAAAGAATCTTCAAAAGTTCCTTTTGAATATTCTTGTTTATATGAAAAAGAAAAAGTTTCTCCTGGCTGTATGTCTTCAAGTGTTGTGGGTATATTAGGACTCGTTGGAGGACAATTTATTTTTGGTCCAGTTTTAACAACTCCACATTCATAGGTTAAACGAATGTTTTTTAAAACATCCTTTTTAGCTTTAATTGTAATTTTATACTCAACAGTTAGTGGTAATTCAGAATTTTCAAAAGGTCCCGGTGGAACCGGAGTTTTGGTCACTTCAATGTAAGGGTTAATAATGTTTGCAAATGTTAAAGCGCTTGGTGGAACCATATACGCTCCAGAATTAATAATGAACATAAAAAAAGCAACTGTTGGAGGGATAACCAAAAGAGTAACTATTATTGGTGTAGCTATTGTAACAGCAATACTTCCAAAGATAGCTCCTAATTTTCCAAAAAAAATACTTACCCTAGCAACACTCTTTAATGCCCCTATTGCATATAATCCTCCACCTGCAATCATAGTTAAACCAATCGGACCGCCTATTAAAAGTCCTCCTCCGACTATGGCTGTTGGTAATAAATTTTCTTTAACCTTTTTCCAATTAATTTTTTCGACTATTTTTCCCAAGATCCACCCAACTGCTATTGATATTCCAAGTGTTACCCAACCAGCAAGTGTAGATAAAGACGCAAAAATTGTTGGCAATAAACCACCCGCAACTTTTGTTGTAGTTTGAACAACAGCTTGACCAGCTAGTTGTGCACCTGTTTGTGTAGCTACTTCAGTCGTTATTGTACCAATAACAGGTGCCGCCCCAGTAGAAACAGTACTTATAATCGGGGCTGTTTCAATTACAACTGATGCTGTGGGGGCAAGACCGAAATTAATCCCAGTTAATTTGCTTATTCCGCTTAAAATTGGAGCTGAATCCGGAGCAAATTTTAAAGCCATTCCTCCAAACCAATTTGTTGATTCCCATGTAACAGGAGAACCAACCCCAAAAGTTGAATAAAAAAGGCTTTTTGCTTCTATTGATTGGAATATTTTTCCTGCTGCTGATTCTGGTGCAAAACTTGCAATTTTTCCTTCTAAATAAGTTCCAGCCTTGTTTAAAAGAAAACCCTTTGTTTTATCTGTTCCAAAATCCTTTATAGTTTCCAGAGTTGAATTTTGATCTTCTAATGTTTTTTGGTGGTTTTGATTAATTTCGCTTAAATTAACAGTGTTTATAAATCCTTCTTTCGGGCTTTCAGAAAAAGTAACTTCTATTTGACTCGGATCCGCCCCGAAGATGGTTGAGGCAAACTGTTTTCCAAAAGCTATTGTTGTAATTTCTTTGGCAATTTGATCAGGAACAATTCTATTTACAGCAGTTGAATTTACAGTGTTTTTTAAAATATTAAGAGTTTCTTTATTTGTAATAACTTTAGGGATTATATTTTTGTCGTTTACAATTCCAGTTAATATTGCAGACTGTGTTATTGGGGAAATATAACTCGGATTATCTAGTTGAACAATGTTTTCAATAATTTTTGTTGCTGTTTGTTTTGAAATTAGTTTTATTTCTTCGTTTGTTACTCCTTGTCCTTTAAAAACAGGTGAAACTCTCTCTTCTATTACTTTTGATAAATCTTCTAATGTTTCTTTAGGTTTTGTTTTTGCTTCATTTTTGTAAATATCGAATGCTTTTTGTTCTTCTTCTGTAAATTTGGGTAAGTCTTTAATCTTTACTTTTGCATAGATTTTTTTATCTTGATTGCTTGAATCTTTAAGGTCTGAAGCAATTTTTTGTGATTCCTCTATTTTTCTTTTTAACAAATCCTGCTGATCTTTTATTTCTTGTTTTCTTTTTATCGTTTCTCTAACCTCTTTATTTGATTTTTCAATTATTTCTTTCCTTTTCGTCTCACGTGCAACTTGTTCTTCTTGAAGTTGTTTTGATTCATCTTTATTTAAGGTTGTTTTTGTTTGCTCTTCAGGTCTTGGAGCTTCCTTTGGCGCTATTTTTCTACTCTCAATCTCTTCATAAATTTTTGCATATGCGGGTCTTATATTTTTTGTATCTGTTAAAGTTTCAACAAAATTTAATAGATCTTTTTTACTTGTTGTGTTTTTGTAAATAATTCCAATTTCAGGAATTGACCATGTGGTTTGGCCTTCACCATAAAACTCTTCAAGACTTAGTTCTTTGGGAAACGATTTCTCACAAGCCTCAAGAATCTTTTGAAGTGTTTTTGTTTCAATTTTATTAATATCATTTACTGTTGCCATTTTTTAGTTATTCTTGTTTATTCCAGGGTTTAACATTTGGAACTGTGGGTACTAAAGTTTCAAGAGGCTTTGTTGTAATTAATTTATGTTCATCGGCAGATGCAACAACTCTAATTGGTGCATGGTGTTGTCCTGCAAAAAAGATTCCTTCACCAATGTTTGCAGCCAAAAGAAGTTGTTTTTCTCCTTCGGAAAGATAAAAAGTTTCCCCAATTTTATCTATTGCCGCAGGTGACTGCTTTAATAGAAGCCTTAATGCAGAGTTTGTAACAATTGCTTTCCCAATGTCTTGACTTAGGAAGTCTTCGATGTCCTGAGTGATTGTAGTAAGTCCCAGATAGTATTTTCTAGCTCTCTTGACAACACTCCAAAGAAATTGTGCAGTGTCAGGATATTTCATCATTTGCCATGCTTCTTCAACAACTAGTATTCTTCTTTTTATATCCTTTTTAACCCTGGTCCAGATGTAGTCTAAAATCATAAACATAGCAATTGGTCTTAAGGCATCTTGCATATCTTTTACAGAAAAAACAGTAAATGGATTATTAAGGTTTATATTTGTTTGTTTGTCAAAAATCCCAACAAAACTTCCTCTTACAAACTTTTCAATTCTAGCAGCAAGGTCCAATGCTTCTGGGGACTCCATCCCTATTAATGTTTTATAAAGATCTTCAATCAAAGGAGGTTCCTTGGTTTGGGTTATTGGATCAGTTGTAATACCTTTTGCTTTATAAGTCATAATTATTGCTCTATCAAGTAAAGCTTCTTGAATAGGGGAAATTTTACCCATGATAATTGCAAAGAGTGAGTGGAGCGACAAAACCTTAAGTCCTAATTGGTTTTCTCCCTCTTCTTGAATTTGTGCTAAATCAAAAGGATTAATTTTTGAAGGAGAATTATATGAAAAAGAAATATACTGTCCTCCAACAGCATCACAAAGTTGTTTATATTCAGCTTCTGGGTCTAAAATTATTACCTCTGTCCCAATCATTAAAGACCTGACCGCCTCCGTTTTAACGAAATATGATTTTCCACCTCCAGATGTAGCCAGCACTGTGAAGTTGGCATTCTCTAAAGAAAATCTATCAAAAATAATGAAAGATTCATTTTGTGAATTTATTCCATACAAAACTCCTTTGTCTGAGGAAAGTTCCGCTGAAGTAAACGGAAAAGTGGTAGCAACTGAGGTGGTATCCATATTTCTAGTAATAGAAAGACTATCTCTACCATATGGAATTGTTGAAAGAAATCCTAACCTTTGGTCAAGCATTGCGTGTTTTGCAATAATTAATAAAGATCCTAAAGTGGATTCAATTTGTTTTGTAATGTTATTTAATTCATCTAATGTGTTTGCCGATATTGTTATATAGAAAGAAAACTCATAATATCTTTCAATTCCTTTTACCAGTTGTTCTTGTAAAGACCTTGCATCTTCAAGTTTTGCTGTGGTTGATGGGTCAACAATTTTCCCCCTTTCAATGTCTGTTGAAAGTTCAGCTTCCATTTCTGCAATTTTACGTCGAAGATCATCAAGAACAGATTTTCCGGCAACAGGATAAACGTAAAAACTAATATCAAGTGAGCTATTAAAGTTAATTATTGGTTCAAGCCAACCGGGAGCTACAAATCTTGGATATCCTGCAACGAATAGTGTTTTATAGTAAACGTTATTTACTTTAATAAAATCAAAATCAACTTCAACATGCTCTGACGCTATTGCATCACAAAGGCTTAGTTCTTTGTTTTCAATAGCAAGGTTTGGATCAGTTACCTTCGGTTTAATAATTGTGTTTGGTTCTGAAATGTTAGTACCAGTAATAGATTGAATAGGTTGCTGTTCTGGTGTTTTAACATCAGGAACAGGTGAGACAGGCATATTAATGTTTTTGTCTAGTTTTGTATTGTTTGTTGTGTTATCCATATTTTTTTATTAAATATCTTTTTTAACAGCTGGTGGTTCAGGATTATTAATTTGCCAGTAAAGATCTATTAGTTCATGTGTTGTTAGTTGCTTAAGTTTTAAACCAAGCCTTCCTGCTTGTCTTACTAAATGATCCCTTTTAGGAAAAAGCGTAACCTTAGCTTTTTTTAACACATAACCTTTAGGAAAAGGAAGTGGACCACTTTTAAGAATAGTTTGGGCTGATTTAGTAACACCTAATTCTAATTGATTAAATGGAATTACAATAAAAAATCTTTTACCAAGAACAGTTTTTTTCTTAATAGATTCTGTAATGAAATCTCTGTAGCTTTGAGTAATTGCAATAAGTTTAGGGTTAGTAATTTTACTAGCAGCTTCATCAAAAAAATTAATATATCCTGAAATATCTTTCCTTTGTGTTCTAATCATTATTTGTATTGAAAAAGACAAAGAATTTATTAAAGCTGCAAAAGCAGCTACAACCGCACCCTGTTCTTTTTCTGACAAAAGTCCAAAGTTTAAAGATGATGTTTCTAAAACAATTGCAGCCCCACCATCTTTATAAAGGACAATGTCATCAATTATGTCAGCTATGGGTAAATGATCTTGAGTAGTTCCCTTTAAAGGAATATCGGGTGTTCCAAAGAAAGGAATTTTTGAAATTAAACCTTTTACACCCCCGTTACTGCCTGTTTTGTTGTTGTTATTATTGTTTTTCATTTATTTTTAAAATTTTACAGGTACTCTAGTTCCTTTAATTGCAATTGGTGGAATAATTTCTCCTTTAGTTTCAAAAGAAACTGGTTCAAAAGTAAATCCTTCTTTTTCAGTTGAAATTTCATATCTTCCATTGGCAAGTGGAGTAACAATAATAAAATGCCCTGCTTTGTTACTTCTCAAAGCTCTAACAGGTCTTCCATTTAAATCTTTTATTTCCAATATTGCACTTTCAATAATTTTTCTATTTTCATCCATTACTTGTCCAACAACAGTATTAACAACAATTGATGGGGAAGGAGGAGCAGCATCAATTGAAAACTCAGCTTCATTTGATGTAATTGCTTTATCCTCAGTATTTATTGTTCCTACTGCTTCCTCTTTAATTAAACTATTAGGATTAATTTTATTTTCTTCAACAAATAATTTAGGTGCAGATCTTGTAATTACTGTTGGAATTTGAACAGGGATATTTAAAGGATTAGTTGGATTTGCTATTGGACTCGCCTGTTGGGTGATGGATGCAGTGGTGTTTTTAGTAGGAATTGCTAATGTCCAAAGAGAACTAATTTTTGAAAGGAATGATTTTTCAGCCTGCTCAAGTTTATTAGGTTCAGATTCTGTTGAAGCTGTTAATGCTTGTGTTGTTTTAATTTCAGGGGCAGGAGCATCTTCTGTAAAAAAAACAGCAGGTTTTATTGTTTTTTTCCAATTGTAAATAGTTGGAGAGTAGATTGATCTAAAAAATGCCACAATCCATTTTTCTAATGGTCTTTCTTCAAAAGGCAAGAAAGCTAATGCAACTCCCAATAAAACAAAAAATAAAATTAAAGGCCATTTTATTATTGGGTGAAGTGGTGTGGAGTAAAAAAGCAAACTAACTAAACATCCACCAGCAACTTGAAAAAATTGTTTTAAAGTCATATCTCCCACCAATTTGAATTGATATGAACTTATTTGTTGTGGTATAGGATGTTGTTCCATAGGCAGTTACCTCTATATATAGGTTATCCTGTGAAGGAATACTTGCAATAAGTACACCTTTTCACAATAAACCAGTTTTAGATATTTTTATTAAAAAATGATAGAATTGCAATATGCCCGACGGAATGACAACACCAGAAAATTCATACGATAAATTTAAAATTGGAGAAGCATCACAATTAATAGGTATGGGAGATCCAATCATCCCGGAATCAGTCTTAGCGATTACAAATCCAATTAATCTTCTTGAGGATGATAAGGAAAGACAACGCCAATTGGATGAATTTATTAGAAATCTTCAGATGGGTGGTAGAGGAGCAACTAATATAACGGCAGAATTTGGTGAGGCTTTATTAGAGGTTGATAAATCACCAGAAAAAGTATCAGTTTTGTATACAGAGATGATTAGTGAGAGTATGGGGGCAATATTTGATTTATATGAAAAGAATGTAAAATCTGATGAAAAAAACGCCTATCCTTATGATTACAGAACTGCAGAATATATGCAACAAAATATAAAACAAGCAACCACTTCTTTAGAGAGAAGATCTGAAATAAAAAATTCTAAAGAAGCTCAAGTCTACATATCGGAATTAAAACAAGATCTTATATGGCTTGACTCTTTTTTACACACGACGGTAGCCCAAACGGCATCATTACCTTATAAATTTGATGTAATTATGTGGATGCAACTTCTAAAAGAAGGGAGATATTGTGCATTTGTTACAAATGATGATATGGAGGCATTGATGAGTGAAGGGGTTCCTGGAACACAGCTTTCTCAGGAGCAAGTGACGCTTAAACAAGCAAAAAAAATCGGAATAGCAGTACCAGAAGAATATACAAAAAACCTTGATAGTCAGGGAGAGTCCCTAGAAGGCAAGCCTCTTGTAGAAGGGCCAACTAATCTGAGAGAGATGGCTGTAAAAATGTATGCCTCCAGTTTTAAACTTAGAATGGGTTTGGCTGCTGCTTCCCAAGCAGACTTTGCCGATGCAAATCCTGAAACTACAACTTTTAAAGAACAAAATTTTTCAAAAGAGGAGCTAGTGTTTTATAAAGATTTGTTTTGGGATAAGGATGAGGGTCAATTTTTAACTCCTTATGTTACGTCAAAAGGAGATTACACTCGTGAATATACAACACTTCTAGAGGCAGCGCTTATTAAAAATGCTCATTTTAGAATTAAAGATATTATTGCACTTCCTAATACACTCCTAGAAAAAACTGAAATGATAAGTAACCTAACTAAAGAGATAAAAGCAGAAGCCTTAACAAGAAGATCTAATTGGAGAACAAGACAAGAAAAAGATGTTGTTTCTATGCTTGCCACATTAATTATACAACAAGGTTTATTACAAGATTTTGCTTATGGACATTCTTATAGATATTGCTATGAATATCAGTGGGATACAGATCCAGTTACTGGTAATCCAACTGTCAAAAAAGGTGTTGAGATGGGTGGAATATATAGCCTATCAGGAGATTTTTCGAGTTTAGGGTGGGCAAGAAGAAAACATGTTTATGACGGAATGTCTAATTCTTGTACGAAATTTTTACTTCCAACCTCTTCCAATGGAAGAAAAGAAACTTCAATGTTATCACCATTTGAAATGATTCATTTTGATCCAACTTTATCTAATGATGAATTTTTGAATGAACAGTGGAAGTTTTTGTTTAGTAATGAATCAAAATATGTTGAAGAGCGTAAATCTTTAGGTTATAAATCATTACATCCTGATGTAGCAGAGCAACTTCAAAGATGGGCTTTTAAATGGGAAACACCTTATTCAGATAAATTTTTATTGGATTTGGAAGATAGGGATGGATCAACAGGAGAAAATATTGTAATTCCACATCTAATGCCTCCAGCTTTGGGTAATATCGCAAATTTTTGGGAGTCAATATCTTTAGATCCTAAAATAAAGCTCAATAAAGGCGCCAAGAGTGTTTTTCAAGAATTAATTGAAGGTAAAGAAACATATGAAATAGATTGGGGAAGATGTGAAACCCAAGCTCATAGTAGGTGGAAAGTTGATATGGATATGTCTTCAAGATATATGAATGTGCTGATATCAGCAGTTGATGAAACGAAAGATCCAATTTTAGGGCTCTTTCGGGAAGGTCCTGGTACTTTTCCTGCTAAAGAATTGGCAAAAAGAATAAGGTTGAGTATGAGAGATGGCAGTAATTTTACATCGACTGACTATGAGGTGGCCCTAATACCTTTTTTTGCAGTTATGGCATGTGCTGAAAAATATGGTATAGGTGGAGCTTATGGATGGCAACAAACAACCAAAGAAGACCAGGAAAGTGGAACGACCAATGCAGATAGGTTTTTTACAGAAATGGCATATTGGAAGAGAGCATTAAAATGGCTTCCTGGTGACAGACCAGAGAAAGATAAGTTTGATCAACGAATGAATTATGGGAACACAATGGCACTGCTTGCCGAGTTTTATGAAGCCATTATCTCTAGAATGCATAAAGCTTCATCCGAAGAATCTTTTGCACTTGCTAAACAAAACCTGGTAAAAACTACTGATCGTTTAAATAAGTTTGAGCATCTTAACAAGGGAACATTTAAATTTAAAATTGATAAAAAGAAAGCACTTTTTAAGTAATACTTATTCTTCTCCAGGATTAGCTTTCAGCCATTCCTCAATAAATTTAGGGAATTTTTTCCCGTCTGTTTGTCGGTCTTGTAGCCAGCTACCCATCAGTTTTTGTGCTGCTTTGACAGATTTTCGTCCAGCACCTTGTTGGAAAGATCCAACTATTGGAGCTCCCGTCGCACCCCAAGCAGCTTTCATTGGGGCTTGAGCTTCTCCTATGGCAGTACCAAAATCAAATTTCTGACCCATAATTAGCATCTTCATTATATCAACTGCTTTTGGAATCATTGTTATGAATGTAAAGCTTACTGCGAGCCAAAGGATACCAGCCATATCTTCAGAGGAACCTAAAATTGGAGGAGCCCAAAGATTTTGTTGTTTGGTACCAAAAATTTGAGTAAATTGTCCGAGACTTGCAGCCATTGACGCAAAAAGTGTTTTCCAAGCTAAAAACATAAAAAGTCCTGTTAGTGGAAAAACTAATGTTTCTGCAATTACTTTTTTAAGCCAAACTCCGAATCCAATAGTAGGAACTACTGCACCGAGAATAATTTGTATAGGTGCTACAACAATTGAAATAAATAAACTAATCAAATTTTTAAGAAGTATCCATGGCACTTTTATTGTATAAACAATCATAAGTATAAGTACCCATATGGTCATTAATATTGTTAATAATGAAGCTATCGTACCAAACACAGAAAGGCCAGATAAAGTTCCAACCAGGGTCACTATAGCAGCAATAAAAAATAATATTGCATAACCTAACATGTAGAAGAAAATATAAAATCCTCCAAGTAAATTTGTTCCACCTGTTGGGACAATAAAATCCCAAGCATCCTTAAAAGATTTTGCAAAACCAGCCAAGTTCATAAGAGATGCAAACAGACCTCCAACCACATAGGAAAGATCAATTACGAAACCAGCAATTGCATATGAAAATGTGGCAAGAACCAGAACTGTGATAATTTTTGGTAGCGCAACTTGTACAGATATTACTAATTGTGGTGAGAGTTTAACTCTAAACATAATCATAAATGCAAAAATAATAACTACAAATACTGTTAACGCATATGCCATATTTCTAAAACCTTGCCAATATTTTTGAAGACCATCAACAGCACCAAATCCAAAACCTTGGGCATTCGCGACAGGAATAGATGTGAATTTTGAAATACTATTTTTAATATATTTCATTCCAGATAATGGTCTATTTTGATAATCTGAAAAAACTAAAGTAATAGCACTTTTGCTGTTTTGGTTTTCCAATCCTTCACTAAATGGGTTTGTACTTATATTTAGTACGTCTATTATTTCCGTGACAGCTTCAGTTATTTTAGTAATACATTCAATTTTTGCTGATACACCGAAAGTAAAAAGACATGTTGTAACACCTTGTGTTTTATCTCCAAGAAAATTTATAGGTTGTGAGATTAAACTGTAAACAATCCACTGTACTTGCGCAGCAGTATATCTTTCTCCAAAAATTTCATTAGGGGGAGAATCGTTTTGATCATAAACTTTTTTGTACCAATCAGTAAAACCCTGGTTGTACCAAGTTTGGGCATGAGCAACAGGTACTAATGGTTGAAGTAATGATGTAAAAAGTAAAACAAAAGAAGATATAACTAATATAATTTTTTTGATTTTTGAATTTATTATGGCAGGCATGTTTTTATTGTACTACATTTTATTTACAAGTGTTTGAGTTAAAATATCCAACTGTTTGTTGAATAAAAGGAGCATTATCTGGAAAAACTTGACCTATTGGATGTTTTCCCGGTTCAGGACAATATCCTGCATATCCAACCTGGCTGGTTGCAACGGTGTTTTCGTTCCATAAATCACAACTCATAACTGCACCTGTCCCATTATTTAAATTCCAATTGTAGCAAGTGTCTGGAAACTGAGAATATGCTTGGGTTGGATCAAGATGAGTTGGGTATTTTACACTAGTGGATAAACCACCAGACCAAACACTTAAAGCTTTTGCGGTTGCATATATTCCATCGAGTACATTACATGGTGATATGGTGGCCTTAGTTCTTGTGGAATCGATTTTTTGAACTGCACTCCAAAGACTATCATCTCCATAAAAATAATATGGTATCCATCCAAAAGGTATCTGTGCGACAGATGTTGCATTTTTATCACAGCCAGGTACTTCACCACCACAAAGTGACCATTTAATAACATTCTCTTCTGACCAGTCAATCCCCCTAGAAAAAGCACCCTCGTGGTAAATTGTGCCTAATATTACTGAACCTGGTACCCCGAATGTTTGTCCTGCTGATTCAATTATCTTTTTGAAAGTTGGTGATAAAGAATATCCACAAACCTTACATGATTGTTCTGTTGCATCTGGGATATTGGGGAGAGTTGTTTGATCACAATTACCAATCTCTGTTTCTCCAAATGAAATTGGCTCACCATACCCTTTAGGTCTTAGAAGTGTTTGAATACCTTTTAAAAAGTATTCAGAAATTCCACCAACATGGGGAAGATTTAATGTTGCAGATGAAGATTCCGCTCCAGTGTAAGAGATGTCTGTTGATCCAGGAAGATCTTTTAATGTTCCTATTTGATCTCCAAGTTTAGGAAACAATCTTTTAACAACTGCAGTTGGACCTGCAACAAGTCTCGACCAAACATCATCAATTATTGGAGTATTTGAAGTTGTTGAAAGGGAAATATATATACTTTTCTTACATGTTTGAACAGGTTCCTCACAGAAACAACCTTGTCCACAAATATACCCAGTTGGACAGTCTTGCTGACTGAATTTCAGGTCACATGACCAATCAGGTGGAACACATTTCCCCTGAAGTTCTTTCGTGCATTGTGGTGCATATCTTGTTGATGGATTTCCGACACAAACAGGTGGATCAAAATCACAAGTAAATGAAGCTGCATATTCTAGATTTCCAGTTATAGAAGTTGCAAAAAGACTATCACCATTGTTTGATCTAACATCAACTGTTGTGCATGATGTTGGAGACTCCACTGCAGTATTTGCTCCAACCTTTTCGTTAATTTGTTCATTACTTATATATGTGTTTTGTAAAATTGAACCCAATTGATCAGATTCTTGTATGTGTGGAAAAAATAGAGTTGCAGGAGATTGATTGTTAAATTTTATATTTGTTACACCAGAACCTGTAGCAGAAGAAAGAGCATCTACTTTAATATTGCCTTCCAGGTCTTCAGTGGAAGATAGGGGAATGTAGGAATAAAGGCTTGAATAATAGTTGGGACTTAAAGGATTTTCTCCACAAAGAAGTATTTCTTTACCGCCAATAAATGGTATCAAACTTGGAATTGGTATTTTAAAACAAGCTTTTCCTCTCCATTTTTCATATGCTTTTTGGTAATCTACAGAGTCTTTATAATCCGATCTTGCCGGAGGTAGGTGGTTTTTCCACTCATCCAGGCGATGGGTTTGTTTTACTAATGAAACCAAACCTTCTTCATAGCAAGGCCCTGGTATTCCACCAATAGCTTTTCCTAATATATTAATTCCATATGTGCATCCTACAATTTGGTTATGCTGAGTTTTGGAGGCATTCTTAACAGTTTGAGCCCTATATTGTTGTTGTACTTCTTGGGGAAGAAGTTTATTTATTGGACCTGAATAATTAATGATTTTATCATTAACAGTGGGATCATCTTCGTTTAAAAACGGATATTCGGCTCTATTTGTTACACCATTTAGGTACCAACTTACATATTCATTAACCTTTGTAACGTCATCTAAAGTTTCTTCATTGGATTGACTGTTTATTACCTCTTCCGTATTACCCATTATTGGTAGTTCTGCTTCTGAAAGATTAATTGTAATTAAGTGGGGAGGAACATATTCAGTATATGAGCAAGTTACCTTACTTCCATTTCTTTTACAGTTTGGATCATTAGGATCAAACGTTTTTGTAATAGTTTCCTCTAAGGTTAGAGTGTTTCCACAAAAGGCTGCATAACTGGCCGTTTCACTTTGACAAAGAGAATTTGCTTGATAGGGTCTTAAAGAATGAAATTCTGGATCAGCAACATTATTGCATGGAATTTCAGTTGGAGGTATTTGAGCAGACGCAAGTTTGGCTAATAGAAATAAACTTGAAAGTGTTAATAATGTAAAAAGAAAATAAACATATTTAGACAGATTTTTCATTATGCATTATGGTCTAATAATCTTAAAAGTTGTGATTGAATCTGTTCCCGTAAAATTAGCAATAATTTTTAAAATTAAGAAAGATCCAGCTAACATTATCAGTCCTCCAATTGCAGTAGTCAACGTTTTTTTTGCTCCCTCAACAGCTTTAGGATCCCCTCCAGAAGTTAAATATTTAAAGCCTCCAGAAAGAAACATTATAAATAAAACAATTCCACCCAATGCGAGCAAAGAAGTAACAACATTTTCAAAAATACCTTCTAAATTAGATAGAGTTGCGGGTGCGGGTCCCATATAAAAGTAAGTTTACCTAAAAACTATGAATTGAGCAAGAGAAGATTAACTACCAGCTGTAGGAATAGTAAGATCAAATATTCTTATGTTAAAGAAAGTTGCTAGAAGTTGTGCGATTGCCCAAGCAGAAAAGACTATAACTAACCCAACTAAAGCTGCTGTAATTTGATTTCTTGCACCTTCTGTTTGTGCTTTATCTCCACCAGACATTATCCATTTAATTCCACCTATAACTAATATAAAGAAGAATACTAAGGCTGCAACTACTAAGACTAATCTTAACCCTCCACTTACGATATCTCCTATATTTAGATCTTGAACAGATCCAACAAGATCACCACCTGGTTGTAAATTTATTTTATTAATCTGAGTTATATAAAGACTGGTCAACAAATTATTCATACGTATATTTGTATTATTGAATTATTAATGGTCCTATGTCAATAGTTAAAATATTAATACCAAAGAAAACCTCAATTATTTTAAGTAAAGCAAATGTTGAAAGTAAAAGAACAATCCCAATAATTGCATTTGTAATCTTTCCCCTTGCTCCTTCAATTGCTGACTTTTCACCACCTGATGCTATCCAACTAATAGCTCCTAATAGCATCATAAAAAGAAAAATTACTATTCCAACTACAAACATTAAACCTACAGCATTTGGAAGGAAAACTTTAAGAAATTCAGTACCACTAGGGTCAATTAAAAAATTTTCTAAAACACCATCTTTAAACACCGGGTTAGTTATTTTTACATTTGGGTTTAAACCACCAGCTAGATAATTTTGCATATTAGTTAATTAATAATGAATTAAACATAGTTGTAAAATCCAAGATATCCGTAATACCTAGTAAAACACCAATTAATTTAATAATAAAGATTGCAAGTATTGTCACAGCAATTCCAATTACTCCAGAAGAAATCTTTTTCTTTGCAGATTCTAAAGAATTTTTATCTCCACCTGAGGATATAATTCCAACAGCACCTATTAAAAAGATAAAGATAAACCAAATAATTGCAATAATAGTAATAAGACCAATTGCTGAAGAAAGAAAATTAACAAAAACAGAAACTCCATCCTGTCCACCTTCTAACCCAAGAGGGCCAAACCCTTTAAAACCTCCATCAGGTGATAATTTAATTTCTGCTAGTTTATTCATGGTTCTGGTATTACTGGTTGTAATAAAAACATAGGATCTCCAAATATTAACTGTCCAAAAATAGCTGCTAATACAAAAGATCCAGCCGCAACAGCTAGACCTATTATTGTTTGAGTTATTTTAGCCCAAGCGCCTGCAACTTTTTTACTATCATCTCCTGCACTCATAAAAGCATATCCTGCTAAAACTAAATTAAATAATGCGTATATTCCTGCAACAACAATTAATGCACGAAGCGAAAATTGAATAAGCTTTCCTATTGCAATACCTGGGTTTGATCCAAATTTATCAAGCCCTTTTGGTAATTTTACTGTTCCAAATGGATTTTCTTGTGCTAATAAGTTCATTTTTTTGAAATTCCTAACAAATTAAGTCCAGTTATACTTTCAATTAATTTTACTATCCAATAGGACATAAACACAACTATAAAGCCAATTAATGCAGAAGTTACAGCTTTTTTACCCTTCTCTATCTTTTCAGGACTGTCGCTTCCTGCTCCTGCAATCATTCCAATCCCACCCATGATAAGTAAAAACAAAAGTATTACTCCAGCAATTGAAATTGCTCCAGTTATTATCGCTGAAATATAATTTCCAATATTTGTAGGATCTGTCAATTTACTGCCAGTTCCTAAAAAAGTCGTACCAATATCTATTGCTAATTTATTCATATTACGGGTGGAAGTAAATCAACACCATTTTGTGTTCCAAACATTTGATTAAATATATCAATACCGAAAAATGTTCCAATAATTCTAATTATCCAAAAAGATACAAATAAAATTAATATTCCTATTATGGAACTTGTAATTTTTGATTGGGCTGCTTGCATTACCTTAGGTTCTCCAGCAGATGTCATCATTTGATATCCTGAAACAATAATATTTAAAAGTAAAATTATACCTGCAATTCCATAAACATAAGGAAGAATTTCAATAATTATGTCTGCTGGTTTATTAAAAACTGAACTTACAGATATTCCAGCTTTATCCTCAATGTCATCTAGTCCTGGTGATAATGAAAGCATGTTTATTTTTTATTGTCCAAATCCAAATTTGTCTAATTTAAGTATATCAATTCCTATAAATCTTAATATAAAAACTGAAAAAATCAACATAATTAAACCTGAAATAGCTGAGGTTAACAATTCTTGTCCAGCCTTTAATCTTTCAGGGTTTCCTTGTGATGTCATAACCATAAAAGAAGCATAAATAATTAATAAAAATGCAATTCCTCCACCTACACCAATTGCCCAACCCAATATCCAACCCATAAATTCATTAGTGTTTTCCACTGGTATACAACCAATCGCTGTATTTATACCTGTTTTGCCAGATTTGGCGATACATTCTGGATTTTTACTAGCTCCACTTCCATAACAGTCTTTGCTACATTCTCCAAGATTAGGGTAACTTCCGTTTGGATCTGCAATACATTGACCACTTACACAATTAAATTTAACTACAGGTGCTTGATATATACAACAAGTTCGAGGGATTTCCGTGTGATTACTGGCTTGCGGGGTACAATCCATTGTTCCTAAATCGGTGCTATTTGCATTACAAAATGTTAAACATTGTCCTTCAGCTGCATCACATAAAGGCCCCGCATAAATAGAATTAGGTTTTATTGAAAAATTAATTACTGTTAAGGTCAAAAATAAAAAAAAGATAATAATATTTTTTTTCATATGTCAATTGTAGTTTAACACAAGCAAAGTATGTGGCAAATAGGTTTTTAAGAAAAGTTTGGATTGGTTATTAAGCTGTTATAATTAAATCTATGTCCAAATTTAAAATACTAATGATTTTTGTTTTTATTCTAATTTTCTTATTAAGTATCTGGCATCTAACATCTGGCATTAATGTCTTAGCTGTGGATTGTTTAAATATTAATCCAAATACAGTTTCTGCTGGTGATGCTGACTTTTGCATGACAGAATTGGAAAATATTAAAAAACAATATGCACCAGCTCAAGAAAAAAACAAACAAGATTTAGCAAAATTACAATCAAAATTAAATGATTTAAATAAAAGAATTACAGTAATGACAACACTACTTAAAAATCTAGAATCAAATATTTCTAAAAGAGAAAAAGAATCTTCCTATGCACAGAAAATATTGGGGGAAAAAGCAGTAGGGCAATATATAGATATAAGACTATATGATCCTGTTATGTCTATAATATCTGCGTCAGACGCCTTAGAAGTATTTAGAATAATTAAAATAAGAGAAAAAGTTGCCGATGCAGATAGAAAAACAATAGAAAAATATTCGGAGGAGATTATTAATCTTAAAAATGACAAGTTAAGTCTTGAGAAAAACAAATTACTGTTAGCATCTTTGCAAAAACAAGTTAGTGAAGATACTAAATTTTTAGCAGGAGAAGTTGCTAAGGTGGACACTTATTTAGCAACTCTTTCAGCAAAACAACAATCATTTTTGGCACAAAAACTTGAATCATTAGGACTTTCTAGGTCTGCATATAATATGAAGGGAGGATGCTCCAGTGATATAAATCCTTTTAAAAGTCCTGGATTTAGTCCTGCATTTGCATTCTTTAGTTTTGGTGTTCCAAATAGAGTTGGAATGAATCAGTTTGGAGCAAAAGGAAGAGCTGAAGCAAATCAGGATTACGAAGAAATACTTAGGGCTTACTATAATGCTGATATAACAAGAGGTTATAGTACTGGAATAACTATCAATGTAGTTGGAACAAATGAATTTGGACAGTCATTTAATGAAAATTGGAACATAGAAGATTACGTAAAGCATGTCTACGAAATGCCTACAAGTTGGACAGCTAAAGATTCGGCTGCTCTTAAAGCTCAGGCTATTGCAGCCAGGTCATATGCTCTTTCATATACGAATAACGGTACTAAATCTATTTGTCCTAGTCAAAAATGTCAAGTTGTGAAGAAGGAGATAAATGATGGTAACTGGCAAACTGCAGTAACTGCTACTAGTGGAGTTGTTCTCACAAATGGAGGAAAACCAGTAACTGCGTGGTTTTCATCGACACATGGAGGTTATGCTTATACATCAGGAGATATCGGTTGGTCAAATACTGCGTGGACAAAAAGGTTGACTGACGCAATAGGAGGTATTAATGGTTTTTCAGATTTATTTAATAATGCTTACGACAAATCTTCGCCAACTTTTTATTGTGATTGGGGAAGCAGATCTCAATACAACAAAACAGCATGGTTAAAACCTGATGAGATTGCAGATATTGCAAATGTTATTCTTCTTGCAAAAGCTGATGGTTCTACTCAAAGACATCTTGCCCAGCCAGATAAACCAAATCCTGATGGAGTCGATACTTGGGATGCCTCAAAAGTTAAAAATGAACTTACAAGTCGTGGAATAACACCATTTGATTCGGTTTCAAATATATCTATTGGTGTAGATTTTGGAAGTGGAAAAACAACTTCAGTTTCTATAGATGGAAGATCTTTTGACGGTCAAGATTTCAAAAGTTATTTTAATCTTCGTGCGCCTTCTAATATTCAAATAGTTGGACCACTCTTTAATATAGAGAAAAGATAATTTTTTTTGAGTTAATCTGATATAATTCAAATTAGAATGCCAGACATTTTTATTTCAAGTAAGAATAACAAAAAAGAAGATATTAAAGATAATAAAGAATCCGGTTCTTTCGTTGAAGAAAAAAAAATAAAAACTGATAGAGGTTTTAACAAACCTCCTGTTGAGGAAATTCTCAAAAGAGAAGCTTATAGAGGACTTCATCCTATGCAGGGAAAAAAACCTCTTTCATCATTCCTTTTTAGTCCTGATGGAATTAATTTTGAGACCATGGAAGCGGAAGAAAAAGTAGTTCTCTTTTTAAGAAAACATTTAATTACAAATATTCCTTGGATTTTTGTGGGTCTACTTATGATTTTAGTCCCAACAGTAGTTTCAGCTCTTTCTATTTTTGACTCAGTTCCTGCTAATTTTAAATTTATCTTTGTTCTTATTTGGTATTTAATTACAATGGCCTACATTTTAGAAAGTTTTTTGACTTGGTTTTTCAATGTTTACATAGTAACCGATGAAAGAATAATTGATATTGATTTTTATAATTTAATTTATAAAGAAGTAAGTGACGCCAACATTGATAAAATTCAAGATGTCACTTATAAAATGGGAGGAGTTATTAGAACTCTATTTAATTATGGGGATGTATTAATCCAAACTGCTTCAGAAGTTCCCAATTTTGATTTTTTAGCAGTTCCAAAGCCTGATATGATAGCCAGGGTTTTGCAAGACTTACGCATGGAAGAACAACAAGAATTAGTAGAAGGGAGAATAAGATGATACCAATAATTGGAATATCTGTTTGGGGAATATTAAAAATTGGTATTTTAATTTTACTAGCTCTTTATATAGTTTTTGCTTTTGTTATAGTCAGGCAAGTTCAATTGATGACAGCAACATTAGAAGTAGGTTTCGAATCTCAACTTAAATTTTTATCTTTCATGCACTTTCTTTTTGCTATAGCAGTTTTAATATTTTCATTTTTAATTTTGTGAGAAATGCCCTTAAAACTAATATCAAACAAAGGTAAACTTTCTTCCCTTGGTGTTGGATCAATCTCCTACCATTTGGGAAAAATTCATATAAATTTAGAAAACTATTGTCAAGCCATTCTATTAAGAGATGGAAACAATATTAAACTTTTAGAAACTAATTCTATAGGTTCTTCAATTACTGGAATACCTAAAGAAGGCGACGTTTATACATTGGGATCAATTGAAAATTTTAAGAATAATGAAAGTCTTGAAATTTTAACTGTAAAAGTTGAAAAACAAAATTTCTCAATTCCTCTTCCTAAATTTCCTAGACAAAACTTCTTTGTTAATAATAATAACTCAAACAATGAAGCAACCCCACAAGCGAGAAAAACAACATTAACAGTTGGAGTGGTTTTATTGATTTTACTTTTAGTAAGTGTATTTTTTGGAGTAAGACAAAAAAGATTAAATGAATTCCAAGAAAAATCCAAAGTTTTACTTACACAGGCATTATCAGATTATGAAAATTCAATTAATTCAATTTCAATTGATAAAGACAAATCTAGGGAACTTTTTATTTCTTCAAAAGAAATTGCATTTAAATTAGAAAAAGATGGATTTAAAAGTGATGATCTAAAAAAATTAATAGAAAAAATAACTTCTCAAGAAGGAGAGATCTTGGGGGAAATAAAAGCAACAGTAAATGAATTTTTAGATTTAACTCTTCAGACGAGTGGTTTTAATGGCGATGAAATTGCATCCTCTGGTGAAGAAGTTTTTGTAATTGATAAGAAGAACAAAAATATAATTCAGATTGGAATTAAGACTAAAAATGCAACGATTGTAGCAGGATCAGGAGAAGTTGGAGAAACAACCCAAATTGGAGCATATGAAGAAAGACTTTTCCTTCTTAAAAATGACGGAATTTATGAAGTTAATAATACAAGTAAAAAAGTATTAGAAAAAGACTGGAGTGATGTGTTGTTTTATTTATACGCTGGAAATATTTATTTAATTGATAAAACAAATAATACAATTTTAAGATATGCAGGAAGCTTAAATAGTTTTTCAGCAAAATCAGACTGGCTAGCTCCAGGAATTGAAGCTGATTTTTCAAAAGTTAAAGATATATCAATTGACGGAGCAATCTGGCTTCTTTCAAGTTCTGGAAAAGTAGCCAAATTTATACTAGGAAGTCCACAAGCTATATCCTTAAAAGGACTAATAGGTCAACTTGATAATCCAACTGCAATTTATACAAATGAAAATTTAAAAATGGTCTATATTTTAGAAAAGGACAAAGGAAGAATTGTTGTTATTGAAAAAAAAGGAGACTTTAAAATCCAATACACATCGGATGATATTAAAAATGCAAAGGATTTAGTTGTTTCTGAAACTGAAGGCAAAATAATTCTTCTAACAGGACCAAAACTTATGTTTATAGAACTAAAATAATTAATTTGGTGGAGATGGAGGGAATCGAACCCTCATCCGAAAAACTTAAAAACAAAACTTCTACAAGCTTATTTAGTTAATAATTTTTCCTTTAAATTTATCCAACTAACAGGAATCTAAAGTAAGATTTAATTATCTTTTAAAAAATTTCTCTAAATCAAAAGAAATTAGTTAGCATCTCGAATTGGTTTACACCCAGTCAGTTCAGTCGAGAACCAAACGTCAGGACGCTAATTAAGAATATGCCAAAGCATATTGGAAATTAGAAGCATAACTGTTAGGTTTTGCTTTTATTTTTTGATATCTTTTTACAAGTGTTTATCAAACTTGGCTTGCTGTTTTGTTAAAGAGCTTCCCGTCGAAACCGGTCATCCCCATTTTTTCTCTCGTTCTATATCTCTTTCGATGTCTTTTTCCTTAATACTTTCTTTCTTCTCGAATCTTCTTTTAGGTTTTCCTAAAGTTAATTCAAGTTTAATAAGACGGCCTTTATTATACATCGCAGTAGGCACAATTTGCAACTTTTTCTGCTTTGTTTTTGTTTCTAATGATAAAATTTCATTTTTATGTAAAAGTAGTTTTCTCATCCTGGTAGGCTCATATTTTTCTATTCCAGTAGCTGGTATATTTGCATTAATTAAATAAACTTCTCCGTTTAGAATCCTTACATGTGATTGAGATAGATCTACTCTTTTATCTCTAAATGATTTGGCTTCAATTCCATGCAAAGATAAGCCAGCCTCAATTCTTTCAGGGGTTAATTCATATTCAAACCTAGCCTTTTTATTAATAATTCTCATATAATGACAATTATAGTATGGATTTAATAAATTTTCTTTTTCCCAAAGAATGTTTGGAATGTAAAGATACCGGAAGGTATATATGTAGTAATTGTGTCCAAAAAGTTAGAGTAGGTGGGTTAGTAGAAATTGGTAATTTAAAAGTTTATTCAGTTTGGAAATATGAAGGAGTAATTAGAAAAGCAATAATTTCCTTAAAATATAAATTTGCAACAGAGATTGCAGAAGAGTTGACTGTTAATATTTCTAATTATTTACCTTTAAAATCCAAGTCTTACATACTTGCTCCAATTCCTATGCATTGGCACAAGAAAAATATTCGTGGATTTAATCAAACAGAAATAATTGGAGAGAAATTAGCAAAAATAATGGATTGGAAATATATTCCAAATTTATTACTTAAAAAATCAAAATCTCTGCCTCAAGTAGGTTTAAAGAGTGAGGTTCGTAGAGAGAACTTATCAGGTGTGTTTGAAATTAACTCAGAAATTAAAATATCTAAAACTTCTAAAATTTTACTTTTTGATGATGTTTTAACAACAGGTTCCACAATTGTTGAAGCTACAAAAGTTTTAAAGTCTTCTGGATTTAATAATATAATCGGATTAACTATCGCAAGATAATTTTATTATATTTTGCGGAGGGTACAGGGGTCGAACCTGTTAGAGCTTGCGCTCACGAGTTTTCAAGACTCGCGCGTTGCCGTCCCGCCCACCCTCCAAATATTTTTTTAGACGTTAATTAGCGGAGGATACAGGAGTCGAACCTGTCGGACGCAATTAAGCGTCAAAGTTTAGCAAACTTTTCCCTGAGCCGTTCGGGATATCCTCCAGCAAGGCAAATTTTCTCATAAATTCATTGAAAATACCAATTAATTTAAGCTGAATATTAATGTTGTAGTATTTAATTGTGCATGTACCAAGATATCCTTTTCTGTGTTTTTTATCAGTGGGTTTTGTGATAGTTGGTTTGTAAAATTTATCTGAAGAAATATTAAGTAGATCACTCCAAAATTTAACAAGATTATTATAATTTTGATTTGAATGAATTTGTAAATGAATTCTAAATTTAGATTCATCTAATTGAAAACTATCTCTCAATAAATTAATAAAACTTAATATTAAAAGAGGTTCGCTGTTAGTAAATCCTAAGTGTTTTGTGGCTGGGTATTTAGCCCCTTCACATCCATATATAACTCCACATAGTATTTTTTTAAAATCAGTATTAATATCTATTTTCTGAAATGATTTCGTTTCAGATTTTTTAACGATTTCTCTTTTTAACTCATTATTTTTTATTAGTTTGGTAAATTTACTAGAGGCCAATCCTCTACACCATGTTGATATGGTTGAGTTATCTATATTCAATCTTCTTCCTACTTCTCTATATGATAGATTGTCCTCAACAACCATTCTTCTGGCTTGTGTTATGTTGTGATTTGAGTACCTTTTCATTTGGCAGTTATAGTTAATACTAACTAAACCCGAATATTATGTCAATGATTAATGTGTATTTGTTTGCAATGAGGTATAATTATGTCTATGGAAGCTGCCAATCAAGATAAAGAGGAAGAAAAGGGCACATTTAAAGAAAATAAGCCTGAAGTGGAGAAAGATTTAGTTACTTGGACTGCTCCAGGAAGACCCTTCAAAAGAAGAGATAAACAATTTTATTTAACTACAATTTCAATTGTAGGTTTGGTAAGTTTAATTATCTTTTTAGCAGAAGGAGCAATGCCAGTAATTTTAATCATTTCATTAGTTTTTCTTTATTATGTTATGAGTACTGTTCCTCCTGAGAATATTGAATATAAAATTACCAATAAAGGAGTTAAGGTTGCAGGCAAAAGAACAGACTGGGAAAGTTTTGGTAGATTTTGGTTTAGTAAAAGACATGATAGCGAACTTTTAATTTTTGAAACATTTCAAGTTCCAGGAAGAATGGAACTTGTGATTGATTCTAATTTTAAAGAACAAATTAAAAAAACTCTTTCAGAATACTTAACTGAAGAAGAAATTTCTCCATCAACCCTAGATAAAGCAGTTGATTGGTTTTCTAAAAAACTACCCAACTAAATTGTCCCCGTAGTTTAACGGATAAAATATCAGATTGCGGATCTGAGGCTAGAGGTTCAATTCCTCTCGGGGACACAAGGTATAATTAATTTTTAATTAGAACTTTTTTTTGGAGGGTGGGCAGGACGGCAATGCGCGGGTTTCGAAAACCCGTGGGAGCAATCCCTAACAGGTTCGACTCCTGTATCCTCCGCCAATCTGTGTTAAAATACCTTTTATGAAAATTATTAATAATGAAATTTTGGTAGGTGGAGCTGTTATTTTTAAAGAAGGAAGAGGTAAAAAACATTTCTTACTTTCTAAAAATGCAGAAGGAAATTGGGAAATATTAAAAACTACAGTTAGAAGAGGTGAGTCTTCAGTTAGATCAGTTATTCGTTACACATCAGAACAAGGGAACATGGCTACAAGAGTTTTAGATGAAGTAGGAAGAGCAGTAGGAGCAGGAACAGTTAACAACAGAAGTATAACTTTTAAATATATTTATTATTTAATGCTTTTTAAAGCAGGTGCTGAAATTACTGGCATGGGTGAGATTTCTTGGTTTGATAAAGATCAAGCAATTAAAAAACTAACTTTAAAAAGAGAAAAAGATATGATTAAGACCGCAAATACAATGATTAAAGAATGGGAAAAGTTAAACAAGAAAAAATAATTCGTGAGTTTTCTTCAGGGGGTGTAGTTTTTAAAAAGAATAAATGGTTAGTTACGAAATCTTCAGTTAGTGATCTTTATCCAAAAGCAGTTTGGAGGCTTCCCAAAGGTTGGATAGATGAAGGTGAAACTCTAGAGGAAACAGCAATTAGAGAAGTAAAAGAAGAAGGTGGAGTTGAAGCTAAAATTATAGATAAAATTGAGACTATTAAGTATTTCTATAGCTCTTCAGGCAAAGGTAGGATTTTAAAATTTGTGACATTTTTCTTAATGGAATGGACAAAAGATTTAATTGGAGGTTTTGGAGATGAAACATCAAAAACTATTTGGCTTCCTTTTGAAAAAGCATATAAACTTTTAAGTTTTTCTAGTGAGAAACAAATTCTTAAAGAAGCAAAAGAGATTTTAACCCGAGGGTTATAAGAAAATACAAATTTGGTATTGCTTATTTATTCGGATTTAATTAGGATTAATTAATGGGTATGTCTAATCGTGAGTTAACAATATTAGGTGCAGCACTGTATGCCTGTGAAGGTGCCAAAGAACGAATTGATAACAGAGGTAGAAAACAATATGCTATTGATTTTACAAATAATGATCCTAGATTAATAAAGTGGTTTTTAAAATTTCTTAGAAATAATTTTAAAGTTGAAGAAGATCGAATTAAGGCACAACTTTTTATTTACCCTGACCATAATGAACAAAAATTAGTAAATTTTTGGGTAAAAACGACACAAATTCCAAAAATTAGGTTTAATAAGGTTATGCACTTGATTCAAAAAAGTGGACGCTTTAAGCCAAGTATTTATGGAACAATGAAGGTGAGATATCATCATAAGGAGCACTTCTTAAAATTGAAAGGTATAATAGACAGAGTTTTCGAAATTTGAAAATGGAGAGGTCGCATAGCCCGGCCTAGTGCGCGTCTTTGGAGAAGACGTATAACCGCAAGGTTATCGAGGGTTCAAATCCCTCCCTCTCCGCCAGTAAGTTATATAATAAAAATATGAAAGGTTTTATAAATTTTATTAGAGAACAAGGTGTTGTTGGTTTAGCTGTTGGTTTTATTTTAGGTGGTGCTGTTTCTAAATTAGTTAGTGCAATTGTAACTGATTTGGTAAATCCTTTGGTTGGTTTTGCCTTAGGATCAATCGTAAATTTCAAAGATGCATATTTGAAAGTTGGTTCTGCAAAATTAATGTACGGTGATTTAATTGGCACCTTAATCGACTTTATTATTATTGCACTTGTTGTCTATTTTGGGGTAAAACTTTTAAAACTTGATAAACTAGATAAGAAAAAAGAATAGTTATTATTTTATTCAAAAATATTAAATTCAGATTTACTTCGGTATTTATGTTAAACTACGCCTAGAATGAACAACAACCAAATAGAAGAAGTTAAAAGCAAGGTTGATATTGTTTCTTTAATTTCAGAATACATAGAACTTAAAAAAGCTGGAAGAAATTATAAAGCCAATTGTCCATTCCACGGAGAAAAAACTCCCTCCTTTATGGTCTCTCCAGAACTTCAAATATATAAGTGTTTTGGCTGCGGTGAAAACGGTGATTGCTTCACTTTTTTAGAAAAACATGAAGGAATGGAATTTGGTGAAGCTTTAAAATATTTAGCTGATAAGGTTGGAGTTAAATTAATTTCTTTTAAATCCGATGCAGCAAGTGAAAAAGAAAAAATTATTGAAATTAATAAAAGTACTCTAAATTTCTATGAATATGTTCTATTAACTCACCCACAAGGTAAAAAAGCTTTAGAATATTTGATTAAAGATAGAGGATTAAATCTTGAAACTATAAATAAATTTCAAATTGGGTTTTCTCCAGAAAGTTTTGATGCATTACCTAAATATTTGACTGAGAAGAAAAATTTTAAATCTATTGATTTGGAAAAAGCAGGAATAATTATTGGTGGTGGAGGAAGAGCCTTCGATAGATTTAGGGGCAGAGTAATTTTTCCTCTTTTTGATCATAGGGGACAAGTTATTGGTTTTGCAGGAAGAATTCTACCTTGGGTAAGACAAGATATGGCTAAGTATATTAATTCTCCCGAAACTCCTGCATACCATAAATCTAAAGTTTTATATGGCTTAAACATCACCAAGAATGAAATAAGAGATGAAAAGTATGCAATTGTTGTTGAGGGAGAACTTGACATGATTTCTTCTTACCAAGCAGGTATTAAAAATGTAATTGCTATTAAAGGTTCTGCATTAACTGAGGATCAAATTAGATTAATTGGAAGATTTGTTAAAAAGATTGTCCTTTGTCTTGACTCTGACTTTGCTGGGGACGAAGCAGCAAAAAGAGGAGCAATACTAGCTGAAAATTTGGGATTTGAAGTTAAAGTAGCACGTCTTATTGGATTTAAAGATCCTGATGAAATTGCCCGTGCTAATCCCGAACTTTATAAAAAAGCAATTGAAGACTCAATTGGTATTTGGGATTTTTTAATAGATTTAACGTTTAAAAAATATAATTCGGGAACTGGAGAAGGGAAGGCAAAAATAAGTGCTGAAATAATTCCTTTAATTTCTTTAATTCAAGATAATATTGTTAAGGCTCATTATATTGAAATTCTTTCAAGAAAACTTTCTGTTCCAGTTGAAGCTGTAACCGACGAAATCAATAAACAAGAAACTGACAAAACAAAAACTAAATTAGAAGATTTAATAATTACTAAATTGCAAAAAAATAGAAAACAACTTTTAGAAGAAAGATTATTAATTAATGCGATTTCGACCAATCCAAGAGTAATCCTTAAAAAAGATATTAAAAATTTATTTTCATCTGTTTTTCCTTTAAGAATTTTGGAAGAGCTTGAAAAATATTTTACCAATAATGACAGATTTAATTTGTCTAAGTTCACAAACGACTTACCAAAAGAACTGGTTAGTGGTTTTTCTGAAATAGTTTTAGAAAACTCAGAAGATGAAAACATTGAAAATATTATTAAAGAATTAAGAATTGCAGATCTAAGACATAAAATGGAGGAATTGGGTGCAAAAATTAGAGAATCCGAAGATGATAATGATTTAATTAAGCTTTCAAAATTACAAAATACATTTGCAGATACAGCAAAAGATCTTTCTGCACTTGAGGAAGAATAATTTGAGCGTATAATTTGAAAAGAAGCACTAATAAAATTTAGTGCCATTTGTATTTTTTAAAAATTAAAATAAACATGATACGAAAACAGATTGTAGAAATTATTAAAAAGGCCAGAGATCAAGGATTTTTAACACAGGAAGAAATATTAGAAATTTTTCCAGATGCTGAAAATCGTATTAATGAACTTGATGATTTGTATGATCAACTTCTTTCAGAAGGAATTGATGTTTTTGAATCAGTAACATCAGACGAAACAGATACAGTTGAAACTTCAAAGGAAAAACTTGATAAAGAAATAGAACTTCTAACAAGGCTTGAGGGTATTGAATCGACAGATCCAGTAAGACAGTATTTAAGAGAAATAGGAAGAGTACCGCTTTTAAATGCTGAAGATGAAATTGAATATGCTAAACGATATGAGAAGGCTGATAAGAGGGCGAAAGATAAATTAACAGAGAGTAATTTAAGATTAGTTGTTTCGATTGCCAAAAAATATATAGGCAGAGGTCTATCACTTCTTGATTTAATTCAGGAAGGAAATCAAGGACTTATTCGTGCTGTTGAAAAATATGACTGGAGAAAAGGATACAAGTTTTCAACCTATGCTACTTGGTGGATTAGGCAGGCAATAACTAGAGCAATTGCTGATCAAGCAAGAACAATTAGAATTCCCGTCCACATGGTTGAAACTATAAATAAACTTTATAGGATTAGTAGAAGATTAATGCAAGAATTAGGCAGAGAACCTACTCCTGAGGAAATTGGAGAAGAAGTAGAATTAGAACCAGATAGAGTCAGAGAAATATTTAAAATTGCTCAAGAAACTACTTCTCTTGAGGCTCCTGTAGGAGAAGATCAAGAAAGTATTTTGGGTGATTTTATTCCAGATGAAAGTCAACTTTCACCAGTTGATCAGGCTAGTAAACAACTTTTAAAAGATCATTTAGATGAAGTTTTAGGAACATTAACTGAAAGAGAAGCTAAAGTTTTAAAACTTCGATTTGGTCTTGAAGGAACAAAACAAATGACACTTGAGGAAGTTGGAAAAGTTTTTGGAGTAACCAGAGAAAGAATAAGACAAATTGAAGCCAAGGCATTAAGAAAACTTAAGCATCCAAGTCGTCGTAAAAAACTCCAAGATTATCTGGATTAATATCGGATAATCTCAATATTTGACATATCCGATACGATATGTAACAATCAAAATATGATTTTAGATTTTAAAATTTTTACCAGTATTCAAGAAAAAAAGAAAAAAATAGATGAAGTTCGGCCATTATCAAAATCTTTAGTTAATAAAATTAGAGAACAGGTTATCATTGAATGGACTTATAATTCGAATGCGATTGAAGGAACAAGGCTTTCTTTAAAAGAAACGGAACTTGTTATTGAACAAGGACTAACAATTAAAGGAATTCCCTTAAAGGATCATTTTGAAGCATTAAATCACAAAGAGGCAATTCTTTTTTTAGAAAAAACAATTAAAAAAGGGAATATAAAACTAGACAGTTTTCTTATCCGTCAAATTCATCGGCTAATTTTATATAAAATTGATCAGGAAAATGCTGGAAAGTATAGAGATGTGCAAGTTAAGATTTCAGGTTCATCATATTTACCTCCATCAGCTTTGGAGGTGCCGATTAAAATGAGATCCTTTGACAAATGGCTTAAAGATTCAAAAAATAAAAGGGATTTAATTGATTATTCTGCTTTAGCACATTTTAAATTAGTTAATATTCATCCTTTTATTGATGGTAATGGAAGAACTTCGCGGCTTTTGATGAATTTAATTTTAATGAATAAGGGATATCCTCCAACAATAATTTTAAAAAGTGATAGGCCAAAATATTATCAAGTTTTAGATTTTGCACATAAAGGTAATGTAAAGCCTTTTATTGATTTCATTGGAAAAAATGTAGAAAGATCATTAACTTGGTATCTGGATGCAGTAACTCCTGAAAAGAGAAAGGAGGGTGTCGATAAATGGCAATTATTGTCACAAATTGCTCCCAAAACTCCATTTTCCCAAGAATATTTAAGTCTTTTGGCAAGAAGGGGAAGAATTGAAGCGGTCAAAAAAAATAGAGATTGGTATTCAAATTTAAAAGCTGTTAATGAATATATTAAAAATAAATAATTTAAAATATTAATATCTTTGTCCTTTAGGTTTTGGAACAAATGGATGAATTTCTGAGACTTCTTTAGGCATTTGTTTATAAGTAAATAATATTTTATCAATGTAATTTCCCAGGTCTCTATAAAGATAAATATTATCTAATTCAATGTCATCTGCAGTTACAGTATTATTAAGTTCTTCATCCACTGTTTTAACTGTGGTTCTAGCATGAACTATGACAGTTCCAATTTTAAGTTGTTTCCAGAGCATGTTAGGAGAAAATGTTTTTACCTTTACCGCTTCGTCCCAACTTAAAGTTCTTACATTAGTTGCAAAAAAATTTGTTGGATCAAAACGAACAATTCTTCTATCTGTAATGTAGGAAATGTTTCTTTTTTGAAAATTATTAATAATTTTAGTGCCAATAATTAGTATAGTAATAGGTACAATTACTCCTAAAATACGGAAAACATTTACTTCTTTAGGAATAGCACCTGCAAGATAAAAAAGTATGATAAAAGTGATGACTGTAACTAAATAAATTTTAATAAGGCCGACAATTCTTGCGATTGGATGAGGTTTTGTAACGTATAAAATTTTTTCGTTTTCTTGTTGCCCGTAAAATGATGTTTTTGTATTTATCATTTTAAATTTTTAATTGTAATTATTATTTTAACAAAGAGTTACAATAGTTGGTATGGGACAATTTGTTTCAAGAGCTGGAGAAAAACTTCAGTTTGCGCTAGATACTTTTAATTTTTCTCCAAAAGATTTAATTGTGGCTGATTTTGGAAGTTCTACTGGAGGATTTGTTGATTGTTTGCTTTTTAATGGGGCAAAAAAAGTTTATTCCGTCGATACTTCATACGGGGAACTTGCTTGGAAACTTAGAAATGATCCTAAGATTGTTGTCATGGAAAGAACTAATGCAATGCATGTTAGCTTACCTTTAAAAGTAGACTTAATTACAATAGATACTGCCTGGACAAAACAAATATTAATTTTACCTAACGCATTTAATAATTTAAAAGAAAAAGGCATTATAATTTCTTTAATTAAACCACATTATGAAGCTCCAAAAGAATATCTTGAAAAAGGAAGACTTAAAGATGAAAAGATAAATGAAGTATTAGAAAAAGTTAAAAATGACATTATTGCAATTGGTGGAAATTTAATAAATTTAATAGAGTCTCCAATTGTAGGGGAGAAGGGAAAAAATAAAGAATTTTTAGCATTAATTTCAAATTGATTTGGAGAAATTAACTGGTATAATTTTTTTTAAACTAGTGAAAAAAATAAAAAGAGCAATTTTAAAACTAAGTGGAGAATTATTTAGTGAAAAGAGTAACCATATTAGTTTTCTTCAATATGACTTAGTTGCTAGAAAATTAATTAAAATCCAAAAAGAAACAAAAATAGAGCTAGCTGTTGTTGTTGGTGGGGGGAATATCTTCAGGGGTAGAGAGGCAAATAATAGGGTTGACCATAATGAAGCTGATTCTATGGGGATGCTAGCAACTGTTATTAACGGTATAGGTCTAAAAGAAGCACTGGTAAGAAATGGAGCATCTGATACTAGATTAATGACTTCAATTAGTATTCCCCAAATGGCGGAGCTTTATATTAGAAATAAAGGCAGACATCATTTAGCACATAGTAGATTAGTTATTATTGCAGGAGGATTGGGAATTCCAAATTTTTCAACAGATTCAGCTGTTGCTCAATTTGCAGATGAATTACGTTGCGAAATGATTTTTAAAGCAAGTACTGTTGATGGAGTATATGATTCTGATCCGAAGGAAAATAAAAGAGCTAAAAAATATTCTAATTTAACCTATCAACAAGCCTTAGATCAAAGACTTAAAGTAATTGATGCAACTGCCTTTACAATGTCGGAAAAATCAGGGATTCCAATATTTGTATTTAATATTAAAAAACTTCATAGATTACCAGACATTATTAAAGGGGATTTATCTTTTGGAACTTTAATTAATTAAATTATTAATAATTTAAATTTTTATATTACAAGTAATCCAATAAAACCAACAATAATTAGATAAATTAAACAGGGTATTATTACCGCCTTTAGTACAAATCTAGTTTTATTATGTAATCCAACAACTGCTTCTGCAGTAATGATATCAGCAAGAGCAATCATGTTTCCTGCTGCTGCACCAACTAAGCCCAGAGCAAGTATTTTTGCAGTATCAAAATTCATAACATGACTTGCAGTATTTAGAAAATTTCCAAACATAATGTTTGATACTGTTGCACTACCTGTTAAAAAGCTTCCAAATGCACCAACGAAAGGAGCTAAGAAAGGAAGGAATGAAACCTCAAATCCTTTAGCTATCATACTAAGTAAAGAAAGTTTTCCTGATAAATTAAATCCCGAATTAATAATTAATTGTGCAGCTACTGACATTAAAGCAATTACTATAAATGGCTCCAAACCTCTTCTAAATGCAATTTTCAAACTATTTGTTGTTAATTTTTTTCTACCCCAAAATAAAGAAACTGGTAGCCCTGCGAAAAGAAAGGCAAGACCTGGATTAAAAAGATTTAAATTGTATATTAAACCCCAAGGAAAGTTAATTTTAATTTGTCCTAGACTAAATTTACCAACTATTAAAAGTAGAATTAACAGAAAATATGGAAGAACTATTTTATAGAAAGGAAGTTTCACTTCAGGAGCATTTGTGTCCTGCAAAGTTCTTATCTGTTTAGGTATAAAGATTTTTAAACGAATTGTAATTAACACTAACCCTAAACCAACTAAAGATCCAATTATTGATGGAAATTCTTGACCTAAGGGAACAATAAGTAAAGAGGGTACAACAAAAGCGATACCTGACCAAATAGCAAAAGGTAAAGCCTCCCAAAAACTTCTTTTTCTATCATTTTGTTGGGAAGTAATAAACATAAGCATAAAGACAGGAACTAAAAATCCGACTAAATTAAAAAGTGCTGCAAAATGTGGTACACCAGTAATATTAAGTCCTTCAAATCCTACTCTTATTGGTGTTCCTGCCGCGCCAAAGGCAACAGATGTAGAGTTTCCAAGTAAAGATAATATTACAGCTGTTAGAGGTGAAGTTCCAAGACTAACCAGAAGGGGGGCGACAATTGTTGATGGTGTACCAAATCCGGCTGTCCCTTCAATAAAATTTTCTAAAAACCAAGCAAGAAGTATTACTTGTACACGGTAATCTTTCAAAAAAGTTTCCATAAAAAAGCGGACGTTATCAATTATTTTAATATCCTTTAAAACTTCTAAGAAAAATATTGCTCCTAATATAATTACAAATATATCTAAGGAAACGAGTGTTCCTTTTATGATTGAATTTATTAAATAAATAGGGATCATCTGCCAATAAAAAATTTGCAAGATCAAAATTACTAAAAACATAGTTAGTGTTGACCAGAGAAGTGGAACTTTTTTCCAAAGAAGAAGAAAAAGAAACAGTAAAAAGGGTAGTATTGATAGAAATGAAATAAAATTAAACTCCATCACAAATAATTATATTATATTTATCTCTTTTTAGAATAAAATCTTTTGTTAAAATTAAAAACTTGAGTAAGATTTTAAAGTTAACTAAGACCCTTAATTTTATTAATAATTTCAGTTGATGAAGTTGGATTTAAAAAGTCAGGCACAGTTCTTTCTACTTTTTTAAAATTAATCCCTAAATTGCTACAAAGTTTGGCTTTTATATCAATTGCCGAATCATCACTATTGATGACAAAAACATCAGGGTTTAGTAACTTTAATACTTTCCCAAAATCAACCTTTCCTTCTCCAATCTCTCTATTATTTAAAATTACATAGTCAACATCTTTGTATGAAGCTACTAAATACGCTCTATTCATTTCTGGATTAATTGGCCTACCTTCTCTTTTAAGTGTTTTTAAAGTTGAGTCTCTTCCTATACCCATAACTACAATTATTTCAGTGTCATTTAATAACTTTCCTTTTTCTAAGGCAACACCTTCACCAACTAAACGTAATTGTTCTGTAAAAATGGGGTGTCCAGGTTGAGCAACATCCATACATCCAGTAGCAAAAACAATTATTGAATTAGGATTTTCAATCTTTATATTAGAAATCTCTTGAATTCCCTCTGGAGTTTCAGAATCAAAAATTATTTCTTTATATTTTCCTACCCCTTGTTCTTTATGCATACAAAGTATTTTAGCAAAAAAATCTATAAATTAAAGTTTAAACTATAGTTTAAACCAACTAAATGTTTTTATTAAAGAAAAATTATTGGGAAATATTAAAAACAAAAGAAAAAGGTTATGGTGTTTTTCTTAAGAAAAAGATTACAAAAGGAACAATTATTGGTGATTATATTGGAAAGGTAATCGAAACTTCCAAATATAACTTGAAAAATGATAAAAATGGACTTTATTTAATGTACTATACAGACAAAGCAGCAATTTATCCAAATCTTAAAAAACCTGGAATTCATCTTCTAAATCATTCTTGTAAACCAAACTGTTGGATTTATACATATTGTGGCCATACTTTATTTTTTGCAATTAGAAATATTAAAGCAGGGGAGGAACTTACTATTTCATATTTACTTCCCCCAAAAGATGCGACTTGTAATCCTTGTACCCACAATTGTAGATGTGGAAGTAAAACTTGCACGGGTACAATGCATTTAACTAAAGAAAAATTTAAAAAATGGCAAAAATTTCAAGACAAAGAGAAGAAAAAGACCAAAATAGCTAAGTTTGTATTTGGAAAAAATCTTCTAAAACTTAAACTATATCCAAAAATAATTCCCAATAACTCAATTTATAAGGTAATTACTTACCTTTGAGCATTGTATTGAATCTTTGAAACTTCATCTTCTGCTTCTTGTCTAATTTTAGCTGTTTCTTCGTCTGCAGCCTTTTGTCTTTCATATGAAGCAGTCTTATCAGCTTCATCTTTTGTTTTTTGTGCCTGCTGATCTATTGCTATTTTTTGTTGTTGTAAATTCATCATGGTAGATTTTATCCACGTACTAATAATCTACTTACAAAAATTACCAACAATGAGCCTGCTACTGCTACCACAAAAGACATTACATTAAATCCAGTGACTCCAACTCCAAAGAACTTTTGTCCTAAGTATCCACCTACAACAGCTCCAATAATTCCTAGAACAATTGATCCTAAAATGCCTCCTTGAGAACTAGGTGCAATAAAGTTTGCAATAGCTCCTGCTATAAGTCCAAAAACAATCCAATAAATTATATTCATATTTATTCACCTCCTTTTTTTTACAATGTACTCTCAAAAACTAAACACACCAAGAGACTAATCTTCTTGCTGTGGTTTACCAGAGAGTATTCGTATTAATTTAACAACTCCCCAAGCTAAAACAGCGTACACAATGATCGCGACTAGTGTTGATGGTTCAATAACTGATGTTGTTTCAATTCCTTGTGTAAATCCTCTACGAAATATTCCCTCAAAAGGTAGAATAAAAATTCTAGTTATACCATAAATTAAACCTACAAAAGTACTTCCTAAACTTGCCCCCATTAACTTAAGAATAAGACGAAAAGCTAATAGTATTTCCAATATTCCAAATAGAAAATAGACAATATATTCAGTTGTTTGAGAATTAGTTGCTTCTTTTTTAACTGGAGTTACTACGCCAGTACTATCTTCCTTGGTTGTTACAGTTTCTTTTATAATTTCTGCCATACTTCATTCACCCCCTCATATATTTTTTACTAACGATTTTATTATCTAATTTCAACCCTTTTAATTATTGTTTCTTTGGGTAAATAGGCAATTAAAACTTTTTCTACTAGAGTAGTTAAACTTAATTCTTCAATAATAGCTTGAGCTTTAGCATGCTTAACGATGGAAGGATTAATAAAAAGAGTGATCCTTTGCTTATCTGTTGTTGTCATACTTCATATACTACAACTAGTTGTAGTACTTGTCAATAGATTATTTTATACCTAGGTTAGTTATGAATGGAGTTGTTTTAAAGCTTCATCAATCAAAAATACTTGATTTTTTCGAAGAAGTGGAAGTTTGTCTTGTGTAAAAAAACCATATTCTGATACTTCAGAGGTTGGGGCAAAATCTCCACCAATTAAAACTCCTATATAACACATATCCAGTCGGGCAGTATCACGATCGGTACGAGTTTTAAGAGATTCATCAACACTTACGACTAATCCTGATTCTTCCTTAATCTCTCTTTCTAAGGCTTCGCGTGGATGTTCACCAGATTTTAAGTAACCACCAGGTAAACTCCAAGCATGGGACCTATATGTGTGTTTGAAAAGAAGAATTTCATTTTTATCATTAAAAATAATTCCAGTTACACCAACCAGAAATTGATCTTGAAAAAAACGCATGATAGATAACTGTAAGTTTTTAGGAAGATGAAGGGCTTGATAGATTTTAGCTAGTAGTCTTTTCACAATGCATTTTGGTCTTCTGGTTCAACACTTTTACTGTGTTTTAGTTTTTCGTTTTCTAGTTCCAATTGGTGTACTCGTTTGGTTAACTCTAAAACCTCATCTTTATCCTTTTTAATTTCCTTATTTTTACCTCTAAGTTTTAAAGAAGTGGAAACTACATGTACAAGGTAAAGAATGTAAGAAAGAACAAGACCTATTAACAATGAACTCACAATTACGTAAAATAGGGGAATATCTTTAAAAACATACATACCTAAATTAACAGAAACTGGCATGAAATTAAATTTTGAGATATATACTAGGGTTGACCCGACAATCAAAAATAAGATTAAAGTAAACATACAATACTTTTATTATACATTATCTTTTACTTTAACAAGAAAAAGTAATAAATATTTAATAAAATTTTTATTTTTTTAATTATCGTTTGACAATACTTTTTAAAAAATTCATACTGAAAGGGTGATTCAAGGATTAAAAAGATTACATCTTATCCATTATAGGTGGATTTTAGCTATTACATTAGTTATTTTTGTTACTGTTGGAGTTGTCCTTTTTGGAATAGATTCCAAATCTGCGGAGCAAGCTGTAACAAAAGCTACCCAATATAAACTTCTAGTTATGGCCAGAGCCTCTGCTCGATCAACTGAGAGAATGCTTGCAATGTTTAAATTGGAACTAACTGTACTAGAAAGAAAAGAAGAGATTAAAAATCAGAATATAGTTGGGACTAGAAATTTATTGACAAATGTACTTACAACTGTCAATTTACCAATAGTTCATCAGTTGGGTCTAGTTTCTAAAGACGGCACTCTTTTGGTTATCGCCAATAAGGAAGGAAAAATAACGGGTCAGGGAGATTCTCTGGTAGATAGAAAATATTTTCAGTGGGCTAAGACTGCAAAAGAGGGAGAATTTTTTTTAAGTGAACCAATAATTGGCCGTGCAGGTAGTAATAAAGACAAATGGGTTGTAGTTTTGATTACTCCAATTATTGATAAAAGCGGAAACTTTAATGGTGGTCTTTTTGCTTCAATCCGTCTGGAGGATTTAACAACCGGTTACATAGATGTATTGAAAGTTACTCCAACGACAGTTGGATATGTAATTAATGAAAATGGCATAGTACTAAGTGGCCAACCTGAAGACTTGGTTGGATCAAATATCAAAGAATATGCACAGAAAGAAAAATGGAAGAGATATGAGACGTATATAAATGTAATAGATCAAATAGCCAAGAAAGAGGAAGGTGTTGGAGATTATTACTTTGCTGGAGTAGACAAAAAAGTTGAGAGATGGATTACTGGTTATGCTCCAGCTCAAGTTGATGGAGATACAATAATGATTATCATAGCTGTACCTTTTGAATGGACATTGGGTCTAATTGCTGACTTTTATAAAAATCAAATAATCTGGTTGATATTTTTAATTGTCATAGGATCATTAATTGCCTTCTTTTGGATAAGTGGTTTATATTTAGCCAGATATGATGGTTATAACCATGGACTTAAAGATGGAGCAAATTTTAAAAAAGGAAAAGATTAGGATTTAATTTTTCTAGTTCGACAGGAGGGACAGACTTCATGTATTTCCCCCATTGGGGCAGCTGTTGGGTCATTACAAATGTCGCATTTAACAATGTGATATCGACTTAGATCCAATATTTCTTTAGAAGAATTATCAAAATTAAAAATAACAAAGATAATTCCAATTTGAATTGCTGGAAGCCCCAAAATCATGCTCCAACCAGGAATTCGTAAAGAAAGTAACCATACTCCACCTGCAAAAAGTATCATCGGAGCGATGTAACGACTAATTTGTTTCACAATTAATATTGTACACGAGTGATAAAAAAGTCAAATCCTTGGCTTCACAGATTAGTGTCTATGAGTTATTTCTGTAATTTTTTAGCCCAAACCATAGCTCTTTCCAATTCATTGTTTGCAAGGGGTCCTTCTTTGTTTGTAACAATAAATCCTTCAGGAGGGACAATTAAATTTCCGCCTTTATCCTCTAGTATCTCTGCAATCTTTGGAGCAGCATAGTTAAAAGTTTTAATAATTATTTTCAAGACAAAATTTACGTTCTTTTCTCCGAATCTTGTGTCAAACACTGCAACTTTAACTTTAGTTAGTTTTCCTGCTGGAATTTGATCTAAAAACTGTTGTAGTGGTACTGTAGCTCTACCTCCTTGGGTAGGGGAACCAACTATAAGTAATGTTACATTGTTTAAATCTTCAAGATTGGTTTTACTTATTTGTAGAAGTTTTGCAGAAGGAATATTTTTTGCAATAGCTTGTGCTATTTTCTCTGTATTCCCAAATTGTGAATCATAAATAATTAATACTTTCATATTTTATTTTATATATATTATGGAAGAAAACCAAAATCAATCTTATTGACGTCCTGTGATTATATTAAATTGTTCTAGATTAATTTTACCTGAGGCTAAATCAACCCTAGCCTTTTTTATTGCATCCAAATTAATTCTCTATCTAGTTCTACCTGTCTTGGACTTTGGCTTTTATGACCAATAGTTGGTCTTTAAAGCTTTTTTTTGAGCTGCCTCAATCAATTTTGATGATTCTGACATATGTATATTATAAAACTAAAATAAAAAACAATCTATTAGATATATATCTGGATCGAGAATCGTAGCACTAATCTAACCACGCAATTATCTTGTATTTTCAAGGCTCTCTTTGACTTTAGGCTTGTAGCTCAAATTAGGGAAGAAATAAAGAAAATAAAATTTACAATGCAAGTAATTCCTTGAATACAAATTTTCCGCCTTGGGAGGGAAGCCCAAATCTATTTACTTCATGGCTACCTGGTTTGAAGAGCAAAATTATTCCCATAATTACATTTGCAAGAGGAACAAAAACTAGTAGACTTAGCCACCCTGATTTATCTAAATCATGTAGCCTTCGTGTAAATACGGAAAACATAAACAAAAATAACAAAAGAGACAATATTGTTGAAATAATATTTATTAAAGTATTACTGGGTGTCATTTTCATGATTTCACTTGCAAGCCAAAAGGCACCCCAAGACATCAAATTACCAACTAGATAAGCTAGCGAACCTATTCTTCCTGAATATAATCTTTTGAAAAAATCCATAATTTCAGTTTATGCTTTGTTAAATTAAAAACAAGTTGTCATACGATAATTTTGGGTATATTAAGTGCCAACTGGCCCCGCGCAATAGACGATGTTCGAACTTATTTTATTTCTGTGGAGAGTACTTGAAATTCACGTTATGTTGTTTAACAGGAAGCTGATATCCATCAGTTTCAAAAGGATAAGCAAGAACTCCGCTGGGGAAAATTGCATCAGGACTATAACTTTGCCAATAGAAGAACGAGCCAGGTTGAACAAGGTGAAGATGTATGTCCCCCCTTTGAATGTTCGGATTTACTGATGTATCCGGTACATCGAAGTAGAAGTCAGCAAAGGAGTGAGTACCAACACTACCCAATGCCGGTACAGTGCCAGCAAATCCAATTAGTTCCCCACGTTTTACCTTGTATCCGATTAGGGCACCGTATGAAGCTGCATTACTCGTGGGTGAAACCGAATAGTTTCCATCCCAAAATATTTGGTATCCCTGGGCTGGCGCTGCCATGAGGTCGTTACTTGCCCTTTGAGTGTGTCCGGTCAATAGAGGTGAGGTTAATAAGTGATATACAGTCAAATACACTCCCGGCCAATCAGGACTTGTAGACTCGAAAAATAATTTCACATCATCGGAATGGGCAGATATTCCTCCCGACACAATCTGGGTACTGGTATCTCGAAAGCCAACTAGCATCATATCGAATGGTGCGAGTACCGGCGAACCGCCTTTATAAGTTTCAAAACTCATGCCAGGCTTATGTTGGTAAGGTTTCCAGCCTGGGTGGCCACCAACCTTTGGGCCTAGTGTAATTATGTCAGGGTCAGCACCCGTACCATATAACTCTGTATGGGTATTAATACCATCCATACTGGGTGGTGGTAAAGTTATTGCAGATGCGCTTGTTTTAGGCACGCTTTGAATAGGTATTGTAGTTGACGTAAGGGCGGAAGTGGGTGTTGAAGTCGGGGCTATGGCGGTATTTTTTATTAACAGATACACACCTGCTCCAACAATGATCAAAAATATAATTATGATTAAAATCAATTTCCATTTATTTTTAATGGTAGGAATTTTGCTAATTGGTTGTGGGTTTGGTTGAGTTACTGGAATTTCATTTTGAATAGGATTGGGCGGAATATTGGGATCCATGAATTAATCATTCCAGAAAGCAACAAGGAAGTCAATCTGAGGCTAATTTACTCCCGTGACGGTCTAAGCCATTTTATGATTATAGTCCTATCTTGCTCGAGAATCGTAACTCTAATATAACCTAAGAATTGTCACTTGTTTAAATCGAAATTTGAAAGAAATACAAGAACATCGTTCATAGGATTACTAGATGGTTTTGGCAATATTTGACAATGATAGCCTTGTTTTTGATAACTTACCCCAACACAATCCCATTGAAAATATCTTGAAGTTAAATTCATCCAAAGAACAAATAAGATAAACGCAGATAATAATAATAAACCAACTTTCTTCATCATATTTTATTATATATTAAGTGCCAACTGGCTCGAGAATCGTACCACTAATATAACCATGCAATTATCTCATATTCTCAAGGCTTTTGAAGATTTCAAATTGGTGTCCCAAGTTCGGGAGGAAATAGAGAGAGTAAAAATAATTGAAAAAATTGTGATAACATAGAATATATATGGAAAATCAAGATATTCAAAACCCAACTCCAGAATCAACCTTAACTCCAGTACAAGTTTCTGAACCAAGAGCCAAATTCCCTGTCGTGTACTTAGTTTTGTCTTTATTTGTTCTTGTACTTTTAGCTTCGACGGTGTTTCTTTATTATCAAAACATACAACTCAAAAATATGCTTGCTAGCTACCAAACTCAGCCTGTAGTTTCACCTACCCCAACCACATATCAATCTCCAATTCCATCAACCACGGCGGACCTAACCGCCAATTGGAAAATATACACTGATAGCAAAGTGGGTTTCAGCCTAAAATATCCGAATGGGTGGTCTTACAAACTAGGTGATACAAATTCGACTACTGGCAATGTAATCTTTGACACAAATTTGGCAAGTGGCAACAAAAATACGAATTATATATTTGATGTTAGTCTCGAGACTATGGACAATCTAAACCAGTGGACAAAATATTCAACAACAACAGCTCTCGGTTCTCAGACGGTAAATGGATTGTCTTTTGAAAAATATGTCGTTGCTGACATGTATTATTCATTGAATTACATTCTTAAACAAAACGGAAAAATTCTTCGATTCCTTTTATACCCGTATGATTCTAATCAATATCCGACAGAGCTAAAAACCAATATTGATCAAGTCCTCTCCACTTTTAAATTTATCAATTAAGTTTTGACCAGCCATTTAAGTCTTAATGAAGCTGAACTTGGTATATTAAGTGCCAACTGGCTCCCCCGGTAGGACTCGAACCTACAACCTTATTCTTAACAGGAATCTGCTCTGCCATTGAGCTACAGGGGATTATTAATGTACAAACGTGATTATATCAATTAAGGCCACTTTTTGAAACAGTGATATAATAATTTTTTATATGTGGCTAACAGAAGAATTAAATAATCTAAAAAAATCAGGACTTTATAATAATATTTTAACCATAGAAAGTCCTATTGGGGGAGAGATAATAATTGAAGGAAGGAAACTACTTAATTTTTGTTCTAATAACTATTTAGGTCTTGCAAATAATCCTCGTCTTAAAAAAGCAGCAATCGCTGCAATTAATAAGTTTGGTGTTGGTCCTGCTGCAGTTAGAACAATTGCAGGAACTACTACTTTACATAAAAAACTTGAAAAAGACTTGGCAAAGTTTAAAAAGTGTGAAGCTGTTCTTACCTTTCAAAGTGGTTTCATGGCAAATTTAGCTACAATTCCTGCTTTAGTTGGTGAAGGAGACTTGATTTTTTCGGATGAACTTAATCATGCCAGTATTATTGATGGTTGTAGAATCTCAAAAGCTACAGTTATTCGTTTTAAACACGCAGATACTGTTGATTTAGAATCTTTACTTAAAAAAGCTTCTAAAAAAGTTAAGAAACTAGTAATTACTGATGGAGTATTTTCAATGGATGGAGATATTGCACCCTTAGATAAAATTTATAAAGTAACTTCAAAATATGGAGCACTTTTAATGGTTGATGATGCACATGGTGAGGGAGTATTAGGTAGAAATGGTAGAGGAATTGTTGATCATTTTAATCTTCATGGAAAAGTTGATATTGAAGTTGGAACAATGAGTAAAGCCCTTGGAGTTGTTGGAGGTTTAGTTGCTGGTAAAGGTGAAATTATAGAATGGTTAACCCAGCGCGCTAGACCATTTCTTTTTTCTTCAGCTATGACAATTCCTGATGTCGGAGCCTGTATTGAAGCTGTAAAAATTTTAGGAAGCTCCGGCGTCTTAGTTAAAAAACTTTGGAGTAATGCGGATTATTTAAGTAAAGGTTTAAGTAGATTTGGGTTTGATACAGGTAAAAGTCAAACTCCCATAATTCCTTTAATGTTGGGGGAAGTTACTTTGGCAAAAGAATTTAGTAATTTACTTTTTGAAAACGGAGTATTTGCAAAAGCAATTGGCTATCCGACAGTTCCAGAAGGGAAAGCAAGAATTAGAATAATGAATACTGCGGTTCACACCAAAAAAGACCTTGATAAAGCTCTTTTGGTTTTTGAAAAAGTAGGTAAAACTTTAAAAGTAATTTAACATCTTACATTAGCTCCACAATTCTGACAATTAGATATTAGTTGTCCAGATGGTCTTCTGTTAGTTGCACCACAACTTGGACAGGGAAATTCTAAGGATCCATATTCATCTGAATATCCAAATGCAAGTGTTTGTGTTTCAGTATTTAGGCCATTTGTATTTAAAAGAGTGATATTTGATTTTCCACATCCTGATTTTTCAAGATTCATTCCAAATCCTGCTTTTTCCATTTCTGTCTCAATATAGGCTCCATATTCAAATGGATTACTATAAATTACTGATAGGTTTTTCATAATTGGTTTATTTACAATAGTAGCTTTTTTTAAAGCTTTGGCTTTATTTTTGACAGCTGTTCCATCTAAAATACTTTGAAAAATTTCTTTTTCTGGTAATTTGATTATTTCAGACAGATAACTAAAAGGATCTTTCTCTGGTGGTATTTCTAATTTAATTACAATTGATTTTAAATCATCTAAATTTTGTGGAAATAGATAATTATTTGAAGAAACAGATACAAGCAGTTGACCAAGTTTTAAACAATCATCTTTTGACAAAGTTGTACTTATTCCATAAGATTCAAAATATTCAAATTTTTTGCTTTTAGTAATTCTTTTTGCACCTATGTCAATTCTTGTTTCAGGCCAAGGATTTGGTGGACTAATCCAAACATAAGCAAAATTTTCGGTATCTTCAAGAAGGAGTTTTCTTATTTCTTCACCAGCAGGAGTTAGAGGATCGTTTCTTACAAACATTTCTGAAACATCTCTTCTATCTATTCCTGGAGCAATAACTTTATTTCTCTCTCTTTTTATATAATGATGTGGATTCACTCGTGGATTTCCAGTGTTTGAAGCTTCAATAACAAGAGAAGCTGTGTCATTATTTAAGGAAGCCAATTTCTGGGGAGTATCGTATCTTCTTAGATCTAGTGCAATAAATTGTTCTTTTGACATATTTTCCTGCTCGGGTTTTAGTGGGTTCTGGGTTTACAGTAGCGGCACTCCCACGGAATTTCACCGTGATTCACCAAATTTATTAACACATTACAGTTTATGTTACACTTTTTGTAAAGGGGTAATTTGAAATAAAAGGGGGGTGAATAAAGATATGAAGAAAAAAGATTCAGCTAAACTTTCAAAATTTTTAATGATAGGTGCTTTATTAGGGGTAATGTTTTCCTTTATAGGCTATTTTGGATTAGATATTTGGCTTGCATCAACTCAGTGGTTATTAGTTTCTGCGGTAATGGCTCTTTTTGGAGTTTATTTGAAGCTGACTTGAGGCTAGCGGTAATCATGCGGAGAATATACGGTAATTACTCTTAAACTTGACATCTATTAGTGGTTAGGAGTATTTTTAGAGCACATGAAATCTAGCAGGAAAGACATTGTTATTGGTTTTATATTAATTATTGCTTTAGTTGGTGGAATTTTCTTTTACAAAAATTTAAAAACTCCAAAAGTACTTCCAACTTCCACTCCATTAACAATTAAATCAAAGATTGAAGGACTATTTAATTATGTTATCCCTGATGATTTGGATTCAATAGAACTTAAAGATGTTACTGGGGGAATATATAGAGGAATTGCTGCAAGAAAATTTGAAAAAAGAATCTTTACAATTACAGTATTAGCTGATCTACCAGATTTATCTTCAAATGAATTTTATGAAGGATGGGTATTTTCAGGTGATAAGTTTATTTCAATTGGAAAATTAAGAATTGCTAAGGGTGGATTTTTAGTTGATTTTACTTCAAATACTGATTATTCTTCTTACAATAAAGTTACTGTTACTAAAGAAAAGGTTAATGATAATAAACCTGAGAGCCTAATTCTTGAAGGATCTTTTTAAACTTTCTTTCTTGAGGTAAGATTATATTAATGAAAAAGTTCACTTTCATTCTAATACTTGGGATACTCTTCATTTCTTTTGCTATTTTTTTTCTTAATATTTATATTAAGGGGGTGGGTAGGTAAATGCGGGTTACTATATATTCAACTACAACATGTCCTTATTGTAAAATGTTAAAGGATTATTTAATTAGTAAAAATGTATCTTTTACTGAAAAGTTAGTAGATCAAGATGATTTAGTTAGAAATGAAATGGCAACTGAATCTGGTGGATTTTTAGGTGTTCCTTTTACTGTCGTTACTAAAGATGATAATACAAAAGAAACCATAATAGGGTTTGATAAAGGTAAAATAGATTCGATTATTTAAATGATATTTGTAAATTTTAAAACCTATGAAAGTGGAACTGGTGGGAAAGCTTTATTGCTTTCAAAAATTATTGAAGAAGTTTCAAAAGAATCTGGAGTTAAAATTATTCCAGTGGTTCAATCTTCTGATATAAAAGAGATTGCTTCAACTGTTTCTATTGAAGTTTGGACACAAAAAATTGATCCAGTTGAGTTTGGTGCCCACACAGGGTCAATTATTCCAGAAGCAGTCTTTGAAGATGGTGCGATTGGAACATTTTTAAATCATTCAGAGAATAGATTTAATGATTTTGAATCCTTAGCCAAAGCTCATGATAGAGCAAAAGAAGTTGGACTTAAAACTTTAATTTTTGCTAAAGATTTAGAAGAATTAACAAAAGTAAGTTCTTTAAAACCTGATTACATTTCCTACGAACCACCAGAATTAATTGGAAGTACTGATATCTCAGTTGCAACAGCCAAACCCGAAATTATTCAAAAAGCTTCTGAAATATCAAAACAGGTTGGGATTCCTTTAATTGTTGGTGCTGGAGTACACTCTTTTCAGGATGTTAAAAAATGTTTAGAATTAGGAGCTGTTGGTATTGCTGTTGCATCAGACATTATGAATGCAGAAGACCCCAGAAAAGAACTCTTGGATTTAGTAGAAGGATATAGATAAATAATATGAAAATTTTTACAGGATCAGATCATAGAGGATATCTTTTAAAAGAAAAGGTAAATTCTTGGGTTTTTGATTTAGGTTATACTTTTGAAGATGTTGGGCCTTTAATAATTGATCCATTTGATGATTTTACAAAATATGTAAGTGAAGTAGCATCGTTGGTTGCAAATACAAAAGGTTCAAGAGGGGTGGTTCTTTGTGGGAGTGGGGTAGGAGCTGATATTTTAGCCAATAAGTTTGACGGAATTAGGGCTTCAATTGGAAAAGATAAAAACCAAATAAAAAAGGGTAGAAGTGATGATGATATGAATGTATTAGTTTTAGCTGCAGATTTTACTAAAGATGAAGAAGCAAAAGAGATGTTAAAGGCATTTTTAGATACAAAATTTAAAGGTAAAAGTAGATTTAAGAGAAGGCTCAAAGAAATAGAAAAAATAGAAGCAAATAATTAAATTTTTACTTCAAACCTTTAATATCTGGACAATCATTTTGATCACAGTTAGGTTGTCTACATTCCATTGGACCAATATCTCTTGCAGTGAGAAAACTACAAAGCCCATTTTCAAATTTTTGTATTAAATCACCAGCGATATTAACACCAATAATTTGAACATTTTCATTATTAAATTGTTTTTGAGTATTTAAAATTCCTTTTTCAATATCTCTTCTAGAGCTAACCTTGGATCTGTGTATACATTCTTTCATTTTGCGCGATTTTATCCTGTGTGTGTGAATGTCAATATCAGAGGTGATATTATTAAATAATGCTTAATTTGCCCAAACTTACTGATTTAGATATTTCAAATAAAAAAGTAATACTTCGACTTGATTTGGATTTAAAAGAATTTGACCCTAATGATTTAAGAATTAAGGCTTCGATTAAAACACTTGATTTTTTAAAAGAAAAGAACTGTCAAATTACAATAATCGCTCATAGAGGTAGGCCCGATGGAAAATTTGATCAAAGTTTAAGTTTTAAGGAATTCAGAAGCTATTTTAATAAATGGAATGCTAAGGTAGAAGAAAACTTAAGATTTGAGAGAGGTGAAGAAGAAAATAATATAGAATTTGCAAAAAAATTAGCTACATTAGGTGAAGTTTTTGTAAATGAAGCTTTTGCAAGTTCTCACAGAAATCATGCATCAATTGTTAGTCTTCCAAAACTTTTGCCTCATGCTTTTGGATTTAGGTTTATAGAGGAAGTGGAAAATTTAACTAAAGTTTTTGATAATCCCAAAAGGCCTGTAGTTACACTTTTAAGTGGTCTTAAAGAGGATAAATTAAAATATTTAGATGGATTAGAAGCTATTTCTGACAAAGTTTTAGTAGGAGGAAGACTACCTGATCTTTTAGGAGATAATACTTTAAGTGTTAGAAACCAAGAGGGTAAAGTTATAATTGGAAACTTAGTAATGGATAAGGAAGATATAACAGTTAATACTATTGAAAGATTTGAAAAAGAAATTATAGGTGCTGGAACAATACTTCTTTCAGGACCTTTAGGTAAATTTGAAGAAGAGGGACATAGACAGGGGACTGAGAGGATCTTTAAAGCAATTTCCGCCTTACCTTCTTTTAAAGTTGCTGGTGGTGGAGAAACTGAAAAAGCAATTAACTTACTTAAAATCAGTGACAAGTTTAATTGGATTTCAGTTGGGGGTGGAGCTTTCTTAGAATTTTTAGTAAATAAAACATTACCTGGAATTAAAGCCTTTGATAATTAACGTGCTATTATTAATTGATGGGGAAAGAAGGTGATAAATTAAATGAAATTAAAAACAATTTCTAAATGGTTGGTTTTAATAGGTGCAGTAGAAATAGGATTAATGGGTATTATGAGTTTTGATCTAATAGGAAGTTTATTAGGTAGCTGGCCATTAGTAGTAAGAATAGTTTATGTCTTAATTGGTTTCGCTGGTTTTTGGGGAATCTATGCGACCCTTACAAATAAGAAGAAAAGATAAACCAATAGATATTCTCATATATAGTTAATTATACGCGATGGATTTTTTTTGATTTAAAAGATATTATGTTATATATACTGCCCGTGGTAAGAAAATCTTACCATAGGGCTTAAGCCTATGGTAAAAGTTGGAATAAATGGTTTTGGTAGAATTGGAAGATTAGCTTTCAGAATTGGTGTTACTAAACACTCGGACGAATTGACTTTTTCAGCAATAAATACTTCAGGAAGTATGCCTCCATCAGGTTGGGCACAACTAGTTAATTTCGATACTATGTATAGAAAATTTGAATATGAAGTTAAAAGTGATGAAACTTCTATTTCAATTCCAGAAAGGGGAATAAGTGTTCCAATTTTGGCAGAAAAAGATCCCGGTTTAATTCCTTGGGGAAAATATGGTGTTGAAGTTGTAATTGAAGCAACCGGAAAATTTACTTCTGAAGAAGATGCTAAAAAGCATGCATTAGGAGGGGCTAAAAGAGTAGTTATTTCAGCTCCTGCAAAGGGAGATAATGTAGGAACCTATGTGATAGGAGTTAATGAAACAAGTAAAGATGCTGTGATTCTATCAAATGCTAGTTGTACTACAAATTGTGTTGCCCCTGTTGCTGCCGTAATGCATGCAAAATTTGGAATTGAAAAAGCAATGATGACTACGGTTCATAGTTATACAGATGACCAAAATTTACAAGATGGATCGCACAAAGATTTAAGACGAGCTAGGGCAGCTGCTTGTAATATAGTTCCAACAACAACTGGAGCAGCAATTGCAACAACTGAAACCATACCAGATCTTAAAGGAATCTTTGACGGAATGGCTTTAAGGGTTCCAGTTGCAACCGGATCCATAACTGATTTTACATTTCTTTTAAAGAAAGATGTGACAGTAGAAGAGGTAAATAATGCATTTAAAGAAGCATCAACAAACCCCATATATAAGGATATTTTGGCTGTTTCTGAGGGATTTTTAGTATCATCAGATATTATAGGAAGAAGTGAATCGGCAATTGTTGATTTGCCATTAACGCAAGTAGTTGCAGGAAATATGGTCAAGGTTTTTGCATGGTATGACAATGAATGGGGGTATGCAAACCGTTTAGTAGAACAGGTAATTAGAGTAGGAAGAACACTAGAAGGTGGAATAGCTCCAACTGACCCATTAACTCTAAGTCATACAAATGGATAAATCTAAAAATAAAAAAAAGATAAAACAAATTAGTTATTTTGGTTTTGCAGATGCAGCTCCTAATGATCCACTTTATAAAGAAGCTTTTGAAGTTGCCAAATATATGGCCGAAAAAGGTTTTGTTGCAATAAATGGAGGAGGACCTGGAACAATGAGAGCAGTTTCAGAAGGAGCCAAAGCTGGTAAAGGAACCGCAGTTGGGGTTACTTTTTATCCTAAAGATATTACAAATTTTGAAGGAAGAGATCCTGAAAATCCAATGGATATGGAAATAAAATGTCCTAATTATCTTGAAAGAACTTTAAAACTTTTAGAATTAGGTGATGCATATGTCTTTTTTAGAGGAGGGACAGGAACAATTTCTGAATTTGGTATGGCATGGGGCTTAGCTAGACTTTATTTTGGCCATCACAAGCCTCTAATTTTATTTGGAGATTATTGGAACAATATTATTAAAAGTTTTATAGATAATATGAGAATAAGATCGGAAGACTTGAAAGTATATAAAGTTGTTAATAGTCCAGAAGAAATTATTGACGCTATTGAATACTTTGATAGGGTGTTAACTGAAAACAAAGTTATTCATAATGATGAGAAGGCTTTTCAGATATAAATTTTAGTTTATTTTTATATTTAATATTCATGAAATACACAATTGAAGATCTGGAGAAAATTGCTATAGAGGTAAGAGAGGATATTGTCAAAATGATTTTAAAAGCAGGTGCAGGACATCCTGCAGGATCTTTAGGTATGGTTGAAGTCTTTGTGGCACTTTACTATGCCATTTTAAATCATGATCCTAAAAATCCCAATTGGGAAGATAGGGATAGATTAATTCTTTCAAATGGCCATATTTGTCCCGCTCGTTATGCAGTAATGAGTCATGTAGGTTATTTTGAACATAAAGAACTTTTAAAATTTGGTGGATTTGGCAGAATTTTGCAAGGTCATCCGGACAAAAGATTTTTACCTTCTCTTGAAACAACTTCGGGGCCATTAGGCTGTGGACTTGCTCAAGGATGTGGTATTGCCATAGGGGCTAAGATGGATAAAAAAAGGTTTAGAACTTTTGTAATAACTTCAGATGGGGAACATGATGAAGGAAATCATTGGGAGGCTGTTGCCTTTGCTGGGAAAAACAATTTAAGTAATTTAACTTTAATTGTTGATAGAAATAATATTCAGATTGATGGATTTACTGAAAATGTGATGCCACTTGAACCTTTAGCTTCTAAATACCAAGCTTTTGGTTGGTCTACTATAGAAATTGATGGTCATAATTTTTCTGAAATTGTTAATGCAGCAAATAAAGCTCGTGCAATTTATGAAAACCCAACAGTAATTATTGCAAAAACAATTCCAGGTAAAGGAGTTCCTTTTATGGAGGGAAATCCTAATTGGCATGCAAAGGCACCAAGTTCAGATGAAGCAAAACAGGCAATTATTGATATCAGAACAATGCAGGGGAAAATCAAAACTTATGGGGAATAAATAAAAATTATTATGGTTAACAATAAATTAAACTTATCAGATCAATTATTTAAAAAAGATATAGAAAAAAAATTCATGAGAGACGGATTTGGTGAGGGACTTTTAACGGCAGGTGAAAAGGATGAAAGAATTGTTGTTTTAACAGCTGATTTAAAAGAATCAACAAGGGTTAATCTTTTTGCAGATTCCTTTCCAGAAAGATTTATTGAAGTTGGAGTTTCCGAACAAGCGATGGTAACAATTGCATCAGGTCTTGCTAATTACGGAAAAATTCCATTTTGCAGTTCATATGCTGTCTTTAGCCCGGGAAGAAATTGGGAACAGATTAGAACAACAATTGGAATAGATAATTATCCTGTAAAAATAATTGGAGCGCAATCAGGACTTAATATTGGTCATTATGGAGTAACACATCAAGGCCTGGAAGACATTGCTCTTGCCCGTGTTATTCCAAACATGAATGCTATCGTTCCAAGTGATTATATTGAGGCAAAAAAAGCGACTTTAGAGATTGCAAAGAGTGATAAACCTTACTATATGAGACTACCTAGAATTGATAGTCCTGTCTATACCACAGATAAAACTCCATTTAAAATTGGAAAGGCCAATATTTTAACTGAAAGTAAAATTCCAGAAGTAGCAATTATTGCAACTGGTTTATTGGTTTATAAAGCGCTTTTAGCATATAAAGAACTAGAAAAAAATGGAATAGAAACAATTGTAGTAAATATGCATACAATAAAACCTTTAGATGAAGAAACAGTTATAAGAAGTGCAAAATTAACAGGAGCTGTTGTTACAGTTGAAGAACATCAGATAATTGGTGGATTGGGATCCGCGATATCAGAAAGTTTATCTAAAAATTTTCCTGTACCAATGGAAATATTGGGAGTAAAAGATAGGTTTGGACAATCAGGAACTCCAAAAGAGTTATTTGAAGAATATAATTTGACTAAGGAAGACATTATTAAAGCCGTTAAAAAAGTTATAAGCAGGAAAAATTCTTAAAATTAATAAGCTCCACCTTTAAAATCGGGGTAATTCAATTTATACCAATTCATTGCTTCTTTACTACAATCATTCTTTACTGTCTCAATTGTAGGCATACAATCTATCCAGCCACCTTCAGGACAAGAATATGATGATACTTTAGGTTTATTGGTTGGAAGTATTTTGACTATTTTATTTTTTGGGTATACGAAAAAGAGAGCAACTAAGGTAGAAAGTAAAACTAAGATGGAGAGTAAAATGATCAAAAATTTTTTATCACCACTAGAGTTTTTACTCATAATGTCATTATAATGTATATCATATGCAAGAAACTGTCCAGAAAATTTTAACGTCTAATAGAGGTATTTTAGCTGCAGATGAATCAACAAATACAATTACAAAAAGATTTTTATCATTAGGTTTAACTTCAACCCCAGAACTTAATAAAAAATACAGAGAAGTGCTTTTTTCAACTCCAGATCTCGAAAAATACATAAGTGGAGTGATTTTATTTGATGAAACAATTAGGCAAGGATTAGGTCAAATGTTAAATCAAAAGGGAATATTAATTGGTATTAAAGTTGATGGGGGTTTAGAAAACTTTAATAATACGGAAGAACAAGTCACAAAAGGATTAGATGGTTTGTCAATTAGACTTGATGAATATAAAAAAATGGGTGCAACTTTTACTAAATGGAGGGGAGTAATTAAAATTTCAGATATTTTTCCAACAGATCAATTTTTAGATGAAACTTTAGGAGGAATGGTCAAGTATGCAAAATTAGTTCAGGAAAAGGAAATGATTCCAATAGTTGAACCTGAAATACTTTTAGATGGAAATCACACAACAACAAGATGTGGAGAGATAACTGGGAAAACATTAAAAAGATTATTTGAATTACTTTTAAAAGAAGGAGTTGACTTGACTAAAGTAATTTTAAAGACAAATATGGTTTTACCTGGAAAAGATAGTGGAGTTACAGCAGCCCCATTAGAAGTTGCTGGTGCAACCTTAAGGATATTAAATTTATCTGTTCCTAAAGAAATTCCAGGAATTGTTTTTCTTTCTGGTGGGCAAACTCCTGATCAAGCAACAAATAATTTAAATGAGATAGTTAAAACCAAAGGAGATTCTCCTTGGGATATTTCATTTTCATATGGTAGGGCTTTACAAGAAGAAGCAATGAAGACATGGGGTGGAAAAGATGAAAATAAACTTAATGCTCAAGAAGTTTTTACAAAAAGACTTCAAATTGTTTCTAAGGCTAGGATGGGAGAACTTTAGATATGAGTAATCTTGATTTACTTTCTGTAGGAGATGCTAATTTAGATGCATTTATTACACCTTCTGAATCAGAATCTCTTTGTGACATTAATACTAAGGAGTGTCTAATTGCTTTTTCGTATGCAGATAAAATTCCTGTTAAAAATTTAGAATTTTCTGTTGGTGGAAATGCTGCAAATAATTTAGTTGGAACTAAAAGATTAGGAGTTAATTCTGGTGCAGTACTAACCTTGGGGGATGATAGTACAGGAGTCCAAATTATTGAAAAATTAAGGCAGGAGAGTGTTGACTTAACCTATGTTATTCAACAACCATCGACGCTTTCAAACTTTAATATGGTAATTTCATATACAGGGGAGCGAACAATTTTTACATATCATGCCCCAAGATCATATGAATTTCCAGTAAATCTACCTAAAGTTCCTTGGATGTATTTAACTTCGATGGGAGAATCTTTTAAACCTTTCTATAATCATATAACTGAGTGGTTAGTTAAAAATCCAGAAACTAAGCTTTCCTTTAATCCAGGAACTTGGCAATTAAGAGGTGGAATTGATGCAATTGAAAATGTATTTAAACTTTCTACTTTGGTTTTTGTAAATAAACAAGAAGCAGAGAAACTAACAGGATTTGAAGCTAAAGATAAAGTTACTAAAGAACTTCTAATGGCCCTTTCAGGATTGGGACCAAAAATAGCAGTTATTACTGATGGTGGAAACGGATCATTTGTTTTTGATGGTAATAGATTTTTACACTGTGGAATACTTCCGGTTGATGCATATGAAAGAACTGGAGCAGGAGATGCTTTTGGATCAGGATTTTTGTCAGCTGTAATCAAAGGCAAAACTTTAGAAGAAGCTTTAATTTGGGGAACAGTTAATTCAGCTTCAGTTATTGGTTATACAGGAGCACAAAGAGGATTATTAACAGAAGATGATATGAGTACATGGGTTGACAGGGCAAAATCTTCGGGAGTTATGGTTGAGGAGATGTAGTTGGTTCGGATTCAATAAACTTAATAGTAGATAGAATTTGATCAAAAACTTGAAAAAGATTTGGATCCTCTGTGCCTAGTTGGAAATAGTATCGTATTCCATTATGGTCAAGCAAAACAAAAATTAGGTTTGGTCCTTTAAGGATTATTGATTTTTCCCCACCAAGTTCTGACTCAAATTTTTCTGTTCCAGGTTCTGCTCCAGGTTGGTTTAGTCTGTATGTTGCGTCTTGATCGAGTGATTTTTCTGGATTTTCATAAGAAAAAAGATAGAGGGTGGCAATCAAACCCTCTACCTCAACACTTTGGGAGCTGGGGTTGTCTACTGGGTAAGATATCCACGATCCATATCCACCATCGGGGGACCCTAATACTTCTTTGTGTGTATACCATTTTTCGGGTAATGCAATCGAGAGCCCTATTTTTGAGAAAATATGGACTTTCCAATCTGTAGTTGGATCTGTTGTTGGTATTGGTTCAGTCGATGTAATCGGAGTAGGGATAACCTGTAATTTTGTAATTTCTTTAACTAAATTTTGTGTTTGATATGCAAAAAAACCTGCAATTAAAACAGAAATGATAAGTAAAATTGAAAGTAAAATTACTAAAAAGCTACTATTTTTTTTAGGTTCAGCTGTTTCCATTTTTTGTGCTGGTTCTATTTGTGGTGTTGGTGTTTGTGTATTTGTGGTTATATTTTGTTCCATGCTTTAATAATAACATAGGAAATGTTAAATTTAATGTATGAAAGTCTTTGTAACCAGAAAAATTCCTGGAGAATCTCTTGAAGAACTTAAAAAAAATAATTTTGAAGTTACTGTCTCAGAATTTGATAGACCATTAACTTCTGAGGAACTTTTAGAAAAATCAAAAGGAGTTGATGCACTTCTCTGTCTTTTAACAGACAAAATTGATGGTGATTTAATGGATGCAATTGGACCACAACTTAAAATTATTAGTAACTATGCAGTTGGTTTTGACAATATAAACATTGCTGACGCAACTGATCGTGGAATTGTTGTTACTAATACCTCATGTGTAGAAGTAGATGAAGCAGTAGCTGAACACACTTGGGCTTTAATTGCATCACTTACTAGAAGAATAGTTGAGGCAGATGAAACAACCAGAAGGGGAGCATTTAAGGGTTGGGAACCAAATATATTTTTAGGAGTTTCTTTAATTGGAAAAACCTTAGGAATTATTGGTTTAGGAGGAATTGGGACCATGGTAGCAAGACGAGCAATAGGCTACAAGATGAATGTTATTTATAACAAAAGGAAAAGAGACGAAGAAGCAGAAAAAAATCTAGGAGTTAGATATTCCGACTTAGATACACTCTTTAAAGAAAGTGATGTTGTCACACTTCATGTTCCATTAACAGATGAAACTAGGCACATGATTAATAAAGAAACTCTTAATAAAATGAAAAAAGGAAGTTTTTTGGTTAATACTGCAAGAGGACCTATTGTTGATGAACATTCCTTAGTTGAAAGTTTAAAAGATGGACATTTAACTGGTGCTGCACTAGATGTATTTGATAACGAACCAAATATAGACCCAGAACTTATTGGTATGCCAAATGTTATTACAACCCCACACATTGCATCTGCAACACATGAAGCAAGGGAAGCAATGGGAAAATTGGCAGTTTCAGCAATTTTAGAAACTTTTTCTTCTAAGGAACCTATTAATATTGTTAATAAAGAGGTTTGGGAAAAAAGGAGAAAATGATATTTTCAAGAGGAAAGGATGCTGATTTTGAAGATGAAGTTGAGGAAGAAGAGATTCCTAAGAGAAAATTTAGAGATTTAAGACCAGAAAACCGTAGAGCTCGTAAAGAACCTCCAAAGCCGTGGGGTAAAAAAGAAAGATTAATTGTTTTAATAATACTTTTAGTTACAGTATTAACTTCAGGAATATTAGCTTTAACTGCAAGAAATTTTAAATTACCAAATTTTCCCAAAATTGGCATTCCGAATCTTTCTAATTTTAATATTTTTAAAGAACAGGTAATAATTGTGGGGAATAAGGGGACAAAGGTAAACTTAGCTAAAATTGAAAACACCAAAAAACAATTTAAAAGTTTAACTGATGATTATTCAGGAATTTATGCATTTTATATCTATGATCTAAATGGAAATTATTTTTATGGAGAAAATTATCAAGAAAAAATGCAAGCAGCATCATTAATTAAACTGCCTGTAATTTACTTAACATACCTAGAAAGTCAAAAAGGAAACCTTGATATAAATGAATATAGGTCTTACTTAGAAGCAATGGGTAAAAGATCAGATAATCAAGCTTTTATAAAAATGGTTTCTATTTTAGGCAAAGAAAATATTAATAAAGCAATAATTAATCTTGGAATGAGTAAAACCTCTTTAGAGGAAAATATTACAACACCTGAAGATATCGGTTTGTTTTTTAAGAAACTAAAAAATTATGAAATTTTAAATAAAGAAAATACAGATGAATTTTTAGAATTTTTAACTGATACTTCTTTTGAAAAATGGCTAAGACCAGGAATACCATCTGAAATTAGACTTGCCCATAAATATGGTAGAGAAGTACATGCAGTAAATGATGCTGGGATAGTTTTTAGTGATAAACCTTTTGTTCTTGTAATAATGACTGATGGAGTAGTAGAAAGTGAAGCTGATAAAATATTTCCAGAACTTAGTAAATTATTGTATAATGATCAAATAAATGAAAAAACCAATTGAGTACATAAAGGAATCTTGGACTATCTACACTAAAAGAGAAAATTTTCTATTTTTCTCAAAAGTCATGGCTATCCTTGTAATTGTTTCCACAGGTTTAAGTTATCTAATTAATTACCTTTATCCAATTAATGTCTGGAAAGATTTTAAGTTTGATAATACTCCAATGTTAGTTGGTTTTACTTTTTTAATGTTACTTTCAATCGTAATTGGATTCTGGGTTAAAACGGTAACCTATTTGGCTATCTTAACTAAACCTACTGATGATATAAAAACTTTCTTTAAAAAAGGATTAAAAAGTATTTGGAAGTTTTACTTAATTTCTCTAGTAATTGGAATATTGATATTTTTAGGAAGTTTACTATTAATTATTCCAGGGATTATTTTCGCGGTTTGGTTTTCCTTCTCAATCTTTTTAATTTTAGATAAAAATTTAAAAATTAAAGACTCTTTATTAAAAAGTAAGTCGTTAGTTAAAGGAAAGTTTTTAAAAATCTTTGGAAGATTTATTGTATTTGGTTTTGTGATCTTAATAATCCAAACCATATTAGGCTTAATTCCATATATGGGGACAATATTAGTAAGTTTTCTGGCTCCTCTTTTTATACTTCCTTTCTATTTACTTTATAGAGATCTACTCGTTAGTAGTTGAGGGGGCTGGTTCTAAAATTTTAGGGCAAGACAGTTGTTTTTCTTCTAAAAACCATTCCATTCTACTAAAACATTCTTTTTTTATTAATCCTTCTGGTGGAATCCAATTAACAGAATCTTTGTTATTAAGTAGGCTTCTTGTAATTTTATTCCAAATTGGTGCAGCTCCTGTTATTCCTGAGGCAATTCTACTCATTGGTGTTCCATCATTATTTCCTACCCAAACAGCAACTAAATAATCTTTATTAAATCCAATTGTTAAATTGTCTTTTAAGTCATTACTGGTTCCAGTCTTAACTGCAACTTCAGGATGGTTTGGAATAACCAACATAGAATTTAATCCAAACGATGGAGATCTTGCTATATTATCTTTAAGTACATCTATTAACAAAAATGCAACTCTTGGATCAAGAACTTTTAAATCTTCAACATTAAATCTACTCTCCTTTTGAGATAAGAGATTCTCTTTATAATTTTTAACTTCAGTAATTACTTTAATTTCATTTTTAACTCCCATATTTGCAATAACAGAATAAACTTGTGCTAAATCTACTAATTTTACTTCTCCTCCACCCAGTGTTAATGAAAGGCCAAATCTAGATCTATCGGTCCAGGTAGTAATTCCCATTTTTTCACCCAGATCAATCATCTTACTAACCCCGTAGGAAGCCAATATTTTAACTGCTGGAATATTTCTAGATTCAGCTAGAGCTGATCTTACTGAAATCTTACCTCTATAAGTTCCATCATAGTTTTTGGGAGTGTAAGGAGGAAGTCCAGAAACTGAAAAAGTTATTGGAGAATCATCAATAGTTGAGGCAAGTGTTAAACTATTTGACAAGCTTAAAGCATAGTTTATTACTTTTATTGAAGAGCCAGGTTGTCTTAATCTTGTTGTAACATTTACATTTCCTCCGTTTTTTGTATCAAAATAATCTTTACTTCCAACCATGGCTAATACCTCACCATTTTTAGGATCAACTACTAAAACAGCTGCATTTCCTACGTTTAAATTTTTAAGTTTTTCTAACTCTTCTTTAACTACTTTTTCAGCCATTTCCTGGATTTTAAGATCAAGAGTAGTTGTAACAATTAAACCTCCTTTTAAAACCATTTCTTCACCATATTCATCAATAAGTTTTTCTCTAACATACATTACAAAATGGGGGGCTTTGATGTCAGTTTTATTAGGAGCAAAAGTAATTCTTTCTGATAAAAAAACCTCTTCTTCTTCGGAAGTTATAAACTTGTTAACTCTCATTAGGTGTAAAACTTCTCTTTGTCTTGAAAAAGTTAGATCAGGATTTGGTCCAAAAGGGGAATATCTGGTAGGACTTTGGGGAAGCCCTGCTAATAGTGCTGACTCTGAAAGAGTTAGACTCCCAACATCTTTTCCAAAATAAAGTCTGGCTGCTTCTTGTATTCCATATGCAGTACCTCCATAAGAAACTTCATTTAGGTACATTTCCAGTATTTGGTCTTTAGAAAAATTTAATTCAACACCGATTGATAAAATTAATTCTCTTAATTTTCTAACATATGTTTTCTCAGATGATAAAAGTGCGTTTTTAACAAGCTGTTGGGTTATGGTTGAGCCACCATTAAGTTTTCCTTCCTTAAGATTTTTAATTGAAGCTCGAATTATTCCTCTAATTGAAAAGCCGGGATGTTGATAAAATTCAGCATCTTCTGCGGCTAAAGTTGCAAGTCGTGTATTTTCTGGTATTTGGGATAGAGTTACTGGAGTCCTGTTTTTATCTTTGTAGATGGTATATAAAAGTTCACCGTTTCTATCATATATTTTTGTAGAAACTGATTGTTCTCTGGTAATTAAGTCTCTAGGGGAGGGAAGGCCTTTTAAAACTAAAAAGTAGAAGGTAAAAGAAAAAACTAATAGAAAAATAAAAGGCAATAATAATCTTTTTTTAATTTTAAATTTTGGTAATTTAACACTAACTTTAGGAATAGAAATTTTAATAGGTTTTAATTTTATTTTAAAAGTTAAATTAATAATTCGTCCTATTGCATAGAAAATAAAGATAGTAGCTATTAAAATATGGGTTAGGCAAAAATAAAAAGGTTTACCTACAACAATTAAGATTTTAGTAAGTAAACTAAAGGCAGTGGTGGTTTTTTTAATTTTTCCAGCCACAGGCATATTATATCAAATTATGGGATAAAGTGGATATGAGAAAGTTAATCTGTTAATTTAAAAGTTGAGAGGATTTGGTTTATTAAAGATTCCTGTGGCTCATTTGATGTAAAATCTGAAGTATTAAAATTAATAACGTAGTTTTTATTTGTGGTAATTAAATAGTTACTTAAGCCAGTACTTTGTAATTTAAAATAAACAGGATCTTGAGATGCCCAAACAAAATTGTTATTTTTAATATTAAGATTAACAAAACTTACGTATTTACTAATACTTTGTGGATCTTGAGGGTCAATCTGTCTCAAAAAGTAATCTTTAGTAGGATATTTGTCACCATTATATCCAATAATAACTGTGATAGCTTTGTTTTGATCGATTAAAGTAAACGTTGTGTTAGTAGTATCTCCTAGAATTTTAGTGTTATTTGGGTAACGAAATGAGAAACCATATTTATCACTTGTATACATCTTTGTATTTATATTTGGTTCAGGAGTTGTGTTTGGTGTAATTGTAGGTTCAATTTGGACAACTGGAGTCGGAGTTGAAGTACCTACTGTTTTTAATTCTGTTAGTTCCTTTGTTAATTTCTGTGTTTGAAATATTAGAAAACCTATTATAGTTATAGAAACAAACAAAAGAATTGATAATAAAATAGTTAGAAAATTACTTTTTTTGGGTTTTTCTGGTGTTACCATCTGTTGGTTATCAACTACAGGTATTGTTGATGTTGCTGGTATTGTAGATATTTGATTTTCCATACTTTTTTAAATTATATATTTAATTTATTTTAACGGATATCTGATCATTGCGCTAGAGGAAGCAATTGGACAGTTCATACAATATATCGTTTTTAATGGATCTGTGTATGTTGGTCTATTTTGGGTTTCAATGTTTTCTGGAGGAGTATCTTTTCCTGAAATCTGTCCTGTTGTTTTATCCAACTGTAAATCTAATGGAACAATATTTGAAGTTGTTGGCACGGTTCCTTCTATAAAATATTCAAATCTTAAAGGACATCCTGCCTGGGCAGGGTCAGTTGAAAGTGGTGCTCCTCCAGTGTCTGCACAAATATTAGCTCCAACTACACCACTTGGCTGTAATGGCCAAGAGTGTCCATCATCCTCTGAATCGTAAGTTCCTTTTTCTGATCTATCAAGTGTAAATTTCATAATTTTATTCCAGATAGGAGACGCTCCTGATACTCCAGAAACTGCTCCACCCATCGGGGTGTTGTTATTATTTCCAACCCAAACAACAACAACTGCTTGTTTGGTGTAACCAACTGTCCAATTGTCTTTTCTATCATTAGTGGTACCTGTTTTAACAGATACCTCGGGATGATTCTTAACAACTAAATATGAGTTTTCTCCAAAAGCTTGGCTTCTGGCGTTATTATCGTAAAGGATGTGAGAAATTAGAAAAGTTACGGTTGAATCAATTATCCTTTCTCCTGTTAATTTGTTATTTGAGACTTTATATTCTTCTAAAACTTTTCCTCTCCAATCGGCTACTTTAGTTATTGCAACAAGTTCTTGTTTGATTCCATCATTTGCAAAAACACCAAAAGCACTTGCCATATCGTATGGTCTTACTTCTCCACCACCTAAAGTTAACGATAGACCGTAATTTTCAGGATCAATAAAAGTTGTTAAACCCATTTTATTTGCAAATTCAACAAAGTTTTCAAGTCCATTTAAGGCTAGTGTTCTTACGGCTGGAATATTATATGAATTACCTAGTGCAAAACGGGTTTGAGTAAGTCCGTGATATGTTCCATCATAGTTTCTGGGGCAATAAAGAGATTGACCAGCAACTGAAAAACAAGTTGGTACATCAGTAAAAGTTGTAGCAGCAGTAATTTTTTTATCTTTCAAAGCTAGTGCGTAGTTAATAGGTTTTATAGAAGAACCTGGTTGTCTTTTGGAAAGAATGACATTTACTTTTCCATCTTCATCTTCTGCAAAATAGTCTTTACTTCCAACCATTGCCAAGATTTCTCCTGTTGATGGATGAACGACAATTGCAGCACCATTTCCAACTTTTTGTTTTTTTAATTTAGCAACCTCTGTAGCTACCTGATCCTGGGCAAATTCTTGTAGGTCTAAATCAAGAGTGGTTGTGACACGAAGTCCACCCTGTTCAACCATTCTCTCTCCATATTTTTCAACTAATTGATCTTTTACCCAAAGTGCAAAATGGGGGGCTTTGGGCGTCTCTATTTTTGCATATTTTAATTCTTCCTTAGCTGCATTATCTGCTTCTTCTTGTGTTAAGTATTTATTATCCACCATTTGTTTTAGAACTTGGGCTTGTCTTTCCTTCGCCAGTTCTGGATGTGCCCCAAATGGAGAATATCTCGTGGGACTTTGGGGAAGACCTGCAATTAAAGTAGCCTCAGCTAAAGTTAGATCTTTTGCTGTTTTATTAAAATAAAGTTCACTTGCAGATTCAATACCATATGCTGTTGAACCGTATGGTATTTGATTTAAATACATTTCTAGTATTTGATCTTTGGAATATATTCCTTCAACTACCATTGTTAGAAAAAATTCTCTTATTTTTCTTCTAATAGTTCTCTCTGGTGTTAGAAGTGAGTTTTTTACTAACTGTTGTGTAAGTGTTGACCCTCCTTCAAGTTTTCCTCTAGTTATAATTTTGTAAAGAGCTCTTGCCATACCTGTGTATGAAAAACCATAGTGTTTGTAAAATTCTTTATCCTCAATTGCAATTGTTGAAGTTTTAACATAGTTGGGTAAATCATTTAGATTTACAGGACTTCTTCTCGTATTTGTATAAATTTCAAATATTAATTTTCCATTTCTATCAAGTAATCTAGTTGAAACAGGTATATCGGGGGAGGAAAGTTTTGTTGGAAGCGGAATTCCCCAAAAAAGCCAGGTGGAAAAAATAATAAGCACTGAGAAGAAGATAACTTTTTTTCTATTTCTTTCTTTTGAAAGATAGCCTTTGATTTTTGATAAAAATTTCTTCATAGTATATGAAGTATAATAAAAGTATGGACTTAAAGCTAGAAAAAAGAATTTGGTGGAATTATATAGAAGAGGATTTACAGGAACTATTGGTTCTTTCTGAGTTTCTATCAAACGTAGTTAAAAGCTGGGGAGGGAATTTGCCTGCTGGAAGTAAGGTCTTTCATGATTATTCATTTGTTGTTTTTCCATCAGCTAAAGCATATGAAGGTTTTTTAAAAAAAGTATTTTTAGATATGGGATTTATTACAAATGAAGATTATCTTGGGAAACATTTTAGAATAGGAAAATCTCTAAATCCATATCTAGAAGAAAGATTTAGAAATGGTGAAAGTGTTTATGATAGATTGGTTAAATTTTGTGGAGGCAAAGAATTAGCCGATACTTTGTGGAATGCGTGGACTACAAGTCGAAACCTTGTGTTTCATTGGTTTCCAAACGAGAAGAAAGCAATTTCTTTTGAGGAAGCTGAAGTGAGAATAAAACTTATCATCGACGCTATGGATATGGCATTTAAAGGGTGTAAACTTAAGTAACTGTTGTTATTATGAAATCTTTTAAAAACGCAATAGGGCTCGCTGTTTATTTATTAATAGTTTGGGGATTTTATAGATTTTTATTTCAACTTCCAGAAACAATTGAAGAAATATTTATTAAACCTGTTGTTTGGCTTCTTCCTGTTTTTTTCTTATTAAGAAGTGAAAAAGAAAAAATTTCATCCCTTGGAGTCACAGTTAAAAACCTCTTTCCAGCGGTTTACTATGCATTAGGCTTGGGTGCATTTTTTGTTATGGAAGCAATGGTAGTTAACTTTGTTAAATATGGTGGGCAATTTAATTTAGGTGCAAACATTGGAAAACTACCATTTGTTACTTCTTTAGGTCTTTCATTTGTAACCGCATTTTCAGAAGAAATCACTTTTAGAGGTTATATTTTTACAAGAGTTTGGAAATATTTAAAAAATGAAGTTTTAGCAAATGTTTTAACAAGTCTTTTCTGGGGGATAGTCCATGTTCCAATTGCTTTTTTTGTTTGGAAATTAGATTTAACTTCAGCTTTAATTTATTTATTTTTAACCACACTTTTTGGGATGGGAAGTGCCTTTGTATATGCCAGAACCAAAAATATTCTTTCTCCAATCCTTCTCCATGTTCTTTGGCAGTGGCCAATAATACTATTTAGATAAGTTTGCAGAGGTTTGCTAAGAGGTATATACTTGCAAGTACTCATGAAAGCAAAAATCGTAGGAATAATTACTACACTAATCGTAGCTTTCACCGTACTTACGGTATCGGTTTTAAAGAGTGCCTCAGTTCCTTATGCCTTTTCTCCCATGGTACTTTCTGAATCAAAAGTAACCGATAAAGACATAAAGATTGATTATGTTTTAGCCTACCCCGGAGGAATTCTTCCTGATAGTCCTCTTTGGTATATTAAAGCCTTAAGAGATAAAATCTGGTATGTAGTTACCTTAAATCCTTCCAAAAAAGTTGAGTTAAATTTACTTTTTGCTGACAAAAGACTTTCTATGGCAGCAAGTTTATTTAAGCAGAATAAACCTGATTTAGGGTTTTCAACTCTTACTAAAGCTGAAAAGTATTTAATTAAGGCTATACCTAAAGATGCAAAAGACACAGCCTATCTTAATAAGCTTGCTTTAGCTTCTCTTAAACATAGAGAGGTCATTGAAAATGAGATACTTCCTATTTCTTCAGAAGATTTAAAGCCTGAAGTTATTAAATCTATAGATTATTCAAAGGAAACATACAAAAAAGTACGTGATTTATTAAGGTCCGTTGGGCTAAATCCTTCCCCAAATCCATTCGAAGTGGAGTAATAAAGTGATCAAAATTTATTTTTGATTTCCGTTTAATTTCCGCGAGCAATTTCCCCCTTGACTTTTTTGTGGCTAATTTAGCTTAGAGGTGATATATTTTGAATTAAAAGTTGATAGTTGACTGCCTACCCCTAGTGTTAGATTATCAATTTTATCACTAGTCCTAGTGTTTTTTATTTACATACGTGAAATGAAAAAACATTGTTATTTAAGTAAAATATGAATTGTCCATTTTGTAATACAAATGATACACAAGTCCTTGAATCAAGGGTAACTGATGATGGGCAAAGTTTAAGAAGGAGAAGGGAATGCAGCAAATGTGGTAAAAGATTCACTACACATGAATCTGTAAAACAATCAGTATTGTGGGTAATTAAAAAGGACGGAAGAAGAGAACCTTTTGATAGAGAAAAAGTTAAAAGGGGAGTTTTAAGATCAATTGAGAAAAGGCCAGTTTCTTTAGAACTAATTAATGAAATTGTAGATGAGGTTGAAAGAGAGATGTTAAAGGCCGAAAAAGAAGAGATTTCAAGTAAAACAATTGGCAATGCAGTTTTAAAAAGACTTAAAAAAATTGATAAAGTAGCTTGGCTTAGGTTTGCAAGTGTTTATTTGGAATTTGAAGATTTAACGGATTTCGAAAAGTTAATAGAAAAAAATTCTTAAAAAAATGGTAAGACTTAAAAATAAAAAAATTAAAAAACAAATAAGTTTTGAAAGTTTTAAAGCTCCAACATACGAAAAGATTAAAACTCTAATTAATAAAAAGATTGGTGCAAGACCTAGTATTCCTGATGATTTAGCAAAAGGGGATTGGACTGAACAAGCATTAAAAGTTTTAGAGGAAAGATATTTAATTAAAGATAACGATTTAAAACCAATAGAAACTCCTGAAGACATGCTTTGGAGAGTCTCTTGGGAAATTGCATCTTCAGAAGCAAGATGGGGAACTACTAAAAAAGATGTAGAAAAGATAGCACGAGATTTTTATGGTCTCATGGTTTCAAGAAAATTTTTACCAAATTCTCCAACCTTAATGAATGCTGGAACAAATAATGGTTTACAGTATTCTGCTTGTTTTGTTCTTCCAATAGAAGATTCAATGGAAGGAATTTTTGATGCTTTAAAATATCAAGCAATTATTCATAAAACTGGAGGAGGAACAGGATTTGCATTTAGTCGATTAAGACAAAATGGATCGGTTGTTAAAACTTCAAGCGGTACTGCTTCAGGACCAATTTCTTTTATGAGGATTTTTGATGCTGCAACAAATGAAGTTAAACAAGGGGGAAAAAGAAGAGGGGCTAATATGGGAATTTTGCGAGTTGATCATCCTGATGTATTGGAATTTATTCATTGTAAAGAAGAGGGAGGTATTACTAATTTTAATATTTCGATTGCCTTAACTGATGCCTTTATGAAGGCTTATCAAAATGGAGAAAATTATGACTTGATAAGTCCTAAAAACAAAGAAGTTGTTGGAAGCCTTTCTGCAAAGTTGGTTTTTGATGAGATTGCAGATGGAGCTTGGAGAACTGGAGATCCTGGTTTAATTTTTATTGATAAAATTAATAGTAGTACTGCTAATCCTGTACCATCAATTGGTGCAATTGAAGCTACTAATCCATGTGTAACAGGAAACACTTTGGTGTCTACAAACAGAGGATTAGTAAAAATTGAAAATCTTTACTTAGATAAAAGAAATACAAAAATTTTAACAGATAGTAGACTTTCAGATATTAAGTTTCAGATTCCTTCTAGGATTTTGCAGACAGGTAAAAAACAGGTTTACAAATTAACAACATTTGAGGGGTATGAATTAAGCCTTACAGGGAATCATAAAGTTTTAACTGAAAGAGGTTGGGTTGAAGCTTTAAAGTTGAGAGAAAATGACAAAATATTTATTTCTAATAGGAAGGGTAGTTTTGGTGTTGAAGGATCTCTGGATGAAGGACAAATTATTGGATGGTTGGTTGGTGACGGAACAATGAAAAGGACTCAAGCGATTCTATCCTTTTTTGGTTACGAAAAACAGGAATTGGCACCAAAGTTTGCTCAAATGGTGGAACATTTAGTTGATGGAAAACAAATGTTAGCTAGGAATTATTCTGTTTCAGTAATTAATATTAATGACAGGGATGAAGCAAGAGTTCAATCTACAAGGTTAGCTAGATATATGAATGAAATTGGTATAGATAAAGATTCAAAATTAAAAGTTCCAGAAACAGTTTTGTTAGGAAACGAGGAGATGCAAAAAGGATTTTTGCAAGCATTATTTACCGCAGATGGTCATGTTGGTGGGAATGCAGAAAAAAGTGTCAGTGTGAGATTAACATCTATTTCAGATTCATTATTAAAAGATGTACAGAGAATCCTTCTAAATTTTGGGATTGTAAGTAAAATTTACACAGAAAGAAGAAAAGAACAAAAAAGATTTTTACCAAATGGTCGTGGGGGATCTAAGGAATATTTGTGTAAATCATATAGTGACTTAGTAATTTCAAAATCATCTTTAAAAGTTTTTAAAGATAATATTGGTTTCTTGTCTGAATGTAAAAATATAAAACTTGTTACATTGTTAAATGAATACAAAGAAGGGCCTTATAAAGAAAATTTTATTGCTAGATTTAAAAAATTAATAAAAGAAGGCGTTGAAATGGTCTATGATTTAACTGAGCCATCTACGTCATCCTTTATAGCTAATGGTTTAGTTGTTCATAATTGTGGAGAACAGCCGTTATATCCATTTGATGCCTGTAATTTAGGGAGCATATTTCTAACATATTTTATTAAAGATGGAGAAATTGATTGGGATGAACTAAAAAAAGTTACTAGAACCTCAGTTAGATTTTTGGATAATGTAATTGAAGTTAATCCATATCCATTAGAGCAGATTAGAAAAACAGTCTTTGCAATAAGAAGAATTGGTTTAGGTATTGGAGGTTGGGCTGATATGCTTTTGGAACTTGGGATTCCATATGATTCAGAAGAAGCAATAACCCTAGCTGAAAAAATAATGAAGACTATTCAAGACGAAGCAGTTGAAGAAAATGAAAAATTAGCCAAAATTAGAGGAGCATTCCCACTTTTTAAGAGTTCAATCTATAAAAATGGAAAACCTAGAAGAAACTCAACCGTTACAACCATTGCCCCAACTGGAACAATATCGATAATTGCAGGAGCATCATCAGGAATTGAACCACTTTTTGCAATTGCTTATCAACATATTGTTAAAGATAAACATTTAGATAGAAAGATGACATTTGTAAATCCTAAATTTGAAGAAGTTTCACGAAAAGAAGGTTTTTGGAGTAAAGAACTAATGGACAAAGTGGGAGAATTAGGAGTTATTCGTGGTATTAATGAAGTACCTCAAAAGATAAAAGATATTTTTGGTACAGCTCATGAGATTAATCCTGAATGGCATATAAAAACACAAGCAATTTTCCAAAAATATACAGAAAATGCTGTTAGTAAGACAATTAATTTAAAAAGTGATGCAACTGTTGATGATGTTAAAAAAGTATATCTTGACGCATGGAATGCAGAATGTAAGGGAATAACAGTTTTTAGAGATGGATGTAAAGATACTCAAGTTTTAAACCTTGGTATCAATAGTCAAAAGAAAGAAATTGAAAAAGAAGAAGAAAAATCTGAAGAGCCTTTAAGACATAGGCCATATGTTGTTAGAGGTTCAACATATAGGTTGTCAACTCCTGTTGGTACTGCTTTTATAACCATAAATGAAGATGAAGAAGGTCAACCCTTAGAAGTATTTATTAATGTAGGAAAAGCTGGTTCAGATGTTGCAGCAATGGCAGAAGCCTTGGGTAGAACAATTTCAACAACCTTAAAATTTAGAGGAAATATATCAGCTAAAGAAAAGGCAAGAGAAATTGCAGAACAGTTAGCGGGGATTGGCGGGAGAAGATCAATCGGTTTTGGACCTACTAAAATAAGGTCTCTTCCCGATGCTATAGCAGGAGCAATTTCAGTTCATTATAACTTTGGTATTAATGGATATCATAATAGTCCAAATATTTTTGGAGGAAATCAATCAAATGGAAATATTGTAAGTGAAGTAATTGCATCAGCACCACATGTTGAAGAAAAACAACAAGAGAGCCTCTTTTTGCAAGCATCTAAAGAAAAAGTGGGAGATATATGTCCATCTTGTGGAGCTTCTGCCTTAGTATTTGAAGAAGGTTGTAGTAAGTGTCATGCGTGTGGTCATTCTGAATGTTAAATGTTAAAATATTTTGATATTCATGTCAGTTTATACACGAACAGGGGATAAAGGGAAAACAGGAACTTTTAATGGAAAAAGAATTTCCAAATCTTCAACATTGATTAATACAATTGGTAGTTTAGATGAATTAAATTCATATTTAGGCATTATTGGGGGATTAACCGAAATTCAAAAAAATATATTTACAATAAATTCAATTTTATCAGGAGCAAAACTTACTTTTCCAAAAACTGAAACTTTAAAGTTAGAAGAAGAAATTGATGCTATGGAGAAAAAACTTCCAGTTTTAGCTAGTTTTATAATCTATGGAGGAACTTCAAAAGCATCCCAAATTTATTTTGCAAGAAGCCTTTGCCGTCGTGCAGAAAGATCATTGGTTAAGTTAGAAATTATGGACCAAAAATTAATAGTATTAGCTTATATAAATAGACTCTCAGATTATTTATTTACTTTAGCTCGTTTTACTAATTTTAGGAAAAAAGTTAAGGAAGGTACTTGGAAATAATGCTACAATTAAAAGCATGGGACTACTGCCTGAAAGAGAACCAATTAAAAAAAGTTATGAGAATCCTGACGAGGCTTCTCCTTTAAATATTGAAAGAAAAGAAGTTGTTTCTCCAGTTCTGACTCATTTTAAAGCTCAAGTTAAAAATGATAAAGGACAAAACTTGATCGAGACTCCTGAAGGAAGAAAGATGGAAATAAAGATTCCTGAAGATAGTAAAGAATCTTTGGAAGGAAAAATTAAAGGATCAAAAGATGAATCTTCAGCTTGGTCAGCCGGATATTGGTTAAGAATAATAAAAAAAGCTATATACTTTGGATGGAAGGTGGTGTTTGATAAATGATTGTTCCTGATTTAAATTCAATAATTTTATTTTTAATTTTAATTATCTTTTTGGTGTTTTTGATTGCCACTGTTAGTTATGTAGTCTTTGTTATTTTTAGGTTTAGAGGAAGGGAGGAAAAATCAGTTGATTCAGTATATTTACAAGTTTCAGTTCCACGACTAAACGAAACAAAGACTGATGCCATGGAACAACTCTTTTCATCTCTTTATTCGATGAAAAAAGGAGGTTGGAAACAAAAATTTTCAGTGCAACCATCCATTTCTTTTGAGATTATTGCCAAAGAAGAAGATATTAAATTTTATGTTTGGACACCTACAGAATATAAAGATTTGGTTGAAAAACAAATTCATGGTGCATATTCTGATGCTGAGATTATGGAGGTTCCTGAAGTTAATATCTTTGAAACTGATGGTAAAGTTTCCTATAAATCTTTACAGTTATCAAAAGCAAATTATTATCCATTAAAGACTTTTAAAGATTTACCAACTGATATTTTAGCCTCACTTACATCATCTCTTGCTAAATTAACAGAAGGTGAGGGGGCTGCAATTCAGATATTAATTTCACCGGCAGAATCTGAATGGCAAAAATCAGGTAGTAAATATATATCAGATACTAAAAAACAGGAAAGCAGTTCAGAAAGTGCCAAATATGCAGTTTCTGGTAAAGCCTTGGAAGCAATTGAAAATAAAGTAAGCAAAATAGGTTTTTTAACTTCGATTAGAATTGTTGTTACCTCAAAAACTAAAGAAATTGCCAAGATGAATCTTGATAATATTGTTTCTTCCTTAGGTCAAACATCTGGAGAATTTAATAATTTAGGCAGTAGAAAAATATACAATAAAGGTGGCTTCATGCAAGATTTCCTTTATAGGTACCAACCAATGTTTAATGTGTTTAAAAATCATATTTCAATTTTAAATTCTGAAGAGTTGGCAACCATTTTTCATTTTCCAAATAGACAAATTACAACACCACATATCCATTGGTTACACTCAAAAACTGCTCCAGCTCCAGCAGAGATTCCTGAAGAAGGAATTTATTTGGGTAAAAGTATTTATAGGGGAATGACAAGAAAGATTGCGATTGGGGATGAAGATAGAAGGCGCCATGTTTATATTATTGGAGCGACAGGTGTTGGAAAAACAGAATTAATGAAAGGTATGATTATGCAGGATATAAATGCAGGACGTGGAGTTTGTTTTATGGATCCACATGGAGATGCTGTTGAAGATATCTTAAAACTTATTCCACCAGAACGTGCTGAAGATGTTATTTATTTTAGACCATCAGATACAGAAAGACCAATGGGGTTAAATTTGATGGAAGCAAATACTGAGGATGAAAAACATTTTGTAGCCTCATCAATTATTAATATGATGTATAAACTTTTTGATCCTTATAAAACTGGAATTGTAGGACCCCGTTTTGAACATGCAGTTAGAAATGCAATGCTTACTATCATGTGTGAAAAGGGTGCTACCTTTGTTGAACTAATGAGAGCCCTAACTGATGCAAGGTATGTCCAAGAATTACTTCCTAAGGTCACAGACCCAATTATTAGACGCTACTGGACAGACCAGATAGCTCAGACTTCTGATTTTCATAAATCGGAAGTATTAGATTACATAACTTCCAAGTTTGGAAGATTTGTTACTAATAAAATGATCAGAAACATTATTGGTCAATCTGAATCTTCATTTTCGTTTAGAGATGTTATGGATAATGGAAAGATACTTCTTATTAACCTTGCAAAAGGAGAATTGGGAGAAGAAAATTCTAATTTTTTAGGTTTAATATTAGTTCCTAGAATATTAATGGCAGCCATGAGTAGAAGTGATACTCCAGAAGAAAATAGACGTGATTTCTATTTTTATGCTGATGAGTTTCAAAACTTTGCAACACCTGATTTTGCAGTAATTTTGTCTGAGGCTAGAAAATATAGATTAAATCTAACTGTTGCCAATCAGTTTATAGGCCAAATTGAAGAAGAAGTCAAAAATGCAGTCTTTGGAAATGTGGGTACAAAAGTTTCATTTAGAGTAGGCGTTACTGATGCTAATTATTTACAACATGAATTTACTCCAACTTTTGGTGAAGATGATTTATTAAATGTAGAAAGATATCATGCATATGTTAAAACAATTGTTCATAATCAGCCTCAAACTCCATTTTCAATTGATACAACAGTAGATAGAGCTAAAATTAAAGATATGGAAAATCCCAGAACTGCTGAAATAATTAAAGAAATGAGTAGATTAAAATATGGAAGAGATGCAAGACTTGTAGAAGCGGAAATCACTAGACGTGCAAAACTTTAAATGATATCCTTCAATAGTTTATATGAATAAACCAAACTCGATTACAAATAAAATTGGAATTATCGGTTGGGGATTTGTGGGGGAGGCAACTGGAGTGGGTTTTTCGAAAAATAAACAAAATAAAATTTTTTGGTTTGATAAATTTAAGGAAAGCCCAAACACTTTTGATGAAGTGATAGAAAATTCTGAATATATTTTTATTTGTGTTCCAACCCCAATGTTTAGAGATTATTCTGGGATGGATATATCAATTGTTAAGGGAGTGGTTGAAACAATTGCTAGTAAAGTTATAAATACTTCAAAAGTAATAATTATCAAATCAACTGTTCTTCCTGGAACAACCTTTGAATTTGCCAAAAAATATCCAAATGTAAATTTTGCCATGAATCCCGAGTTTTTAACTCAAAATAAAGCAAAGGAAGATTTTTTAAATCCTGCTAGAACTGTTGTTGGTGTTACCAAAAAAGAAGTTGGAGAAAGAATTAAAAAACTTTATTCAAGTATACTTCCAAAAGATCAGCCATATTTTATTACTGATTTAGTTTCAGCAGAACTTATTAAATATATGAGTAATGTAACTTTAGCTTCAAAGGTGCTGCTTGCAAATGAATTCTATGAACTTGCAAATAAAATTGGTGCAAATTATGAGGAAGTTTATAAAGCAGTAGAAGCGGATCCTAGAATTGGTAAACATTTAAGGGTTCCAGGTCCAGACGGAGATTTAGGATTTGGGGGAGCTTGTTTTCCAAAAGATACTTTAGGACTTTTATCTTTTGCAAAAAATAATAAAGTTGATATGAGTGCCCTTGACGCTATTTGGAAGAAAAACTTAAAAATTAGAAAAGTAAGAGATTGGGAACATATGGATAATGCTTTTGGTAGGGGAGCTTCAAAAAAGTAATAATTTGACTTAGAAATTAATTTCTGTAATACTTATTCTAGTGTTTGATTATGACAAAATTTTTGGAAAGAAGCGAGGTAATTAAATTAAGACTTCAGGGTAAAAGTTATAGTGAAATAAAGCAAATTGTGAATGTATCTAAAAGTTCATTAAGTTTATGGCTTAGAAATGTTCAACTTACAGAAAAACAAATCTCTGGATTAAAAGAGAAAAAAATAAGATCGGTTGAAAGATTTATTAAATCAATGAAAATAAAAAGACAGATTCGATTGGAAACATACTTAAATAATCAAAAACACAAATGGTTACCGCTTTCTGAAAGAGAAGAATTTATTGCTGGACTTTTTCTTTATTCAGGAGAGGGAAATAAAGTAAGTTCAAATAGTATTTCGATATCAAATACTGACCCATCTGTTATTAAATTTTCGTACTATTGGATGCAAAATTGTTTACTAATTCCGAGAGAAAAAATATTTTTAAAATTACATCTATATGATGACATGAATATTGAGGAAGAAACAAATTTTTGGTCCAAAGAAATAGGAATAGATAAAAAACAATTTAAGCGACCATACATAAAAAAATCTTCAAGAATTGATATCGATCAAAAGGGATATGGTCATGGAACTTGTGGAGTTTGGGCATTCAAAACAGAGATAAAAGAAAATATACTTATGGCTCTAATGGCAATTTTAAATCATTATGCTTCTAAAATGACTCGACTTTGATATAATCATTAAATTGGCTCGGTAACTCAGTGGTCAGAGTGCCAACCTTATAAGTTGGAAGTCGATGGTCCGATCCCATCCCGAGCCACTAAATTATTATTAACCAATGGATAAAAATACAAAACTTCTAGAATTAATAAAGAAAAGAGATGACTATAAAGAGAAACTTACTCAGATGTATAAATATTTTCATGGAGTAAAACACGAAAGCGCTCATTCTGAACTACAATACTCTGAAATTAAAGTATATGAGGACATGTTAAATTCTGTTGTGGAAGAGATAAATAATTTATAAATTAATTTTTATCGGGATTTGAGAAATTGTTGATTGCTTTTATAATTGCATTAAATGCATTTTGATGATCTGTCCATTCATCAAATGACATTGGGCCAGTACATTCTGTGAGAGGGGGGCGATTCTCGAAATTGTCTAGATATTCTTGATAATCAACACGAGATTGTATTAGTGCATTAAAATCTGGTAAATCACTTTTTTCTCCTTGATTTTGTAATATATCTTTTCTCACTATGGTTATAGCTCAATTAAAGACTGTTTTTTACTTGATTCTGTAGTTCCTGCAAGTTCAATATATCTTTCTGTGGTTGAAAGTCTTTTATGTCCTGCAACTTGAGAAATTAAAATTAAATCAACTCCATTTTTAATGTTTTCTACAATAAATGTGGTTCTTAAATCGTTTACAGAATATTTTGGAAGTTCTGCTTTTTGAATAAATCTGTCAACTGATGCTCTTATATTTCTAACTGCAAGTGGTTTTCCGGTCTTACTGATAAAAATATATTCGGAAACCACTTTTGGTCTTTCAATCATATACTTTTCAATTGCTTCTTTTGCTGGTTTATTTAAAGGAATTGTTCTTTCAGGTTGTGTTGCATAGCCCTCAATCTTTATAGTTTCTTCATTAATATCAGCAGTTTTAATATTAGCTACTTCTGAAATTCTTAAACCAGTTTGAAGTATTAATTCAATCATTGCAGATATTCTAGGATCATTTCTTACAGCATCTCTTAAAGCTCTATACTCTAAAGGAGTTAAAAACTTAGGCATTGAAGCCTCCACCTTAGGATGAGATACACTTTTAGATAAATCAGTTGAAAGATAGTTTTGTTCTACCATCCATCTAAAGAATGTTTTAACAGCATTTAATTTTCTAGAAACTGATTTTGGTGTATATTTTTCAGAAAGTAGGGTATCTCTAAATGAATCTAAATTAGAAAGTTTAACTTGGTCTGGAGTTGCAATACTACCTTTAGTCAAAAATTCCACTAATTGCTCAAGATCAGATCTATACGCTAAAATCGTGGCTGGAGACCTACCTTTTTCAGCCAAACTTGCCATGAATTTTGGCAATAAACTTTTAATTGTATCCTGTGTCATAATATAAATACCTTAGGCTTGGGGCAAAACTTTCAAGTCTAAGTCATAATTATACAGTGAATAAAAAATTAGTCAACATTATAGGTTTCCTAGTTTTATTAATACTTTCAGTTGTTTTAGTCTCATCTTTTTTCAAAAGTATCAAAAGAATTAGAGAAGGTGACGCAATAATTGAAAAAACAAAGGTAAAACTTGAAAAATTAAATGAAGAAAATAAAAAACTAGAAGAACAACTTAAAATTACTCAAAGTGAAGAATTTGTAGAAAAACAACTTCGAAATAAACTAGGTCTTGCTAAAGAAGGGGAGATTGTCCTAGTCTTACCAGACAATGAAACATTAAAAAAATTAGCTCCAGTAATCCCAGATGAAGAAGAAGTAACATTAAAACCTAATTGGAAGAAATGGATTGATCTATTTAAATGACTCCCTTGTTGCGGAGCTGGGAGTTGAACCCAGCCTGCGAGATTATGCTGTTCTGTAATCTCCAATTACTTGGAGTGCCGGACTATATCTTCATCCTATTTTTAGGAGCTCGGCGTGTAGTCTCTAGGGGGTCATTTTTAGACTTCCCTCGGGATTGACCTTTTAAAAAAAAGGCGTTCCCCGATATAGCCAAGTTTCACTTTTAACATTACTATTAAAGTGGCCCAATTTTAGTTAAGCCTCGCGTGCAGCCGTACACTACCCCGCATATAAAAACGTTGTTATTATAACATATGAGTTAATAATTTGGTAAAATACCAAGTACGGCAGGGTAGCTCAGTTGGTTAGAGCACTGGATTCATATCCCAGAGGTCGTGGGTTCGATCCCCACCCCTGCTACTTAATTAGATCCGCCACAATTTGGCGGATTTTTTGTTAGAATAGAAGATATGAAAAGAGTTTTGTCAGGAATTAGAGCAACAGGCAGGCTTCATTTGGGAAATTACCTTGGGGCGGTTCTTGGTATGCTTGAATTACAAGAAAGAAATGATCTTGAAACTTTATATATGGTTGCTGATCTACATACTTTAACAACACCATATGACAAAAATGAATTAAAAAACAATGTTAGAAATGTAGTTTTAGATTATTTAGCAGCAGGTTTGGATCCTTTAAAATCAACTATTTTTATACAGTCACAGGTTCCAGAACACACAGAACTATTTTATTTATTTTCAACTGTTGTGTCTTTAGCTCGCATGATGCACCTTCCAACATATAAAGATAAATTAAAACAGTATCCAAATGCTTCAACTGTTGCTCTTCTTAATTATCCTGTATTAATGGCTGCTGATATTTTAATTTATAAAGCAAGTTTAGTTCCTGTAGGGATTGATCAAGAACCTCACCTAGAAGTTTCAAGGGAAATTGCCAGGAAAATGAATGAAATTTATAAAACAGATTTTCCAGAACCAATTAGATTTGCAACAAAAGGAGAATATGTACCATCTTTAACAGGGGAGGGGAAAATGAGCAAGTCAGTCGAAGGAAGTTATATAAATTTAACAGATGATTTAGAAACTATTAAGAAAAGATTGGCAGGAGCACCAACAGATTCTGGAGTAGGTAAAAAGATTCCAGAAACTGGAGGAGTAGCTAATTTACTTAAATTTGTTGAGTTATTTGAGGATATAGAAAAACGCAAAAAATACGAATTAAGTTATCTTAGTGATGGAATTAAATACTCAGAACTTAAAGAAGAATTAGCAGATGCAATTTATAAAAAATTACTACCAATTCAAGAAAAAAGAAAACAATTTGAAGAAGATCCGAGAGAAGTAGATGGAATAATTAAAGAAGGTGCAGAAAAAGCAAGAAAAATTGCAGGTGATACATTAAAAGAAATAAAAGAAAAGATGGGATTGTTATGATAAATTTCGAAGAATTTCAAAATGTTGACATAAGAGTTGGAACTATTCTTTCTGCTGAGGTTCCAGAATGGAGTCATTGGGTTATTAGATTAAAAGTTGATTTAGGAGAAGAATTGGGTGAAAAAACTGCATTTTCGGGCATAATGAAGTTTTATAAGCCAGAAGATTTAATAGGAAAACAATTTCCATTTGTAGTTAATCTTGAACCTAAAAAGATTGGACCTGAAAATGAATTTTCAGAAGTTATGATGATAATGGCGACTCCTGGAGAAGACGATAATGAAGTTGCCCCCGTTCTTTTCAAACTTTCTAAAAAAGTACCAAATGGTACAAAAGTAAGATAGAATGTATAATTTGCAAAGTATGAAACCTTTAGAAAATAATAATATGAAACTTACTGGAAACGGTAAAAAAACTAACAAGAAACAGGTAATGGTTAAACTAAAAATTAATATCTGGACTGTTGTTTTTGGAATTCTTTTACTATTTTTTTTCCTTCCACCTATTTTTTCCCTTCTTGGCATTGGTTCTCCTGTTAGTACAAAAATTGATTTATCAGTTGCTTTAAACGATATAAAAAATGAAAAGGTTGAAAAGGTTGTTATTGAAAAAGATAACATCCTATTGACTTATAAAGATGGAAAAAACCTAACAGCAGTTAAAGAAGAGGGGGAAAGTTTTGCAGATTTGCTTCAAAAATCAGAAATTGATCCTACAAAAATAAATTTTTCAATAACAGATCAAACTTTAGCTAAAGCTTTAGCTGAAATTTTAGGAATTGTACTTCCAATTATTCTTTTAGGTGGACTATTTCTTTATATGATGAAATCTCAAACTAAAGGTGCACAAGATATTTTCTCCTTTGGTAGAAGTAAAGCAAAGATCTTTGCAAAAGGAAAACAAAGTATAACTTTTGCAGATGTTGCAGGAGTTGATGAAGCTAAAAAAGAATTGGTTGAAGTAGTTGATTTTTTGAAAAATCCTGAAAAATATAGAAAAATTGGAGCAAGAACACCAAAGGGAGTTTTATTATTCGGTCCGAGTGGTGTGGGAAAATGTGTAATTGGTGATTCATTAGTGTCGACTTCTAAGGGTCTTTTGGAGATTAGAGATATTCCAAAATATTTTTCGGTTGAAGAAAACGGATTTGTTCATGGGGCGACGTTGTCTTCGTTTGATTTCTCTAATTCTATCGATACTATTGCAAAGGCGTCACATTGGTACGATTTAGGTATATCAGATACCTTAAAACTTCAGACTTATATGGGACATGAAATAGAAGGAACACTAGAACATCCGTTGGTATTTATAAATGATCAAGGAAAGTTAGAATTCAAAAGGTTAGATCAAGCTAAAGTTGGTGATTGGATACCAGTAAAAACAAACAATCAGATGTTTGGTAATTATAAAGTGTTGGATACAAAAACAAGTTACTTATTGGGTTTACTCACTGGTGACGGGGGAATGTCGATTAAGGATAGAATTTATTTTTCGACAGCAGATAAAGAATTATTATTATTTTTTAAAACATATTTTAAAAACAAATTTGAATATTCAATCAAGAAAGCTAATAGTAAATATGATTATTATATAAGCTCTTCAAATATTAAGTCCGAAATTACACATTATGGAATGGACGAATCTTATTCACGAAATAAAAAAATTCCAGATCAGATAATGTTATCTCCGAAAGAAAATGTAGTTGCCTTTTTACAAGGGTTATTCGATACAGACGGTTCTGTATATAAAACTGGAAAAGTAGAATATTCAACGAGCAGTAAAAAACTAGCCAGGCAAGTAAGTGCTTTATTATTAAATTTAGGAGTGATGCATAAATTTAGAGAAAAAGGCGATAATCAATATTCGAGTTCATATGTTATTTTAATTTCAGGAACCAGTTTAATTAATTTTACTGAACAAATTGGTTTTAGATTGAAAAGAAAGCAAGATAAATTGGATTTATATCTTTCAAAAATTAAATTAAGGACGAATGTTGATTTATTTCCATTACAGGGACCTCGAATTAAAAAAATATGGAGGTATTTAGTTGAGAATGGTAAAAAACCGTCTAAGTTTGTTGACGAAAACTTTCATAAACAGATTTGTAGATACGCTGATAATGGTCGAAGACCATCTAGAGAAAGTTTAAATTTGTTTTTAAAAGCATGTGAGAGATCAGATCCAGAGATATTTTCAAATGAAGATTACAGATATCTCAAGCTTTTAACAAATTCAGGGTTGTTTTTTGATAGAGTAAAGAAACTGAAAAAGTCAGAAAACAGGGTCTATGATTTTACTGTTCCAAAAACACATTCATTTATTGCAAACGGTTTTATTTCTCACAACACTTTGCTTGCCAAAGCTGTTGCCGGCGAAGCTAATGTTCCATTTTTTTCAATGGCAGGATCTGAGTTCATGGAAATGTTAGTAGGAATAGGTGCCTCAAGGGTGCGTGATTTATTTGCACAAGCTAAAGCATCAGCCCCATCAATTATTTTCATAGATGAAATAGATGCAATAGGAAGACAGCGTGGAAGAAGTGGTTTTGTTGGTGGTCATGATGAAAGAGAACAAACATTAAACCAAATACTGGTTGAAATGGATGGATTTACACCAAATGAATCTGTAATGGTTTTAGCTGCAACTAATAGAGGAGATTTATTAGACCCAGCTTTATTAAGACCCGGAAGATTCGATAGAAGAGTTACTCTTGATATGCCTGATAAAGAAGGGAGAGGTGCAATTATGAAGATTCATGCCAGAGGAAAAAGATTTGGAAAAGAAATTAATTGGGAAAAAATTGCAGATAGAACAGTTGGATTTTCTGGAGCTGATCTTGAAAATATGCTTAATGAAGCAGCAATTCAAGCAGCAAGAGAAGAAAAGAGTGAGATTGATATGTTAGATGTTGAAGAAGCTGCAACAAAAGTTAAATTAGGTCCTGCTAAAAAAAGATTACAAAGTAAAGAAGACAAAAAAATTACTGCTTATCATGAAGCAGGTCATGCGATTGTGACTAATTTCACTCCAGGTATGGACCCAGTGCACCGAATTTCAATCGTAGCCCGTGGTATGAGTTTGGGGCATACTTTAATTCCACCTGCTGCTGATAGAACACATGACACTAAGACAAGACTTGTAAATCAAATCACTGCAATGTTGGGTGGCCGTGCTGCTGAAGAATTTATATTTAACGAGATGACTTCAGGTGCATCAAATGATATTGCTAATGCTACAAGGATAGCTAGAGCTATGGTAGTTGAATGGGGGATGAGTAATTTAGGACCTATAAACTTTGGACCTGATAGTTCAACCGGGGAATTTGGTCAAACAGAATGGTATGAACAAAATACAGTTTCTCCGGCAATGCAGGAGAAAATTGACAATGAAATAAAAAGAATAATGGACAATGGATTAAAAGAAGCAGAGAAAATTATTAAAAAACACAAAGCAAAACTTGATGAAGTTGCCTTAGCACTATTAGATAAAGAGACAATTGATAAAGAAGAGTTTGAAAAGATTGTGGGTAAAAAACAAACCGAGAATGGCCTCTAAAAAGAGTAGGCTCCAATAAGGGCAACAACCAAAAATTTAATAGATTTTCCTAATAAAGTTGCCAGTAAAAACTTCTTAAGTGGGTATTTTGTAATTCCTGAAATAATTCCAGCTAAATCAAATAGAGGATTTGGGATTATTGCCAAAATAAAAATAGTTAAAAAACCTGATTTTTTCATCCATCCTTCTATTTTTTCGTAGTTTTTGCTTTTAGAAACAATTGCCTGACCTCCGAACCCTGCCATAAAACCTGTTAATTCTCCAATTGTAGCTCCCATTGCAGTTATTATTCCTACTAAAAATGGATTAAAAATTGACCCTCCTATAAATGCAGTTAAAATTACTGGTGCAGGAATTATTACTGTGGAATTTCCTAAAATACTAATTAAAAAAATTCCCAAGTACCCATATCCTTCAAGCTTAACAAATGAATTTCGAAAATAAATAATTATGCCACTTATCAAAATTGAAGCTAAAATAAATCCAAATTTGATTAATTTTTCTTTAGTTAAATTTAACTTTGGAATCTTCATTAATTCTAGTTTACAATCAAGACAATGGATAAGCAAAGCTTGACGTCCCACAGCAAGAAACTTATTGTTTTTGATGGCAATGCAATAATGCATAGGGCCTTCCATGCAATTCCTCCATTAACTACTAAGAATGGGGAACCAATTAATGCCATATATGGTCTTGTATCAATGCTTATTAATGTTATTGATACCCTTAAACCTACCAATGTTATTGTCTGTTTTGATGAAAAAGCAAAAACTTTTAGACAAAAATTACTCCCCACATACCAATCTCAAAGGCCAGAGACAGCAAATGAACTTTCAAGTCAGTTTGGTAAAGCGCGTGATTTTTTAAAAGCTTCTAAAATTCCAGTTTATTCAGTTCCTGGTTTTGAAGCTGATGATGTAATAGGCACACTTTCTTCTAAGGCTACTGAAAAATCAGACTTTGACGAGGTTATTATAGTTACGGGTGATAGGGATATGTTGCAACTAGTTGATGATATAAAACATATTATGTTGTATATGCCAATTGGAGGACTTTCAAACGGTAAAATATTTGGAGAGAAGGAAACAATTGAAAGATTAGGAGTGACACCAGATAAAATTATTGATTATAAAGCTTTAGTGGGGGATGCATCTGATAATTATTTTGGTGTTTCTGGAGTTGGACCTAAAACTGCAATTAATTTACTAAATGAATTTAAAAAATTTAGTGAAATATACAATAATATTGATAAAATACCCTCTAAGTTAAAAGAAAAACTTGAAAAAGGAAAAGAATCTGCAAAACTTTCATATAAATTGGCAACAATTGTAAAAGATGTGCCATTAAAGCTTAATTTTGAAGATTCATCCAAATGGGATTTAGCAACGGATGACGTATTAGAATTATTTTCTAAGTTTGGTTTTAGGACTTTGTCAGATAGAATTAAGAAGTTAGGAGAAAAAATAAAATTAGAAAAACAAGGTAGTTTATTCTGAAAGAACATTATTTTAATATTATGAAAATAGCTTTAGTACATGATTATATAAATGAATTTGGAGGAGCAGAAAGAGTTTTAAAAACTTTAACTGAAATTTATCCTAATGCCCCAATTTATACAGCCTTTAGAGTAAAAGGATCAACTGCTGACATTGAATTGAGGCAATTAAAAGAAATTGGAGATAGAAAAATAATTGAAAGTTTTTTAGCTCCACTATTAAAGATTGGAAAACTATATAGTCCTTTAAGATTTTTAATTCCAGTCATTTGGGGAAGCTTTGATTTATCAGACTATGATTTGGTAATTGTCTCTTGTAGCTGGTATGTAACCAGAGGATTTAAGGTTGGACCTAATACCAAAGTTGTTGTTTATTGTCATACTCCACCCAGGTGGCTTTATGGATATGAAACTTCAGTTGGTTTTACAAAATACTGGCCAGTTAAAATTTATTCTGCAATAGTTGGCCATTTTATTAGAATGTATGATTTTAAAACTGCACAATCTATCGATAATTGGATAGCAAATTCGAAAAATGTGGCTGATCGAATCTTAAAATTCTATAGAAAAAAAGCAACTGTAATTTATCCTCCAATTGTAATTCCAAAAATAATTGAAGACATTCCAAATAAAAAGAAAGACTACTACTTAATTGCATCACGTTTGGTTGGAGCAAAGGGAATCGAAGAAGCAGTTTCAATTTTTGAAAGAATTGGTAAAAATTTAAAAATTGTAGGTGAATCACGTGGATTTTCTAATGTAAGTTCAAAAATTAAAAGCAATAATTTTAAAAATATAAAGATTTTAGGAAGAGTAACAGATGAAGAACTAAATAAGTTATATGCAGAAGCTAAAGCTTTTATAGCTTTAGCACGTGATGAAGATTTTGGCATGACTGTTGTTGAAGCTCAAAGTTTTGGTACTCCCGTAATCGCTTTTAATGGGGGAGGGTTTAAAGAATCAGTTATTGATGGTAAAACCGGAATTTTAATAGATGAAGTGTCAGAAAATTCTATTAGAAAAGCAGTTGAAAAAATTGAAAAAACTAAATGGAATAAGTTAGAGATAATTGGTAATTCCAAGAAGTTTAGTAAAGAAAATTTTATTAAAGAGATAAAAAAATATATTAATAATCTAAGTTAAAGTTATGCCTGAATTACCTGAAGTTGAAGCAATTAAAGTACAACTTGAGAAATTTCTATTGAACAAAAAAATTGTTTCTATTGACGTAATAAATAGAAAAGTTTTTCAAGGAGATGAGAAAAAACTAATTGGTGGGTTGGTAAAAAAAGTAAGAAGATTTGGAAAAGTAACATCAATTGATCTTTCTAATGGATATTCAATTTTAACTCATGTTAAATTGACAGGACAATATATTTATAGAGGACCTGAATTAAAGAGTGAAATTTTATCTAAAAAAGTTATTGGTGGGATACCTGGGGTCCACACTCATTTAATAATTAAGTTTGATAAAGGCATCCTTTATTATAATGATGTCAGGCGTTTTGGGTGGATAAGGGTGATTAAAACATCCCAAGTAGAAAATGAACCTTTTATTAAAAAACTTGGACCAGAGCCTTTCAAAAATTTAACCTTTAATATTTTTGAAGAAATTCTTTTAAAAACCAAAAGAAATATTAAAACTCTTTTAATGGATCAGTCTAAATTATCTGGAGTTGGTAATATCTATGCAAATGACGCTCTGTGGCTTGCTAAAATTGATCCTAGAAGGCAAGCTGATAGTTTATCTAGTCTAGAAGCTTTATCTTTATTTAAAGCTATAGAAATGGTTTTAAAGTCTGGGTTGAAATATGGAGGAGCATCTGAACTTGCATTTGTAACCCCCGATGGTGGGGAGGGACAGTATCAAAATTACTCTTTGGTCTATGGGCATGAAGGTGAAATTTGCAAATCATGTAAGATTAATAAAATAGAGAAATTTTTCCTAGGGGGTAGAGGAACATATATTTGTCCAGTATGTCAAAAATAAATAAACATAGAGTATCACTTAGTGATAAAAAAAAGTTTCATTGGGTTCATTTAGCCTCAATTGTGATTGTAACGGGTTATTTTTTGTTATCTAAAATTAATATAGTAAATGCGATGTCTCAGGACAGTTTAATTAATTCATTTTTTCAAATTTATTTATTTGGAAGCATATTTGCCTGTTTGTTTCTTTATACTCTTTCCCATAAAAAATTCTTTCCTGTCTCTGGAGATATAGAAAGAGGAGAAGAAAAAAATGAAAATAAGTTATTAAAAAAATATAGACGTCATGGAAAAATACTTGGAACTATAATAATTGGGACAATCGGGGGACCTATCTTTTCATCCCTTACTGCAAGAATACTTCTCAAAAATTATAGGCTTAAATATTTAGTTATAATGTTTGCAAATATTCCATCAACAATTCTAACTGTTGCTATTAGTAATGGATTTATAAAATTTTTCAATTTTTAATACCACCTTTTCAATTTTAAATTTCTCTGAGGTTTTCCGTGCCTCACGTGATAATTGTTGATAATTATCTTTGTCAATTAACTTTATTATTTTTTGCGCAAATTTTTTCGGAGTAGTTTTTTTAGCAATTATTAACCCATTTTTATCATTAATAATTTCCGATGTCGTTTCATTTTCAATTCCTATCACAGGTTTTCCAGAAGCTAAGGCTTGAATTATTGCTAGACTTTGTGCTTCTTTAAGTGATGCTGTAATAAAAAAATCAGATTTTTCAAAAACAGCTATTAAATTATTAGTGTAATCTTCTAATGTTACGTTTTTAGTCTTTAATTTATTAGACAATTTATACAATTTACGTAAATATTCTCCACTATTTTTCTTTTTTCCATAACATGTTAAATGGTAATTTTTAGGTAAGTGAGAGAAAATTCTTATTAGATATTCTTGATTCTTTCTTTCTGTATATGAGCCTAAAAATATAAAATCTACTCTTTTGGACGAATTGATATTTTTTATTTTAATTTTGAATAAATCGTTTAAATTCAAACCATTGTTTATTATTTTTATTTGAACCTTTTTGTCTATTTGCCTAATCGAATCTTCGACAGTTTTATTTAGAGCAATAACTCCATCTGTATATTTTAGAAATTTTTTTAGATTTGTATTTACATAAAATTCTTGGACTAATTTTACAAATCTAGTTTTGGATAATTTCGGAATAATATGTTCTATTGATTGTGTAGGAATATGATGGAAGGTAACTACTAGTGGAACCTTATTATTTAAGGTCCATGTTTGAACTAAACTGGAATTTAGTATTGAATTTTGTGCATGTACAATGTCAGGTGAAAATTTATTAAGACACTTAAAAACTTTAATAACAACATCTGGAGTAATAATTGGAAGAGTCAATTTTCCAATATCAATGGAAGGAATTTTTAATAACTTAAGATTTTTTGAAACATTTGTGAACGTGTATTTGTCACCTAAACACAAAAATAGAACATCATTCTTTTTAGATAAGGCATTAGCAAGTTCGTTGGAAACATATGCAGTGCCTGTCTCATTCTCAATTTTATAACTTGTAGCTATAACTATTTTCATTTCTGATATTATACTTTAAATAAAGGGAATACATTATAAAAAGAGCCTTACCTATATAAATATGATAACTAAGTTGGTTTTACAGAATTTTAGGAATTTAAAAAAAGAAAGTTTTCAATTTTCATCTAATTTAACTTTCATTATCGCTCCAAATGCAGCTGGAAAAACAAATATTTTAGAAGCTATTTTTATGCTTTCTACAGGCAAGAGTTTTAAAGCAAGAATTGAAGAAGAATGTATAAATTATGATACAGAAATTGCAAGAATAATCGGTAATTCAAATCTAGAAATTGTTTTAACAAGAGGATTTTTAGATATTGGTAAATCAGTTCCCAGTAGAGTGGCTAGAAAAAAGTTAACTATTAACAAAATTTCTAAAAGATTGATTGATTTTGCAGGAAACCTTAAAGTGGTTTTGTTTGCCCCACATGATTTAGATTTAGTAACAGATGCACCTACTTTACGAAGAAAGTTTTTAGATACTGTTATATCTCAGGTTGATAGAGAATATAGAAGAGCAATTTTATCCTACGATAAAGGATTAAGACAAAGAAACAGGCTTCTTTTTAGAATTAGAGAAGAAAATGTTTCAAGAAGTCATCTTTTGTTTTGGAATCAGCTTTTAATTAAAAATGGCAATTACATTACAGATCAAAGACAAAAATTTATTGATTTTGTTAATAATACTGATTTTAAACTAAATATTAATACAAATTACAAGTTAGAATATGATAGATCAGCAATATCTGAAGGTAGACTTGAACAGTATAAAAATGAAGAAATAGCTTCAGCAACTACACTAGTTGGGCCTCATAGAGATGATTTTCTTTTTAAATTGGAAGAAAAGGATCTTTCAGCATATGGAAGTAGGGCAGAACAAAGAATGGGGGTTTTGTGGTTAAAACTTGCAGAACTTTCATTTATTGAAAGGGAAACTTCTGAAATACCAGTGTTACTTTTAGATGATATATTCTCAGAACTAGACCATCCTCATAGAAAAGTGGTTATGGATGTAATTAAAAATTATCAAACAATAATAACAGCAGCGGATCCTCATTTTGTTGAAGAATTTAAAAGCAAGAAAAATTTGCAATCTAGTGGTAAGCATATCTTGTCTCTTCGTGATAAAATACAAATAATAAATCTATGACAATAGATAAATGGGAATTTATAGGACAAAATCCAGAAGGTAAAAAATACTTTAAGAGGATTAGGGTAAAAAAACCAAAAGTCTGCCCTGAACCTCCACCAAATTTTACTCCTAATGAAGAATTTAAAACTTTTTCCGAAGATAATCCACCAATTCTTACAGGAGCACAAGGGTATTCTCAGGCTATGGAAAAAAAGGAAAACTGATCTTTTCCACTTTTATTTCCGCAAGATTTGCGTTATATTATAGTTATGTATTCTCCAAAATTTGTAATTTCAAATAAAGTATTAAAAAATATTGGTCAAGTTGAAGCTAGCAAAGAAGTTATTGAAAATGCTCCTCTTGTTCCTTCGTTTGAAAAACAATTTCAGACAGATGCAATTGCCAAAACAATACATCACGGAACACATATTGAGGGGAATGAATTGAACTTGGTTCAAACTAAAAAAATACTTGAGGGACAGGAAGTATATGGGCGTCCTCGTGATATTCAAGAAGTAGTTAATTATAGAAATGTGATGACGCTTCTAGATGAACTTTCATTTAAAAGGGGAGATTATGATGTAACGATTCTAACTGATATTCATAAAACGACTGTTGAAAAGATTGTTTCAGCTGAAAAGGTTGGAGTTTTAAGAACCACACAAGTAGTTATTAAAGAGGAAGGAACAGGTAAAATTGTTCTTAAACCACCTGCATTTGTAGAGGTGCCATACCTTTTAGATGATTTTTTTAATTGGTTAAATTCGGATGAGGCTAAAGAAATCCATCCTATACTAAGGGCTGCAATTGTTCATTATGTGTTAGTCGCAATTCATCCTTTTGTTGAGGGCAACGGGAGGACAGTTAGAGCTTTTACACAGCTTGTTTTAATGAGAGAAGGATATGATATTAAAAGATTTTTCTCATTGGAAGAAAATTTTGATTCAGATTTAGCTTCATATTATGATGCTTTGTTTAAGGTTGATAAGGAATCAGCTAGTATTGTTCAGAGAGATTTAACCCCATGGCTTGAATACTTTACTGAAGTTGTTGCTTTAGAACTTTCTAAGATTAAAGAAAAAGTAAGAAAGTTATCACTTGATGTCAGGATGAAGACAAAATTTGGTGAACAAATTGCCTTAACTGAAAGACAAATGAGACTTATGGAATATATTTCAGACCAGGGTTCGGTCCCGATGCTTGATTTGAAAAAACTTATTCCAATGGTTTCTGAGGATACAATCTTGAGAGATTTAAACAGTTTACTTAAAAAAGGAATAATTAAAAAAGAAGGAAGTACTAAATCCTCTCGTTATGTTTTTGCTAGAGGATAAATGTAAAAAAATTTAAAAAAATATGACACCACAAGATCCACAATTTTTATATATGATCTTGGTACTTCCATCTCTTTTTGGATTAACATTAATGGGGGAAGGAATTTATAAATGTATACACGAAGAATGGAGTGGGTTAATTAGTATATTTTTTGGACTAGCCTTTATCGCGATGGTTGTCTTTGCTTATTTTTTCTTTTCTTCATACATGGCTAACCGCGGTGTATAATCTAGATAAATAATGAAGTTTAAAGAACTTGCAATTTATCTGGAAAAACTTGAAAAAACTTCTTCAAGACTGGCCATAACGGCGCTTTTATCTGATTTGTTTAAGAATTTAAGTTCTGATGAAATAAAAAACACGGTTTATTTGATTTTAGGTCAACTCGCTCCATCATATGAAAGTATTGTTTTTAATATGGCCGATAAACTTATTATTAAGGCTATAGCTAAGGCATACAATCAAGAAGAAGATTTAGTTAATAAACTTTATAAAGAGAAAGGAGATCTGGGTATAGTTTCTGAAAAGTTGGCAGATAATGTAAAAATTAAAATAGAAAAGGATCTTAAAATAAATGAAGTATTTACTAAACTATTAGAAATTGCTAATGATTCTGGAGAAGATAGTGTTTTAAGAAAAGAAGAAAAGACATCTGATTTATTAAAACATTTAGATCCACTTTCTGTGAGATTTGTGACAAGAATTCCAATTGGAAAACTACGTCTAGGTTTTTCAGAGAAAACTGTAATAGATGCACTAGCTAATCATAATAAATTAATCCAAAAAGAAATTGAAGAAAATTACAATATTAGACCTGATATTGGATATTTAGCCAAACTTATTAAAGAAAAAAAATTAGAAGATGTTAGTCCTGAAATTGGGGTTCCTGTCGTTCCAATACTTTGTCAACGCTTAAATTCAACAACCGAAATGATTAAAAAAATGGGAACTGTGGCTGTAGAGCCTAAATTTGATGGTCTGAGAATTTTCATTCATTTTAGGAGAAAAGACAATTTTTTAAGAATTTTTACACGAAATATGAATTTTCTTGATTCAAATATCTTTCCAGAACTTAAAAATTTTGGAAGGTTTGTAAAGGCTGATGAAATAATATTAGATACTGAAGCTGTAGGAATTGATTCTAAAAGAGAAATGTTTTTAGATTTTCAAAAAACAATTCAACGAAGAAGAAAACATGATGTTGAGAAAACCTCAGGGGAAGTACCTTTACAATTTCAAGTTTTTGATTGTCTCTTAGTTGACGGAGAAAGTTTAATTAAAATGCCATATATTGAAAGAAGAAAAAAAATCGAATCTGTAGTTATCAATGGAGATTTGTTAAAAATTGACGAATCAACAATTACTAATAATCCTGAAGTGATTAAAAAACTTCATTTTAAATATTTAAAAATGGGACTCGAAGGTGTGGTTGTCAAAAGAGCTAATGGACAATATGTATCAGGTAGAACTGGCTGGAATTGGGTGAAGATGAAAGAAGAAGAGGGAATGGAGGGAAGGCTTTCTGACACAATAGATTGCATTGTAATGGGTTATTTTGTAGGTAAAGGTAAAAGATCACGATTTGGTCTTGGAAAGATTTTGGTTGGTATAAAAGATGGAGATAAAATTAGAACTTTGACTAAAGTTGGGACAGGATTAACAGAAAAGATGCTTGTTGAAGTTAAAAAAAGACTAGAGAAATTAAAATCAAAAGAAAAACCTAAAGAATATGAAGCCCAGAAAGATCTAATTCCTGATGTTTGGGCTACCCCTTCTTTAGTTGTTGAGGTTTCTGCAGATAGTATTTCTGTTAGTAGCAAACATTCATTGGGATTATCTTTAAGATTCCCGAGATTTTTAAAAATTAGAGAAGATAAAGGAATAAATGAGGCGACAACACTGGAAGAATTAAAAGAGATACTTAAGTTGCAATAATTTTGATATACTTAATTTACATTGAAAGAAGGTGATTAAAAATGGCAGAAAAAACAGGTCTTGGTCTTAAAAAAGAAACTTCAGGAGCTTTAGCTTATGTTTTAGGCCCAATCACAGGAGTAGTCTTTTTAGTTTTAGATAAAGATCCTTTTGTGAGATTCCATGCAATGCAATCAATAGTTGTTTTTGTTGGTCTTTTTGCAATTCAATGGATGTTGGGTTTAACTATAATTCTTGCAATTTTAGTTCCTTTAGTAGGAGTAGTCAGCTTTATTCTTTGGTTAATGCTTATTTATAAAGCATGGCAAGGAGAAGAGTGGGAAGTTCCTTTTGTAGGAAAACTTGTAAGACAGTTAGTTAAGAAAGTTTAATCATTTTAATTTAAAAATGGTTAATAAATGACACCTCCAATCGTTTGGAGGTGTTTTAGTGTAAAATTAAAATAATGAAATTAATCATAGGTTTGGGAAACCCAGGTGAAAAATACAAAAACAATAGACATAATGTTGGGCAAATGGTTATTGAAAAATTACAATCAATTTCCCACAACAAAAATATTTTATTAAAAAAGTCTGGTTCTTTTATGAATGATTCAGGAGATTTTGTTAAAAGTATACTTACCAAATCTAAACTAGAAACATCCAATTTATATATTATTCATGATGATTTAGATATTACCTTAGGAAGTTATAAGATCCAGTTTGGAAAAGGTCCTAAAATTCATAATGGTATTAATGATATTCAGGAGAAATTAGGCACAAGTGACTTCTGGTATGTCAGAGTAGGGGTTGATAATAGAGATCCTAATAATAGAATTCCTGGAGAACAATATGTGTTAGAAGATTTTACAAATGAGGAACGAGATATTCTAGATAAAGTAATTGATGAAATATGCAAAAAATTGGTGATTTTATAAATGCTCCAAATGGTGTAGGCAGTAAGTTTAAGACTGATGATACTGATAAATATGTATCCAGAGAGTTTCAAAAATATGCCTATGAACTTGCTAAAGAATTAGGTGATCTTGACCATATATCTTTATATATGCGCATTGTTAAAATTAATCCAAGAGGATTAGTAGAATCTGCAAAAAGTTTTGTTAAAGATGCTAGTAATGCTAGGAGTAAACCTAGGTTATTTATGTGGAAACTAAAGCAATTAAAAATTGCCAAAACTGTCACAAAAGAAAATTAAATGTGGCATAATTAAAAAAGATGAAAAAGGATTGTATAAGTCATTTAATTTTTTTGCTTTTATATTTTATCTTAATAACTTTAGTTAAAAAATATTTTTCATTTTCATTTTGGCCATTTTGGGTTGGAGGACTAGTAGGTTTATTTTTATCAAATGTTGACCATTTATTACACGTATTTGTGTTTAAACCATATGAATTAACTTCCCAAAGGGTGATTGCATTAATGAAGGCTAAACGTTTTAAAGAGGCTTTAATACTTTTATATGATACTAAAAATGAAAGAACCAATTTAATTTTTCATTCATTAAATTTCCAAATTATATTTTTAATTTTAACGTTTTGGTTATTATCTTCTTCAGGAAACCTTTTTGGTAGGGGACTAGTACTTTCCTTTTTATTAAATTTAGTAATCTTTCTTTTAAGAAAGATTAAAACTAATGAAATTATTTTAATTGATAATAATAAATCTAAACTTTATTTTATTGGAGTATTTTTAACGCTTTTCATTTTCGGTTTTTTGTTTTAATATAGGCTCCACATGCTTAAGCCTGTTAATTCTTTTGAAAATGCCAAGAGACAACTTGATTTAGTTGTTCCACTTCTACTTAATGATTATCAGGATAAAAAAAGATTGAATAGGGCAATAAGGCTTCTAAAAAAACCTCAAAATATATTAAAAAAGAAATTAAACCTCAAACTTGATAATGGTAAGAAAAGATCATATCAGTCCTTTAGGATTCAGTACAATGATGCAAGGGGACCATTTAAAGGTGGTATTAGATTTCATCAGAATGTAACAGAAGATGAGATTAAAGCTCTTTCTTTTTGGATGAGTATAAAATGTGCTGTTGTTAATATTCCATATGGAGGAAGTAAAGGTGGAATTATTGTAGATCCGACTAAACTTAATTTAAGAGAATTAGAAAGGTTAACTAAACAGTATGCTAACTTTTTAACTCCTTATATTGGACCATGGCGTGATATTCCAGCGCCTGATGTAAATACTAATGGTCAAGTAATGGCCTGGATGCTTGAAATTTTTGAAAAAAGAAAAAGGCATCATTCACCAGCCACTTTTACAGGAAAGCCTATTGAGTTAGGAGGTTCTGAAGGACGTGAAGAAGCAACAGGAAGAGGAGGAGTTTATATCCTTCAGGCTTATTTAAAATCTAAAAAGATAAATCATAAAAAAATTAAACTTGCCATTCAAGGATTTGGCAACGTTGGATATTGGTTTGCAAAGTTTGCTTTCAATGCTGATTTTAAAATAGTTGCCATATCTGATGTTTCAGGAGGAGTAATCAATACAGCTGGACTAAATATAGATGAGTTAAAAAAACTCCATGCAAAGTTTGGTTGCTTAAAAGAAGTTTCATCAATGACCAATTATAAATTTATCGAAAATAAAGATCTTTTAGAACTTCCTGTAGATTTATTAGTTCCAGCAGCCTTAGAAAATGCAATTACCAAAGAAAATATAAATAAGATAAAAGCAAAATTCATTTTGGAAATGGCCAATGGTCCAACAACCTCAGATGCGGATGAAATATTAAAATCAAATAAAATTGATTTAATTCCAGACGTTTTAGCTAATTCTGGTGGTGTGACGGTATCTTATTTTGAATGGATTCAAAATTTACATGGATATAAATGGACTAAAGAAAGAGTAAATAATGAACTAAAAGAGACAATTACAAAGGCATTTGGTGATATTCAAGAAGTAGTTTTAGAAAAAAAGATAACATATAGGGAAGCTACATTTTACCTGGCTGTCAAAAGAATAATTGATGCAATGATACTTCGAGGAAGGGTATAATTTACTCTCTACAACAATCTATAGCTTTTTGAACTAAGGATCCTAATTTTGAAAACACAGATTCAGAACCTCCCTTTTTTGATTTTTCATCTAAAAAATCAATTTCATCATCATTTTTTTGTTTGATATCTTTTCCTCCAACAATCCCTAAGTTTAATCCCCAGAAAAGAGAATAAAGTTTATATGCTTTTTCAAACATATCCCAAGCTTTCTTTTTATCATTTTTCTTAAGTTCTTTGGTTCCAACTTCCATTAGCCTCATTGAAGCTGAAAGAAGGTGTTTGCTGATACACCAAACTTCACCTTCATAATCTTTAATAATCTCTTTTAAAAGATCAGTACGCATTAATCTAACTTCATTTAAAAGGTCTAAGTATTTTTTATCTTTAGTTTTTTGAGAAGTATAAAAAAGATGTTCTTCAATTGAAATCAAATTCATTATTCCAATTGAAAGGTCCTCACCTGAAGATAAATCAAGCTCCTTTTGGGCTGTTACCTTTTTTACCTTACTGAGTAAATCTTTGTAATTTTTAATCATATATGTAATAGATGACAAACTATGCCTATCGTATTAAAGTTTATATAAATAGCCTCCCCAGAAGTATAACACTAAACTAAAAATAATTAATACTGTTACTGGAAAAATTACTCGTTGAAATTGGAAAAGTTGCTTTCCTTTTATCTTTCTTATCTTTTTATCAAAGTAAACTCCTATTAAAAATGCAGGAATTCCTATTAAACTTCCAAATACTAATTTGTCAATTCCTAATATTGTATTAAACGGATGCCCTATTATGTTTGTCCAATAAAGTGGAGGATAAGTAAGAAGAGTCCAAAGCAAAAAACTTAAGTAAGTAATTATTTTTTTGTCTAGTTTTTTTAGGAAACTAAAATTCTTTTTACTTAACCAATCTACAGTCCAAAGAGTTAAAGAAACCATTAATCCTCCTACCCAAATTCCTGAGATTGAATCATCAATTCCAAAGTAACGAGAAAGTCCCAATCCTCCTGCAACTGCAATAGTACAGACAGGACACACTGCTAATGCTGGTTTAGGCATTAATAAATATATTCCCGGAACCATTAAAAGACTTAATACTTTAGATATTTTTTTCATTTTTAAAACTTTAAACTTTTATAATGTTCGATTATTTGTTGATCCCCAGTAAGACATTTTCCTTCAAGTGTAATTAAAAGTGGTACCCCCATTTCAGCCAGAGGAATTCCACAAGTTTTTGCCCTTTCTGCCATAAGACTAGCGTTACTTTTATTATTCCAAACTTCTAACTTTTTTATTTTAATTTTGTCTTTCCCATCCCAAGTTTCAAAAAAGTCATCTACAATTTTACAATGAGGACACCCATCTCCCCAAAAATATTCGTAGGTATTTGGTTCGGGAGTAGGGAATGGTTTTGAATTATCCTTTGTAATTAATAATGCACCACCTCCTAAAATTAATATAGTAACCACAATTACAATGATTCCAAATTTGTTCATATTATATTATAACCAGATTTACTAATTATTTCCTCAAGTTTTTTGATATCGTGTTCAATTTCAATTTCTAATGTTTCTTTAGCATATGAACATTTACAGGGCATTCCAGCATCGGTCAAATCAATTTCTAACATGGTTGCACAAGATGGACAGTTCATTCCTTTAATTTTGTAAATTTTATTAGTCATTTATTTAACTATTTCAAATGATCCAGTATACATTCCCATACTGCAAGAAAAGGTAAGTGTACCAATTTTATTGGGTGTAAATTCTATTATTTCCGTTCCAGTTGAAGGAAGGATTTTATTAATATTCATGCTTGGTATTACAAAACTTCTAGAACAGCTTTGTACATTTTTAGTGACCATTGTAAGTTTTACAGGAATACCTACCTTTAAACTAGTTGTATTTGTTTTATATGCATAATTACTTACTTCTATAGTTGCTTCTTGTACACCATTTACTACTTTTGCTAAACTGTTTCCAGAATTATCCACTTTTTTATTAGAATCAAATAACACTTTACTATAGTTTTGAAAAGTATGAACTGAGCCCTTTAGAATTTGTCCTGTATTAATTGCAATAAGTCCAATAATTATAATCACAACCGCCGCGATTTTTGAGAGAATTGAATTTTTAAATATAGAAGAAACAGTCAATCCTAAAAGGAAAAATACTGGGGAAGTTCCTAATATAAAAGCAAACATTATTAAGCTTCCAAATAGGGTACTTCCTGTTCCTATTGCAAGAATCATCATTGCTTGTGTTACTCCACAGGGAATTAATATAGTTAATACACCTAATAGAATTGGAGCAAAGATTGAAGAGTCTTTTGAAATTTTATTTAAATATTTAAGTACAAAAGTAGGAGGTTGAATTACTGTATAGCGAAATATCGGATGCAAATTTAAAAGTCTACCTGCTGTCGCAATCATAAAAATTCCAATTGCAATTTGTAAATAACCTTGAAGAGTAGGGGAAAATGTAAGTCTACCTCCAATTGTTCCCAAGATTGCCCCAAGTATTGTATAGGCTATTAATTTTGAAAGTAGAAAAAGAAAAGTATTTTTGATTTTTGAATTAGAATCAGTTAATACTGAGGCTAATAGTCCTCCTTGTACAGCTAAACAAGAAATTCCCCCTGTTGTTAATCCTGCTATAAATGCTAAAAAAACTTGGTTCATAATTTTACTACTTGATATCCCCCATAGGGGGATATATATTATCTTAAATATTAAAGGTAAATATGCAAGGGGCAAAAGGAAAAATACTACATAGATTAAAAATTGCTAAAGGACATCTGGAAAAAATAATTAATATGGTTGAAGGTGATGAATATTGCATTAATGTTGTTCATCAGTCGTTAGCTGTTCAATCCGCATTAAGGAAAGTAGATGAAGTTATCTTAGAAAATCACTTAAAAACCAACGTTGCCGATTCAATTAAAAGAGGGGATACAAAAAAAGCTATTGGTGAAATGATGGATGTTTTAAAAAAGAAATAGAAACCATTACAATTTTTTTGTATAAAAACGTTATATTTTTTTATTTAAAATTTATTGAGACTAAATATTAAATGTCAAAGTAATAATTTAATCAATTATTATCTTTCTAGTCGTAATATTGGGATTTATTGGTGTTACTATAAGTCCAATTTATTCTCTTGTTATTTTACACAATCCGTTTCATTTTGAGCAAAATTAGATTTTTATAAAATCATATGGAATCGAATCAAAAGACAAAATATTTTAAGAAAATTGTTTTTTTAATTAGTTTAAACTTTTTTAAGTGAAGAAATTATTGAGTCTATTTCATCTAATGTCTCTTGATTCCAAGAGATCGGAAGTTTGATTGAAATATGACCATAATTGGTGGGTTGTCCAAAACTACCATCAGTATATTTCTGACAAACAGTAAATCCTAGGCCGTTTAAATCTCCACTTCTTCTTAAGGTTCTATTATCTTTTGATGTTAATTCTTTAAAAAAATTATATCTACTACTTGGGCCTTCAAAATTTGGATCTCCTGAATATAAACAAAGGGCACCACCTGTTGCACCTTGAAATATGGTTATTTGATAGTCATCTTTGCTCAAATATAATTTTTCATCAGCTACTGTTTGATTTTCTTTTTTTATAACCCAATCATTTGAAGCCTGTAGACTGTATTGATCATAAGAAAGTCCGGCGCTTTTAGGTACACCCCCATTTGTGGTTACAAGTGGTTTTGTTGTTGGTGTTGGAGTAGGGGTTGGTGTTGGTAAATTTTCATTTGATGTGGTTGCTTCAGCTTGGGTTTTTTTTATCTCTTTTGTTTTTATTCCAAAATAGTACCCACCATATGTCATTGCCCCAATAACCAATATAACTAATATTACTTTGCCAAATATAGAAAAGAACTTTTCCATTATTTCTATTGCATTTTTGCAGTTAGGAGTTGACTTGTCAATATACTTACCGTTATAGTGATTATCGATATGTCAGTAATAAAAATAACAGACTCTGATTTTGATAGTAAAGTTCTTCAAAATAAGTTACCAACTTTGGTTGATTTTTATGCAGATTGGTGTGGCCCATGCAAAATGGCAGAACCAGTTCTAGAAGAATTAAGTGAAAGTTATAAAGAAAAAGTAGAGATAGTTAAATTAAATGTAGATGAAAATCAAGCTACGTCAGCTAAATTTGGAGTAATGTCAATTCCTACTACAATTTTATTTAAAGAAGGAAAAGAAGTGGGAAGACAAGTAGGCTTTGGAGGAAAACAAACTTTTGAAGAGTTAATTAAAAAGGGGGTGATTTGAATGGATCCACAAAATACACCAGTACAAGACCCAACAGCACCAGTTGTTCCAACTACACCAGTAGTAGAACCAACTGCACCTGTTACAACACCTGAACCAGAAACTACAGATACTACAGTAGTTCCAGGTCCAGTACCTGTTGCAGAAGTCCCAACTGAACAACCTGTAACTGAAACACCAGCTGTTTAAAATTATTAATTTCAAAAATTAATAAACAATTAAAAAACTTGTTTTATGAAAGATAAAATTTGGGATGTTGCGATTATTGGTTCAGGCCCTGCAGGTTTAACTGCGGGAATTTATGCTGTGCGTGGAGCAGCCTCTACAGTTATTTTAGGTGGTGAAATTTGGGGGGGACAATTAATGTTAACTAGTTTAGTTGATAATTTTCCAGGGTTTAGTGATGGAATAATGGGGCCTTCCCTAATGGAAAATATGAAAAAGCAAGCTCTTCGATTTGGAGCAGAATTTATCCCAAAAAATGTTACTGAAGTTGATTTTAATAAAACTCCTTTTAAATTAACTACTTCTGATTCTGATTTTTTTGCAAAAACTGTAATAATTGCAACAGGAGCAGAGACTAAATGGCTTGGGGTTCCTAGAGAAAAAGAATTGATTGGCCGTGGTATCTCATCTTGTGCTCCTTGTGATGCACCTTTTTTTAAAGAAAAAGATGTATTAGTAGTTGGTGGAGGAGATTCTGCAATGGAAGAAGCATTAGTATTAACCAAGTTTGCATCTAAAGTAACAATAATTCATAGAAGAAGTGAATTTAAAGCTTCTAAAGCAATGCAAGAAAAAGTCTTTACTAATAAAAAGATTAGTGTTATTTGGAACACAGAAATATTGGAAGTTATTGGATCTACAAAATTTGAAGGGTTAAAGGTTAAAAACATTACATCAAATGAGGTTTCAGAAATTAAAGCAGATGGAATGTTTGTTGCAATAGGACATACTCCATCAAGTGAGATTTTTAAAGGTAAACTAGAACTTGATGAGAAAGGATATATAAAAGTACATAGTGGTACAAAGACTAATATTCCTGGAGTTTTTGTTTCAGGAGATGTCCATGACTTTACTTATAAACAAGCAGTAACTGCTGCAGGGTTTGGATGTATGGCAGCTATGGACGTTTTAAATTATCTTGACGGAAATAAATGAAAAATTTGAGAGAAAAATCAAGTGTTTGGAAGGTCTCGATCATTTTATTTATTTTATCAATAATCACTTTTGCGGCAAGTCTTGGTATCGCCACAAGTAACTTCAAGGGAACAATTCAAGAGACATCATTCGGGAACTCTGAACAATTTATATACATAATGCTTGGTTCATTTGGCATAGGTGTAATTTCATTTTTAATTGCAGTAACAACATTTTCATATAAATACAATAAAGGTGAATTAAAATCGGAAGTTAGAAGCATTCCGTATTCTATTGTTAAATTTCTTCTAACAATAGCATTTTTACCAATTATCTTAATATTCAACATTCTTAATCTAAAAAAAGTATTTTTTGATATAAAAAGTAATGGATTATCTAAAACTTTCAATTCTAAATCTCTAATAGCAAAAACATTTCAAACAATTTTTATATCTGTATTATTATTACCGTTTTGGGTAGGTGGCTATTTTTTACTAGGAATGATTGCAGGATCATTCCTAGGATATGTTTCTGAGGATATAGCAATAGTTGGCACTGGTTCTATGTATCCCACATGGCCAAGAGGTACAAAAGGTAAGGAACCGAAGGAACTTGCTAAAGAAATAATTTCAACTGCTGGCTTTTTGCCATTTCCAAACGGACTAAAAATTAATGATAAAAGAATATTTGGTCATACTTTGGAACGAGGAGATATTATTACTTGGAGTAATGACGTAACAAAAGCACTAACAAGTCAAAATGATGGTGAACCAGCGGGCCTATTGAAGAGAATAATAGGCCTTTCAGGAGACACAATTGAATTAAGAAATGGAATTCTATACTTAAACAGTCAACCTCAAAAGGAACCATATACAGCCAAACCTCGATCAACTTTTGGTGAGAAATTTTTGAAAGAGTGTCAAGTTGTTACAGTTCCTGAAGGAGAATTTTTTGCAATGGGGGACAATCGAAAAGGTAGTGCTGACTCCCGAGAGATTGGATTTGCCCCCATTAAAGATATAAATCGAGTTTTACCAATGTCTAAACAGAAAGACAAACTTGACAAAAATTGGCGTGATACCACTCTAGATTTAGATGAAAGTATAAAACCAAAAATAGACAAAGAAAAGTTTTTAGAATTATTAAATAATATTCGAAAGGAAAAGGGAGTTTCTGAGTTGAAATATCAAACTAAGCTCGAAAAATCAGCAGAACTTCGTGGAAAAGCTATTCTAAAGTATGAAGATTTTGAACAGAAAAAATATACAATGGAAAAATCAATGGCTGATGCAGGCTATTGGAATACTTTTTGGTGGGAAGTTCCAATTCAAGGCTATTATGAAGCCGATGAGCTAATTGAAAACTATCTAGAAAGAGATTGGACTGACGCTAAAGAAACATGGTTTGATAAAAGATTTGATGATATAGGGGTAGCAGAAGTTGAAGGAAGTTTGAATGGTTGCCCAACTCAAATAATTGTAATACATGTTGCAGGCTATGTTCCTCCAAATTACAAACAATCAGACATTGATAGTTGGAAACCTTCGCTTGATGGATTGAGAAATATACAATCAGGATGGGCGAATTTAAAAAATAATGTTTCATTTTATAGTCAACACAAATCTGAAATTGACCGTATTAATGAGATTATAAGTATAAGAATTACAAGAACCAATTCTATTATTTCGACTATGACCGAAAACAAGTGGCTTAGTGTTGAACAAAATAGATGGATAAAAGAAGATCAAGATTTATATAACGAACAAGAATCTTTAGCAAACAAACTTAATAGTAAATAAGTGTGTTAGTGTATTTTATTAATATGAATACAAATTAATGTTTAAATTGTCATACCCAAGATAAAATTGTGGATTGACATAATTTTGATTTACTGGCAGAATTAACACATGTTAAAATCTTTTGAAAAAAATAAAACTTCATTATTTGAAAGATTTATTCCAGTATTATTGGTAGTTACAGTAGTTTTAGCTTTTCTGGTTGGTGCTTTATGGCAAAAGGTTGAGAATTTGGGTAAAAATCCGTCCGTTAATACAGGTAATAACGGAAATACTGAAGTTGCAAAGACATCTCCAATATCAGTAGATAATTTGAAAATTATGGCGAAAGATTTAGGATTAGATACTAAAAAATTCAATACTTGTTTAGATGATGGTCAAAAGACTGATAAAGTGTCGAAAGATGTTGTTTACGGTGGAACTGTTGGTGTTACTGGCACTCCTGCCTTTTTTGTAAATGGTAGATTTTTGGGTGGTGCATATCCATTTACATCATTTAAAGAGGTAATTGATAGGGAACTGGATGGAAAAGGATCAAATGATTACAAAACCTATTCAAAAGATTTGCAAACAGCATACGATCAAGGGTCGTTTATTGCAATAGCAAAAGCTATCAACATTGAAGGATCACCTGTTTTGGGGGATTCTAATGCTAAAGTTACCCTCGTTGAATTTTCTGACTTTGAATGTCCATACTGTATTAGACATTTTAGTCAGACATGGCCCGAGTTAAAGAAAACATATATTGATACGGGAAAAGTTAAAATTGTATTTAAATATTTTCCACTAGGTTTTCATCCAAATGCTCAAAAAGCAGCGGAAGCAGCTGAATGTTCTAATGATCAAGGTAAATTTTGGGAAATGCATGATAAAATTTTCTCCGCTTCGGTTGCAAGTCAATAGTTTTTAAAGATTTTCAATAATTTTGTAGACAATGATTGCAGCTGAGCCCCAGACATTGAATGATTTATTGACTCCAAACATAGGAAGTTCAACAATTACATCTGCAAGATCTAAAACCTCTTTTGATATTCCTGTAGTTTCATTGCCAACAATGATTGCACATGGAAATTTAACTTTTTCTTTTGTTAATGATCGATAATCAATTGAGTTTTTGTTTTGTTCTACTGCAATTGTTTGTATTCCCTCTAATTTTAATTTATTTATAACTTCAACTGTAGTTTCTGTCTTTTTCCAAGGAACCCATTCTTCAGTTCCCACTGCTGCTTTATGAATTCTACTTGATGGGGGATAATCTGAATCTCCACAAATAAAAACTTTTTCAATTGCCACAGCATCAGCAAGTCTAAAAATTGATCCTATATTATAAGTATCAATTATATTATCAAGTACTACATAAATTGGATTTCTTTTAATTTTTTTATCCTCACCATTTACAGGTTTTGTCTTTCTTAATTGTTTTGAATTTAGTTTTAGCTTCATTTATTTTTATAAAAAGTATTTCTTGCTATCGCTGCAAGTTTTTTTGTCTGTCTATCTTCAAAATCAAATGTATCTTTTGTATCTTCGATCCAGTCCTTAAGTCCTTCTGGATTTTTATTGTGTACAGCATTAACCACACGTCTCATTGTTTCTGAATCTAATTTACCCAATTCATTAATACTTACTGGGTGAAGAATTTGGTTAACAACAAATAAAGGACTAAGACCGGTTGCTGACCATTTATCATATTCTCCTTCAACCCATTTATTTATTTCAGATATTTCCATTTGTATATGATTTTACCACATGGCTAAACTTATTTATTCGTGGTAAAATACAAATTCACGGTTAATTAAATAACTGTTAAGGACGGTGAATGAATAAATGAACAAAAGATTATTTGTAGCAGGATTACCTTTCGCAGCCACGGAGGACGAAATAAAAACCCAATTTTCCCAAGCTGGAGTTGTTGTGTCAGTAACAATTATTACTGATAAATTTACAGGAAGATCAAAAGGCTTTGGATTTGTTGAAATGGAAAAAGAAGAAGAAGCAGAAAAAGCTATTAAAACTCTTCATGATACGGACTTTGGAGGAAGAAAATTAGTAGTTGCTGAAGCCAAACCTATGGAAAAAAGAGAATTTACACCTAGAAGTGGAGGAGGAGACGATAGAAGAGGAGGATACTCTTCAGGAGGACGTGGAGGATTTGCTCCTAGAAGTGGAGGAAGTCGTGGAGGAGGAGATAGAAGAGGTGGATTTTCAAGAGGTGGGGGTAGAAGTGGAGGATACTAAATAGATGACAAACCAACTAACAGGAAGTGTTTGCACTAGATGTGGAAAGCCACGTATAGTGGTTGACACTTATGAAGAAAAAGTTGATACATCAACTGTTACTTATACAATAACAGAATGTTCAGATCCTGAGTGTCAAAAACTAGTTGAAAAAACTTTAAAAGCAGAAAAAGTTAAAAGACAGTTTATTAAAGATGAACAAGAAAAGAGAGAAACTGCAAGAAAAAATGTTTTAGCGGAGAAAAAGGCTTCTAAAGGAAGAGAATAGGCTTTACCTCATTTTTTATACTTTATTTTGCTGACAACCTGGGACTATGTTAGAACTATTTTGCAGATGTGGAAGCTATAACCGGCGTATTGAACCCCTTAACAATCAACCACACTCCCAAAACCATTTCTTGTAAGGCGAGTGGGATTGCCAACAACACCTGCATACCCGAAGGTCCTAAAGTTCTTTCGCCGAATGCAATCAACAGAGTCATTGAGAACAACAACGCGAGTCCAACCAGACCCCAGGCGGATAGCCATCGAGGAATGAGCCTCGATTGATACATGACGTAGTAGTACATAGCCGCACCCAAACAGAAGGCAATCACTCCAAGCACAAACCCAGCCCAAACACGTACAGCAGAAATCAAGGTGCCCAGGACTTGAAATGTTGAAACAGCCTGAGGCGCAGCGCTTGCATATTCCTGACTTAATGACAGCAGGGAAAGTAAGCCGAGTGTGCCAACAATGTAAAACACCGCCTCAATAAGCCTGAAGCCAACTGACCCAAGAGCTAACCCTTCATTGTATTTCCGTAAGACGGGGTAAAGCGCAATCGCGATTCCGGCACTTCCGGCAGCCGCAACAAATGCAAGAAGTGCTCCAACTACAATCAGGTTCTTGCTTGCAGCAATCTGAACAAGGTAGTCTGGAGCGCCTACAATGGATCCCATAAGACCGCTACCCAGTAGACCTGCAACCGTTGCAACTATAAACAATATTCCCGTAATTCTTGCAATTTTTCTTGTATTCACTCTAAAAGTATATGTAAAACAAGAAACTGTTACAAGATTTAGTTTGAAACAATTTCTGAAGCTAAAATCTTGGGCTGGCCGTCTGGGACAATATTGGAACTAGTCTTTTACTAGTTGTTCAATAAATCCTCTATTCACAAGTTCGTCAAATGCTTCCGACACAATTTCAGGAATTTCTTGGAATATCATGAATCCTCTTTTAGGGTAAAGTTTTACACGCTGTGTATCGCCTACAACAATATTTATTGTGTCCTTTTTAGATATCCCTGTCTCAGAACTATAATCCTCATATGAAATATACGGAGATGTTATATAAGCCTTTATTTTAGGAAATAATTTTTCCCAAGTAGCAAATTGCCTTCGCTCCATATATGGTTTATGGACAAGAATAACGCTACTAGGAAAAATATTTTTTCTCTTAAGTAAATCCATAGAAAAACGCAAATTCTCTTCTGTGTTTGTAGACTTATTTTCAATAACGACATCTTTTTTCGGAACTCCCATTTTAAAAGCGATGTCTGAAAATATCTCTGCTTCCGATTTAGTCCAGTTACCATCTGTCAATCTTCCAAAACCTCCTGAGAAAAGAATTTTTGGTGCAAATTTTTGTAAATAAAGCTCCGCTCCTCTTTCAGCGACTCTAGTATCATGGCTACCTAATGCAATAATAACGTCGGCTTTTTTAACGACTTGATGAAGATTGTTATAATCCCAAAGAATTTTTGCCAGTTCATCTGTTGTTTTGTCTTTCATAATTTGCGTGCTGACCTTATGGTACTACATAGCCACGAATTATAAAAGGCAGAATTACTGATTCTGATATAATAAATTATGTTAATTTGGCAGGTTTTAATTTTAATTTTCTTCTCATTTGTTTTAATTAAGTCTGCAGAATGGATAATAGTTTCGCTTCGTAGAATTGCAAAGAAAAGTAAAGTCGGTGTTTTTGCTATTTCTGCTATAATCCTTGCTGTTGGTACATCACTTCCTGAATTGTTCGTTGGTATCACATCTGCAATTGAAGGTATCCCAAATATATCACTTGGAGTTGTTTTGGGAAGTAACATTGCAAATACTGCATTAATTACAGGGTTAGTTGCTTTGATCTTAGGAAAAATCAATGTACACGGAGATTATTTAAAAAGGGATGTCTTTATGGCTCTTGTTGCAGGATTATTGCCATTAGCATTAATGGCCGATGGAATACTTGGTAGAGTTGATGGTTTAGTTCTTCTTTTTGTGTATGCTTCATATACTGCAAGTTTTTTCAAAGACAAATTTGCAGAAATAACAAATGAACATAGTCAAGAAAGTTTCTTCTATAAATTTCTTCGTCAGATGAACCACATTGATTTTGATATTACAAAAGAATATGGAAAGTTATTTATTAGTCTTGCCCTTATGTTATTCTCTTCACAACAAATTATTGGAGCATCTGAAAAACTTGCAGTTTCAATTGGTATACCTATTTTTGTTGTTGGTTTAATTATTCTTGCAATTGGTACTTCACTTCCTGAACTTGTTTTTTCATTAAGAAGTGTAAAAGGTGGAGAACCAAAGATGTTCTTTGGAAATCTACTAGGTTCAACAATTGCAAACTCAACTTTGATAGTTGGTTTAACAGCAGTAATCAGTCCGATTACAATAACTTCATTTGCAGATTACAGAAATGCAATTGTTGCTTTTGTAATTATCTTCACTTCTTTTTGGCTCTTTATTAGAAGTAAACATAGGCTTGATAGATTTGAGGGGTTAATTCTTGTTGTGATGTATCTAATCTTTGTAGTTATAGAATTTCTGTTCTAGCTTCACTTTATTTGCTGGGTGTCTGGGACGACGTTGGAACTAATTATCTCTTTTCCAATATTTTAAAACCTAATGTTTGTAAAAAAATTTTAGTTTGAGAAAACAGGGGAGCCATGGAAAGAATTAGTTCTCCAACTATTGGTGTATTAAGAATCTTTTCTTGAAAACTTAGAGAATGTTGCTCTGGCCAGTTATTCATATTGTTCAATAAATTAAAATAACGAGGATATTGGGATAATATTTCACTTGAACTTCTTGCTTCGATTTTTACACTGTTATCTTTAAATGTATTTTTTATTTCCCTTTTAATTCTTGGTAAATGAACAGAGTTTCCCACCGTGATTAAATGTTTCCATTCGTTTTTACCTGCCAAGGATTTAAAAGAACTAATTTCTTCTCGAGTAGTAACAGTTTGTGGTTTTACAATTAAGTCTTCATCTCGGGGATTATTAAGTAAAATCTTAAGTCTTTTGACTTGCATTTCTGTTAATTTTGGTGTTACTGTTATACAAATTTTATCTATTTCTTCATGTCTATATAATTCTGCTGCAGCTAAAATATTTATCCTTGAAAGTCTATCTGGTCTGTTTTTACCTTCCCTGTCTGCAAGATAGCTATGTAGAAGAGCAATAGGTTTTTCTTTGTTCATAGTTTGGTATTTTAGGATTAAAACGAATTAATTTCAATTTAGAAGATATTCGGCTGGGTGTTTGGGACGACGTTGGAACTAATTTCGATTCTAATCCACTGATTATTAACCGATTCTTATTGAAAAAAATTAAATAAATATTTGTGGTAATACGTATCAGTTAATGAATTTACCTGTAGATCTATCAAAAAATTTACCATCTTTAGCACATTTATCAGTAATACTTTTACTACTTTCAAATATTCCGATTGGAAATATTTCCACGTCTTTACAATCTGACCAACCATTTGTTGTTAAGAGATAATCCCATTTCCCATTTTTCTTTGCTGATACCCAAAGCCCACCTGAACCTCCTTCAATTCCAATACTACCTTGAGCATAATTTCCCTTGTCACTATCAATAGTGATAATGTAATGATAACTATCACAGATATTTTTATTAACAGCAGAGTAGCAATTCTCTCTGGATTTCTTTACTATAAAGTTTTCAAGTTCTTGGTTGGTTTTGATCTGAGAATTATTTACGTCCTTAGGTTTATTTATAAAGAAGATATTTAAGATGATGGTCGTTATTACTATGATGACGGTAATTAAAATCAAACCGATTTTAGTAACGGCCCGTTTTTTAACACCTTTTCTTAACGGAAATTTTGAAATCATTATCATATCACGATATCAGTATATATTAATTTAATTAATGATTGCAATAATGTTAAACATATGGATTCTTAATACTGTCAGAAAAATATTCTGAGGCTAGCTGGGTGTCTGGGACGACGTTGGAACTAATTATCTTTCTTTTCCGTTTTCATTATAGCTTATGAAATAAGAGTTTGCTTCCATTTCTCCTGTTGAACCGTTTTCAAGAAATACTTCATAATTCTTATGCCCGTAAAGTTTACCGAAAAATGATGGAGTTGATCTTGTATCAAGATGGTGTTCAAGAAGTTTTTCACCAATTTCTTTATCAAAATCATTTTCCCTTCCATCAGATGTCCACATATAATTCCAACCTACAGGTTCGTGGTCAGGAAAATTACCTTCAATTTCCCAATCACAAGTTTGACATTTAGCAATCCCTTTTTTTGGCATAAGGCGAATTTTATACTGGTAAGTAGTAAATTACAATAAATTGGAATATTTAAACTAAATAATGATTTTTTTTAACATTCGGGCTCGAGCTGGGTGTCTGGGACGACGTTGGAACTTTTTGTTATAAATATTTTTAGTAATTAAGTCTATTAATTATATTTGATATGTGATCAATGGTTGGTTGGTTAATTATACTTACATAAGGAGCACCATAAGGGAAATATTTTGAATATTTATCAGGATTACTCATTACTTCCCTTCTACAGTTTTGTATTTGAGGGTTTAATTCATTTGTTAGTTTATTTTTAAGAATTAAACATGGTCCATCATCGAAGTTGTTCACCTTAAGTATTCCCCAATATGTTTTGATACGTAAACCAGTAAATATATATTTATAAACCTCGGCAAAATCTTCTGCTGGTGATAAACTCCAAACTTGTCCATCTCTTGGTGTATCATTTGGAATATTTCTTAATTGATAATATTTGATCCAATCTTCCTCTGTCATTTTACTTTCTATAAAATGTCCAAGTTCGTGGGTTAAAATATCGTCAATCTCATAGATTTTATCTTTATTTAAATATATTATAAATATTTCTCCATCCTTTATATCACGATAGCAATTAAATGAAGTGTGGCTTTTATATTGACCAATATATCCTCCACCTCTTAGGAAAATAGGACCCAACTCTGGAACATCCATTTCTCCATAGGGTGTATCAATTTTGTCATTTGGTTTGATAGCTAGGGTATTAACTATAACGATAGCAATATTTTCTAAAAATCTTTTTGGAAATTTAGATTTATAAATAACTTGGGTAATATTATTTTTAATATCATCAGTTAATGCAACTGAATTGGGGTAATCAAGTTGACCCAAAAGAAATGTATATCCAACATTGTTTACTTCTTCTAAGGGAACACCTTTATTGATACAAGGTTGTAATGTGTCCATGCGATTTTGAGATAAATATGTTATAGATTTTGGCTGTTTATTAAACTTAGCCATAGTATTGTCAAGGAAGTCAGATTTTACAAAATCAAAATAATATGCCAAAAGAACAAAGATTAAAAAAACTAACAAAGTTAATATTAAAATATATATCTTAGGGAATTTTTCGACAGGTTGAATAAAGTTTATACTAATTGGTTTAGTTAATATTTTTTCTTGATCAGTTGTTATATTTTGGGGTATTGGAGGAATATCTTGACTAGCTTGGACTTTATTTAAAAGATCCATAATACTAGCTTCTCAAAGTACTGATTAATTGTCAAACTTATTTAGAAGTAAACCTTTTTCCTATATACCCAACGCTTAACTGGCGTCCCTCACGGCGTAGCCGTGATATGCTTGACGACAGTGCGTTGGGGATTGTTTTTTAAAATAAAAAAGATTAATATCTTTTTGCTACTGGACTGATAGGCATATCAATAAATCATGGTGGCATCCACAAAGGATGCCGACAACAAATTAAAATTATTACTTCAAAAAAAGTTGTCTTGTGTTTTGTCTGAAGAAGAATTTATTGAATGTCGGTATTCGCTTATTAAATTAGGTCGAGCTTTAGCTAGATGGCATGAAATCTCCTATGGGAGAAAAAATGCCCGAATTTGTTAAAAGTGGTAGTGCTACACCTCGCGATAGCGAGGTGCTATGCTTGACTAATATTAGAACAATTCAACAGGATGGTTCTAATAAACCTAGGAAAAATAATTATGGAAAACCTGCCAGAATTTTTTCTTCCCCGCCTCATTTTTGTAAAAAACATCATGTTGTACTTTTAAAGAAAGACAGAAGTAATACATTTTATTCGGCTCAATCTTTTGGGATCTCATGCAATATGTGGTCTTGCCCTGTGTGTAGAATGTCAAAGACTAAAAAGTTAAGATGGCTTTTGATTCAAGTTATAAAGTTAAATAATTTAAATCACACGTTTACAATTACACTTGATCCATCAAAAATTCCATCAAAATATTTAACTAAATACAATAGCTCAGGTCATTATCTCTCATTTTTATTTAATAGATTTATGACATATCTTAGGAGGTTAATGAAAAGACCTATTAAATATGTTTGGGTAAAAGAATTCCAACAAAAAACTGGTAATGCTCACTTACATCTAATGTTTAATATGTATTTACCTATTAATCCGATTAGAAACTATTGGTCAAAAATTGGTGGTGGAGTGCAAATGGAAATTGAACAAGTTAGATCTATTGAGGGAAGTGCCGTCTATTTTTCTAAATATGTAACTGATATGGCAAATTCTATTGAAAACTTTACTGTTGGAGAAAAACATTATTCAATTTCTCGTTCTTGTATAAAACCTGTTAAAAAATATATTCCCAAAATTGATATTGATGATTTATTTAGGCAACTTCCCATTGATATATTTTTTCTGGTGTATAATCTTTTATTAAATCCTAGTACTGATGAAGAAATAATACTTGCCCCACATCAGGAAGAATTAGACATATGAAATATATAATTTATTGTCGTAAATCAACAGAAGATGATAGTCGTCAGGTTCAATCACTTGAAACACAAATTACATTACTTGATGAGTTGGCTAAAAGATGTAATTTAGATGTTGTGGATAGATTACAGGAATCTAGAAGTGCTAAAAAATCTGATAACCGACCATTGTTTAATTTCCTAATTGAAAGAATTAAAAGTGGGGAAGTTGAAGGAATTCTTACTGCTCATATTGATAGGCTTAGTAGAAACGGTACAGAGGCTGCAATAATTACAAAACTTCTTGAAGAGAGGAAGTTAAAAGAAATTAGAACTCCGTCAGATATTTTTAATTCACCACAAGATATTTTATTTATGGATATCAAATTTGCTTTCTCGTCATATTATTCAAGAGATCTAAGCGTTAAGGTAAAAGAGGGGATACAAACAAAATTAAAAAAAGGAGAATTTCCCAATATGGCACCTTTAGGATATTTAAATAAAGATAAAAAAATATATCCCAATCCAGAATTTGCGCCACTAGTTAAGAGAGTTTTTAATTTATATTCGTCTGGAGATTATTCATTAAATGATTTGGTTACTAAATTATATGATGGGGGTTTTAGATCTAAAAATGGTTCAAAATTTAGAAAATCTACATATGAAAGGATGTTAAAAAATCCAGTCTATGTTGGTTTAGTAAGATGTAACGGAATAATTTACAAAGGTATTCATGAACCTATTATTTCAGAAGAGCTGTTTGAATCTTGTCAAAATATTAATAAATTTAAGAGTCGTCCAAGACTAATTAAACATGATTTTCTATATAGAGGTTTTGTTAAATGTGCAGTTTGTGGTTGTATGTTTACAACTTCTTTAAAGACAAAACCTAGTCAGAAAAGATATATTTATTATTACTGTACTAACGGTAAGTTTATTTGTGATCAACACAAAAGTTATTTAAGAGATAATAAAATTAATGATTTAGCTCAATCTATCTTTGATAATATTTCTGAAACATTTGATTCTGAAATAGCTCAACTTTCACTCGAAGCCTATTATCAAAGCATCAAAGATGAAACGAAGTTTGAAGAACAAAGTAAAACTAATACAGAACAGTTAATTAAGAAGAATAAAGAAAAACAAAACAAATTACTTGATCTCTTATTAGAAGAGGGTGTTACCCAAGAAACATACGATACAAAACTAGAGTTACTAAAAACAGAAGAAAGAGAGTTAATTAAGAAACAAAACAATAAAAAACCTACCAACCCCGATGTTACTTTGGAACTCTTAAATAACTTCAAAAGTGAGGCTATTTCGCTTAAAAATGTGTTTTCTGGGGGTGATGATGAGGTAAAACAGGATTTATTAAAATCGGCACTTTGGAACTTTTCAGTCAAAGATGGGAAAGTGGCGAAAGTAAGGTATAAAAGATTATATGAAAAGGTCGCAAAAGTGTCAAAAAGTGACGATTTTGCACAATGGCTGGGGGACAGGGATTCGGACCCCGATACCATCCTCCAAAAAGATGTGTCCTGCCGTTAGACGATCCCCCAATAGAAACAATGCATATTGTATCAAATCTAGACTTTAAATTCTTTGCAGATTCCCTGAATCCAGCCAGTAACTTTTCTGTTAGTATCTGTACTGTTTCTTACAGTTATTCTTAATACTCCATTATAATTTCCACCTTTATTTTTTCTAAATGAATTTACCTTGTTTTTCTTAAAGTAGATTTTATTTAAATTTTGTATTGGAAATTTTGTTATTCTTGACCAAAATAATGGAAGTTCTTTTGGGGGTCTTTTTGTAGGTTTCATGTATATATATTTCAAATTTTATACCACTTGGCTTTATTAAAAGACATTTTTTGAGCCAGAGAAGATATATCCTAATCATCTTGGGATCACTATTACTAAAAATAAGCTCCTTACTGGGATCATGTACTTTTTGTTTGCTACCCTCAGTCCAATAAAGAACGATTCCAATGATTTTGAGGTGGAAATTATTTAATTTTACAATTTCCTTACTTGATTGATCAATTATTTGTTTTGTTTTCTCAATTCTTTTTTGTTTTAGAGCTATACTACCAAATTTTCTAGCTTTTGCGTTTTTTAATCTCAATCTTTTAACTTGTAGATTTGTGATTTTAATATTTCGTAACTACTCTGATAATGAAGATTTAGAAACTTTTAATTTTTTTAGTATTTCGGAATATGAATATCCAAGCTTTCTAAACTCTATTGCTTTTTGCCTGTCTATCAATTTAGCTCTCATTACTTAATAATAGACCGAAGTGATGACGAATATCAAGCATATTGTGGATGATTATTATAATAAGGTATAATACAGTGTTCGTGGGCCCGTAGCTCAGTGGTAGAGCGGTTCCCTTTTAAGGAAAAGGTCGATGGTCCGATCCCATCCGGGCTCACATATACGCCATTTTTTTAAAAATGGCCCCTTCGTCTATCGGTTAGGACACTAGGTTTTCATCCTAGTAAGGGCAGTCCGACTCTGCCAGGGGTCACATATTGCATTAATACTCTTTGTAGTATTAAATTAATTAATGACCGTTTCAAACACCGAACCACCTTTGGTTGATGTTAAAGTTACTAATCCTGTTACTTATCTTCGTCGTTGGTGGGAAAAAGTAATGGATAAGGAGGGAGTTTATTTTAGCTTTAGAATCCATCCAATTACAGCCTTTTTAATAGCTTTTGGTTTAACTGCTGGAATTTTTAGTATTGGAAGATATTCAGTAAATATTCCATTTTTAAAATATGAAGTAGAAGATACAACAAAAACATCTCCAACCTTTGAACCTATTTGGAAAGAAACTGCCTTTACAGGAAAACTCCAGTATAGCCCTGTTGGATCTAAATATTTTTTAATAACAACATCATCTGAAGCAATAACCTTAGAAGTACCAAATAATTTAGATCTATTTACCCTAATAGGCAAAAGAATCTTCGCGGTAGGGGAATACAATAAGCAAACTAAAATTTTAAAGGTTGCTGATGTAAAAGATTTAGAAGTTTTATCTAAAACTCCAATTCCAATCCCAACCATAATAGCTACGCCTGCAGCAACTCCTAGTTCTACACCTATCCCGACAGATGTCATAGACAATTCACAAACAAACCTATAAAATTTTCTGATATGGAAATTTTGTCAGGGATTGTAGGTTTTATTCTACATATTGATACCCATCTGGGGCAGATAATTAATGATTATGGAACTTTATCCTACTTAATATTATTTGCGATAATATTTGCAGAAACAGGGTTTGTTTTTACTCCATTTTTACCTGGAGATTCACTTCTTTTTGCGGCTGGAGCTTTTGCAGCCCTGGGATCATTTAATATACTTTTAGTTTTAGGAGTTTTGTGGTTGGCTGCATTCTTAGGAGATACAGTAAATTATTGGATAGGCCATTTTTTTGGTCAAGCATTGATTGATAATCCTAAAATTCCACTTAAAAAGGAACATATTGAAAAAACTCAAAAATTCTATGATAAATACGGTGGGAAAACCATATTTTTAGCTAGATTTGTGCCTATTGTTAGAACATTTGCACCATTTGTAGCAGGTGTTGGTAAAATGCATTACGGTAACTTTATTAAATATAATTTGATGGGTGGTTTGGTTTGGGTATCTGGTTTCACACTTTTAGGATACTTTTTTGGAAATATAGAATTTGTTAAGAAAAATTTTTCTTTAGTAGTTCTTGTTATAATTCTATTATCAGTAGTACCAATTATATATGAATTTACAAAAGCCAAACTCTCCAAAAATAAAAAATAATTTTATTTATTTATCTGTTTTAATATTTGCATTTTTAACATTTGTTTTTATTAATAGGCAAAGTTTGTTTATAAAGTTTGGTCCTAATTTAATTAATAACTATTTAAGGTCTCAAGATATTTTAGATACTGAAAATAAGATAAAAGATAGAATACTTATCTCTGATAGTGATATTTATATCGCAAGTGGATATATGTATGCAAACGGAATAGATCCAAGAAAATACAATTTTCAACATCCTCCATTTATTAAATATTTGTTTGGCTTATCTTCAAAATACTTTAATTTACCACTTCTACCTAATATCTTTTTTGCTGGTTTTTTGATTTTGGGAGTTTATCTTTTGGGTATCAATGTTTTTAAAAACCCAACAATTGGATTTTTAGCTTCAATCTTATTAATGTTTGACCCGGTTTTTAAAGAAGTAACAATATATGCATTACTTGATTTAGGACAAATTGTATTTATATTATGGTTTCTTATAATAAGTCTTTTCTATCCAAAACATTATCTTATTGAAGGAATTCTATTAGGTCTTGCTTTAGCCTCTAAATTTTGGACCCCAGTCTTAATATTTTTAGGGATTTTATATATTTATAAACTTTTGGTTATGAAAATAAATATTAAAAATGAACTCATTATTTTATTTATTGCATTTTTAACATTTTGCTTAACATATGTAGTTAGTTTTATTAAATCTGACGGACTTTTTAACATCTTTTTCTGGCAGGCAAAACTATTAAAGTTTATGCTAGAACATAACGTTGCTACCAAGTGGGGTAGTACTTTAAAAATGTTTTTTGGAGGATATTTACTTTGGCCAATTATATTTTTTGTAAATTTATATTTATTATTCAAAACTAAGATTAAAGAGGTTAAGTTTTTAATTTATTTATTACCAATACTTTATTTATTTTTGCTAACTTTTCAACTTTCCTTTACTCGTTATTTCATTTTGATCTTACCTTTTCTATACCTAAGTTTAGGAAAATTCGTAGTTTCTAAATTAAAAAAATGATTGTGTTATAGTTAATATATAAATATATGAAAAGGTTTACTTTCATTTTTACATACATCATTTTAATGGCAATTCCTGCTTCAATAGTTCTCTTTTTTGTTTATGACCTGATCAATATTGAAGCCCTTATTGTTGTAATATTAACCTCACTTTTTATAGGTGGAATCTTAGAAATCTGGGCAGTTAAACAAGGAAGGGGAGATAAATTTTATATTTGGGAATATAGTAATAAAACTACTCTCGGGAAAAAAATACTGGGTGTGGCTGTTGAAGATTTAATTCTTTTTTTAATCCTTACTCCAATTTTTTGCATAGCCATGTGGGAGTTCGTAAAAAAATATGTTGTCACAGGCAATATCCCTCTGAAAATAGTTTTACCTACGGGGTTGATTTTTATATTTATTACATATTTTTTTGTCTATCGAATTACTAATAAAAATAAAAAATAACACAAGAGTTTTAAATTGATTTTTACTATTTCATTTTGATCTTACCTTTTCTATACTTAAGTTTATCTAATTTATTATGCGAAAAATATTCCTAACAGCTTTATTTTTAATAGTCTTTATTTTTATCCCGTTCCCAACTTATGCTAAAGATTATTCAATAGAATCTGTTAATTTTGAGGTCAATATTAATAAGGATGGTTCTGCAAATATCATTGAGACGAGAAAATATAATTTTTCAGGAGACTTTACTTGGGCCGATGAATGGATTCCCCTAAAAGGTTATAACATAACAGATATAGAAATTTTTGATGATAATTTAATTCCACTTCAATTTGAAAAGAGTTTAACTTCAGATAAACTTTATCTTAAGTGGTATTACAAAGCTTCAGATGAGATAAAAACATTTATTTTAAAATATAAAATCGACAATGCTATCACAGTTCATTCTGATATTTCAGAATTCTATTGGCAATTAATTGGAGATGAATGGACAAAAGGAACAGGAAGTGTAACAGCCAAAGTTATCCTTCCATATGAGGCTAATGATAATAATATTTGGGCTTTTGGACATGGACCATTAAATGGAAAAATATATATAAAAAGTACAAAAGAAGTTGATTTTTCAGTCAATAATTTACCTGCCAAAAAGTTTTTTGAGGTAAGAGTGCTTTTTCCAAGAACTGACTTTATTGATGCGAAGATTGGCTCTTCAAATCTAAAATTGATTCTAAAAGAAGAAAAAGCGTTTGCTAACAAAACTAGAAATCAAAGTTTATTAATATTTGGAATTTTATTTATATTTTCTACCTTTATGTTTTATAGAATTATTGTTTGGTCTATAAGGTGGTATAAAATTGGAAAAGATGAGAAATTGCCTCAAGTAAACTTGGCAGGTACATTACACGAACCACCAACTGATCTTGCTCCAATTTATGTAGAAACACTTCTTAAAGGAAGCCCTACGGGAAAATCTATTGTTTCGACAATATTAGAATTAGTAAGGAGGAAGGTGTTAAGAATAGAGTTTATCAAAAATGGTAAGAAAACTTTTTTAAGTACAAAAGACCAATATCTATTAGTATTTAATAAAGAAGATAATAAATTATCAGAAATTGAAAAGGATTTGATAGATTTTCTATTTGTTTCAAGAAGTAAGAAATTAGATTTTGATGAGATTAAATTGTTAAATAAGAGTCATCCTACAAAAACATCTATCTTTTGGTCGAAATGGCAAAAAAATGCAAAAGATGGCCTTAATGATTTAGGATTTTATGAAGATGAAAGTTTAAAATTTCAAGCTAAAGCAGTTGTTGAAACAGTTTTAGTTGGAATTGCTACTTTTATAAGTATATATTTAGCTTCAGTTATCTTAATTTTACCTATACTTTTAATATATTTATTTTTTATGATTTTGATTTCCATTTATATGCCTAAGAAAAGCGCTTGGGGAGGAACTGAAATGGCTGGTTGGATTGCTTTTAGAAAATGGCTTAAAGATTATTCAGTTACAAAAAATTATCCAATTGATTCTGTAATACTTTGGGAAAAATATTTAGTTTATGGAACTGTTTTAGGAATATCAGTTAAGGCTTTATCACAACTTCCAATAAAATTTTCAAAAAGCTTTGAAGGATCTGGAATGTATTTTGTTGGGAATACAGGAAACGGGGATTTTACAACTTCTTTTGCAGGACTTTCGAACGGGTTTAATTCACTTTCTGGTAGCTTTTCAGGTTTTGGAGCACAAGGGGCTGGCTCATCAGGAGGATTTTCTGGCGGTGGGGGTGGTGGTGGAGGTGGTGGTGGAGGTGGCGCAGGGTAATATTCACCTTATTGACCGACACTTTTATTATGCTATAATAGCCAGTACAAGTTAAGGGTTGACTCGCCTTCAATTGGTTGAAAACTCCACTAAGAACCTTTACTTTTAAAGAAATTTAATTACTAATAAATAAGTCTTAAATAAGAAAGAGCCGTAAGTTAATTTTTATTTTAGTTTGCTCCTGTTCGTGTTTGTGGCTTATTTATTATTAATTATTTTGTTCCTTAGTACTTTGAAAACTAAATGTGACAAGTAATTTATCTGAAAATTTATTTTTTCGTTAGTATGTAAAATAATTTTCAGGTTCAAGTTGTGACTAGGAGTGTGTAAAAGATGTTTCCGATATCGTCAAAAATTCGGAACCGTCACTTTTTGAGGATTTGATCCTGGTCCAGGATGAACGCTAGCGGTGTGCTTTAAGCATGCAAGTGGGACGAGTTGTAGCAATACAACTAGTCGCGAACGGCTGAGTATAAAATAGGAATCTACCCAATGGTGTGGAATACCTTATCGAAAGATGAGCTAATACCACATGACCTCGCAAGAGAAAAGGACTTAACTGTCCGCCGATGGATGAGCCTATTTCCCATCAGTTTGTTGGTAGGGTAATGGCCTACCAAGACTATGACGGGTAGGGGATTTGAGAGGATGACCCCCCAGAACAGGACTGAGACACGGCCTGTACACCTACGGGTGGCAGCAACTGGGAATCGTGCGCAATGGACGAAAGTCTGACGCCGCGACACCGCGTGAAGGATGAAGGCCTTTTGGTCGTAAACTTCTTTTGCCATATGGGTGACCATATGGAGAATAAGCACCTGCTAACTCTGTGGATTTTTAAAAATTGGTGCAGAGTACTGATAGTAATATCGGTAGAGAAAACTTCGCTATATGCTGGAACATTTTGTAAACAGATAGATACTAACATTATCAAAGGATGATGACAGTGAAAATTTTATCTGAAACCCTAAAAAACAAGCGGTTTGTATGTGGGTTACAAAACTATCAGCAGGTAACCTTTTTGAGAAATCAAAATGGGCACCTCAGAGACTACACGCGAAGCTCCGTTAGATATATAATTATCTAATCGGATGATGATATAGTCCACGCTATTTATGTCAGATATAAATCAAATAATAGTTGGATCGATATTGGGAGATGGAAGTTTATCACCTTTAACTAAAAGGAATAAATATTCAACTCTAGATATTTCTCAACATGAGAGTAAATTGCCTTATTTAAGGTGGTTATATGATCAACTAACAAAGAAATTTGAATTAAATCCGATATATCAGAAAAAAGGTTTTGAGAATCAATATAGGTTTAGAAGTAAGCCAAATAAGACTCTTGGAATTTTTAGGTCTAAATTTTATGACAATTTAACAGGTTGTAAAATTATTCCAAAAGATATAGGAGATTTACTAAAAAACCCAATTTCTTTGGCAGTTTGGTATATGGATGACGGAACTTTAGATAAAAGATATAAGTATCATTTAAATTCTTCAATCGCAACAAATTGTTTCTCATTTGAGGAATGCAGTTTGTTGAGTGAGGTTTTAAATGATAATTTTAAACTTAAAACGTCTGTTAATAAGACTACAATGAGGGGTAAGATTTACCCCAGAATTTATTTTAAGTCTGAATGTATGAATGATTTTATTAAGATCATCAAGCCTTATATTAATTCAGTTTTTAATTACAAAATTGGAATTGAATAATCTAAACTATAGAGTAGCCAGCAGCCGCGGTAATACAGAGGGTGCAAGCGTTATCCGGATTTATTGGGCGTAGAGCGTTTCGTAGGCGGTTTGGTAAGTTAGACTTCAAAGACCACGGCTCAACCGGGGGAAGGGGTCTAATACTGCCAGACTTGAGGGTTTTAGGGGCAATCGGAACTGTTGGTGTAGGGGTGAAATCCGTTGATATCAACAGGAACGTCAAGGGCGTAGGCAGATTGCTGGGAAACTTCTGACGCTGAGGAACGAAAGCTAGGGGAGCGAAAGGGATGGGGTTTATAAACTCTAGTTCCTCCGTTAAGTAATTAACGGTTTAAAAATTCGACTATATGCTGGAATAACTGTGTATCTTAGACTAGTATTGACTTTGGTTTTAATTCGGATAATACTGAATTAATGCCCAAATTAAATACTGAAAATGTTTTAAGTGCAGTCAATCAGCAGGGAAGATCTCGAAAGAGAAACCCTCAGAGACTATATGTCGAATATCCTAGTAAGAATGTAATAAGTAATATAGAAGCAACTTTATTGGGTATCTTATACACTGATGGTTGTTTATCTAGAAAGAGTAAGAATGCTTGGAGATTTTATCTAAGTAATACTTCTTACGAGATTATACAAATATTTAAAAATTGTATGATTAAACTTTTTGGATTAAACACTAAAAGAATAAGAATATCTAAATATGTTGTTAATGGTAAGCCTTTTTATAAAGCAATTGTAGATAGTGCATCATCTGGAGAATTTTTAAATTCAAAATATGGTACATTTCGAACTCTTGCTTATAAAAGTGTAGATGGTAAAGTAATTTATCCTTCTACAAAATTACCGTTTAACAAAAATTCTAATCGCAAAATAATTTGCAAGTTTTTAAAAACTGCATTTAGTTGTGATGGAGGTATAAATTTATATGTAGCAAAATCAAAGTTTGGTTACAAATTTTTGATTAGAAATGCATATTTAGCTTGCAAACATCCACAATTACAGATTGATTATCATAAACTTTTAAAAGTTCTTGGTATTAAATCTAAAATTTTTGAAAAAGATGGAAAAATACTTATTCAAGGAAGAAATGAATTGAATAAATTTAGTAAAAAAGTTGGTTTTCTAAAAAGAGTCAAGATAACACAAAATTCTAAATTTTGGCAAGGTGCTGAAAAAGAAAAAGTGTTAAATCTTGCATTAAATTCTTACAATAATCCGAGAAAGATTATAAATCTTTCAAAGTTTAAAGGATAAAGATATAGTCCGACCTCATAAGCGATTATGAGACTACGTGTTGAATCGTAGTAAACAAACTATTTATAGTTTGTTATAACAAATTTGTAGAGACCCCTGTAGTCCTAGCCGTAAACTTTGCCTGCTAGCGATCCGACTTTGGTCGGGTTGCGTAAGCTAACGCGTTAAGCGGGCCGCCTGGGGAGTACGAACGCAAGTTTAAAACTCAAAGGAATTGACGGGAAGGCGCACAACCAGTGGAGCATGTGGTTTAATTCGAAACGAAACGAAGAACCTTACCCAGTCTTGACATATTACCGTTTTAGATTGCCAGAAATGGCGATCGATCCTTAAGTAATTTTGGATGGTATTACAGGTGTTGCATGGCCGTCGTCAGCTCGTGTCGTAGGTTAACACTTTGCGACCCTTCGAAGCAATTCGGAGTGCGAAATCTGGCTCATATCGGTGGAACTTCTTATTTTTAATAAGAACAATACCGAGGGAAGTCGACTTAAATTTTAAGTTTGACCCCGTAACGACTGATTTTGGTATTTTTAAATATCAAATGATATACAAGATAATACGCTTGTATAACACGCCAGCTCCCGATTTAATCGGGATGAAGGTATAGTCTAATTACAGTTACCTTTTAAAGTAATTGGAGGTGTTCCCTTCAGTGGGGTAACGAGCGCAACCCCTGCCCTGAGTTAAATAATCTCAGGGGACTTCCCTCATTTATTGCGGGAGGAAGTGGGGACGACGTCAGGTCAGCATGGCCCTTATGACTGGGGCAACACACATACTACAATGGAGCCGACAATGGGTTGCCAAGCCGCAAGGCGGAGCTAATCCCATCAAACGGCTTCTCAGTTGGGATTGAGGGCTGCAACTCGCCCTCATGAACATGGAATTGGTAGTAATCGCGGGTCAGCTATACCGCGGTGAATACGTTCTCGCCTTTTGTACACACCGCCCGTCAAGGCAGTAAAGTTAAAGGTACCCGAACTTCGATTTTGTCGGAGGAAGGTAAATTTAGCGATAAGGCTTAAGTCGTTGGTTAAGTTAACGTTGCGACTTTAGAGAGTGATCTCTAAAAAAAATCTTGCTGTATCGGTGAAACCTAAAGTAGTAAAATACAATGGTAATACCGAGGGAACCCCAAATTCTTTGGGGACTCCGTAGAGACTACACGCGAGCACTATGATAACAAAATCGTACTTGTTAGGAATGTTGCACGATGCAACTGAAAGAAAAAATACTTATCGAATTGCGACTAAGAATTTTAATTTTGCAAAAGTTATCCGAGAGGGTATCATAAAATTAAATTCTAAGGTTTGGATTTACAAAGAAGGAAAGAATCGCAATCTTTGGATTGTAGAATTTTCTAAATCACTTTTAAAAGAAGTGAATGTTAAATCAAAACAAAATAAAATCGATTACATTCGAGGCTATTTTGACGCAGAAGGGGGTATTTCTCAAAGTTCTAAAGTTAGATTTTATATTTATTTTTGCCAGAAAGACAAAATTGATCTGGAGGAAGTAAAAAATTATTTAATAGAATTGGGAGTCAGTTGTGGAGTAACACATAATCCAAGTAAAAAGGTTGATCCTAATTATTGGAGATTTTTTATACGATCGAAATCGTACAAATATTTTGCAAAAATAATTAGTTCAGATCATCCGGAAAAGATTAAGTTATTAGAGATGAAGATATAGTCCATACCACACGAAAGTCGTGGAATTTATATGAACAAGGTATCCCTACTGGAAGGTGGGGATGGATCACCTCCTTTCTAAGGAGTTGAAATACACACCCCTTTTTAAGATGCATGTTAAAGGATAGAAAAAACGGCATCACAAATCATATTCCTAGCCACAACTTGAATAGTTATATTTTAATTATTAGTAAGTCACACAAATTAGAAATTTTTACCGCTTTTTTATAAAGCGGTTTTTTTATGTCTTAATGTATTTTAGGGTTCTATTCGTTACTATTTATTTGTTAATATGACACATGGTGCTGAACATAAATTTGATTCGATAGTTATAATTTAATCCTATTCAATTGAATAAATACTAGTAACATATTAGTAATATAATTAGCAATCTAGGTATATTTTCTTTATTAGAAATTTTATGGTTAATAGTTAACTGTGAACTCTTTTTATGATAAACTAGCGATTAGTTTTGGGCGCATGGCTCAGTGGTAGAGCGCATTCCTGATAAGAATGAAGTCCATGGTTCGATCCCATGTGCGCCCACTTAAATTTAATACTATTGACGCGAGAGTAGTGTATCTAGTATAATGCTCACCAGTCTTTAAGAGTTCGGAATACTTAATGAAAAAACTTATTAAATTTTACAAAACCAAAGCGCATTTTTGCGTGGGGTAGATAATAATAGTTTTTACTTTTAGTTAACCGACTTTTAAAAATAGTCGGTTTTTTTTGACATATTAAAGTTTTGCCCAGCAAAATAAAGTGCAAGAATCAATCTGGGCCGTTGGCTCAGTTGGTAGAGCGCTTCATTTGCAATGAAGAGGTCGGGAGTTCGAATCTCCCACGGTCCACCAATTGGGATTTGAAAGTAGAAAAGTAACTAAAATACTTTTTTATCTTTACATCCTAATTGTTAAAATGATGTACTTTGACAACTGAAGGATAAGAAAAGTTTTGCAAGACCATTTGTCCGGTTTTGCAAAGATTAGAAAATAAGGCCGTTAATTTATACACCACGATTGTGGTGTTGTAAGGTTTTTACATTAACGCAGATAGTGGATGCCTTGGTCGTATCTTCCGAAGAAGGACGTACATAGCCACGATAGTCGACGGGGAACTGCTACGAAGTTTTGATCCGTCGGTGTCCGAATGGAGCAATCCTTCCTGATTTATATCAGGAAACTTGTAAGCCAAATTATCCAATTTATTGGATGAATAACTTACAATGAGGGAACCATCTGAACTGAAACATCTAAGTAAGATGAGGAAAAGAAATCAAAGAGATTGCGTCAGTAGCGGCGAGCGAAAGCGCAAGAGCCTAAACCTTGTTCATGTTTACATGAGTGAGGGGTTGTGGGAGCCCAATGTGGGATTAGAATTTAATAGTAGAACAATCTGGAATGGTTGACCATAGAGAGTGAAAGTCTCGTAAACGAAATTAAATTTTACCCTAGGGAATTCCCAAGTAACATGAGATACACATCTTGTGTGAATCCGGGGGAACCATCCTCCAAGGCTAAATAAAGATACGAACCGATAGTGAACTAGTACCGTGAGGGAAAGGTGAAAAGAAGGGTGAGACACCCAATGAAATAGAAACTGAAACTATCTGCGGACAAACCGACAGAGCACTTCGCAAGAGGTGTGATGTCGTGCCTATTGAAGAATGAGCCTGCGAGTTCTCGCTTACTGTGTGTTTAAAACGGTTTTACCGTTTAGGCATAGCGAAAGCAAGTGTTAATAGCGCGTATAAACACAGTAACCGGGAGACCCGAAACCGAGTGATCTAACCTTGAGCAGGGTGAGTCTTAAAGAAATTTAAGAGGAGGCCCGAACCCGTTATCGTTGTAATGATATGGGATGACTTGTGGTTAGTGGCAAAATACCAACCGAACTCGGAGATAGCTGGTTCTCCCCGAAAGGTCTATAGGGACCGCGCCATGCAAAAAGATTATCAGGGGTAAAGCTACTGGATGGGTTAGCAAGGGTAACCGAGTTAACTCAACCAAACTCAGAATACTGATAAAATAAAGCATGGTAGACAGTCATATCGGGCTAAGCTGATATGGCTAAAGGGAAACATCCCAGATTTTCAGCTAAGGCCTCTAAATCTACATTAAGTTTAAAAGGAAGTTTTTTCTCTCAGACAGCCAGGAGGTTGGCTCAGAAGCAGCCACCCTTTAAAGATAGCGTAACAGCTCACTGGTCGACTGAGAAGAAGCGCCTAAGATTTATCGAGGATCAAATGTAGTGCCGAAGCTAGAGATGTCCTACTTTTAGTAGGGCGTGGTAGGGGAGCGTCCCATATGCAGTGAAGGCAAATTGTAAGATTTGTTGGAGTGTATGGGAGTGAGAATGCAGGCATGAGTAGCGCACTAGACGGGTGAAAATCCCGTCCGCCGAATACCCAAGGTTTCCGTCGCAAGGTTCGTCCTCGACGGGTTAATCGGTTCCTAAGGTGAGGTCAGTTTAACTGGCGTAGCCGAAGGACAAGTAGTTAAAATTCTACTATTTTTTGTAAGTCGTTATTAATTGGGGGTTCCCAAACAGGAATACTGTAGCCTTCATGTGATGAGGGTTTAAACTGTGAAATAGTTCTGAATAGAAAATCTATCAGAATGTTTAATTGAGCAGTAATGTAAATTTCGCCGTGAGGTGAGAAATTACAAATATTTCAGTTTGCAAGAAAACACTCGCAATGAGACTTATAAGAAGCCGTACCGCAATCCGACACAGGTGGGTTGGTAGAGAATACTAAGGCGATCGAGAGAAGAATCCTCAAGGAACTCGGCAAAAAAACTACCCGTAACTTCGGGAGATGGGTTCCCTAACTTTTAGTTAGGGGCCACCAAAAGTTTGCTGACCGACTGTTTATCAAAAACACAGGTCTGTGCGAAGTCGAAAGACGAAGTATACAGGCCGACGCCTGTCCAGTGCCGGTAAGTTAAAGAGAGGAGTGGTACGAATTTATTCGTACTGCTTTGACCTAAAGCTCCGGTGAAACGACAGCAGTAACTATAGACACAGTTGTAGTTAGTAGGTTTTAACTCCTACCGTCTAAGGAAGACGAAAAGTTGACCATATGCTGGAAACACTCAAGTATCTGACAGTACCGAAAGGTAAAAATCTGTTCAGTGGAGTCAATCAGCAGGAAAGATTCTAAATTTATTTAGAATATCCTCAGAGACTATACGTCAACTGCTAAATTTGTGCTAACAATTTAGTAATGATATAGTCCGATCTCATAAGCGATTATGAGTCTACGTAAATTTATGAAAATCGTAGCAAGTAACATCATAAACTGTTCTAAGGTAACTTAATAGCTGCCTTAGTAAAATCTAGCTATATGCTGGAACATCTCGTTAAACTAAGTCTACTATGGTAAAATCTATCCTTAGATTATGGCAAGTAAAAATGATTTAGGTAGAGAAAATCAGCAGGAAAGGCTTAAAACAATCGGATGGATTGTTGGATTTGTAGATGGAGAAGGATGTTTTTCAGTATCAGTTTTTAAGAATAAAACTACGAAAAATGGATGGCAAATTTTTCCGGAATTTGTTGTAACACAAAGTGAGAGAAGTATATCAACTCTTCAAGAAATTAAAAAATTTTTTGGATGTGGAAATATATTTGTAAATCACCGTTACGACAACCATAACGAAAATTTGTACCGTTATTGCGTTAGAAATATTCATGATCTGAAAGATAAAATTATCCCATTTTTTGAATCAAACAACCTGAGATCTGCAAAGATAAAGGACCTTAATATCTTTAAAGAAGTAGTATTACTTATGATAAATAAGAAACATCTACAAAAAGAAGGTTTTGATAAAATACTATCAATTGCAGGTAAAAGAAAGATTTAAGAATCCCCAGAGACTATACGCTAGAACAATTCTATTTTTATAGATGCGTAAGATATAGTCCCAACTGCATGGAGACATGCAGAAACATTGATAACTTACATATTAAAACAATGTTTATAATTCTAATATTTATTTATTGGAACGAAGATTTCGAGCGAAGTTCCTTGCCAGGTAAGTTCTGGCCCGCACGAATGGCGTCACGAGTTAGCAACTGTCTTGAGGTTTCACTCGGCGAAATTGCGTTGGCTGTGAAGACGCGGCCTAATCCCACTTGGACAAAAAGACCCCGTGGAGCTTTACTGTAGTTTGGCATTGCCTTAACAATTTTTGATTGTCTAGTATAGGAGGGAGTTTTACGACAACAGTGTAATACCTCTCGTTGGAGATTGTTGGGCTTACTTAATTCGCCTGAAGACGGCGAAGGGAAAAGTGCTAGATGGGCAGTTTTACTGGGGCGGTACCCTGCCAAAGAGTAACGCAGGGGCACAAAGGTTAGCTTGTTACGGATGGAAACCGTAATTAAACTGCAAAGAGATAAGCTAGCTTGACTGCAACACCGAAGGGTGGAGCAGGTACGAAAGTAGGTCTTAGTGATCCCCCGATCCTTCATGGGAGGGACGGGGCTTAACTGATAAAAGCTACCCCGGGGATAACAGAGTAGTCGCGCCCGAGAGTCCATATCGACGGCGCGGTTCGCTACCTCGATGTCGGCTCATGATATCCTAGGGCTGAAGAAGGTCCTAAGGGTTGGTCTGTTCGCCCATTAAAATCATACGCGAGCTGGGTTCAGAACGTAAACAACATTGCGTTCTACACTAGTAATAGTGTAATATTAAATATCGACTAAAATCGGTGAAACCCCAAGGAAATTATTTAATTTTCTGGGTAATACCGAGGGTAAGTCAAAAGAATTATGTTGAAGAAAGAAGAATTAGCATATATTGCAGGTTTTCTTGATGGAGATGGATGCATAATGCTCCAATTGGTATACAGGCACGATTATGTGCTTGGATATCAAATTAGAGCAAGCATTGTTTTTTATCAAAAGACGCAATATAGAGATTTTCTTGTTTGGCTTAAAAGTAAGTTTGAGTTTGGCTATGTTAGAGACAGAAATGATGGAATGTCTGAATATACAATTGTAGGTTCAGAACCTGTCAAGTCAGTCCTTACAATGCTACTTCCTTTTATAAGGCTTAAAGAAAGACAAGCTAAATTAACTTTAGAAGTAATATCTAAGATGCCAGGATCTGGCAGAAAAATGGATGTAGATAATCTTTATAAATTATCACTTCTAGTAGATAAATTTCTAGAACTTAATTACTCTAAGAAAAGAACTAATACTTCTTTAAAAGTTAGAGAATTTTTAATTTCACATAATCTTTTGAATCCCGTAGAGACTGATTCGAAAGAAGAGACATCAAATTAATTGGTGTAATACGTCGACGCCTACACAAAAAGCCTAGAAGTATGGTCAAGTGACCTAAATTTCAGGAGTAGGATGAAGATATAGTCCGTGCAACTAGTAATAGTTGAATAACATGCGTGAGACAGTTGACCACATTTACATATTGTGGTGACAATCTAAGCTGTCTACTTGTAAAACGTTTCAAAAACCATAACCAATTTTTTGGTTTGAAGAGAGTAGGTAACATTCTGTTAGAAAGTTATAAGTCCTAACACCCCGTTAGGAATAAATTTGGCTATATGCTGGAATAACTTGAGTATCCAATAGTACTAGAAATAGTAATAATCTATTGGTGGAGTCAATCAGCAGGGAAGATCAGCCGATGAGGCTGAAACCCTCACAGACTACACGCCAAAACCCTGAGCGACTAAAAAGAAGTCGAAGGGTAAGATATAGTCGGATCCTTAAGGCGACTTAAGGTTTTTAAAAACATTTTGTTCGGTTTTTAAAATTTAAAACAATTATGTCGGACTCTATCCAGTGGGATCGTTCGAGTTTTGATGGGAGTTGTCCACAGTAGAAATTTGCTGCCAAGCATAGCAATATGTTTGGTCACACTAGCTAAAATCGGTGAAACCCTGTATCATCTATATAGATGGTCCTATCTAAGTACAGGACAATACCGAGGGAAGGTTTCTTTTATGAACAAAACTACATCAGCCTACATAGCAGGTTTTTTCGATGGTGATGGAAGTGTAAGAATACAACTACAACCTAGAAAAAATTCCAGTTTAGGATATCGCATTAGAATTATCGTTTCTTTTGCTCAGAAATCTGAGCATGGCGAAGGATTAAAATGGATTAGGAAGCAGTTAGGCATTGGTTATATTTATTCCAGAAATGATGGAATGGATGAACTTAAAGTTGAAGGGTTTGAATCATGTGAGAGAGTACTTAAAATGCTTTCACCATATGTTCAATTCAAAAAAGAGCATGTCAAATTAGTTTTGAAAGCTCTTTCGATACTTAAAGTTAAATCAAATGCTATTTTAGAAATATCAGAGATTTCTGACCAATTATCTAAAATTAATTATGCTACCACAAAGAAAAAACATACAAATGAAGCTGTTCGTGAGTTTTTGTCAAAGAAGATATACCCCCGTAACGACTGATTCAATGAGATTTTAAGCTCAAAGAAGAGATGGCATAAACGCCATAAGTAAACTTGCTGCTTCGCAGTAAGCAAGCTTGTGGTGCAAGCACCATAATAACGCTAGCTCCTTTTAACTATTAAAAGGATGAAGGTATAGTCTAATCCTCAAAGTAATTTGAGATCGATTGACGAGAGGACCTGGATGAAGGAATCCCTGGTGTGCCGGTTGTGTCATCAGACGCAGCGCCGGGTAGCTATATTCCTAAGGGATAACCGCTGAAAGCATCTAAGCGGGAAGCCTACCCAAAGATTAGAACTCGTTAGTTTAAAAACTTGAAGACCCCAGGCAGAATACCTGGTATAACCGGCAGGAGGTGGAAGTCCCGTAAGGGGTTAAGCCTACTTGTACGGATTGGTCGAAGAAGACCTTACAACACTTCATATCGTGGAAGTGTTTAGATTAACAAAGTTATTTTTTATATTTAGTATTATCCTTCAGTTGTCAGAGTATTGAGTCTTGGTGACTTGAGCGCGGTGGAACCACCTGATTCCATTCCGAACTCAGAAGTTAAACGCCGTAGCGCTGACGATAGTTACCGGGCAACTGGTCGCGAAAATAAGTCGTCGCCAAGACTGAGTACTCTGAAATAAGAATAAAAAACTTATTGTTTATGAGTATAATAAAAAGAAAGGCAGGTATGATTAGTGAAAACAACAAATACATCTAAAACTTCAAGTGTAACGATGGCTGATTTATTGGCCAAAAGCAAGACTTCTATTAAAAATCTTTCAATGGGTCAAAGAATTAAAGGAAAAGTAATTCAAAAACTTTCAAAATCATTAATTTTAGATATTTCTGGCAAAGCTGAAGGTGTTGTTATGGAAAAAGCTTTTGCTGAAGCCCGTGAATATATCAGTAAACTTAAAGTAGGAGATGAAGTAACAGCAGTTGTATTAGTTCCTGAAATGAGAGATGGTTCAACACTACTTTCGCTTCGTGATGCTGTTTCTGCTGCCTCATGGCAAGGAGTAGAGGATGCATACAAAAATAAAACCGATGTGGCGGTATACGCTAAAGGTGTAACAGGATCTGGTGTTTCGGTTGATGTAAATGGAATTTCTGGTTTTGTCCCAATGTCTCAAATTTCAAAAGAACTTTCTAAAGATACATCAAACTTAGTTGGTAAGTACTTTAAGGCAAGAGTCATTGAAGTTGATAGGCTTAAAAATAAATTAGTTTTGTCAGAACGCGAAGTAACTGACGCAAAGGACATTGCAATTGCTAAAAAAGCTCTTGAAAAGGTTAAAGAAGGAGAGATTTTTGAAGGAGTGGTTACGACAATTGCTAATTTTGGTTGTTTTGTAAAAATTACTGTAGAAAATTCCGAAATTGAAGGCCTGGTTCATATTTCAGAACTTTCTTGGGGCAAAGTTGCTCATCCTTCAAGTCTTTTTAAAGTAGGAGATAAAGTTAAAGTAAAAATTATTGGTACTAAAGATGGAAAGTTAGCCCTATCAGCTAAGCATGCGGAGAAGGATCCTTGGATTACTGCAGGAGAAAAATACAAAGCAGAAGACAGAATTAAAGGAAAAGTTACAAAAATTACTGATTTTGGTAATTTTGTAGAATTAGAATCTGGAATTGAAGGCTTGGTTCATATTACTAAGATTCCACCAGGGAAAAGATTTAGTGTGGGAGACTCGGTTAACTGTTATATTGAAGAAATAGATACGAAATCCAGAAAAATTTCATTAGGTTTAGTTCTCACAGAAATTCCAGTGGGGTATAAATAAACAAAGCTTGTTTGTTCTAAATAAACTTCGTGTATAATCGTTTTAAATGTCAAAGGTTAGATCTCAATTTATTTGTCAGCAATGTGGCTATTCTCAGGTAGGCTGGGCTGGGAAATGTCCAAATTGTAATAATTGGGGGTCTCTTGTTGAAACTATAGTAGCTTCAACAAAGGGTAATAATCAAAGACAAAAAGATGGAAAACTGCCTTCAAAACCAATTAATCTTTCAACAATTAAATCTTCAGCAATAAAAAGAATTTCAACAAAAATACCAGAACTCGATAGATCATTAGGAGGAGGACTTGTAACAGGTCAAGTTGTATTAATTGCAGGGGAGCCTGGGATTGGAAAAAGTACAATTTTATTACAACTTGCAGATAAACTTTCAAATTGTCTTTATGTATCTGGTGAAGAATCTGCAAACCAAGTTGCAATTAGAGCAAAGAGGTTGGGAATTGACAATAAAAATATAAAATTTTTAGAAGAAACTGATGTTGACAGTATTATTGATACTTTAGATAGTTTAAGTATCAATAAACCCACAGTAATCATTGTTGATTCTATTCAAACCATGTCAACATCTGATTTAACAGGCCTTGCAGGGTCTGTGGGTCAAGTTAAGGAGTGTTCATATAGACTTTTAAAGTATGCCAAAGCAAATGATATTCCCTTGATTTTAGTAGGTCATGTGACCAAGGAGGGAACTGTTGCTGGTCCTGCGGTTTTAGCTCACATCGTTGATACTGTTTTGTGGTTTGAGGGAGAAAAAACATCAAATTTAAGGTTACTTCGATCTGTAAAAAATCGTTTTGGTGCAACAGATGAGGTAGGTATATTTTCAATGGAGGATAAAGGGCTAATCTCTATGAATGATCCAGAAAAGTTATTTTTAGAAAGAGGAAAGACTGCTGTTGCCGGATCTGTTGTCTCAATCCTAATGGAAGGTACGAGATCACTTTTGGTTGAAATTCAATCATTGGTTGTGCCCACAAAAATGGCATTTCCAAGAAGAGTTGCACAGGGAATTGATTCAAGAAGATTAGAGATGCTTCTAGCTGTACTTTTTAGAAGAGCGGGAATTCCACTTTATGACTCCGATGTTTTTGTTAATGTTGCTGGTGGCATAAAAGCACAAGATCCATCAGTTGATCTTGCAATTTGTTTATCAATTGCCAGTTCATTTTTTGATAAACCACTTCCTAAAAATTTTTTGGCAGTTGGAGAGGTAGGGCTCTTGGGAGAAATTAGGGGAGTTTCTTTTCAGGAGAAAAGAATAAAGGATAGTAGAAGATTAGGATTTAGTGATATCGTTACCTCTAAAGATTACAAAGTTTTACCTCAATTAATTAAAAACTATCTCAAATAAGTTTCTAAGACGTTATAAACAAGTTATCCACAATATATTTTATGAAGGTTTTTATTCCGTATTATTGGGGTAATTATGCATATACTACACTATAGGGATGATATATTTTTGTCGTTAATATATTATGGGGTTTGACAAATGACAAATAAACATACTATACTGTCGGTAAGTTTTAGGGAGTTAGATCATTAACAAGAATAAATGATAAAGAGCATCGTTACCGCTGGGTTACCTTCCCGACATAGTCGGAAAAAACTCGCCACGAGTAGAGATGCTCTTTAAGATAAAATTTGTCTTAAGGACAGGAAAACCTTTAATCTTGTAAGACAAATCGTAATTAGACTAGGTCTAAATTTTGGGGTTGTCAATAGTCTTTTGGTCTTGTTGAACTTGGGGAAGGGTGGTGAGTAGGGCAGGCTTACTACCCTTTCCTAAGAATAATAAGACCTTTTTTTAAGGTTAAAGACTTCATCTATGGTAAATTATTAAGTAACATGTCTTCAATTAATTTTATTAGTCCTGATTTTGTTAAAAGTTTAAGAAAACTTCAAAGGAAACAAAAATTTGTTTTAAAGCTTTCAAAAACATTTGCCTTACTAGGTGGTCTTTTTTTTGTTTTATCATTTGCTCCATCGATTTGGTACTCTTTAGGGGCTAGAGTAGATGATTTCTCAGCTGCAATTTTAAAAACAGTGACAGGAGCAAAAAAAGAAGTTTCAAAACCTTCTAATAATGTGCTAGATTGGCAGCCTGCCTTTGATGCAAGACTTTCTCGCGATACAACTTTAAAAATTCCTTCAATTAGAGTTGATACAAAAATTAACGAAGCAACATATGAATCTTTTGAAGATGCATTAAAACTAAGTGTATGGAGAGTTCCTGATTTTGGGACACCAATGGATAGAAGTAGACCTATGATACTAGCAGCACATAGATTTGGGTATTTAGCTTGGAGTAATCTTTATAGACGTAAAAATTCTTTTTACAATTTACCAAAGTTAAAAGTTGGTGATTTAATAGAAATTACGTATAAACAAAGAAAATATACATATGAAGTTTATGGGGAGAGTAGAGGAGAAGAGATCACAGACTACACTGCAAATTTAATTCTTTATACTTGTGAAACTTTAAATTCAAAACTAAGAATCTTCAAATATGCCAGACTTCTCAAAATCTAACCCATAAGGAACCTTGAGAGTTACGTCGTAACCCATAACATTGACAAATCGTAATGTTATAGGTACAATACGCCCATATACATGAATAGACTTATAGTACGTAGTGTTATTATATTCTTTATATGTCTTGTGTTATTAACTGTTTCGGCAGTACCTTCTAGGGCCGAAGATGCACAGACTTGTGTCCAAGTTACTCAATATGGTGGTGGTGTTGGAATAGTTTGTGGTGCAAAACATGAGCCTGTTAATACAGGACTTGCTGATATTAATCCATTAGTTTTATCTTCAATTTTTCTTTCTCTTTCGGGATTTGGAATTTATTCATATAGAAAGTTATTGAGAAAAAAAATAAGATTTATTGAAGCTGGAGGAGGTGAAAATAATGAGTAAAGAATTAAATAGACGAGATTTCCTTAAGGGTGCAGTGGCCTTAACAGGTGCTAGTATCTTAGGAGCATTTGTGAAAATTGAAGGTGTTTCAGCAAGAGGTGAAGAACCTAAGGTTGAAGTATCCAATAAAGATATCGATGGAATTAAATTATCAGGTATACCTGAAGTGGTTGACTCTAACGTTGTTGATGTAGCTAAAGGTGTATTTAGAAATGAAACCGGAGTCGCACCTCATATTTATGCAGAACCAGGTGCTTTACATGTTGGTCCTGATTTTGGTTACACTGGGACTAAAAATCCATATGGTGTAAACAATAAAGGTTGGGAGGCAATGTATGAATCTGGCGGTACAATTCAACCTTTCAGTCCTGTCACACAAGAGATTATAAGATGGCCAGGAGAAGCTCACCAAAATGTTCCTGAAGGAGGATTTGTCTTTTTTACAGGAGGACAAATGAAAGTTGAAATAGGAGATATTGCAGTGGATATGCCATACAAACCTGCACATAATTATTTCTTTGTGGCCAGAGGAATTTATACAGATGGAAAACAAGATTCTGATTTGAATAGAACTGCAAAAATAACTAATTATAAGCCTGGACATTTACAAGTTAGAATGTATCCAAGTGCTTTAAAAAGTAATTTAGCTTTTATTTCCGAAGGACAGTTTTTGCAAGAAGCAGTTACAAGTCATATCACTGGAACAAATTGTGGAGCAGAAGGAGCTTCCAAGTTAACAGTGGTTGCTATTGATATTAATACAGGAGCAACACAGATATTAAGACATGAACAATTAAGATCCACTGATCTTAATGAAGCTTTGAAATCAACTAAAAAGAATTGGAATAAACTTTATAGTAACTTTTAAATAGTTTAAGTAATTTTTGTTTCAGTTGGGGCGACGCACGTGCGTCGCCCTTTGTGGTTAATTAAAAAAACAATACTATCAGTTTAGTACTGATATAATAACAATTATGAAAATAATAAAAAATTGGATTTATCCAATATTGATTATTATGATATGTGTTTTTTTGGCTTGGAAAAACTATGTCCCAAATACAATTTTATCTGGTTGGGACACACTTCATCCTGAATTTAATTTTTGGCTTTATTTGAGAAGATCTCTAAACGGTGTGTGGATGGAGCATCAAGGGTTGGGAGCAGTAGCTTCACAGGCACATCCTGCTGAAATATCTAGGTTGTTTGTTGTAGGTTTATTGAATTTACTTTTGCCTCAAAATTTAGTTAGGTATACATTTTTCTTTTTAAGTTTAACTACAGGAGTTTTAGGTATTTATTTTTTTACTAAACACCTACTTTCTTTAAGATTACAAAAATATGTACAGGCTTCAGCGTTTTTGGCTTCTCTTTTTTACCTTTTTAATCTAACCACGGTTCAGCAATTTTATGTTCCACTTGAAATGTTTGCAGTACATTATGCGTTGGTTCCGTGGTTATTTCTTCTGGCTAGTAAATATATTAATAAAAGCAATAATAATTTGTTATTTTGGTTTGGAATAATTACGTTTTTTGCTTCTTCGATGGCTCATACAGCCACTTTATTTTATGTTTATTTATTGTGTTTGGGATTGTATACATTTCTATTAAATTGCAAGAAAAGTTTTGTTTTAATGGCAATAACAATACTAATTAATTTGTTTTGGTTACTGCCTAATTTATATTTTATAAAAAATCATTCCCAGGAGGTAAGTAATTCTAAAATTCATAGCACTTTCACTGGAGAAGCTGCACTTCAAAGCGAAGTCTTTGGAACTTTTAAAGATTTGGCTCTTTCAAAAAACTTTCTTTTTAATTGGCAAGATTATAATTTCTCAAATAATCAATTTGTTGATTTGCTAGGTGTTTGGAAAAATCATTTAAATAAACCTTTTGTTATTCAAATTGGCTTCATTTTGTTTGGGATTAGTATATTTGGATTTTTAGTCTCAATATTTAGAAAATCAAAGTATTCAGCCCTTTTGTTTCCAGTATTTTTAATCTCTATCTTTTTTTGGATTAATTCAAATCCACCATTTGAAACGATTTTTGATTATTTTAAGAATAATATTAACCTATTTAGAGAAGGTTTAAGGTTTCCGTTTACTAAATTTTCAATTATTTTAATAATGATTTTATCTATCTGGTTTTCTTTTGCATCTCAACTTATCTTTTCAATTTTGGGAAAAATTAAGCTTAGTTTTATTTATTTTTTAATAATTATCCTTTTTCTAATTTATTTTCAATTTCCTCAACTTCAAGGAAATCTAATAAATAAATCAATGCTAGTTAAAATTCCAAATGAGTATTCCGAAATGTTTAATTGGTTCGACAAACAAGATTATTCAGCTAGGGTCGCGAGGCTTCCTCTTAACACATATTGGGGATGGCAATACAATGATTGGGGTTATCAGGGGGCGGGCTTTGATTGGTTTGGGATTAAACAGCCGATACTTGAAAGGGAATTTGATAGATGGAGTTCTTTTAATGAAACCTTTTATTTACAAGCATCAAACGCTCTTTATAATAATGATAATGAAACTTTCAAGAAAGTTTTAGAAAAATACCAGGTCAAATATTTGGTTTTAGATGAATCAATAATAGATGCAGGGGGTGATAAAGACCTTTTAAGATTAACTGATATAAAAAATACATTATCAAATTTAAAAATTAATGAAGTTGCTAGGTTTGGATTTTTAACTATTTACGATACTAATATAGCTTCAAATAATTTTGTTAGCGCAGTTAATAATTATTCTTTGGTAAATGCTGATTTAAATTATTCTTTAGTTGATCCTATTTATTCTAAATATAGAGATTATGTACAAAGTGAAGATGGAATTGGGTATCCATTTGTTAATTTTGATAAAAGGGGATTAGTAAATATAAAAATTATTAATAATGAGTTATTAATAACTAATAAATCCACAAATTCAGAAGTTCAACTACCAATAGATGGTAAAACTTCAGAAACTTTTGCAAGTGATAGAGGGTTTAATGAAACTTTTAATTGTGACTTGATGAAAAAAGGAGAAGTTCAAAGACAACAATTAGAAATTGGTAGAAGTTATAAAGCTATGGATGGAGGAGTTTCTTGTGATTATTTTTCTTACACTGACTTAACATATGACAAAGCTTATATATTAAGAGTTAAGGGGAATAATTTAGATGGAAGATCTTTAAAAATTTATCTTTACAATTGGGAAACCCAAAGAGTAGAGCTTGAGGAACTAATGCCAACTGGTAAGTTTGACGAGTATTTTGTAATTTACTCTAAAGATTCTAAAGAAGGTGGATATACCTTAAACGTTGAAACTAGATCTTTTGGAAGAATATCTTCTGAAAATGAGGTTAACTTGATTGAAATAGTTCCATTTGACATTAATTTGATAAGTAATTTATATATTGATCCTAAGGTAGATTTATTAAAAACAGGTAATTTAGAAATTAAAGATGTAATAAAATATGGAACTTCTATTTATAAAGTACAGGTTAAAGGGGAAGGATTATTAGTTTTAAATCAAAGTTTTGAAAAAGGTTGGATAAGCTATCCAAGGCTAGAACATGTAAAAGTAAACTCTTGGGCAAATGGATTTGTCATAAATAATAATAGTATTAATCAAATTAAATCCGGTGAAATAATAATTTTCTTTTGGCCACAGTTTCTTGAGTGGGGAGGCATTTTGGTTTTACTATTGACAATAGTTTACTTAATAGTAAAATTGAGGGAGTAAGTAAAGTTTGCCTCTAGGGTAAGTATTTATAGAAAGTTTAATTCATGTCAGACGATAAACCAGTAACCACATCTGATTTGGTTGGGAAACCAACTGAAGAAGTAAAACCAATAACAAGCGGATATTTTGCTGAAAGGCAGATTCCTGATGCTAACCTTCCAACAGAATATGTTGAAGGGGTACTCGATATTGCCCATGAAGGATCAGGACTATTACGTCCTAAAAACTTTGGTCCTAGTACTGATGATATTTATATTTCAAGCTCACAAATTAGAAGATTTAACTTTAGAGTGGGTGATTTGGTTGGAGGACAAGCAAGAAGGCCTAAAGAAAATGAAAGATATTGGGGACTTTTAAAAGTTGAAAAGATAAATGGAGAAGATATAGAGAAATTTATGGCAGAAAAAAGAAACAATTTTGATGAACTGATGGTAATTTATCCTGATGAACAAATAAACCTTTCAACCACTGAGGATATTTTAACTACAAGAATGATTGATTTGGTTTCTCCTGTTGGATTTGGCCAAAGAGCCTTGTTAGTTTCACCTCCCAAAGCTGGAAAGACTTGGTTAGTTAAAGATATGATTGAGGGAGTTGCTAAAAATTATCATGATAGAGTCCACTTGATGGCTGTTTTAATAGGAGAAAGACCTGAAGAAGTAACTGATATTTTAAGACATATGCAGAAGGTCACTGATGGCAAAGGAGAAGTTGCTGCATCTAATTTTGATGAATCACCAGGCGATCAAACAAGAGTGGGAGAATTAGCTCTAGAAAGAGCCAAAAGGCTTGTTGAAAACGGTCGTGATGTTGTAATACTTCTTGATTCAATTACTAGAATGGCAAGAGCATATAACCTTGCTCTTCCAACATCAGGTAGAACCTTAACTGGTGGTTTTGATCCTGTTGCACTTTTCCCTGCTAAAAAGTTTTTTGGAGCCGCTAGAAAAATTGAAGGTAAAGGATCCTTAACCATTATTGGAACATGTTTAGTTGAAACCGGATCTAGAATGGATGACTTAATCTATGAAGAATTTAAAGGAACTGGCAACATGGAGCTACACCTTACTCGAAAACTTGCTGAGAAAAGAATTTATCCTGCAATTGATATAGGGAAATCTGGAACAAGACAAGACGAACTTCTATTTGGAAAAGAAAAACTTACAAAAGTTAATACTTTAAGACGCATGATTGATATGATAAATGAAGACGAAAGAACAGAAACACTTCTTGGTAAGCTTATCAAAACTAAAGATAATGATGCATTTTTAGACTCCTTAAAAACTGTTTGATTTTTATTTATTGCTAATACTAACCTATTGACATACCTTAGGAATTGTATTATTGTTAGTTCCTAAGGTATGGAATTAACCGAGTCACAAAAGAAAACGATAGAGTTACTAAATCCATGGTGGTATGGTAAAAAAGTGGAATTGGGTGTTGAGAGAACTAAATATTTATCAAATATAAATATAATAATATCTAAGAGACAACAAATTTTATTTATTTTGGGCTCAAGAAGGGTTGGTAAAACTAGGATTTTATTACAATTTATTTATAAATTAATAAACAGTGGTGTTAATGCTAAAAAAATACTTTTTTTAAGTTTGGACAATTCAAATCTTGAAAATTTGAATTGGTATGAATATATAAGTGAATCCAAATTTCAATACGTTTTTTTAGATGAAGTACATTATTCACCAAAATGGGCCAAAGATTTAAAATCTATATACGATATACCCAATAATAATTTTAAAATAGTATGCTCAGGATCTTCAAGTAAGTTAATTGAAGATAATAAGGCTTTTTTGACAGGTAGAAGCACTAGTTTGTTGATTACACCTTTGGCTTATAATGAATTTACTAAGTTTTTTAAAAGTAATAATTTAATTAATGATTATCTATTTTATGGAGGATATCCTGAATTTGTTTTAGAAAAAGAACCCAATTATTTAAATGAATTAGTAAGAGACATTATTGAAAAAGATATTGTTAAGATACATAAAATTAAAAATAATCAATATCTATTTGATATTTGTCAAATATTAGCTAAGCAAATAGGATTTAAAGGATCATCTAATAAAATTTCCAGCGTTTTAAAATTAGATAATAAAACAGTAGAAAATTATATTCAATATTTAAGAGAAGTAAAACTTGTAGATCTAATCTATCAATATTCTGACAGTTTAAATAAGAGGCTATATTCACCTAAAAAATATTATTTTAATGATTTGGGTATAAGAAATAGTTTTGCCGGCTTTAGCAATAAAGGTTCATTGGTTGAAAATGCTGTATTTTTGCAACTTGTCAAAATATATGGAATAGATAATATATTTTATTTAAGTGATACGAGAGGAAACGAAATTGACTTTGTGGTTAAATTAAAAAAAGACGAAATCTTACTAGTGGAATCAAAGTATAACAATTTACAAAGCGCGGTGGAAAATTCTCTTTCTGGTTTATTATTTAAGGAAATTGGGGGCAAGAAAATAATGGATAGAGTTGTTGTAACTGATGGGATAGATAGTGTTTTTAAAAAGAAAAATTTGGAAGTAAAATTAATTAGTCTTGAAAAGTTTTTGACAAAAAATAATTAGTCTATTTGACCGATTTCACTTCACGCGTTAAACTTGTAACTTATCTATGGAAGAAATAATTCTCTTTACAGATGAGTTAAAATTATTCTTTAAAGAACTAGGATTTTTTATAACAAAAAAACTTCATCTTTCGTTATTAAGATTTGAAGAAGGGAAAGGTGTTTTTGTTACTGCTTTATATAAACAAAGAGGAAAACTTGCAAGAAAGCTTATGCATACTGGAATGGCAGGCTTAGCTGGTGTTGGTATGATGATTGCTCCAGTTATAGCACAGGAGTTTCCAGGTAGATCTGTTAATCCTTGGGAAATAGATTCAAATCCATCAGTTCTTTCTGCAACCACTGAATCAAGTGGAATTGAAACCATAGTTTCAGAAAAGGTAAGAGATGGAATTAAACTTTATAAAGTAGAAGAAGGGGATACTGTTGCTTCAATTGCCAAAAAATTTAGTGTGGATACTGAAACCATTCGTTGGCAGAATAATATTACAAAAGACAAAATTAAAGTAGGACAAACCTTGGAAATCCTTCCTGTTATTGGTATTGCTCATAAGGTAGCTAAAGGGGATACAGTTTATTCAATTGCTAAAAAGTATGATTCTAGTGCACAGGCAGTTGTAGATTTTCCATTTAATACTTTTAGCAACGATGAAACATTTGAACTTGCAATTGGTCAAATAGTTATTGTTCCTGATGGAGTCAAACCTGCCGAAACAGTAGCCTTACCTCGTATAAGACAAATTACGCCTGATGCAGGTTCTGTTGTCGCATCAGGAAATTTTGTTTGGCCTGCTAATGGAACCATATCTCAGAACTTTTCTTGGTATCATCCAGGTTTAGATATAGCTAATAGGGCAGCTCCTAATGTTTTAGCAGCTGATTCTGGAGTTGTAACCTATGCAGGATGTTTGAATTGGGGATATGGGTGTCATGTCAGAATTGATCATGGTAATGGTTATTCAACTTTGTATGCCCATTTCCAACAAATTTATGTAACTGTAGGTCAAACTGTTGGAAGAGGCTCTGCAGTAGGTAAAATGGGTTCAACGGGTCGTTCAACAGGTACACATCTTCACTTTGAGGTAGCCAAGAATGGAGTTAAATTAAGTCCATTAAGTGTATTAAAATAAGGTAAATAATAACTATTATTGGGCTCGTAGTTTAATGGTAGAACACAGCATTCGCATTGCTGAAATCCGAGTTCGATTCTCGGTGAGTCCACAAAAATTTATAACACAGAAATAATATACTTTATAGTAGTTTTTAAGTCAGTAACTTTTTACAAAGTAGAAAAAAATAAAATAGTTTTGAATCAAACTTAGTAGCAATCTTTGGGAGAATACTAAAGTGCCAATAGAAGTGCACCTAGAATAATAAATATTCCAAATCCAGTACCAAGAATTGTTGGCCATGATGTTCCTGCTTCTGGGAGTTGTGGCTCTGATGTTGATGTTGGTCCTTGTGCAATAGAAGTAGATGTACTTGTTGGTGTAGCTGTTCCATTACACACACAATCTGTATCTGTAGGACAAGAAGAATTTCTACAATAACCTGAATAGCAAAATAGTCCAGAACTACAATTACTATTTGATCCACAAGTTCCATTACAAGAGTTTGGTTGTCCTGAGGCTGTACTTGTTGCTGTAGCTGTAGCAGTTGATGTAGCAGTACTTGTAGCCGTAGTGGTAGATCCGGATGTAACAGTTGAAGTAGTGGTTGTAACAGCGGTTGGTGTCGCATTGGCTGTATTTGTAGTTGTTGCAGTTGGGATAGTAGTACTTTCATTTGATGAAATTATTATACTTCCAGAGGAGGAATTGATAATAACATTTTGACCTTCACTTATACCTGAAATAACAGTAGTGGGATCAAAACTAAATGTTGCGTTGCCGGAAGCAGTGTCTTTTACATTTCCATTAATTGTTAATATTTCAATAGATGAGCCAGTGATTGCATTTTCTTTATTTGCTGTATACACAGCATAAGATATTTTCCCTGTAACATTATCAAAAGTATTAATTATTTGTGAATCAAGAGCTCCAATGTTTGTCCCTTTTTCAATTGAAGTAATTTCTACTAAATCTGGATTATAATTTAGTCTAATGTCAACACCGGTTACTTGATTTTCCCCAGTATCCATTTTGACAGAAAGGATAAAATTATCACCTGGATTTTTATTTTGGGTTGATGGTGATATATAAACAGATGTAGCAGGAGCAGCTTTTTCTCTAATATTTTGGTTTTGTTGAACGAGAATTGTTCCAACAATAACTCCACTTATCAATATTAGAAAACCAATTATACTAAATATTATATTTCTTTTTTTATTGTTCATAATCTAACCTAATATTTATTTTATCACTTGGTAGACTGGTAATACCAATGTCTGAAAGATAAACTTGGCTCTCTGTAGCAATTTTTATATTTTCAGAAGTAAAAAAATTATTTGTTTTAAATTTAAGTTTAATAATAGATTTACTAAAATCATTAGAATTCGGCATTAACAAAAAACGCTTTGCATCCCATGTTTTTAATATTCCTTCAGAAGAATATGATATTAAATTTAAATTATTTTCATTGTAATCCAGAAATAAATCAACAACTGTTGCCATATTTGCTTTGTCTCCCTCAAGATAAACACTAACATTAATTATATTTTTGGGATAAACCTGAAACATTGCCAAGGCCATGACCAATACTGATAATATTTGAATTTTATATTCTTTTATACTCATACCTCATAGTTATCTACAATTATGCCTATATCAATGATATTTATTATATTATCCTTGTTTACATCTGCTTCTGGTTTTACAGAAGTATTGCTTCCATAATGATCAACAACTATACCAATATCTATAATATTTACTCTATTATCTCCATTAACATCTCCAATTTTATTATTACCTGTAGCAGTTGATGTTACTGTTGCAATAGCTGTGGCCGTAGATGTTGATGTAGCAGTTGAAGTAATAGTCGCAGTTGCAGTTGGTGTTGCAGTGGTTATTGATGCAATAGTTATGTTTAAAGATGTGGTTGGTTTATTTAAAACATCTGTTGTTTGTCCTAAAACAGAAACTGCAGTATTAGCATCAAAAGATATAACTGTGGTTATTCCTTGACCAATTGCTTTAAACTTAATACTTGCTAATATACCAGTTCCGTTTTTTGGATCTGTGGGATCGCTACCCAAAACTATCTTAGCAATGGGTGGAACAATTTGACCTGGTATAAAAACTACTGGCAAATAATTTTTTGACTCAATATTTATAGCTTGTAATATATTATTATCATATTTAATTCTCAAATCTGAACCAGTGACACTCATTCCCTTTGTATCAAGATATACATCAACATAAAATTCATCATCTTTTTTAACAATACTATTTATGCTTGTGAGTTTAAGATCAACTCCAGCTGCCTTAATTGGTGAAGTATTCTGTCTAAACTTTAGATAATAAACGCCGATAGCTAAAGTGATAAGGATAAAAACAATAGAAAGTAAAGAAATTAATACATTCTTTTTCTTGATAAAAGAGAAGATATTTCTATTCATATATTTAATATATAACTACGAAAATATACTATCATTAGTTAAAATTTTCCACTAACACATTATAGTCAAAAATATCCACCTTACCGTTTTTGTCAATATCAGATGAAATAAAACCAGGGGAGCCATTTTTATCAAAGTTAGCAATGAAAATATAGTAATCTAAAGTATCAACTTTACCATTGTCGTCAATATCTCCTGGCAGCTGTGTGGGTATTGGAGTTGAGGTAGTTGATGAAAAAACTACAAGTGTTGCACTTCCCGGAGGAAGTGAGACTGGATATTTTGAATTGACTTTGTTTACTGGTTCATCTGTTCCAAATGTCCACGATCCGTCTTCTTTTACAGAATTTCCAGCAAAAGTGATATTTTCCCTTGAGGCATTAATTGAAGGTGCAAGCAAACGGATTGCTCGTGCTTGTGGATATATATTTCCAGGATCAAGTGATGCTATAGTAGTGTTATAAGAGTCTCTATTAACAAGGATGATACGAAGGACATTGTCCTGAGATAAAACTGCATAGGCCCCAAGATTTGCTAAGCTTTTATCATATTCGACTTGGAGAGGGCGGGGATTTCCTTTTGTTGCTTCATGAAAAAATAACATACTATAATAGAGAGCTCCTGGTTTGTATAGTTTTGGATTCGGTCCACCTAATGTGGGGCAAAAAAGAATAGGAGCATATCCACCACATCCGCCACCATAAAAATTTATTCCAGCAACATTATTATTGATCATCATAAATAATGTGTCTATTCCCCATAATGTTGACGCAAATGTATCGGTCACACCGACAATACCGCCTCTGCTCATTGCATTCACTTCATCAAAACGTAGAGGAATGTTTTTTTCTTTTGCAATTGTTGCGTATGCTGAAATAGTGTTATTTGTCTCTTCTGCCTTTTCTTTACTCAGCATTTTTTCAATATATTCTAGACATTCGTTTTGTTCACATACCATTGTGTTTACGTCTATACCTAGGTCTTTTGTCTTTGAAACTGGATATAAATGTACCGTGGCGAAAGAAATTTCATTTGATTCTAAAGTGATGAAATTTTTGAACCATGTTTGATTGGATATAATTGCAGGACCTGTCAGAGGGATGTCTGGTGAAATTGCGTGGATAGCTTTTGCATAATTATCAAACTCTTGTGCGTGAATTGTACTGTTGTAGGTATCCAGTCTCAAATCTAACTCAGGAAAGCTCGTTGGTTCATTACCAATTTCAAGAGCAAGGAGTAAATTACTACCTATTTGTTTGAAATAGGATGCTTCATTTACAATCATAGATTTTATTGTTGAATTGTAGCAACCCAAATTTAAACCAAAGATTACAGACCAATTGACCTCTTTAGAAAATGTAAAGAGATTATCCACGTTGGCCTTAGTAAGTATTTGAGTTGGAAAAGAAGTACTAGTTTTACAAAGATTGGGTGGTGGAGCACTTAACCAATAGGTATAATTTGTATCAGTTCCACCAAAGCGTAAAACACCCTGCCCTAATTTCTTAAGTAATTTTAGTAATATTTGATCGTTTGAGTTATTTGGGTCAACCCCAAATAAAATCGACTTTGTTATAAAATCTTCCGAAAAACTTAAACCGAGGAAGTTAGAAGGAATTGTGTGACCTTTTATTTCAGGATGAATGGTTATTTGAATAGGATCAGATGCGCTATAAATTGTCTGTGGAATTCCTAACAAAATAAGAGCAATAATGATAATAGAAAGAAGATTATTTGATATTTGTTTTTTATAACTTCTCATAAATTCATTATACAGAAAATTAAAATATATTTTTTCAAAGGATTTTCAATTAAGGGATGATATGTGTTAATACTTGGGTAAGAAGTTAATATAATTTATTCAGTAGCAGGGACTTCTGTCGGAATACCTGTAGCAGGAATTTCAATAGGAGGTACTATTACTGGTGATGGAGAAGACTGTGGAGGAGTTAACCCTTCAATTGCTTCGAGTTCTTTCTTGGCTGTTTCAAAATCTTTTGAATCTTTACCTAAAAGAGATAATGTAAGATTCATTTGTTCTTTTGCCTTTTCTAATTGTTTATCTTCTTTATAAGCCATAGCTAAGTTATAGTGTGCATTAGCAAGATCAGGCTTTGCGACGACTGCTAATTCAAATACTTTAGCTGCATCTGCAAATTTTCCTTGAGCATAGTAAATTCCGCCTAATTTTATTCTTAGTGTAGGATTTATTGGATCTAAATAAATTGCTTGACTATATGATTGAATTGCAAAAGCATCAGCATCTTTTGCAAATGATGTGACACTATTATATACATCACCTAAATTTTCCCAACTAGAAGCACTTCTAGGGTTTAGTGTTGCTGCTGCTTTAGCTTCTTGAACTGTTTGCTGTATAAGTTGAGTTAGTGTTTTTTTATCATCCTCACTTAAATTTTCAATCTTAGCCAGTGACCCTGCCAAAGCTATATCTATACTAGCTGAGACTAAATGATATCTATCAACATAAGGATTAATATTAATTGTTTTATTAATCTCTTCATATGCTTTAACACCATTTCCTTTAGACATTTCAGTTATTACCTTGGAAAAAGTAAATTCTGCATAGAAATATTTAAATGCAAAAAAGGAAATAAAGGCAATTATAATTGCGAGTGGAACAGAAATAATAATAATTGGGGTTTTAGAACTAAAATTGCCTACATTTTCATGAGTCATTGTATTAAGTGCAAAAAGCAACATCATTAATGGGAAAGCTGAAACTGGTAAAGGTAAAATTAAGGAAATTACAAAGATAATAAATAAACTTACATAAATTGGATTATTTAATTTTAATTTTCTTAATGAGAAATAGAATATTGCCAAAAATGCCAAAAGTCCAATTATTCCTACTTCACTAAGTATTGTTAAAGGTGTATTGCTTGAAACTAAAAATCTTGATGTCCATGTATCATTTGAATTAGCTGTAATTGGTCTATATTTATTATAACTTTCTAAATAATTTGCAGGTCCAATTCCAAGTAAGGGAGATTGTTTTAGAGTATCTATTGCAATTGACCAACTGGTAGATAATTTAGGAAGTTTAAGTGCATTGTTTTTATTAGGTAATATTTGATAAAAGGATACAAAAGTTCCAACAAGAATTATAAAACTAGCAATTCCGTAAAATATATTTTTAGCAATTTTTTCTTTTTTGAAAACTTTATAAAAAGCAACAGGAAGAATTGCTATGTAATATGTAAAGGAAGTTATTAAATTACCAAAGGTTGAGAAATTCTTTTGAATTAAACCAACAAAAGATGCAATTTGTACTCCTGCTGCAATTAAAGTGGATAATACTAATACGAATTCAAGATCTTTTTTTTCTCTTTCTTGTAATTGTGTTGTAAAGAAATAAATTAATGAAGAAAGAACTATAAATGTTGCTGTTCCTGGAACAAAAAAGGCATCAAACTTATTAGGAGAAGCAATTAATCCAGAAACAATATAAATAACAGAAAATATAACAATAAAGATATCAATTTTAGAAGTAGAAAGCTTAAAACTATTACTTGTTAAACCTCCAATTATTTTTACAATTGACAAGAGTAAAACTCCAGAAACTAATAATAATAATTTTGCCGTTTCAAAATAATTAGGAAAGATAGGGAGTAGAAAAAGAGGGAATAAAAATATAATAGCATAAAAAATATATTTATCTAGTAACTTAATTACTTTAGTCATGTTTTTTATAAAAATTTTAAGACATTTATACTATATGTAAAATATAGTGCGCATACAGTTTTTCAAATTTTTAAATATTTGTCAATATCTAATTGTTACTTTATATATAAAAGGATATCATTTGATATATTAAAGTATTTAATTATTATTATTTTGTAATTCTATTACCCACCAATTAAATTCAACATCGGTATCTAAAGTATCTAAAAACCCAACTGTAAAGTAACCAATATCTTTACTCTTAACGTACAAAACTTTATTCTGTGTTGATGAAAGGGGAGTTACATAGATTAAAGTATCATTATTAATCTTAGGATTTATTATTTTGACCTCATTAGTACTTGCAGTTAATATTGCTTTTCCAGCTGTTGCATTAGTATTAATTTCCCCAGGCACTATTTGAGCCGAATCTGTAGCAGTAAGAGGTGCGTCGGCGATAACTACAATATTTCCTTTAAGTTTTAAATTTCCTGCAATTTCCACATTTCCTGAAAATGTTATATCTCCATTTGTTTCAATTTTTATCTTTCCTGCCATTATTTCAACAGGGGCTAAAGCTAATGATTGAACAGAAAGTGCACTATCTAAAGAATTTATTGATTTAGTTGTTAAATTATCTGATACAAATAGAGAAGTTATAGCAGCACTGCCTGTAACAAAGAAATTATTGGTAATTATTTCAGATGAAACAAGTTTATCAATACTTGCTGAAGCTGTAGCTGTGTTTATATTCCAATTAACACTTTCGGCTAAGATTTTTTGACTTTCATCGACACTTCTTAATAATTCTTCTATTTGATCAAGTTTAGAAGATTCAATATTATCAGCATATAATGTTCCTGAAATTGTTGCATCGCTATCTACCTCTAAACTATTTGCAGCAATTTCACCACTAAAACTAGCATTTCCTGAAGCATCAATTGAGGCAACTTCCAAGTCATCCACTCCTTTAATGGCAAGTCTTGATGCAACTTGACTATTGTCAGGTTGCAAATCAATTATTAAATCAGTATTGGAAACGGGAGAGATTAAATTGGTTTGAACAATTGGAGAAATTATTTTATTTTTAATAATTAAATTATCAACTGTAGCTTGGAAAGCGACAAAGTTTTTGCTAACAAAATCTGTGGTTTCAATTGCACCAGCTTTAATGTTTGCCACGACCACTTCGGCAAAAGATCCAATCTTTTCAGTAATGCCAGTTGGAGTGGAGACAGTGTAATTGGCAATTGGATTGCCTGAAAGTGTGATGTCACCAGTATTACTAATGGCAAGATCTGGGTCGTAATAATTGTTGGCTACAAATACTAAAATAGTGTCAGTAGGATTATCTGGGTCCCAATTTTCAAGAGCCGTACCTACAATTTTTCCTGCTTTAGTGGCCTTAGTGCCACGACCAGGGTTATTTGAAGGTGTAATTGGATCACCAATATTTATTATATTTGAATTAAAACTGATTTTGACAGGAAGACGTCCAGAAAGAGCTACTGGAAGTGGATGATCCTTCTCTTCTATTGAGTTTTGACCAGTTGCTGTAAAATCACCCCAATTTTGAGTGACAATACCAATTGGATTGTCCGAAGTTGAGGTAGTTTTTGTAAGTTTAGAAATTTGGCGTGTTTCTGTAGAAACAATATTTCCGTCTTTATCTGATTTTGAATAAATAGTAGTGGTCATTTCTGGAGAAGTCATGACAATGTCTCCAAAATCCACATCAGATTTAGTTGGATAAATCTCAGCATAATCTGTAAAAGGTCCGGCATCACAGTCATAAAGTAGGGTTGCACCTGAGGCATCCCAACATACAACATTGTTCGTTGTGCCAGTAGTATCAAGGGTTAAATAGATACTACCTGCTCCGGAAGCACCTAAAACAAGTGTTGCTTCAGTTGGAGTGGTGTCACCAATGCCGACATTACCAGTTCCTTTAATTACCATCTTAGTAGACATTGTTTGTATTCCTAATCCAGAACCTAAAGTTGTTCCATTTTGGAAAAAGATATCACTGAGTCCAGTCCCCGTGCCTAAACCAGCTTGAATAACCATATTCCCGCCATTAACATTAGAACCGCTATCAACAGTTCCACCAGACGCAATAGTTAATGCTCTACCTGCAGTTCCAGCGGCAGTATCTTCTATCCAAATTTTCCGTGAGGCAGCATTACCTAAACTAAGAATTTCAGTTGGACTTGTTGTCCCGATGCCGACCTTACCTGATCCCGGCATGAGGGCAAGATCGGCTGTGGCAGCAGTTATTATTTGATTGGTGGTGGTTGCACCGGAGAAGGTTATGCCTGCACCGGCCCCGGTTAAGGCAATCGCATTTGTAGCGGCGGTAGAGTTGGTTAATATTCCATTCATGGTGATGGCTCCGATTCCGGTCATATCACCGGTGGTATCGATATCCCAATCATTTGAGTACAATGCCAAGGTTCCTGCATTACCAATAGTAACTACATCAACTCCCGTTGCTCCAGTGCCGATATTTATAGTGTCAATACCAGTGCCGGTACCCATGTTTATAGTTCTGGCTACATTTGAAGCACCAACATTAATGATTTGGGAAGCAGCAATGGAGTCAAGGGTGACAGTTCCTGTAGTAGCCTGAAGAGTTAAGCCGGTGGCGCCAAGAATAGCCAGTGTTCCGTCAGCATCAATATTGTCTCCATTAACAGATAAGTCCCCGGCTGTAGTAATATTTCCCGTTGCGCCAGCCACCTGGAAGAGAGAACCGGTGCCGACAGAGAGAGTGGCAGAAGGATTGGTAACACCGATACCGACATTACCGATTTTATCAATTACCATCGCATCTGTCAGTGTTCCATCTTTATTTATATATAAATCCATCTGGCTGCTAATTCTGCCGGCAGAAACGTCGGTCACTCTGCTCCAACCAATCTGCCCGAGCACAGTATCGCCAACAGCGGAAGCGGTCGAACGGACTTCGAATATGCCTCCTATGTTACTGGCGCTAGCACCCGAAGAAGACAAAACTAAAACAGAATTAGTACTAGCACCCGTGGCAACTTCTAAAATTTTACCGTTAGTATTTCCACTTGTCGGATCCGTTGTTCCAACACCAACATTACCAGTATTTGTTATCACAAATTTTGGAGTTCCTGATGCAGAAGCTGTGAACAAATCTCCGGCTTTTGTTGAATTTACTGTTAGTGCAGCTAAAGTGTTGTTTATAGTGTTATTTACTAACCATGACCCATTTACCAATTGTTGATAAGAATTAGATGCATCTGGTGCATCTGTTAACATTATTGTTCCAGTACCTACAGAATTCAGTATGTCATTTCCCCCTAATTTTAAATCTCCAGAAAGAAAAGTATTAGTTGCTGTTATTGCAATTGTTCCATCAGTATCATTATCAATTTTCTCTCCATATGCAAATGTAATGTCTCCACCTACTCCTGTTGAAAATGTTAATCCTGTTGTTCCTTGAACTACTAGGTTCTCAGCTAAGGTTAAACCACCTGAAGTGTTAAAATCAGTGTTAGCAGCACCAATATTTATAATTGGGAAATTACCTGCATCCATGGCAGTTGTGACTGTTCCAGAAATTAATATACCTGTTGTTAATGTTCCACCTGCATCTGCAATATTAATACCAGTTGTTATATTACCTGCTGAGTTTGTAATGGTTAGTCCATTAGTCATGTTTGAATCTGCTGCAGAATCAATTTTTATTCCATTTGTAACAACAGTTGTTCCTGCAGTTGTTGTGTCTAATTGTTGAACTAGAATTAAATTTTCAGTAGCTACATCAGTAAATGATCCTGCTACTGCATTATTAACAACTAATCCATTTTGTGTTGTTGCTGATCCACCGTTATTGACTAAATTCATAGTCCAGGCATCTAAAGCAGCTGTTGGAGTCCAACCAAAGGTTGTTGCATTAGTTCCCATAGCTAGTGTTAATGCACCATCTGGAGTTGTTAATGCATTCCATTTCAAAGAGGATGCTACTATTGTTCCTGTTATTGTTCCATTACAAGCTAAGTTTCCGTTTGAGTTAGTTATTGTACATCCGGTTCCTCCAAAACCTCCTGCAAGATTAACATCACCCGTAGCTGTCCCATTTAGGTTTAGGGCATCTGCTCCTTTACTATCTATTGATAGTGCTATATCAGTATCACCACCTGTTGCTGCTAGTATAACAACTCCACCTGTTGCTGCATTTGCTATAGTTAATTCATCTACAGCTGATGCTACAGATGTAAATCTTAAAAATTCGTTACCATTAGTGTCTAGGATATCAGCACCTATTAATTTCAAATCACCAGCCATTGTGGTATTTCCTGCATAATCAATCGAAAATTTTGAAGTAGGGGAAACACCTGACTGAAAATCAATAAAATTATATCCTGTCGCGGCTGATGCTACTGTTCCACCATACAAAGATCCTGATGTTATATTGGCATTAGTTGCATTAATAAATCCATTTACAGCTCCACCTGCTGCTGCACCTTCAAAAGTAAGGTCTAGTGTACCAGTACCATCTGGATTGATAGTGATTGCACCATTTGTTGTATTTGCAGTTGAGATTGTCATTGCTTGGCCTGTAACAGCAAACGTTCCTGAAGTTGACTCAATTGTTGGTGAGGCTGCTGCTATTTGTAATTTACCAGTTGAATCAATGTATGGAATTGTTGAAGCCCCAGTTCCTGGAGGAAACCCTTGTAATGTCTCTGAGTTTAGAGCATATCCAACAGTTGCAATTCTAATTCTTGGAGTTGCCTCTGCATCTGCCCCAATTGTGATTCCTAACCAGACATCAGCATTTTCACTAAAAACTGTAGCTGCAATTGCTCCACCACAGGTAGATCCTAAAAGTGTGGAGAATATTCCATCTCCATCTGGAGTAATTGAACAAGTTGTAGAATCCCAAAGAGTGGTTCCAGCTGTATCAGCATCATATAATTTAAAGACTAAATTTGTAGCTACAATTTTAGGATTACCGAGGTTGTCTGTAAGTCTACCTTGAAAAGATAAAAATCTATTTGGAGTTTCTAAAGCTGTTGGGTAGGCTGAAAGTTTACTGGCATTTTTAAATACTTGATCATAGATAGCATATCCTGAGATTGAAGTAATAAAAACCAATATGGCTATATGAATGTAAGTTGCAACAGGGTATGAATGATATCTTTTGTACCAATTTGGTCTATTAAAGAATACTTTATGAAATACATCTTGTAGTCTTGGTTTTGAATCTAATTTATTTAAAATTAACTCTTGAATGAATCTATATGGAGAATTTTTAGGGATTTGATTTGTACTTACTGGAAAACTCTTGTTTTGAAACTCATAATATTTCTTTAACGAGGCTGAATTTCTATCATAACTTCCCATAGGAAGGTTATTTAAATATTCTTTAGCTCCACCTTCAGTATCTTTCTTCCAAGCTAAAAACTTTCTAATATCTGAAAGATAATTCTTTCTGGTATTATTTGATACTTTTTGATTTATTAAGAACTTATCAAAATCCAATATTTTATTAGGTTCAACAACTTTCTTTACTCCGTTAACTGAAACATTACCGATTCCTGCCATGAAAGATTCACCAGTTGACTGAGAAAAACTTCTTAATGTTGATAGTCTTCTGTTAATTGTTTTTAAAGAAGATAAACCTAATTGAGAAGTAATATATTCTTTTACTAAACTTGAATCAATTATTCTTCCATTAGCCCAATTGAAAAAATTAGTAATATCTGATTTGTAATACTTTAAAGAACTAGAAGAAACTCCGTGGGAGGAGAGATATTTTATAAAATCGTTTACTTTTTTACTAACTTCATTTAAATTTAACATTTTCCGCGATTTATTTCCTAGTCTCAGATTATATTGATTATACTGATTATACTAATAATAATATACTGATAACACGTGTCAAGAGGCTATTTAGGCTTGAAATTTTTATATTAATTATTGCTTTAATAAACGTATTTCACACAGCTTATAATATAATTTCCGCATACATTTTCTTCAATATATATATCAAAGTATATATTGTAATCTTGATATAACAACAATAATATTTGTTATAGGTTCAAAATACCTGTGCGTAATATACTATCTGCGGGAATATGCGGGAATAATTAATAGTGTTAAATGGTTTAACTTAAATAGCGGAAATCTAAGGCCAGAGCTTTGAATTTGTTTAATGTTAATAATTATCTTTTAAATTCAGTTTTAGCAATTCTTCTTGGTAAGTGATAAATTAAATCCTTGTTGTTTTTGCCCTATATTATGAGTATATTTATCTAATGGAAGCTAAAGGAGAAAAATCTAATAAATTAATAATATCTGTGTTTATTATTACTTTTCTAGTAATTATTTTAATTGTTTTACTTTTCTTTATCAAGAACATAACTTCAGTTTTACCTAAGGCAAAAAATTTAAATTCCGCAGTTTCTGTTTCTTTTTCAAATTCATATATTTTTGCTTCACCTGTAAGAGCAAAAACTAATGGGGAAGGTATTAGAATTACTGTATTTTTATTGGACGACAATGGTTTAGGAATTTTTGATAAGAAAGTTATTCTTGGTAATTTAGATAGTCCTATTAAAGTAAAAGATATACAGAGCCTAACTGACGAAACAGGGAAAGCTATATTTGATATAAGTTCCAGTTCAAGTGGTGTCTTTTTTATTGAAGCGATTGTTGACAGTAATAAATTACCACAAAGGGTCAAGGTTGTTTTTGATTAATAATTATGTTAATTACCACAACTCCTGATATTACTATTAGTGCAACTATAGGAAGTCCGAAGATGGTAATCTATGGATACGCACCCAGTAATTCAAATGTTTTTTTAAACAGTATCGGGGTATCTTCATATACCCAGGCTGATAATGATGGTTATTATCTTTTTGATGCAGTTTATACATATGATTTTAGTTATCCTGAAATTTGTGTTCAGGCAGTTGATGAAAAGAAAAGAACAACGCAGCCAACTTGTATTCCACCACTTCCAGCTGAAAAACTGATATATGAAGTTGGTCCCATATTTCTTTCTCCCACAATCTCTTTAAGTCAAAATAGTGTAGTGAAAAGCGAACAAGCCTATGTGGAGGGAAAGACGTCTCCAAACAAAGAAGTAAATATCTATATTGCCAAAAATGAAAACTTAAAAAGTTTTTCTTTAGTTGATGCTGTAAATGCTTATTATGTTCCAGTGTTTCAATCGAAATCTAATTCTAATGGCAATTTTGCTTTCAGTTTGCCCACATCTGATTATTCAAACTATAAAATATTTGTTTCTAGTCGTTTTGGAGATAATTTATCCGCCAAAAGCAATACTTTAACTTTTGTGGTGACCTCAAAGATAGAATCTTTTCTAGACAGGTTATTAGGATTTATTTTAAAGAACAAATTACTCTCAATAATTATATTGGAGATACTTATCGTCATTATACTTATCTTTAAGCTCTTAAAATTGACTACAAGAGGGAAGAAAGATATTCAAAAACAACAAATGATTTGAAAAATAATCTTAAAAAATTGGTTGAATATGTATGCTAAACTTAAACTTGACTTATTAATTGGCGTGGTTATATAATAACTATATATGGAAAATGGCATAATTAAGAGGGATATCTTTGATAAACTTGAAAGTTTTTTGGGTACAAAAAATATAATTGTACTTCATGGTGCTAGGCAAGTTGGGAAAACTCATATTATGTACTTTATTGAAAAGTTTCTTCAAAAAAGGGGGGAAGAAACTCACTATATTGATCTTGAAGATTCACGATTTGTAGAGATACTAGACCGAGGTGTTGATTCATTTACTGCGTATCTTAAGGGTGAGGGAATTAAAAACAAAGTAACGGTTTTTATAGATGAGATTCAATATCTTCAAGATCCGTCATCTTTTTTAAAATTGATTGTAGATCATCATCCTGAAATTCAACTTATTGTTTCAGGTTCTTCAAGTTTTAATATCAAATCAAAATTTTCCGATTCATTAGTCGGTAGAACTGTAAATTTTGAGATTTTTCCACTTTCCTTTTCTGAATTTTTAAGATTCAAAAAGATAAATACTTCAATGACTGACAAGTTACTTAGTTTGTACAATGAATATATGGCCTACGGAGGATACCCAAAAATTGTTTTAGATGATGATATAAAGCATAAAGAAATTTATTTACAGCAGATAATTGATACCTATATTAGGAAAGATATTTCAGATCTTGCCAATGTCAAAGATACTAAGAAATTCAATGACTTATTAAAAGTATTAGCATCATTTAGTGGGCAACTTTTAAAAGTGTCTGAGCTTTCAGATATTTGTGGTTTGGCCTTACAAACTATAAATAGTTATTTAGAGATATTGGAGGAAACATATATTATAAAGCTAGTTTCTCCGTTTTCAACAAGTGCCAAAGTAGAGATAGCTAAAACTCCTAAAATATTTTTTTATGATACAGGAATACTCCAAATGCTTTGGTTTAAAAGGCTCCAAAATGGAAATGTTGGAAATATTTTTGAAACCAGTGTCTTTTCCGAACTCGTTAAAAAGTTTGGGATAGAAAATATTAACTATTGGAGAAATAAAAATATGAATGAAATTGATTTCATCTTAAATAAAAATAATGAAATACTGCCAATTGAGGTTAAAAGTAATTTTTCTCAGTTTAAAAAATCAAAAATAAATTCATTTTTAGAAAAATATAAAATTAAGGACTTTTATGTAATAGGATTATTAGGAGAAAAGAACAAAGAATATTACAAATACCCTTGGGAGATTATTTAAACAATCTTAATTTTTTCCATCAAAATTATTTCATAAATGATGAAATAAAATAGTTTGCGAGTTAAAACAAAGTCTGATAAAAATGGTGATAATCTATCTTCCAAAAGTAATACATTAAACTTTGTAGTTACTTCAAAAACAGAATCTTTTCTAGATAGGCTACTAGGATTTATTTTAAAGAACAAATTATTCTCAATAATTATATTGGAGATACTTGTAGTCATTATTCTTATCTTTAAGCTCTTAAAATTGACTACAAAAGGCAAGAAAAGGCATACAGAAAGAGATTATCTAAAGTATATTACTTCTTAATTTTATTTTAATGTGTAATAGGTTGATCTTCCTTTACCTTTACGTTCGATTAGTTCTAAATCAAGCAGTTTTCGAAAGTCGATTGTGCGTGTTGCCTTGGCTCTATTTGTTAGTTTTGCGTAATTACGATCAGTGATAAAACCATTATTTTTAATATAATCAACAATTTTTTTGTGAAATGGTTCAAGTTTGGCATTTGGTGTTTTTTCTAATTTAGGTAAAAGTTTTTGAACACGTAGGAGTTCGTCAATTAAACCGTCAGTAAAATATTCAAGCCAGGAGGTAAAATCGATAGAATCTTTTATCTCGTTGTAATCACCATATTCTCCAACTGTTTGAAAGTACTTAGTAATATTTTGATTGTAATAGTTTTCGAAACTAAATAAATTAAAAGTATTAAGTCCCATTTTAGCTAGTAGTATTTTTGTAGCTAGACGAGTAGTTCTACCATTGCCATCCATGAATGGATGGATAATAACCATTTGTTTATGAAATATTCCTGCAATTATTAAAGGGTTAATTTTATTACTATTTTCATTTGTAAATTTAATTAAATCTTTGACAAGATTTTTAACTATTTCAAAATCAGGGGGCAGATATACTATTTTGCCTGTTCTTGGATCATTTACGATGACAGGTTTTAGTCGGATTTTTCCAGATTCATTGTTTGGAAGAAGATCTTTAGTGATTTGTATATGAATATCAAGTATAAACTTAAGTGTTAATTCAAGCTTTTTTGAACGAAGTAATTTATTAAAGTTTTCTAAAGCTACATTATAGTTAAGAACTTCTCTTTCACTGTCTCGAATGTTAACCGGTTTTGATTTTAGTATATTTTTAACTTCCGTAAGTGGCAATGGATTGCCTTCAATGCTGGTTGAAGAATATGAAGAAACTTCTTGTGCTTTTTTTTCAAATTCGACCAAGACGATTTTTGAAAACTGACGCTCATTTAAATCTCTAACAAGATTGTTAATTTTGGTGATATTACTTAAGAGCTGATCGGTGATAGAATATTTTGGAGTAAACATACTAGTCAAATAATAGCCGATTATTAGTCGATTGTCAAGTATTTAAGAGGGGACTTTACTTCTTAGGAAGATTGTCTTTGAATTTATCTTTTAATTCTTCAACTTCTGTAATTTCTTCTTCTAATTTCTCTTCAAGTTTGACCTGTTTTGATTTAAGTTTCTTATAGACTAAGACTATTAGAAGAGTGATAATTGCAATGAACAAAACAATTGCCATGATCGGCCAAACTGGGATTACCCAAAGACTGGTATTTTCTAAAAGTACTTTTCCTGCTTCACCATAGTTTGCAGTTAAATCGATACTATACTTACCAAACATCCAATTTTTACCCAATTCTGTTTTATAAAGTCTTTTAGCATCAGGGAATATGTTTTTAGTTTCTAAAATAGTTTCTCCAACATTTTTACCAAACCAATTTCTAAGTACTAATTGTCCCTTAGGGGTTATATGGTAACCACCTTTATTTAATATCTCAAAAGTAACTGGTACTGGACCAAACTGCAAGAAAACTGGTACTTTAAAGTTACTTATAAAAGCTGATTCAGTAACTGGACCATTTATTCTAATACTAACTAAACCAACAATTCTTGGAGAAACAGTTGATAGTTGCTCGTTAATAGTTGTTGCTTCTGGAAGTTGTCCTACTTGTTCAAAAATAATTGCAACATACCTTCCACCAGGAAGGGTGTCTTTAGGAACTGTAACTTTAAAATTAACCTTTAATACGTCTCCACTTGCAATGGTTGCTTTCTCGTAAGGAAGTTTTACCCAAGTATTCTCCTCATTTTCAAGTAAAGTAGGGGAGCCATCATCATTATTTACAATAAAATTAACAACTTTGATGTTGCCTGAAACTGGAACAATCGATTCATTGAAAAACTTAATTTGCATGTTTTCAGTTTTTCCTGCATCAATTACTATAGTTTGTCTTGCAGGAGCAACTACTAAAGGAAGTCTATCTTGTGCCTTAACTTCAAATGCAATAAATACTCCCAAAATCAAAATTGTTATTGTTAGGGCAAGTTTATTTTTCATTTTAATTAGAATATTGGAATTGCAGTGTATTTAACTTTATTATAATAATATCCAGCAGGTTGTGTAGCAGTAATATCAATTCTATAACAAATATAAGCACTATCTGCATCAGCTGGAGTTGCTTTATACATTATCGATTGTCTTATTTCTGAAGCTGCAATGTCAGCAATTTGTTTGGTGTTAAAAGTATCACCACCTGTACCATCCCAATCAAACACCGCACTAGTTCCTGTCACATTTTGTAATGAATAACCTAGTCCCACATAGCTTGATGGATCAGCAGTCCAATCTTGTAAGGTTGATTCTGTACATTCGGGAGCGGTTTTACAAACAGTATCCTGAATACAATTTACAGATTCACCACCATTGCCTGCACAAGCTACTCCATCTTTGCCCATTTGATCATTTTCTTCAATATAGACATTGTATCCAGCTGAAGCATTAGTCGAAATAGTTATCTGTTGATTAGCATTATGAGCTTCTGTTGTGCTTCCATAGGTTGGTGAAAGAGTTCCCCAAGGAACAGATGTTGCTGTTGAATTAATAGAGTTGGAATCTCTTGTTATTCCACAGTATGATCCAGTATCGGCTGTAACTGCAGCAACTGTTAAAGAAAGTGTTTCATCAACTGTTGCTGAAATTAAGACACCCTCAACTGGTGCAATTGTGACATCCGATTGATCCAAAGTATTAGTCGAGCCATCTCTTGTCTTAATATTAATTTGATATGCATCTGCCTGACCTTGTGTGTGGGTAGTTAATGGGGCGGGATTAATAACTCCAGGAGCATTATCAATTGTTACAGTGACAGCTTTGCTTGCTGCACAGGTTGCGGCTGCTCTTGTAAATAATATTGTATGATCAGTTGATGTACCATTTCCTGCTGTAACTGTTGCTGAACCCCAACCTGCAGAAGTACAAAGTGCAATATCCGATACTGTAACATCACCAGCTGCAATTGTACTAAAATCAAAACCATTGTTTGCTATAGAAGCTGCTGTATCTGGGATTCCATCACTAGCTCTTCCAGCTGTTCCCGGTTTGGCTGCAGGGATAGTTATTAAAAGAGTTCCACCGATAGGTACTTCTGTGGTTGTTGTAAAGGAAATTGCTAAAGATCCTGATTGTGTAGCTACTAAAAATCCATTCGCTTCTAAAGTAGCTGATAATGCTACAGTTGTGTTAAATGTAGTTCCACCTACAGCTACTATGTTAGCTACTGTATAATTTACATTTCCTACACATCCACCTTCTATTGAATTGGTGGCACAAATAGTGTCTTTAGGAAAAAGATGGTTAGTTGTGTTATCTGCATTTCCAGAAGCATCGATTGTCACAAGGGAAGCTCCGGAAGTTCCCGATGCAACACCTGCTCTATATGAAAATCTTGAATTAGAAAGACTTGCTGATGCTGCTGTAAAGTTTGCTGAATGAGTTTTTTTGGAAGGAAGTATAAAACGGTATATTAATGCACCAAAGACCAAAACTAAGGATAAAACAAGCACTTTTCTTTTAAACATACCTATAAGATAATATGGGACTTTACCTTTTCTTTGTCAAGTACTTCTTCAGGTTCAAAATTAATAAAACTAAGAATAAACTTATTGCCATTAATGAAAATGGAAAAGCAAATGTAGTTACTTCAGTTTTTTTAATTTCTGCGCTTTCATCCATTCTAAATTCTAAATTAGCCCTATAAATTCCAATAAGAGGCTTTTTAGCTATTTTGCAATCTATTAATTCTTCGTTATTAATACAAGGAATTTTTCTAGAATAACCCGAAAGAACATTTAAAGGAGCAAGAGTTAATGTGGAATTTAAATTCGTGCCTTGAACAATAATTTTGCCTGTTGGTTTCCAAAATGAATTTCCATTATTTTGTAAAATTAATGAGTAATTAATATTTGAAAGTGAATCAATTATAATTGGAGCTTTAAAAGTTGTTATCTCTGCTGATTTTTTTGGATTCCCGTCTTTTGAAATAGTGAGTAAAATATTACTTCCAATCTGTGTTTTGTAAAAAGATGCATTTTCTTCCAAAATGTCTGTGGGTTTGTCAGTTTCAAAGACTAAAGTTAAAAAATGATCTGTTTCAGAAGTACCCTCAGGTGGTGAAATTACTAAACTGACATCAATTTTTTCTGTAGATTTAATTGTAAATGGGTTTTTATCATACATTACCCAGTCAGGAGCAAGATTTTCTGTTAAATCCACATTGCCATTTTCATCTGAAGGGACAAAATAAACTACTTTGGGAGTTAGGATTGTATCTCCGCCAAGATTTTCTATACTAAAAACTTGTCTTATTTCTTTGTCTGGTTTAATCATCACTTCAAAAATTGGGGGAGTAATAGATAATGAAATTGCATTTTGTGCGTTTACAATATTATTAGATAAAAATATAGAAATTAATAAAGATAATAGAGATAGTATTGTAACTAATTTATATTTTTTCATTTTTATTAATAACCAGGTATAGCCGTAAACATTATAATATTTTGATATGTTCCCGCAGGTTGTGTGTTTGAAACATTAACTTTATAAGTAATTGTTGCAACTCTTGATCTACCTACGTTAACCGAACTCATTATAGTTACTTTGCTCTCAGAATTACTGGTATCAGCAAATTGTCTAAAATATGTGGAATTAGTAAAGTCAGCTGGAATATCATCGCCTGTCATATTAAAACCAAATCCATATTTTGAATTTGATGTCCAAACAGCAGCAGAAGTTTCGCTACAAGTTGTGTCACAGAGTGTATCAGGAATGGTATTTATTGAATTAAAAGTCTTTAAAGGATTATTTTCAGAAGCCTTAACAGAATATCCTCCAGCCCCACCAGTTGAAACTGTTAGGGTTGAAGTATCAGTTGAGGGGGTACCAACTGTTAATGATCCGAAATTAATTTGAATATCAGAAATTGAAAAAGAGAAAGGAATAATTGAATGGATGTATTGAAATCCTGCCTTGACTTTATAACCTGCTGATGAATAAAGTCCAGGAGCACCTTGCCCTAGAGTTGAATCAAGCTTGAAATTAGAAGAAGAGGGAATCCCTGCACCAGAGTTAAAATTAGGGAATTGTATACGGTAGTTAGGTGATTCAATTTTTGATTGTGCTGAGACAAAAGGAGAAAAGTAAGTAAACGAAAATAGTATTAAAATACTTAAGGTAAAAGAAAAGAAAGTTTTCATTTTTTACTATTTAATTCTTCAATCTCACTTTCTAGTACCTTTTCTTCATCTTTTAATACCTTAATAACTTCTTCTGCTTTTTCTTTTTTAATCTCGATTTTACGAAGTTTTGAAATAAGATAAATTATTATTCCCATTGAAATAAAGAAATAGATTACAAAAAGAAACGAATAGTGAAATATTTCAACCCAAGCAATAACTAAAATTGAAGTAACTATAATAGTAGCAATATCAACCCACTTTCTAACTTTTAAAAAAGTCTGGTTTTTTTTGAATACAAAATAAGATCCTGAGTATAAAACAATAATAATTGCCAAGATCCAAAGCATATATTTTAATTCTAAACTATTCTCCAATTTCTGTATAGACAAATGGTTTTGGTGTGAGTTTCAAATTAGGAAATACCCATTTCTCAGCTTTTGACCAGTCTATATATTCGGTAGAATCTGCCTTTTGCCAAAAAAGTCCTTCTTCTTTTTCTGTTATAAATTTTGGTATCCTTTTTAATTTTTTCATATTTTAGATAAGATGTGATAATTAACAGTTTAGTTAAAATAGGGTAGAATATCAATCAAATGATATATGATCATAGAAAAGTAGAAAAAAAGTGGCAGGAAAGATGGGAAAAAGAAAAACTTTATACTCCAAATTTAACTAATTCTAAGAATAAATTTTATAACCTTTGGATGTTTCCATATCCATCAGCAGAAGGACTTCATGCAGGGCATGCATTTGCTTCAACTGGAAGTGATATCTATGGAAGATTTATGAGAATGAATGGCATGAATGTATTTCAACCGTTTGGATATGATTCATTTGGAATCCATTCCGAAAACTATGCCATTAAAATTAATGAAAATCCTAATGAAGTAGTTAAAAGAACTACAAAACACTATGAAGAACAAATGAGGTCAATGGGTCATGGATATGATTGGACAAAAACAGTAACTACATCAGATCCTGATTATTATAAATGGACACAATGGTTATTTATCCAGATGTATAAAAAAGGATTAGCCTATAAAAATAAAGCCTCAGTTAATTTTTGCCCATCTTGTAAAACAGTTCTTGCAGATGAACAAGTAGTAAGTCCCTCCCAAGCAGGTAAAGAACCAAAAGATAAAGATGGGAAAGTTGTTAAGGATGGTAAAGATTTAAAGGTATGTGAACGTTGTGGAACTTTAGTTTTGAAAAAAGATTTAGACCAGTGGTTTTTTAAAATTACAGATTATGCAGATAGACTTCTAGAAGGTTTAAATAAAATTAATTGGAGTGAAAGAGTAAAGATAGCCCAAAAAGCATGGATAGGAAAATCTGAAGGAATGATTATTAATTTTGAAGTAGAAGGAAGTAAAGATACTTTAAGTGTGTTTACTACAAGACCAGATACATTGGATTCAGCAACTTTTATAGCTAAATCTTCAAAAGAATTAGATACCTTGGAAGAAAGTAAAGAAAAATTAGGTAAGTTTACAGGCCTTTATGCAATTAACCCTATTAATGATAGGAGACTTCCCATTTGGGAAACTAATTATGTTGAAGGAAGTTATGGAACAGGTGTAATAATGGGAGTTCCTGCATACGATGAAAGTGATATGGATTTTGCTAAAAAGTATGGTATTGATATAGTCGAAGAAGATTTAAATGAAATACTTTGGAAAGAGATTAAAGATAAAGGTTGGGGAGAAAAAAATACTAATTACCATTTAAGAGATTGGTTGGTAAGTCGACAGAGATATTGGGGAGCACCAATTCCTATGGTTAATTGTTCAAAATGTGGTTGGCAGACAGTATCTGAGGATGAACTTCCAATTCTTTTACCTAATATTTCAGATTATAAACCAGAGGGAACAGGAAAAGGACCTCTAGCAAATCATCCTGATTTTTATAAGACAAAATGTCCTAAATGTAATAGTGATGCTATCCGAGAAACAGATGTAATGGATACATTTGTAGATAGTTCATGGTATTTTTTAAGATATCCAAGTGTGGGAATAGAAAATAAACCTTTTGATAAAGAAGTTACTAAAAAATGGTTACCTGTTGATCTTTATTTTGGTGGAGCAGAGCATTCTGTGCTTCATTTAATGTATGCAAGATTTGTAACAATGGTTCTATCTGATTTAGGTTTAGTTTCTTTTGAAGAACCGTTTCCAAAATTTTTTGCTCACGGATTAATGATTAAAGATGGAGCCAAAATGAGTAAATCTAGGGGTAATGTGGTTAATCCTGATGAGTATATAGAAAAATACGGAGCAGATACATTAAGACTATATGTAATGTTTATGGGTCCAATGGATGGTGATCCTGATTTTAGAGATACAGGAATTGAGGGGATGCAAAGGTTTACTAAACGTGTTTGGAATTTATTTCACAAACCTTTAATAGAATCTGAAATTAAAGATCAGAAGATCTTATACAAAATGCATCAGACTATAATAAAGGTAACCAAAGATATACAAGAATATAAGTATAACACAGCAATTGCTGCAATTATGGAATATGTAAATGTATTAACTCCACTTGATAAATTAAACAAAGAATCTTTGATGGTTCTTGCAAAACTTCTCGCCCCATTTGCACCACACTTAACAGAAGAACTTTGGATAGAAATTTTAGATCAAAAGGGTTCAGTCCATATCACAAATTGGCCTAGGGGGATTGAAAGTTACACTAAAAATGAAACAATAACTATTCCTGTACAAGTAAATGGAAAATTAAGGGGACAGATAGTTGTTGAATCAAGTAAGTTAAACTCCAAAGACGAAATATTAAAACTTGCAAAAGAGGATATAAAAGTTGCAAAATGGTTAAAAGGTGGAAAAGTTAAAAAAGAAATATTCATTCTTAATAAACTTATTAATTTCGTCGTCTAATCAAAGGCTTATATTATTTTTTCTATTAGGACTTGTCTTAATCGGTTTTGGCATATTTTTTTATAAAAACGGGGGATTATCCTCGGGGGATAAGGTAGAGGTTTTAAATTCTTCTACAGAAGGTGGAAATGATAGTTTAGAAATAGTTGTAGAAATTGCCGGAGCGGTTGAAAAACCTGGGGTTTATAAACTTCCTAATGATTCAAGAATTGATGATTTATTAATTATTTCTGGTGGAGTTTCGGTGAATGCTGACAGGATTTGGATGGAAAAATACATAAATAGGGCAGCTAAATTAATAGATGGACAAAAAGTATTTATTCCAGACATTAGTAAGCAAATAAATAATGAGAGTGCTAATAATAATGTGGGTATCAAACTAGATCAAGGTACTTTTGGCAGTCAAACTTCAGGACTGATAAATATTAATACTTCAACCCTTTCAGAACTAGATAAACTGCCCGGAATTGGCCCTGTCTATGGGCAAAGTATCATTGAACACAGACCTTACTCAACTTCAGAAGAATTGGTGTCAAAAGGAGCAATTAGTAAATCAGTCTATGAAAAGATAAAAAATTTAATAAGTGTCTTTTAATGAAAATCTTCATTTTTCTATTTATTATTATATTAATTTTAGTAAGATTTTTTTTACAAAAACCAAACTTTAAAAATGGAGATACTATAAGAATCACTGCAAGAGTTTTATCGGAACCATTGGTTTTTTCAACGTCCCAATATTTAACTCTTGAAGGGATAAAGATGTATTTACCTAAAATACCCGAAATAACTTACGGAGATAAGGTAGTCGTTGAAGGAAAAGTTGATGGAAATAAATTAATTAACGCAAAATTGATAGAGTTTAAAGTTAAGAAAGCTGGGTTTTTATATAAATTTAGAAATAGTTTAATAAAATATTATAAAAGGATTCTTCCAGAGCCTTATAGTAGTCTAATTGCAGGAACTGTGATTGGGTCAAAAAATATGCCAGAAGACTTTTGGAATAAATTAAAAGCTACTGGTACTGCCCATGTAGTTGTTGCATCAGGCACAAATGTAACTTTGACAGCAGGATTTTTATTAAGTATCTCAACATACTTTTTAAAAAGAAAGAAAGCTATTTGGATATGTTTAGTCGGAATTATTATTTATATAGTTCTTTCTGGTTTTGATGCTCCAATTGTTAGGGCTGGAATAATGGGGGCAATTTTATTCATTGCTCAAGAAAAAGGCAGGCTAGTTTCCGCATGGAGATTATTATTTTTAACCGGTTTAATTATGTTACTAATTAAACCTATTTGGATTACTGATCTTGGCTTTATATTATCCTTTGTTGCAACAGCCTCGTTAATGCTTTTTCAGAAAAGGATTAACAGTTTACTTAAATTTGTTCCAAATATACTTCGCGAAGGTTTATCAACCTCACTTGCTGCTCAAATAGGAGTAGCACCAATAATTTACGCAACATTCGGACAATTCAATATATTCTCACCTTTAATTAACGCATTAGTATTATGGACAATTCCCTATATCATGATTTTAGGAGCAATTGGGGGAATAGTAGGCTTAGTTATTCCTATTTTAGGTAAAGTTATACTTTTAATTGCTTTTCCATTAGTTTGGTGGTTTGTGGGAATAGTTAATCTTTTTTAAATGAAATACTTAATAAACTTAAGCTTGCTATCTCTAGTTGCAATATTTTTAGCAATTACTAATATTTCAAGTGATAATCTTTCAATAATTAATTGTGATGTAGGACAAGGGGATGCAACCTTAGTTCAATTTAAGAATAATCAAATATTAATTGATGGAGGTCCGGATAAATCTGTATTAAGTTGTTTGGGTGAGTATATGCCATTTTATGATAGGACTATAGAACTAGTAATTTTAACCCATCCAGAGAAAGATCACTTTGGAGGATTAATTGATGTATTTAAAAATTATAATGTTAGTAAATTTGGAACAACTAACAGTGAATCTGGCAGTCTAGAATATAAAGCGCTAATTAATGAGGTGGGGAGTAAGGGATCAGATAGTATAATCTTAGATAACAGGGTAAATCTTAGACTAGGAAAGATATATTTAGATATATTGAACCCTTCAAAGGAAACAACTTTTAAAGGTTCAAATAATGATGGAGTAGTAGTTCTTTTAAAATATGATAAATTCAAGGCTCTTTTTACAGCAGATGTGGAAAATGAAGTTAGTGATTACCTTTCGACAAATGATAAAGTCCAAAACGTTAACTATATCAAAGTAAATCATCATGGAAGTAAGAACGGACTGTCGGAAAAATTACTTCAGGCTACCAAGCCTAAAATTGCAGTTATTAGTGTAGGTGCTAAAAATTCATATGGACATCCCCACAAAGAAATATTAGACCTTTTGGAAAAATATAATGTAAAAATATTAAGAACAGATCAAATAGGTAATATAGAAATTGAAAATTGATGGAACTTTTAAAACGAACGATATGATTTAGATAATTTCTTATTAATATTTTCCATTCTATCAAAAATAATTTTTCCATCAGTAGATCTTTTAATTGTGTGGATTATTCCACAAGGATATTTATTAACTTCAAGTGGAAGTATTTCAGAATTTTCTAATTTTTTCGGTATTAAGTTGTGATAGTTAACTTCAAAAAAATGTTTATTATTGTTTTCTGTTCCTACTGTAGCCATTCTATCAAAAATAATTTTTCCATTTGAGGCTGTCACGGTAGTATGGGTTATTCCACGATGACTTTCATCAATTTCAACTTTGGCTCCATTTTCTATTAACATAAGTTTACAGGCAGATTATCACACAAAAAATTAAAAATATATAGTTATCAGTTATAAAATTCTGGTAGAATATAAAAGTATGAAGGAAGAAATATTAAATACATTAAAAGAAATAACTAAAGAAGAGATTATTCAGATAGATATTCCAGAAAATACTTTATTTGGAGATTATAGCTCAAATATAGCCATGATTATGGCAAAGAAAGAAGGTAAAAATCCTTACACTTTGGCTGAAGAAATTGTAGCTAAATTACAAGGTAAGAAAAATATTAAATTAATTTTTGAAAAAATAGAAGTTGCAGGGGCTGGATTTATTAATTTTTACATTGCAAAGGATATTTTACTTAATAATTTAAAGAAAGTTGATGAGAAATATGGTAATTCTGATTTAAACAAGGGAAAAATAACAATAGTTGAGTATTCTTCTCCAAATATTGCTAAACCGTTTACAATTGGCCATTTAAGATCAACCATTATTGGAGACGCAGTTGCTAATTTACTTGAAGCTTCGGGTTGGAAAGTATTTAGAGATAACCATTTGGGGGATTGGGGAACGCAGTTTGGAAAAATGATTTATGCAATTAAAACTTGGGGTAATGAGGGAAAAATTAGCAAATTGGATAATCCTGTCAAAGAATTAGTTACTCTATATGTCAAGTTCCATGAAGAGGCTGAAAAAAATATAAATTTAGAAGATGAAGGTCGGAAATGGTTTAAAAAACTAGAAGAGGCAGACCCAGAAGCCAAAAGAATATGGAAAAGATGTATAGATTGGAGTTTTGTTGAGTTTGATAGAATTTATAAGAGCCTAAATGTCTCTTTTAGTAAAGAATTTGAAAATGGAAGAGGATTGGGTGAATCTTTCTTTGTAAATAGAATGAGTGGGGTAATTTCAGAATTAGAAGAGAGAAAACTACTTAAAATTGGTAAAGAAGGAGCAAAATTAGTTTTCTTTGAGAAGGATAAATATCCTCCTGCAATGATTATTAAAAAAGATGGAACAACTTTATATCACACTAGGGATTTGGCAACAGATAAATACAGGCTCGAAAAATATAATCCTGATCTAATAATTAATGAAGTAGGTTCAGAACAAACACTTTACTTTAGACAGCTTTTTGAGATGGAAAAACTACTGGGTTGGTTTAAAGAGGGACAAAGAATTCATCTAGGACATGGTCTTTACCGTTTCAAAGAAGGAAAAATGTCTACAAGAAAAGGAAATGTTATTTGGATGGAGGATGTTTTAAAAGAAGCGATTGAAAAAGCTACAAAATTAGGGTCAAAAGGTAAAATTTCTAAAATTGTGGCGATAGGAGCTTTAAAATATAATGATTTAAAAAGAGATCCAAAAACAGAAATTGTTTTTGATTGGAATGAAATTCTAAATATGAATGGTAATTCTGGACCATATCTTCAATATACCTTCGCAAGAACCCGAAGCGTACTTTTCAAAAGTAAAAGTATTAATAAAGTTTATGATGCAGTTAATATAAACAGTGAAGAAGAGGCAATTCTTCGTGCAATTGTTCATTTTCCTGAGGTTATTTTAATCTCTTCTTCAAATTATGCACCAAATTTACTTTGCAATTATTTATTTGAATTAGCTTCGAAATTTAATACTTTTTATAATAAACATTCAATTTTAACTAATGAAAATGAATCCGTAACTTCCTTTAGATTGAATTTAACTAAATCAGTAGGACAAATTATTAAAAATGGACTTAATATACTAGGCATTGAGGCTCCAGAACGAATGTAAGAGTATTTTTATAAAATTGGTTTATTTTCAGATTCATCAAGTTGTTCTTTAAGTTTTCTTTCAATATAACCAGCATCTATTTCACTTGTCATTTCATTTAAATCTTTATCATCTTTTAAATTCTTTTGATCTCTCAATATTTGTTTCAAAAGATTTAAGATTTTTGTTATCTCTCGTTCAGATATAAGTTCAACTTGAAGTCCTAATTCATTTCTTAATATATCTCTTTGGCCTTCTCTGTTTTGACTCATCAAAACTATAATAGTAAGAAAAATAGCTTCAATAGATACAAAAGAATTCATAAAAGAGTAAGGGTAGGGATCAACTATTGGAAATCCTGGAATTTTACCTGAATTTGCATACATCCAAAATCCATACACAATAATATTAATAATAAAAAAACTCATAGTACCAAAATAGGAGGTTAATAAATCCGCGATTTTAATAGGTAATGGCCTTTTTTTAAGATATTCTGCTTCGAAACTTTTGATAATATGTTGTGATTTGTGACGGTGGTTAATGGACATAAATTTATTATATACTACTAGCAATGGATTATAAATTAAAAAGGCTTGAAAATGGACTTCGGGTTTTAACAGTTTCCATGCCTTCTTTAGAATCAGCGACTTTAACTGTTTGGGTTAAAGTAGGATCAAGAAATGAAGAGAAAAAAATAAATGGAATAAGTCATTTTTTAGAACATATGGCTTTTAAGGGAAGCAAAAAAAGACCAAGTGCAAAAAAAATATCAGAAGTAATTGATTCAATAGGTGGAGAATTTAATGCTGCTACATCTAAAGACTGGACAAATTTTTATGTTAAGGCAAGAGCTTCTAAATTAGAAGTTTCCTATGACGTTCTATCAGATATGATAATTAATCCAATACTAGATTCTAGTGAGATAGAGAGAGAAAAAGGAACAATTATTGAGGAATTAAGAATGTATGAAGATACACCAATGATTAAAATAGGGGATGTTTTTGAAAGCTTAATTTTTAAAGGCAACTCACTAGGTTGGGAAATAGGTGGAGAAGAAAAAACAGTTAGAAATATTAAAAGAGATGACTTTGTAAGATATAGAAAATCACATTATATTACAGATAATATCATCTTAACTGTTGCTGGTGGTGTCACAGATCAAAAAGCATTTGAATTGAGTAATAAATATTTCTCTACTTTAGAAAAAAATATATCAAAAAAATCCCTTGAGATAGATCAATTCAAAGTTATCCAAAACAAACCTCAGATAAAACTTTATTCAAAGAAAAAGGAACAAGCCCATTTTATTATGGGGTTTTTAGGGGATGGAAGAGGGTATAAAAATAGGTTTGCACAAGGAGTTCTTTCTGCAATTTTAGGCGGGGGAATGAGCAGTAGATTATTTATCGAGGTTAGAGAAAGAAGAGGTCTTGCCTATGCTGTTAGAACTTCAATCGATAGATATCTTGAAACTGGTTATATTGGAACTTATGTTGGAGCTGATATAACAAAGGCTGATGAAGCTGTAAAAGTAGTACTTGATGAACATTATAAACTAACAAAACCAAACAGTGTTTCTTTTGAAAAGGAAGTTATTAAGGCTAAAGAGTATCTTAAGGGTCATTTAGCGCTAGCCTTAGAAGATACTAGAGATGTAGGTAGTTTTTTTGGTGAACAGGAACTATTTTTAAAAGAAATAAAAACTCCTGAGGAAATTTTTAAATTAATCGATAAAGTAACACCCGAAGATTGTATATATGAAGCTAAAAGATTGTTTGTCCCAGAACATCTCAATCTTGCCATAATTGGACCTTACAAAAATGATGAAAAGTTTGCTAAAATATTAAAATAAATTTAAACATGATGGAAAAAACTGTAGTTTTAATTAAACCAGATGGACTTCAAAGAGGTCTTGTGGGGGAAATAATGCATAGGTTTGAAAGAAAAGGATTAAAGCTTGTTGGAATTAAAATGATTAGATTAACTGATCAAATTTTAGATGATTGGTATTCACATCATAAAGATAAAGCTTTCTTTAAAGACTTAAAAAGTTTTATGGAATGGACTCCGGTTGTTGCCATGTTATGGCAAGGACTTGATGCAATTTCTGCCGTAAGAAAAGTTGTTGGAATTACCAAGGCAAGAGAGGCAGAAGCAGGCTCAATTAGAGGGGATTTTGGTATGAGTGGATCACAAAACATTATTCATGCATCGGATTCGATGGAATCAGCAGAGAAAGAATTAGGACTTATATTTAATGGAGATGAAATTTTTGATTATAATAGTTCAATGGATCTTCTAATCTATTCTAAAGATGAAGTTGTAAGTTGATTACTCACATTAAGTCTGCGTATGAAGTGATTCTGAAGGTAGAACAATTAAAAATATATAATTACTGACTTCATTTGACATGTATATTAAGTTCTTGTATAATATACAATATCGTATACTATGAACAAACTCATACCATTATTAAAATCAAAACAAGTCTTATTCCATACCCAAGATATAGCTTTGTTGTGGGGAATTAAAAATAGGCAAACTCTAAGAATGACAATTTCCCGTTATGTTAAGAAAGGAATCTTAAAAAGTGTTACAAGAGGATTATATTCAACAATTTCGGTTGAAGATTTAAATAAATATCAACTAGGAGCTTCACTAATTCATAGATTTAGTTATTTAAGTTGCGAATCAATTTTGGAACAAAATGGGGTTATTAATCAAAAAATATATACTCTGACTTATGTTTCTTCAATTTCGCAAAAAAGGGAACTAAATAATAGGTTATTTGTATTTAGGCAGATGAATCCTCAATTTTTACTAAATCTGGAAGGAATTAGTTTTAAAGATGGAGTATATAAAGCAAGTTTGGAAAGAGCAGTTGCTGACTCTCAATATTTTAAATTGAATGTTTTTTTTGATAGCCCAGACCTGATAAACTGGGTTAGAGTGAATGAAATTAAAAAAACGGTAGGTTATTAAATATGATATTAATTAAACAGGCTGATATTTTGCACAAGTTTGAACTTCAAAAATTATTGATAGCAATAATTGATGACCAATTCATATCGCAAAATGTATATTTTAAAGGAGGTACTTGTGCCGAAATGTCAGGCTTTTTGGATAGATTTTCAATTGATCTAGATTTTGATATAAGAAAAGATATAGATAAAAGAATATTTAGATTACATATAGATAAAATTGTTACTGAATTAGATTTGACTGACCAAAACAAAAATATCAAATCGCTTTTTTTTAACTTTAAATATAGAGCTCCAGAAAATCACAGAAATACACTTAAATTGAGTTTCTATGATGATGCTGCAGTTTCAAATAGTTATGAAACACGATTTTTATCTGAGATTGATAGAGCAGTAGAATGTCAAACCATTGAAACAATGTTTGCAAATAAACTTGTGGCGCCCATTGATAGACATAACAGGCATAACAAAGTTGTTGGCAGGGATATTTATGATATTCATTATTTTTTTTCACAAGGATATAAATTTAAGCAAGAAATAATTGAAGAAAGAACCGGTTTAGAGACGGGGGAATATATTAAAAGTTTAATAGTATTTATTGATGAAAAAGTCACTGAAAAAATATTAAAAGAAGATTTAAACACATTATTACCTTATGAAAAATTTCAAAAAATAAGAAAAGTTTTAAAACAAGAAGTTTTAATGTTTCTTAAATCTTGCTTTTAGGATCAACCCAAAGCATCCATCCTTCAACCCAAGTTCTATCATGAACATCTAATGTGTCATACCATCTTTTGTTAAACTCAGAGGCTTTAATTGTCCAAATTCCGTCTCTTTCATTGGTAGGATCAACTAAAGTTAAATTTTTTAGTTTTGAATCATAATCTCCAACAATGCTGTAGTGGCCTCCTTGATTTTTTTTATCAAAATCATCCCACCAGTTTACAATGATATAATTTCCTTTTTTAAGATGGAATGAAATGTCTTTAAAAGTTGCATTTTGTTTGAAATTAACAATTTTAAAAAATTTACTTAAGTAGGCTAGGATCATTTGTTGTGGGGTACCCCACCATTTTTTGTAAACATATTTTTTAATTTCAAATTGAGTCTTATTTATTCCTGCTCTAGCTAAAACCATTTGAATAACAGCAGGTCCACACCAGCCTGGTTTTTCTTGAAATCTATGAAATTTTCGCCAATTAGAGGTAATTTTTGAAGTCATATGGCTATTATAACAAAAAATCCTTTATAGGATTTATTAATTAAATTAATATATAATACTTCACCCATGGTAGAAACATTAAAAGAATTAGGAGAATTAAACAAAAAGGCAGTTAAAGACGGATTATTATTAATTAATGGTTTGTCTTTTAGGAAAGACTATTCTCAATTATTGGGAAAACCCCTATCTTCTTTAGAAGACAGATTTTATAGATATCTTGGTGAATTGAGTACAAATGGGTATGTTTCAGCACATGTTTTGGTAGATAAATTTTACTTTTTAGAGGGCTATGAACTTGAGGACAATCGAGCAGGAGTTGATGCTTTAGTATCAAGAATTCGAAAAAAAATGGGTGAAACTACAATAATTACTAAGCAAGATCTAGGATACCTTTCTCGACGAACATCGATAGAAACCAAGTGTCGGGATGCTGGGAATTGAACCCAGTGTCTCTACGTCCCGAACGTAGCGTGATACCGATTCACTACATCCCGTGGCTAGTTTTGTGTCCCCGTTCAGAATCGAACTGAAATTTAAGGTTTAGGAAACCTCCGTTCTATCCGTTGAACTACGAGGACATATAGGTTCTTATTTTACCACTACTACTTAATACTAAGCGAATAGAGATTAGCGGTTGTGGAGTCAGATCCTAAGTTTGTTAGAATTAGAAGTTTACTTGCATTAACAAATGGATATGCGTGTGGAGTAATATAGTTTCCTGAAAAAACAACTTGTCTATTTGTACCATCATAATCCATTATTACAATTTTTCCTTCCAAACTTTCAATTAAATGTTTTGATGTTGGTAACCAATAAAGAGGAGTACCGTTTTCAGAAACTAAAAAATTTTTGTCTTCTTTGATATCGTAAATATATGTTTTACCAATTTTGATATCCCTATTTTCCTTTTGAGTTGAAGATCCTGGAAGTTTAGGAATTAAATTTTCTCTTAAGTCAGCTGATTGACTAGCTACATACATAACCATGTTTTCATCTGGAGAAAATGTAAAAGTTTTAACCCTTCTTTTAAAAATTTCAACTAAATCTTGTGGGAGATTTTTTAACTGTGCGTCTTCTTTTTTAGTCTTTTCTAGGTTCCATTCTTTTAGAGTTTCATTTATCTTTATTGATATATTTACTCTTTGGTTTTGAGGCGTGAATTCGTTTGAATTAAGTAAAAATGTTCCTGTTGCCGTTTTTAATAATATTTGTCTTGAGTTGGGCGAAAAAAAGTAGGTAGAGTCATTTGTAACACCATCGGTTATTTTTTTAGGTTCGCTAGGGAAACCTATTGGAAGAGCTGAGACTGACATTATCCAGAGACTATCTCCATTTGTGTATGCAATTTTACTAAAATCATCAGATACTACTGGATTTGCTGCTCCGTCAAATGTAACAGGAGAGAGAGATGGGGCTACTTTAAAAAATTGAGCTGTAATTTGAGTTACTTCTTCCTTTTTGATAGTAAGTCTTTTACTCCAGGTTAGATATCCATTCTTTTTAATTTCCACATCATATGATCCAGGGGCAAGTTTAATATTGGTGTTAGTTGCTCCTTTTAGATCACCATCTATATAAACTGAAGCTCCATCAGGCTCAGATTTTATTACAAGAATGCCATTAGCTAAAAATTTAAATGAGTCTGTATCAAAACGGTACCCTCTAGCTATTAGTGATACAAAATAACCAACTACTCCTACAAATAGAAGGGTTGACAGTAAAATTAACACTCGAAGTTTAGTCATATGGCTATTATACTATATAATGCCTTTTAATCTAATGAATATGAACTTTTCAAGAAAAAATATAGCAATAGACCTTGGAACTGCAAATACCCTTGTCTGGGTTTCAGGAGAAGGAATTATAGCAAATGAGCCTACGGTTGTGGCTACTTCAGTTGAAGATAATAAAGTTGTGGCTGTTGGTGAAGAAGCTAAAAAGATGTTAGGTAGAACTCCTGAAGCTTTAATGGCTAATCGCCCTATGAGAGAAGGAGTTATTGCTGATTATCAAGTAACTGAAACAATGCTTAAGTATTTTATTGGAAAAGTTACAGGAAGATTTAATCTTTTTAGACCAAATGTCATGGTTTGTGTGCCTGCAGGTTGTACTCAAGTGGAAAGACGCGCGGCACTTGACGCGACTTTATCAGCAGGAGTTGCACATGCTTATTTAATCGATGAACCTCTTGCGGCAGCAATTGGTGCAGGAATACCAGTTTCAGCACCTTCTGGACATATGATAGTTGATAGTGGCGGAGGATCAACTGAGGCTGCTGTTATATCTTTAGGTGGAGTTGTAGTTCATAAATCAGTAAGAATCGCAGGCACTAAGATTGATGAAGCAATAATTACATTCATGAAGAAAAAACATAATTTAGTGATTGGGGATACAACTGCTGAAGACATTAAAATTAAAATAGGCTCAGCACTAAAACTTCCCAAAGAAGAGAAACTTGAAATTAGTGGTAGAGATCTTGTTTTTGGACTTCCAAGAACAGTAACTGTTACTTCAACCGATGTAACTGAGGCAATAAAACCTACTTTACTTCAAATGATTGGAGCAGTTAAGGCAGTCTTAGAAGATACACCACCTGAACTTGCAGCAGATATTATAGACAAAGGTATAATTATGAGTGGGGGAACATCTCTTTTAAGAAACTTGAATAAACTTTTAACAGAAGAAACAGGAGTTCCTGCTCATGTTGCTGACGAACCACTTCTATGTGTTGTTAGGGGAACTGGTTTAGTTTTAGAAAATATTGAACTTTGGAAAAGAAGCGTTACTACTAAAGGTTAATTTTACGGAAGTTTAATTACTAATAAATAGGTTTTAAAAGTTAAAAAAATTAATAAAACCTTGAAAAATTAATCCTCTAGTTTGTAATTGGTAATTTTAAAAATTTGTGTATGGCTTGAGGATAAGTTTAAAAATTTGAATCTAATAATTGTATCAATAAATTGTACAATAATGTTACAAAAGATAACATTATTTAAATGATAAACTGTATATAGTAAATAGACAAAAATGTATAATAATTTCAAATCAAATTTAATGATATACGGAGAAAAGATGGCTAAAAGTAGTAATTTTTGAACGATTTTTGAGGTAATTTTAATTAAAATATATGAAAAAATGACTGAAAATAACACCAAATCGAATCGAAAACACGGACAGATCTTTGGAATTAAGATAAGTAGCACTTCAAGAGGCGAAGTGCTAGAGTTTTTAAGGTTGAGGCTAGAAACAAAGGAAAGATTCTTTTTTGTTACTCCAAATCCTGAAATTATCTTGATGGCAAAAGATGATTGGTTATTAAAAAAAGCAATTGCAAAGTCCGATTTATCAATTCCTGATGGGGTAGGGCTTAAATTTGCTTTTAAGTTTTTGTATGGAGAAGACTTAAATATTATAAAAGGAAGAGAACTATTTATGGACATTATTAAAATTGCAGATGATAAAGGACTTAGGATTTATTTTTTAGGTGGATTTAAAGATGAAGCAGAAAAAGCAAAGCAAGAATTAATTAAAGTTTATAAAAATATTAAAATTCAAGCAAATTCTGCTCCTAGGTATGGAAACAATGGACAACCGGCATCAGAAGAGGATAGAAAACTTCATAAAAGTTTAATTAGTAAAATTAAAATGTTTGAACCCGACTTAATTTTTGTAGGACTTAGTGCTCCAAAACAAGAAAAATGGATATTTAGAAATTTTTTCAGATTAGATGCAACAGGAGCAATGGCAGTAGGTGGAACATTTAATTATATAAGTAAAACCCTACCATTTCCTCCAAAATGGATGGAAAAATTAGGTTTTGAATGGCTATGGAGGTTAATTTTAGAGCCTAAAAGGTTTAAAAGGATTATTAATGCGGTTGTAGTCTTTCCTTTAATAGTATTTAGGAGTAAATTTATTAAATATGACAATAGAAAATAAACCTGACGAAAAAAAAGTAAAGATAGAAATCACACGAGATGATTTGGATTTAATAGGTAATGATGGATATAAAGAAGGTAGTGGGGGTTTTGATGAAGAAGATAAACGAAGACCAAGTCGTGATGATGGAGATTTACTAGGTTAATACTTCCTATCAATGATGAAATTTAATAATTCTTGTAATTCTTTCTTTGCGGGTTCGTGTGACAAAAATTTCAAATCATTACTTAATATATTTAAGGCTTTTTCTCTGTATTCTTCTATCAATTTTTTGGTATAAGAAACTCCTTTATTAATTACCAATGTGGATTTTCCTTCTTTTTTATCTTGTTTTAAATCTAAAATATCATCAACAAGTTGGAAACATCTTCCAAGATATAATCCAAATTCTGTGAGTTTATCAAGTTGTTTATTATTTGCTCCAGATATTATTGCCCCCAATCTCATTGGGCCTGCAATGGAATAATATGCTGATTTACTGTCGGCTACGAAGAAATATTCATGGTCAGTAACTTTTTTCTTTAAATTAGTCCAAATTTGTTCAACACCTTGACCTAGTGTAGTTCTTAAGAGAATTTTATAAAATTCATTAGTAATGTCTTGCGAATTAATGTCACTAACTATTTTCCACATAATAATATGTAAGGAGTCTCCCGCGTTTAAAGCTAATTCATTTCCAAATAGTTTATGTAAAGTTGGAGCATCTCTTCTCTTTTCTGAATTGTCTTCAATGTCATCATGAATTAATATCCATTCTTCTGAAAGCTGTATAGCTGAAGCTAATTTAATGATTTTTTTTGATTGTAAACCCATAGCACTAGCCACCAGCCTTACTAATGTTGGCCTTAAATATTTACCCATTCTTTCTGGATAAATTTTGTTTATTTTCCAAAATTCCAAGACTTCCTTTTTAAACTTAAAAGGCACCAAAAATTGTCTTGGGTACAAAGGATCTTTTAAATACTTTTCTATTTCTGGCCAAACAAGTTTTTTTGTTTTTTCTAAAGTATCCTCAATCATGAGTTTGTATTATAATATACTTTCATTATGAATGATTTAATCTTACTTCCAAAAGGTACTGTAGTACCAAATCATATAGCCATGATCCTGGATGGTAATAGAAGGTGGGCAAGAGCTAGGGGTTTGAAACCCTGGGAAGGGCACTATCATGGATATCTAGCTGTGGAAAAGCTGGCAAAAGCTGTAAGGAGCTTGGGAATTCATACATATACTGTTTGGGCTTTCTCAACTGAAAATTGGGAAAGACCACAAAAAGAAATAAATGCGATAATGGACTTATTTCGTAAGGCTTTAAGAGAAAAGGAGAAAGAATTTCACAAAGAAAAGGTTGCTCTTGTACATTTAGGTAGGAAAGACAGGCTTCCTGAAGATATTAGACGGGAACTTATTAGGATTGAAAATGAAACTAAAAAATATTCTCAAAATCATATTTATAATTTAGCTATAGACTATGGTGGAAGAGACGAGATCTTAAGAGCTTGTAGAAAGGTAATTACCGAAGGAATTAAACCAGATGAATTAAATGAGAAAATATTTGAAAAATATCTTGATACTTACAATCAACCTTACCCATATCCAGATTTGTTTATTAGAACTTCAGGAGAACAAAGAACATCAGGTCTTCTTCCTTGGCAAATGACGTATGCTGAATTTTATTTCGAAACTACACACTTACCAGATTTTTCACCAGAAAAGTTAAAAGAAGCAATTTTAGATTTTTCAAGACGTAGAAGGAGATTTGGAGGAAATGATGAAGTAGAACATTTCAATTTTAATCCACAAATTGTGGCTAACTTGGAACTTAAGTGGTGGAGACTTACAAAAATTCCTAAAGGTACAAAACTGACTGAATATGCAATAGATCATTTTCGAAAACAATATGGATTATCTAAAGAACTTGCTAAAAGAGCTGTTAAATATACTCTTGAAGCTATTGAATATCAGGAAAAAGAAAAATGGGATCAGGCAAAAATATCTTTAAAGAAGTTTTACAAACTTATAAAGGGTGAGCTTAAACTTGCTTTTGAACCTGAAATTGTTGCCTCCTTGGAAGTTAAATTAAATAAAGAAAAAGGAGAATCAGAGGAAACTACAAAAGAACATTTAGCAGAAGTTTATAGAATTTCACTTTTTCAGGCCACAAAGGCAGCTCACCTTAGAGTTTTGGCCAATGTAGAAAAGAATTTAGCGCAAAAAGGAATGGGAGAAGTTCATTGGCAAAAAGCAGAAAAGTATCTTGAAAAGTATTATAGTGCCCTAAAAGAACGAATTGCATGAAATGGCTAGAAAAAATTCTATCTCATTTATTAAACAAAATAAATTTGTTTTAATCCTTGTTTTAATAGGTTTATTTATATTTTTTAATTCACTTTTTAATGGTTTTGTCTGGGATGATGAAGAGTTAATAGTTAATAATGTTATTATTCATTCATTTAGCAATTTAACTAGCTTTTTTGCTGGAGGAGCATTTAATTCAGGGGGGACAGGATCTTTATCTGGGGTTTTTTATAAACCTATTATGACTTTATGTTTTTCACTTTTATATACAATTTTTGGTAATAGGCCAATTGTCTTTCATTTATTTTCAATAATTATACATATTATAAACTCTATACTAGTTTTTTTTCTTTTTAAAGAATTTTTTCCTCATCTTGAAGCAAAAAGAAAAGAGTTGGTATCTTTTATTGTATCTTTATTTTTTTTACTCCATCCCCTTTATTCAGAAGTAGTCTTCTATATCTCAAATTTTCAAGATTTACTTTTTATGTTTTTTGGTTTATCGGCTTTTCTACTAATTTTAAAGAAACGTATTAGTGTAGTAAATATTCTGCTTATAACTTTTTTGTTTTTGTGTTCACTTCTTTCAAAAGAAACTGGTTTAGTCTTAATAATTATTTCATCTTTGTACTCATTCCTGTTTAAGAGGAAAGAAAAAGGATTTTTTTGGGTTTATATTGCAGGTTTTACATCAGTAGTTATGTATTCTTTGATGCGTTTTGGAATTGCTAAACAGTTTTTCCCAAACAATAATCTTGCTCCTATTGCTAGAATTAATTTAGTAGAGAGACTTATTAATTTACCTAAGATACTTCTTTTTTACATTCAAAACTTCTTTGTTCCAATTAACTTTTCTGTCAATCAAAATTGGCTGGTTAAATCTTTAAACTTAAGGGAATTTTATATTCCGCTTATTGTCATCTTAGTTTTTTTTACCTTTATTTTTTTAATGACATTTTTATTGTGGAAGAAAAAAATAAGTTTAGGTAAGCTTTATTTTTTCTTTTTATCTTGGTTTATTTTAGGACTTTTGCCACATATTCAAATTTTTCCACTTGATGCAACTGCAACTGGTAGGTGGTTTTACCTTCCATCACTTGGACTTTTCGGGATGATATCTGTTTTGGTATTGCTTTTAACTGATAAATTAAAAAGTAATCAAAGAAAAACTTTATTAATTATCATTATTTTGATAGTTACAATATTTGGAATTAGAACATTTGTAAGAAGTTTTGACTGGAGAAATGGACTTACTTTTTATAGTAAAGAAATTAAGCTCTCTGGAGACAATTTTAGCTTAGAAAATAACCTTGGTGTAGAACTCTATCGTATTGGTAAACTTGATGAGGCTGGAGTGCATTGGGAGAGGTCAGTTAATCTTGCACCTTATTGGTGGACAAATTTTAATAATTTAGGAGTTTATTGGCAAAACAAAAATGATTTAGAAAAGGCTGAAGGATATTATTTAAAATCAATTGAAAATGGAAACTACTATTTAGCTTTTGAAAATTATGCATTAGTTTTATTAAAACAGAAAAAATATACAAAAGCTAAAGAATTCTTGAATACAAATATCAAATATTTTCCACAAAACACTAATATGATTCAACTACTTGCACTTTCATATTACTTTACAGGAGATACTGATACTGCGATTAAAGTTGTCCAATATTTAATTGATAACTCTCCAACAGAAAATAATAAGAAACTATTAGATCTTATTCAAAAAGGCGGGGATTTAAGTAACTTGTTTGATTAAAAGTCTTAAAATTACTTAAAGTGCTTATTGACACAAGTGTTCTACTTTATTATATTGTGACTGCTATTGATAAATGTTAGGCAGGAGACAAGATATAAATGGAACAAACTACTAAAAAGCAAGTCAGATTAGAATCATTACCTGATCTATTAACGGTTAGGGAAGTTTCAGATTTACTTAGAGTTTCACCCTTAACAATCAAAAGATGGGGTAAAAGAGGTAAACTTCCACCTCTTCGTATTAATTCAAGAGGTGACAGACGTTATAAGAAAGAATCAATTTTAGCTCTTCTTGGAATGCAGGTAAAAGTTGATTAAGTCTTTTCTTCTCTCCATATGTGTATACTGATAATTATACGTTAATTACCAGTATGAAGAAACATAAATTAAGTCATTATATCTTTACAATTATTTATCAAATTGTTAAAAATTTATTGTTAAGTTTTATTTTTATTTTAATTGCAATTACTGGATATCTTATTAATTCAATTGTTAAATCTCCATATGATTTGATTTTTGGTGTTCCATTAATATTTATTGGGGTAGGTCTTTTGTTAAATAGTCTATATTCAATTTTATTATCGATTTTCTCTCCAGCTTTTAATAAGGGTGTATGTGTAATATGTAGTTGACTTAACGTTTTCATTTTGTATAACTAAAGGTGTTACACCTGCCGAACTAATCCTGCCTAATGTTTATTTCATATGATATATTTTGCATTACTTACATTAGGTTACTTTTTGGGAGTATTTACTGCTATGGTAATTTTTCCTCCCAAAACAAATGAATTAAGAGAACAGGAAAAGGATGCATTAACTCCAATTTTAAATTTAGAAGAGGAAGAAAAAGTTGCCTCTGGTTTAGTTGGTAGCTTTTAATAAAATTAATAAAATATATGTTTCCTGCCGAGACATCACTAATACCTGCAACTGTAGCTCTTGTTCGTTTCTATATAGAGAACGGATTCTTGGTATTTTTCCATAATTATCCATTTTGGTATCTTGGTTCGACCCCATTTAAGTTTTTAATTGGCCCAATTATTCCAATAATTACCAGATTTATTGGAATTTTACTCCCTAATGTATCATTATTTAATATATTGATATATTTTGTAATACTTAGTTTTGTAATTTCAGCAGTTGGGTGGGGGATTTTAGTCAAAAAAATCACCAATAATAAGATACTTACATTTTTGGTGGTATTTATCTTTCTAATTTTACCTGGTAAGTACTTTACAGCTTTTGGTTTAGAAGAAGCCACATACATAATTGCAAGAAATTTGCTTCCATTCCTATTTTTATTTATTTTAGAAAAGAAAAAAATAACCTCGATTCTTTTTTTAAGCCTAATTTTACTAATTAATACAAGTATTTTAACTCAAAGTTTGGTAGGAATCGGGGCAATTTCTTTAAATCTAAAGGCTTTTAAAAAAAATTTAGCTTTAATTCTTTATTCATTAATAGTAATTACCTTTTGGTACACACCAACCTACTGGTTAACAATTCTATTTAACCCTTCAATAGGGGGATTATCTTTAGGAAAACTATCTTTAAGGGTATTTGAACTTGTTAGAAGTTTACTTCCAGTATTATTAGCCTTCTTTGTAGTTAGATTGGGTAAAATTAAAAGACCAATTTTAGAAAGATTTGGTTTAATCTGGTTTGGGGTGTTTACCTTTTTAACATTTTATAGATTTGTAGCTGATTATGATTTCTGGTCAGATTGGACAGCTTGGTTGCCTGAACTTGAAATTGGTTTTGCTATTCTTTTTACATATTATTACCAAGCTAAAAGTTATAAAAATATTTTATGCATTATTTTAATTATTCTTTTACCAACATATATTATTATTAAAAATATATCGTTTAAAAATTTGATAACAAGTTCACCTCCAAGGTATATGCAAAGTATTGATAAACTAAGTAAACTATCAGATGGTAAAAATGTATTTCTATCAGGAAGTTCAGTCTTTTGGGTGAATGCTTTTTATAATATAAACCAAGTCAGAGGTGGTAAAGACCAGGTATCAATGCATAAAACTTGGGATAAAGCTTCATATGAATTTAGAGAAGGGGATGATGTAGAAAAAACCTTCATCTGGTTAAAAAATTTAAATATAAACTATGTACTTGTCCATACAAGCGAGTCTCAAGAGTATTATAAAGACTTTCAAAATATATATAAATGGAACAACGTAGGTGAAGTTGTTTGGCAAGATAATGGTGATTTTATTGTCAAAACTTCAGATTAGAAGTGTTTATCCTTTGTTTATTTATTGATTAAATATATTGTAAGTAGAGTTAAGTCAATAATAACAAAGAAGATAAACAAACCTATTAACCATCTATTAATAACAATTTTAGATTTAATTTTAATATGTTTTACTTTGTGATGAGTATTATAAATACTAATAAGCTGTAGTTTGTTATAGTATCTTCTGTTTGTTGGTGTTCTTAGGGGTTTTATATAACCATTTCTTTCCCATCTTCTTAAAGTGTCTTTAGAAATTTTTAGTAATTTAGAAGCCTCTGAAATTGATAATCGAATATTTAAATCTGTATTCATATACATATATTTACATATATATCATTTAGTTGTCAATTACTAATGAGCTACATATAGAAAACATAGTAATAGTAATCTAGTCTTAGATAATAGCTTTAAATTTGACTTGGTGAGCTTAAAAAGTATTGTTTATTAAGTTATTAACTATCTTATGTTTAAGGTTAACACGTACAGTTTAGGTAGCGTAAGGGTAAAATCGGACACTTTTTGGATACAGATTTATCTTTATTTATCATATTAATATATCTTATAATACTTTATTAAATATATATTTCCCCATAAATTAAAGACTATTGACAGGAGTTAGTATGGTATCTGACAATTATACTAACTTAAATATATGACTGCACTTGATAAAAAGAAAGAAATTGTTGATTTAGTAACATCTAAGCAAGTAAATGTTTCTAATATTGCAAGAAAATATGGTATTTCTAGAGATACTATATATAGGTGGGTCAATAACGGAGTCAAAACAGATAATTATTTAAGGGGTGATAGTCATCCAAACGCTATATATCCTAAAGCAAAAAAAGAAGTTATAAGACTTATAGTTAAAGACCCTTCTTTAGGTTGTAGGAAATTAAGTCAGGAATTATTAGGCAAGAATATTAAATTGAGTCATTCTCAAGTAAATAAACTTTTAAACAAATTGGGTGCTGAAAATTATGATAGAAGAGTTAATTTTACGAAAAATTATCAAGGTCCTAGAAGATTTAAGGATGATGTGAGAAGCGAAATAGTTAATAGGCATTTGGAAGGAGAAAAGATTTCAGATTTAGCTTCAAAATATAGTATTTCAAGGGATACTATTTATAGATGGATTAATAATCATAACTCAGGAGTTGGTTTATCTGATAAATATGTAAAGGGAGAAAATCATCCAAAGGCTATTTATCCTTCACTAGAGCCTGAAGTACTACAAATAGTAGGGAGTAATCCAGGTCTTTCAGCACACTTGATTGCGAAAGAAGTTAATTGTTCTGTTTGGACTATTTGGAAAATATTAGACAAGAATAATTTAAATCTTGCTTCTCAAAGAATTGCATATGCTAATGAACTTTCTACAAGAGAACAAAAAGTTATCGAATCGAAAGCTTCTGATACAGTTAGATCTGTTTTTGATAGTTTTGTTCCAAACGTAGCCCCAGCACCACCGCCATCTAAATTTAATTTTAAATTACTTCGTTTCTTTGTCATCTTCCCCATTTTTGTATTTTTAATAACCTATGCAAGTATGTATTGGATATCAACTATTACTTCAATTGGAGCAATATTTGCAACTGTCGCGTTAGTTATGGGTATGTTCTTCTTCATGTACTCACTTAAATATTATCTTTCTTTAGCAATTGTACTTTCTAATTTACAAGAAGATGGGATAGTAAAGAGGGGTAAAAACCTAATTGATTGGGTCTTGGGAAATAACTCAGATATAGTAAACAATAATTCTAAATTTATTGGTCTCGAGCCAAATATTGACAATATAATTTTAAAAAACCATCCATTTGTTTCAGTCCATGTTGCACTTTTCAACGAAAGAAACGTGGTAGATAGATTAGTTAAGGCTGTAACTTCATTTGAATATGATAATTATGAAGTTATTTTAGCTGATGATTCAACAGATGAAACATCTGAAAAAATTAGACAGTATCAGGAAAAGTATCTATTTAAAGGAGAAACTTTAAAAGAAACAAAAGGTGATGGTTGGACTTTAACCTCAGTCGAAGTTAGAAAAGGTGTAACTTTTAAACACTTACACAGAATAAATAGGTTAGGTTACAAAGGAGGAGCCCTAGATCTTGCCTTAAAATTAACAGATTCAAGGGCAGAATATGTTTCTATCTTTGATGCTGACTTTGTACCATATCCTGATTCTATTAGTTTATTTCTAAAGTACTTCCAAGCCCAGAATGATCCTAATGTAGCAGCAGTTCAAGGGTATCAATGGCATGTATTAAACAAATCAGAAAACTGGATCACAAGGGGAGTTAGAAGTGAATACTCAGGCTCATATGTTATTGAACGCGCTGGTACTGAAATATATGGTGGTTTAAAACAAATATCAGGCTCTGTTTATATGATCAAGAAGAATATTCTAGAATCAATTGGTTGGGGAACATCAATTACTGAAGATTTTGAACTTACCTTAAAGCTTTACGAGAAAGGCTACAAAGTAGTTTATACTCCATACATTCAAGCCCCAGCAGAATGTGTTTCTACCTTAAAACGCTTAATTCGTCAAAGGATGCGTTGGGCTGAAGGACATTCATTTAACATTAAAAGAATGTTTAAAAAATTAATGTTATCTCCAAAACTTTCATTTGCTGAAAAGTTTGAAACTGCCTACCTTACCCCATACTACTTACAAGCATTCTTCTTCCTTGTAGGTACTCTTTCCTGGCTTATTTCAGAAACCATCTTTAAAGTTAGACTTCCTTTCTGGACAGAACTTTGGGGATGGAGTTTAGTTCTTACAAACATGATTTCCTTACCACTTCTTAATTCAGTAGGTCTTTTCCTAGAAGAATCAGAACAGAAAGACTATTCAGGAATTGCATCCTTTGTTGCTCTATCATATGTAGTTGTTCCATTCCAAGCATATGCTTCCATTAAAGGCTTTATTGAATCCTCAGAAGGTCCATGGTTTAGAACACCAAAGACAGGTAAAATCACAGATATCTTCTCTAGAAACAAATTCTATAGATTTATACAGGGAATTATTCCTGGTAAATCTCCAGTTTTAGAAGAGAGCTATTTAGCATTAACTACAGCTAATAATAGGTTTGATAATTTTAATATCAAAAAAGCAAAGAATAAAAGATGGATTGGGAAAACATTTTTAGTAGTACTTCTGTCCATTAGTATTACTATTTATAGCATGTCAGACAGTTTGGTTAAAATGTCATATGCTGCAATGGATAATTTGGGAGATGGATCTGATGGTGCAATTACTGTTTCATCAAATACGAATTGCCAGACAACAGATATTTCGATAGACGATGGAGATTCAACAGCGGATTGCATGGCAACTTATGTAAGTAGTACTTCTAGTTCAGGGGGAGCAACTCTAAATGTAAGTTCAACAACTGGTTTTTATGCAAATGATGAGATTTTAATTATTTCAATTCTTGGAACTAGTCCTACTGCTGGGATTTATGAATTTAAAACAATTCAATCGATTGGTGCTGGAAGTTTTACTTTAACTACTAACTTATCTAATACATATACATACAGTTCAGATGTGGCTGAAACAATGGTTGTTAGAGTTCCACAATACACTAGTGTAACAATAGATACTGGTATTACTTTAAATGTTTCAGCTTATTCCACAACAAATAACACCGGTGGCATTTTGGCCTTTAGGGCTACTGGAACAGTAACTGTGACAGGTTATATTAATTTAAATGGTCTGGGATTCCCAGGAGGAGCCCAGAAAACGGGTGGGAGTGGTGGTACAAGTGGAGGTACAGGTGGAGCTGCAACTTCAGGGGATAATGGATTAGGTGGTGGTAAAGGTTTGGCCGGTGGAGCGGGAGGAAATCCTGGGTCTGGAAGTGGAACAAAAGGTGGAGGAGGCGCTGGTGGTACAGATGGAGGTGGTGGAGGAGGTTGCTATTATTCAGAATGTACTGCGGGAGGAAGTGGAACTTCGGGGACAGGTGGAAATAGTGGTGGTGGTACAAGTGGGGGTACTGGAAGCGCTGGGTCTTTGGGTTCTGCTGGGTCATCATATGGATCAGCCGACTTAAGTTCGATGTTTTTTGGTTCTGGTGGTGCCAGTGGAGCAGGTGGAGCAGGTGGGGGAGGTGGAGATACTGCCGGTGGAGCAGGTGGTAATGGTGGAGCAGGTGGGGGAGGTGGGGGAATAATTTATATATCTGCAAATAGTATATCTGTTTCAGGATCTGTGTCTGTGACTGGATCTAATGGAAGTCTCGGAGAGAGTGGAAATGGGGGTAATTCTTCAACTGGTCCCAACGTTCCCGGCGGAGGTGGAGCTCCTGGAGCAGGTGGGGGAGGTGGAGCAGGTGGATCAATTTTTTTGAGAGCAACTAGTTTGACAATGGGAAGTAGTTTAATTATAAGTACGGCTGGTTCAGGTGCTAGTGGTGGAGCAAGTGGTGGAGTTGGGGGGGAATTTGACCCTGATCCATTAGTTATAGGTGATGAGTATTCTGGTGGTAATAGTAGTGCAGGTGCTGGTGGAGGAGCGGCAGTTAGTAAAAAGGTGGGTGGTAATGCTAGTGGCGGTGGGGCAGGAAGTGGTGGTAACGGGAGTGCTGGTAGGATTCATATAGAGTATGATACCGGCTATACTGGAGAAAGTGATCCAATATCGGATAAATCTCAAATTCCTGAAAATGTAATTTTATTATTACCATTAATTTTATTATTTCCTAAAGTATTAGAATGGTTTAAGAAAAAAAGAAAAAAGTCTAAAGATCTAAAACCAAAAGATTTTGTTTATATTTTCAAAAATATTTGTACAATCAATAATGAATACTATTATTTTTGGCGAGGGCCACCAAGTTAAAAATTAAAAAAAGAAATATATGAAACAAAAAAAGACATTTAAAATGATTTTGACGATACTAGCTATATCTTTAGCTGTGTTACCTTTATTGGTAAGTTTCAATGAGATTTTGACTAAAGTTTTTGAAACATTTTCTTTATATAAATGGATCGAAAATTATATAGTTCCACGCCAGGCAGCTATGGTGGGGGTTATTTTGAGCCCATTTAATATTAATTATTCTGTTTTTAGGGGTGGATTAATAATTAATGGTAGTTATGTACACATAACGTGGAATTGTATTGGTTGGCAAAGTCTTATTGTATTAATTACAACTTTTTTTGTTGGATTAAAGGGTAAAAATTATACTAATTTTTCAAAAATTGAAACAATTATACTTGGTTTAGTTGGGACATTACTTATTAATTTACTAAGAATGTCAATTCTAATTCTGTTGTATGTTTATGCAACAGAACTGTCAATGATAATCTTTCATAATTATTTTGCAGCTATAATGACGATGTTATGGTTAGCATTCTTTTGGTGGTTTTCATACCTTTACATTTTAGAAGAAAAAAATAATATTTGATACTTATCAAATTGTTTTATTGTTTTCATTAATTATTTTATGATAAAATATATTCTACTAATAAAAAATAAGGAGAGTTAATAAATAATAAAAATTGACTACTTTGATAATTTCTTAATTCTTATTTTTCTAGTATAGAAAAAATGACTGAATATAGTTCAACCATTTGTCTTGGTGAGAGAGTATTTGTTAACATAATATGTCCATTCGAATAGATATTCTTTCTCTAAAATAATCATTAATAGTTTTTGATAAGTCTATGTTTAGCCACTATTTGAGGAGGAAACAAATTCTGTATTTAGCATTTTTTGTGTCTGGAATTTCTGCAATAATATACGAAATTCTTTGGATAAGAGTTCTTTCGCTTGCTTTTGGTGCTGTAACAATAATAATTGCCTCTGTGGCTAGTTTGTTTCTATTAGGTTTATGCCTTGGTTCTTTTATAGGTGGAAGGTTTACAGACATTGTTTCAAAACATAAGCTTAATTATTTGTTTATTCTTTATTTCTTAATCGAAATTTCCGTTGGTCTATTTGCTTACGTGAACTTTAACCTTTTTTCATCCTTTTCTTTAGCTGCTGGTCAATATAGATATTTTGTTGTGTTAATATGTATTTTGATACATTCTTTTTTGCTGGGGGCTACATGGCCAATGATGTTTAAAATGATTTTAAGTATGGGAGAGGATTGGAATGTTGCTGGAAAGATTACTTTTATTAATACTTTCGGTGGTTTTATTGGTGCAGCTTCATCTAATTTCTTTCTGATTGCAAATATTGGTTTAGAAAAAACTTTGTTTTTGGCGATATCCTTGAATCTACTGGCCTCGTTTATGGTACTATCTTCCTATAGTAGAAATTATTTTTTTTCAAATAACTTAATAAACGTAAAACAGTTGAAAGAAAAACGTGTTTTTTTAGATGGAAAATTTTGGATTTTTGGTTTGATGTTTTTTACGGGGTTTGTTGGAATGGGACTTGAAATTTTGTGGATGAGAACCTTTGGACTTATTTTTGGTAATTCAATTTATTCTTTTTCAATTTTACTTGCAGTAATTTTACTTTCCCTGTCTTTGGGGGGACTAATTATCGGATTTATGAAATCAAGTAAAGTATCTATAAATGGATTGATAAATATTATAGTTTTAGGGGTAATCTCTATTTTAATTGGAATGATTTTAATTGGTAGATTTCCAGAAATATTATTGTCCCTTAAAATAAATCTAATAGAATCATTTATAAGTTATAGTCTGCTTCAGTTTGTCTTTGTGGGTGTAATAGTAGTTATTCCTGCCATGCTATCTGGGATGGTGTTTCCATATGGCGTTAGGATGCTCAAAATTTATAACAACATACCAGGAACTATTTCAGGATTTTCATATTTTATAAACACCCTAGGGTCAGTTTTTGGTGGTTTAATTTCAGCAATGTTTATCCTTCCTTTTTTGGGAATAAAAAATGGACTAATTTTTCTGACAGGACTTTTTTTCTTTCTTCCAGTTATTTGGTTTATCAGTAAAAAAAGAAATAAAGATATATTTTTTTTGACACTAATTATTTTTGTTTTAGGATTAATAGCTTTTAAAACTTGGGATGAAAGAAAATTAGCCTCCGGAGTATATTATTATGGGGGCCGTGCAATGAATGAAGGTGGTTGGAATATGATTTATTATAAAGATGGTAGGGAATCGACAGTGTCGGTTACAAGGTATAGGGGAGAAAATGCATTAAGAATAAATGGAAAAGTTGATGCGTCTAGCAAAGGAGATAGGGAAACACAATTAATGCTAGGTCATGTCCCAGTACTTCTAAGTAGAAACCCAAAAAACGTTTTAGTGATAGGGTTAGGTAGTGGTACAACAGCCGGAGCGGTAAATAAGCATGATGATGTTACAAACTTAACAGTTGTTGAAATTGAACCAGAGGTTGCAAAGGTTGCAGAAAAATATTTCTTTGAAGTAAACAATTTAGTTTTGAGTGATCCAGAAACCAAGTTAGTTATTAATGATGCACGGAATTTTTTGTTGAAAACAAAGGATAAATATGATGTTATTACTTCGGAACCGTCTAATCCTTGGATTGCAGGTGAAGGCAGTCTTTTTACAAAAGAATTTTTTGAGATAGGCAAATCAAAACTTGATAATAATGGGATTTTTTTTCAATGGTTACATTTATATAATATTGGCCAATCTGAAGTTAAAAGTGTGTTGGCTACATTCAAATCAGTTTTTCCACATACATTAATTTTGATAGGTGTAGAACCTAATGATATTTTCTTGGCTGGTAGTAATGAAAAAATAGATATTGATTGGAACAGGTTTATTACCTTTAAATCAGACAATTTTAATATCGGGTCAGACATTATGAGTTTATTTTGTAATACTGAAATATCATCGGAAATGGTCACGAATAGTGAAATTAATATAGATAATAAACCCACACTTGAATATAGGTCACCCTTTAATTTAAGAAAAAATACTCTTCCCAGCAATTTTTCCTTTATATTAAAATTCTGTCAGGAACCAAAAAGACTATTAGATAATTTAGAGGTTCCACAAGAATATAGAGAATCGTTAATACTCACGCTAAAGGCTAGAAAAAAACTATTAGAAGCAGAGATTGAATATGAAAAAGGTAATATTGACAATGCGATTTATTTACTTGAGGAAGCGATAAAAGATGATAAAAACACGCCCCATGTTAAAGAACGGACAGCAGAGTTATATGTTGAAAAAGCGGATGAGTTAATCTCAAGCATGGGTTTTATTAATAACAGTGTTGCAGAAAGATATTTGATTGATTCAATTTATTTTGCACCGAATTATTATAATGGATCTATTAGTTTGATGTATTTATATATAAACCAAGGAAGATTGAAAGAAGCTGAAGAATTAATAAAAGAAAGCGAAAAAAAGTTTCCATGGTCGGGTGCTGTTTTAATGTATAAAGGGATAATAACTGGATTAAATGGTGATAGCTCAAAAGAAGAAAAATTATTGCTTGAAGCCTATTCACTTGAGGGTTGGAATACTGTAATTATTAACAATTTAGCCAATTTCTATTTATCAAAAGGTGATGAAGAAAAAGCTATTGAGATGTTGGAAAAATCTGTAATAATTGATTCTGATCAACAAATTGTTCTCAAATGGTTACGCGAATTAAAGAATTAATATATTTTTTATAATATTACTAGTTAAAATAGATCATCAGATAAAAACTAAAAAATAATTAATTTTTTTAGAAATCAACCGGAATTGGTGTGGGTATTGTGTGAGCATGTATTATTAAGTGTAAAGTATCCAATTTATTAAAACAAATTCATCAAAAAAGCAAATAAAAAGAGGATTAGTTTTTAAATTATAAAAAAACACATAATCCTCTCTTTTTCAGCTACATACTATCTGCGGGTAGAAAAATAGAACATACGACACTACTGTCTAAACAAACTATACCACAGGAAATGGTTCAGAAACAAGTATAGGATCATATGGAAATGGTGGAACCTCTCTCTTTGCTGCTAAGACGTCAGTCTTGGTACCTAAAATAAATAATGCTGTAAATAACATAGCTACTAAAATTGCTTTTTTCAATTTAAATCACCCCCTTGCATATTACTATATGATAGTACATTTTAAATTATTAATAAGTCAAGACATAAAAAACAAATGTTAGTTTTAATAAAATTATGTTACGCAATAATTGTATTTAAAGATTTTATTATCTATCTATTTTAGAAAATTGTTAATTATGTTATAAATAAATAAATGGAAAATGTTCCTAGAGAAACAGAAACAATAGCTGCTAAAAGATCTCTAAGGCTAGCTGAAAAGATTAGGAATGCTAGAGGAAGGATAACTGTTACTAATTCATGGTGGAACACTCAAGGGTTTGAATTTCTATTACTTCTAATAATTTTTTTATTTAATGTATTTTCAATCTATTTCTATTTTGGAACTGCAACAAGTAGTGATACCTTCTTTTCAGGTCCAATAATTCCTTTAATGGCAAAGTTTTTTACAATTTTTAAAATACCTCTTTCTTACGCGTTTCAAATAGTAAACATTATATTTTTTGTTAGTTTTCCCTTTACTCTTTATTTTTTGATAAAAGAAGTAACAGGTAGAAAAATAATTGCCTTTATGTCAATTTTAATCGCAAGTTTACCCTTTTATCCATTTGCCCAGGTTAGGGTACTTTCTGCCCTAAATGGAATAGATAGTGCACACGTAGCTAGTCTTACAATCACATCTCTTGCGCTTTTAGCCCTTTTTTCATTTTTAAAGGATGGTGGAGCAAAAAATTTGTTCAAATCAAGTTTAACAGCTTCATTAATTGCACTTATCTCGCCATTTGGTTTTACAACTTTTTTGATTTTTTCTGTAATTTTAACTTTTTCTGAAATGCTTTTAGGTGGGGGAAGACTTAAATTTTTTAGATTTTTGAGTATGCTCTTTTTTACAGGAACACTTGTTGCTTTTTGGTATAACCCCAGTTTTTCTTTTTGGATATTAACAGGAGATTTGGGTGAAGAAGTAAGAAGAACATTTACAAAACTTATTCCACTATCTTTTTTTGCTATTCCTGCAATTGCTGTTTTTGGATATCTTCTTTTTGACAGAAAGCCTAGTTTGCAGCCTGTATTTTTAGCAAGCTTTTTTACAATTGCATTTATTCTAATTTCATTTGCAGGGGGTGGAATTTTTCCATCACACCCTTCAAGATACATTCCAGAACTTGGAATATCATTATCTTACTTAATTAGTGTAGTTTTATTAAAAGCATATGAAAGTTTACCTTTCTTTAAAACTCACAGGCCTGTTGCAAAGGTAATTTTAACCATTATGTTTTTAAGCCTTGGCTTAGGAATTATTTTAGGTTCAAGTAATCTTGCCCCAAAGGAAGATGTTTTAGGAATTTGGACAGGAATTGAAAAAGGGACATTATGGAGAGAAAAGGAAAGATTTAATGGTATAAGTTCAGCTATTGGATATTTAGTTTCAACTGCTAGTTTATTTTTTCTAACCTTCCTCTATACTAAAAATTCAAAGCAGGTAAGTGTTACAAGTTAATAAATTAAAAAATAAATTATTTATTCTAATAATATGAATTCAAGATCGAAAATAACCAAAATTGCAGTTTTTCATTCAGGATTTATTTATACAGGAGGAGGAGAAAGGATAGTAATGGAAGAGGTTAAGGGTTTAAGAGAAAAAGGATACATCGTTGATTTATTTGTTCCAAACTATGACCCTACTTTAAGTTATCCTGACATAATAGGTAAATGGAAAGTAAAAACTTTTATTCCACAACTGCCTCGTAATTTTCCCTTAAGGTTTGCAATCCAACTTGTAATAAGTTGTTTGGCTGCTCCATTTATCGCTGGTAGATTTAAAAAATATGATGTGTTTTTAGGAGCAAATCAACCTGGTGCATATATGGCTTGGGTAATTACCAAGATATTAAAAAAGCCTTATTTTGTTTACCTTAGCCAGCCTAATAGAGTACTTTATCCAAGAGATCATGAAGATTGGCAAAATGTAAAAGATTATTACTTTTTAAGTAAAATCATTAACTCAATTTTTAGAAAAGTAGTTATTTTTCTTGATACAAAATCAATTACTGAAAGTGAAAACCTTTTAATAAATGGCAAGTTTGTTGCCAAAGAAATAATAAAAATTTATGGCCCCAGTAAATGGACAGATTGCCCAGGCGGGGCAAAACCAGGGGCTAAAAGTATATTATCTATTAATAGAATGATAGGACAGATTGAAATAAACGGTCACACTCCTCAAAAACCATATATTTTATATACCTCACGTCATGAACCTTGGAAAAGATTTGATTGGGCAATAGAAGTTATGAGTAAAGTAATTAAAAAATATCCTGATGTAAGATTGGTTATTCCTGGAGCTTCGACAACAGTTACTCCAAAATTAAAGTTACTTTCTGAAAAATTAGGAATTGCTGATAGAGTTATCTTTACGGGTACCATTAAGGATAAATCACTTTTTGATCTTTATCAAAATGCATATACCTATATTTTTACATCCCCAAAAGAAGATTTAGGGGTTGTTGTTGAAGAAGCTCAGGCTGCAGGTACCCCAGTTGTAGCTTGGAATGCAGGAGGACCTACTGTTACAGTTGTTGATGGTAAAACTGGATTTCTCTGCACTCCCTTTAACAAAAATGAAATGGCGGGAAAGATAGTTGATCTTTTAAATAATCCCAAAATTAGAGACAAGATGGGAAATGATGCCTGGAAACATATTAAGGACAATTTTTCTTGGAAAAAACATGTAAATATAATAGAGAAGTTGTTTTTATTAAAATTATTTGATAATTAAATTGTTAAATATAGATTCACCTATTCTTCTTGCTGATAGTATTATTAAGTTATATTTGATAAATTAATAATTAGAAAATATGGTTAATATTTTTGATAAAGTCTTAGGAAGCGAAGATGATTTAGAAGTTAGTCCTAGTGAATTAGAAAAAAGAGAAACAGTAAAAGTCAAATTTAATTGGAATAATTTAATTTTACCCTCTTTAATTTTTTTAATAGCAATAATTGTTAGACTTTTATATACATTTGTCTTTAGTAATCCTAATTTTCCAGGTTGGTATACTGATGTATTTCATCATTGGCAAATTGCATATCTTTCAAAAGAAATAGGCTTTCATCAAGGATTTCTAAGGCTTTGGGATTTTAAAGGAATGGAGTTTTTTTGGGGACTTTTACATCCTTTAGTTTTAGTTATTCTCTTTTCAATCACAGGATCAATTAGCATTATAATTCCAAGACTTCTTTCAATTTTTGGAGGTTCACTATCAATTGCCCTACTTTTTATTCTTATTAAAAGACACTTTAATCAAAAAACTGCAATAGCGGTTTCTCTTTTTGCAATATTTTTCCCAATAACCATCTTTAGTAATTCAGCTGGTATGCAGGAAGAACTTGGTATGCCACTTATTTTAGGAGCTTTAATTGCATTTCCGAGTTATCCAATTGTCTCCGGGGTTTTTCTTTCTTTTGCTTCAATGGTAAGAGCTGAATATTGGATATTTAGTTTTGGTTTAATTTTAGCTTCTCTATTTTTAAGAAAAAATATGGATAAAGTAATTTTAATGGTTATTTCATATCTTATTCCGATTGTTTTTTATATGAAATATTTAATTAATTGGACAGGTAGTTTTATTTTTCCAATAAAACTTAATTTTTTTGCTTCAGTTAGAGGAGATTGGTTTGAAGACTTACCTATAATTGGAGCCAAACTTATAGCTAAAAGAATTTCTCAAGGGATATTTGGATTTGGAGTTTTAGGAGCTTTAATTACTTTAATTAAAAAACCTAAAGCTTCGCTACTTTTGTTATTTGGATTTGGAAACATAATCTTTATTGGTTTTATGATTGGTTTTGGAGCTTATGTTAAAGGTTATATTCCAAGGTTTTGGGTTGACAGACTTTATAATTGGCCATATTTATTTACGGCGATTTTAATAATTATTTTTCTTTTTTATTGGATTCCAAATAAGTTTCAAAAGTTAAAAGTTACTTCAGAAGTTTTTGCTTGGTTGATTTTAGCTTTTGGAATTTTAATAAGTCAATTAATTTGGAAACCAATTAACTTTTTTATGCAACCGGTTGAAGAAATTTATAATTCAGAAAAACTTCAAGCTAAAGATATTGCTAATTATTATGAAGGGGGAGGTATTTTACTACCTGAGGATAGGCCATATATAACATACTTTTTAGCACATGATTATAAAATTGAAGGTAAAAACATGGTCGGACAAATGTTTGATCCATTTTTCTATTTTACTAATAAAGAAGAACCTTTTAATAATTGGGGAGAGGATAGAGAAGTTGTTATTAATTGGTTAGAGAAGAATGATATCAAATTAATTGTTTTAACTACCAATAAACCAACTTATTTAGGTTTGATTGAAAGAGAACCTGATCTTTTTACAAAACTGCCTTCAGAGTCGGTCAAGTTATATAGATTTAAATAAATAATTTATTATCATAAGCTTTTAAAATTAAATGGCAGGGTATAAATTTGATTATGAAACAAAAGTTTGGGGAGGAGAAAAACTTCGGGTAAGCCCTATCCATTTTCGTGCCTCAAGACTTTATTTTGCATTACAGGAATTAAAGAATAAAAAAGGAAAACTTTTAGATGTTGGTTGTGGGGCAGGGGATTTTATTGAAGCTTTTTCTTTTTATCTTCCTAAACTTGATTTTACTGGAATTGATATTTCTAAAAAAGCTATTGACAGGGCAAAATCAAGAAAAATAAAAGCTAAATTTTTAGTATCAGGGGCCGAGAAACTTCCTTTTAAAAATAATTCTTTTGACATGGTTACCTGTTTTGATGTTTTAGAACATGTCAAAAATCCTACTCAAATGATTAAAGAAATGTATAGAGTACTTAAGGTCGGTGGAACATTTTATGCATTTATTCCAACTGAAGATAATATCTTTTCTCCAGAAGGCTTATTAATTAAATTAGGTTGGAAAGCAAAAGAAATCTATGGAGGTCATCCCCATCACTATAATAGAGAGTATGTTTTAAAATTATTGAAAGCTGCTGGTTTTAGGATTAATAAAATAAAGTATGGAGAACATTTTACAAACCAAATAATTGAAATTTTTTATTTTTCTTATCTTTCGATTAGGGGAAAAAATACAGACGTTACTGTAGAAGGTTACCTTGCAAAAAATAAAAAGGGTTTTGGTGTATATATTCTTAACTTAATAAAAAATTTCTTTTCTACTATTTCCTATTTTGAAGCAAGACTACTATGTAATCTATCTGGGGGATTGGGAATTCATCTTACATGTACAAAAAAATGAACTTTACATTAACACAAGGAAAATTCTATGATAAGCATCCAGTCTTTTTACCTTGGTCTCAAGTTTTAATTAAGCATAATTTAAAATTACTTTATAGGCTAAAAGAAATATATATTAAAAAGGATCTAGATAAACTTGGGATGAAAAAAGGAAGCAGTGTTCTGGAAGTTGGTTCTGGACAGGGGATATTCTTAAATAGATTATCTAGCTACTATAATGTTATAGCTTTAGGTGTCGATGTGTCGGATGATTCTATTAAATATGCAAACAAATACTGTTCAGATAATAATTTGAAATTTATCAAAGCTAGTGCAACAAACCTTCCTTTTAAAGATAAAAATTTTGATACCATTGTCAGTTTTGATACTATGGAACATGTTAAAAATCAAAACAAAATGCTTTCTGAGATTATTCGCGTTTTAAAGCAAAATGGAAAATTTCTTGTCTATACACTTAATAGCAAGGATGATTTCACCTTGGATTGGTTTTGGGCAAAGATCGGTTTTGATATTTATAAAAGGGCAATGCATAAAAGAGAACTTTTTGTCGATTCACATAAAATGATAAATGACCTAAAAGATATGGGAATTAAATCTTTAAAGATTAATTATTATGGAGGTTTATTTACTATTGGTTTTGATGAAATTCTTATGGTCTTTCTATTAGTTTTAGGTAAGCTCGGACTTTTCAAATATGATTTATTGGGAGAAGTAATTTTTTATGTCTTAGATAAACTTTCAAGGATTATTTATCCAGCATTTAATTATTTAGATAGTTTTTGGTATAAGAAAGGATACTCACTTGGTTTTTCAGTTAGTGGGACTAAAGAATGAAAAATAAAAAATTAAAAATAGCTATTTTTCATTTAGCCTTTTTTTATTCGGGAGGTGGGGAAAGACTTGTTTTAGAGGAGATTAAAGGTTTAAAACTAAAAGGACATAAAGTAACCTGCTACTCACCAGTTGTTTATGAAAATCTTTGTTTTCCCGATAAAATTAAAAGCTTTGGTATAAAAACAATACTTCCAAGGTTTCCAAGGTTAATTGCTCACCAGGAAACATTAGAAATTTTATTGACATGTGTTTTGTTTCCCTTTTTTGCATATAAATTTAAAAATTACGATGTTATTTTAGCAGCCAACCAGCCAAGTGCATGGTTTGCCTTTTGGGTTAAAAAATTCTTTCAAGTTCCTTATGTTACATATCTTGCTCAGGCAACACGGATTTTATATCCAAGAAAAATTGACAAATCTACAGGTATTTGGATGAAACAAAAATCTAGAGTTTTACCCTTATTGGTTAAAATATTTAAACCTATCTTTTGGTGGGCAGATATAATTAGTATTCAAAATTCAGATAAAGTACTAGTTAATGGTGATTATGTTGCTGGAATAATAAAAAAAGTTTATGGGGTAAATGTTGTTTCTTGTCCAGCGGGGGCTTGTATTTTAGATAAATCTAAAAATAACCACTTTGTAGGTAAAGTAAAAATAAACGACCTAGTAATTGATAAACCATATATTTTAGTTACAAATAGACATTTTCCTCAGAAGAAATTTGAGTATGCGATTAATGCTATAGAGGAAATTGTTAGAACAAAACACGATGTAAGATTGGTAATTACGGGGAATGAAACAGAATATACTAAATATTTGAAAGAATTGGTCAAAAAAAGATCATTGGAAAAAAATATTTTCTTCACAGGTTATGTACCTGAAAATATGTTAAAAGAACTTTATAAGAATGCGACAGTTTATGTCTATACCTCTGCTGAAGAAGATTTTGGAATGGGTGTTATTGAAGCAATGGCAGCTAGTGTTCCAGTTATCGCTTGGAATAGAGGTGGACCAACTACAACTATTATTAATGGTAAAACAGGATATCTAATTAAATCTTATGATCAGAAAAAATTTATGACAAAAATTATTAAACTTTTAGTAGATAAAAAATTAAATTCATCTATGAGTATGAAGGCAAGAATTCATGTTTCAAAAAATTTCACAATAATTAATCATATGAATATTTTAGAAAAGACACTCACCAAGGTAACTAAAGAATTTAGCAAAAATAAATAAAAGAGTTAAGATAATTCTTTTACACCGAACTTCAATTCTTGACCTATTTTATAGGAAAATTTACTCCAGGAACATTCCTTACAAATCTTAATGGATAGAATTCGTGCCTTTTCTTTTGCTGATTTTTTGTTCTGAAGGATGTTTATTAATTTTGAATAAATATCTTTGGGACTATTTGGTTTAACTAATAATCCATTCTTACCAACAATTTCTGCCAAACCAATGTTATTTGTTAATATTGTTGGTATACCGGCGGCTATTGCCTCCGCTGCGGCTTGACCCCACGTATTGCCATTGTTAACAAAGATAAAAACATCTACATTTTGATAAAGTTTTTTCTTTTCACTTTCTGATAAATATTCTATAAATTCAACATTTTTGGATATCTTTAGTTTATTAATATGATTTAATAATTCTACTTTGTAGCTAGGAGAAAAATCAGAACGACCTAAAATAATCAGTTTTACATTTTTTTTAATGATTAACAGTTTTTTAAGTGCAATAAAAATATCTTCATAACCTCTATATGGTATTAACATTCCCACAGAGAGTAGTGTAAATGTTTTACTTGTTTTGGTTTTTAATAATTTCCTTAAATTCATATATTCTTCGACATCTGCGCCATTCGAAAAATTAAAAACTGGTTTATTTAAGTATTTATTAACAATTCGTTGATTAGTTGAATCGTAAACTCCAATTTTATTAACTTTTGATAAACCTCTAATAAAAGGAAACGAAAGTATATTATGAATAATATTATTATTATAAGTAAAATAACTAAGTTTTTGGATAGAGGGTTGGGTATTTAGATACCAAAGAACGTATACATTAGAAGTATTGACTAAATTAAGTAGTAATAAACTCATCATGTCATGAATAACTATTGCATCAAAATTATGCATTTTTCTTGAATGGAAAGCCTTATAAAGTAAAAATATGATTAAGAAATATTTCAAAGGATTTTGTCCATTTATAAATCTATTTAAACTCGATTTATTCTCATGTTTGTTAATTGTAATTCCTGGACTTATTCTAAAAGATTTTAGTTGTCGATAAATTTCACCATCATAAATTGAAGTAATTAGTTCAACAGAGTTTTTCTTGGTGTCTAGATGTTTTAAAAGTTGAAGGGCTGTTTTTGTGGTTCCCCCGGCAACATTTAAAAGTTGAACAGACATTAAAACACGCATATTAGGCCCTGATCTTTTCTTTTATTTTTGTCGTCGAATTGTTTGTAGTTCTAGGAACATAAATGACTGCAATTTTATGTTTATTTAACCAGTTCGCATTAAAATTCATTTGTTTGCAATAATCTCTTTCTATCCAATCCATACCTATAATTACAACATCGGGTTTAACTTTTAGGATTGTTTTTTTTGAATCTTCATTACCAATATTGACAATAACTTTATCAATGGATTTAATATTCGAAATAATTTTTTTCCTCTCTTCATATGTCATTATTGGATAGACTTTTTTGAATCTAAAAACAAATTCATCAGTATTTAGTGCCACGACAACTTTTCCATGTTTTCCTGCATATCGACGACAATAGTCAAACAATTCCATGTGACCTGTATGGGGGATATCAAAAGTACCTCCTGTATATACAATCATTGAAAAACCAGGTATACCTTTTTTTATTCTTTGCATTGTTGAATCATTTTTACCATGTTTAATTTGTTGTTACAAGTCCAAAACAAATAAATTTAGCTTTAGGTTTTATTTTTAATTTTTCTTTCCAATATAATAGAATGACGAAGCTAAAATATAGGCGTGCTTTTTCTTTACAAGAAATAAATCAAGATATTTTAATGGAAAGATTAACCAGCCTGTTATAAATAGTGTAATACGGTGAAGGAACTTGTTATCAAAAAATGATGCGATAAATTCACGTAATATCCAGGCAAGTGCCGATGCTGGACCTATTCCTATTCCAGTCTCAACTTCATGGAAATTCTTCATTAAAAATCTTAAACCATCTAACGTTAAACGGTTATAATCCGATGGACTTGGATGGTATAACTGAAGAAATGGCATACTGATATAAACTAATCCATTAGGAGTTAAAACTCTATTAATTTCTGAGACAGCTTTTTTAATATCTTTAACATGTTCTAAAACATATTGGCATATTACAAGATCTAAAGAATTGTCCTTAAAAGGCAAACTTGTAATATCCGCTACAATATCTATATCCATGTCAGGATTAATATCAAGATTAATCACTTTTTTAGATTTAATTTCAGATCCAATACTTAAAGCAATACCATTTTTAGGTAACTTTCGAATTAAGGAGTTTTCTTTATTTACAATTCTTAAAGTATCGGATGGAGGAAATAAAGATTTAATAAATTTATTTTCTTCAAAATTAAAACGAGAGTCTTTGGCTGTTTTTATATTTTTAGCATCTTCCTTAAGTTGAGTTTTAGTTATTAATATAGGAATATTATTTTTGTAACTATAGACACTGCCACATTTTTGACATTTCAGTTCATTTGTTGATTTTAGAGTTTTACCACAACAAGGCGATTGTAATATTTTTACAAATAACTTATCATTTTTCATCCTCATATTATATATAAATACTTCCTTTATTGATATACAATTGGATTTAAATAAAATAATATAAAATTATTAATATTTCCAATTTCAATATGTTAAACATTAATATATGTGACAAACTAAATAAAAAATCAATAGCTGTTATAAGGGCTATTGATATTAGAATTAGTCAAGCAGAATATGCTACGCGTTTTAAAAAGTTTAATTCGTTATATCTCTCAAATTACAACAAAGAAATAAAAAATTATCTTAAAAATAAATCAACTAAATATATATCTCTTGGTATGAAACCCATGTATTTTATTGACCCATTAAAATTTATTTCTGGAAAGACGGTTCATCAATCATGGTTGGTTTTTAAACAAAAGGAACTAGAAAGAGTACTAAAAAAGATAGATTTTTATCAAATACAGGAACCATTTTTTTTATATTCCGGACAAGTTGCGGAAGTTTCTAAAAAATACGATAAGCCTCTAATTATGGCTCCATGGATGTGTTTTAAACATCCCTCCACTTATATTCCTCCATATTCCTTAAGTGTCAAAAAGTCACTTGAACAAACAGACCTCTTTATAATGAGAACTAACAAAGTAAATGACTATTTATCATTATTTAAATTATCAGATAAAAAGAAAGTACTTATCTATCATGGTGTTGATACAAAACGTTTTTATCCATTAAAAAATATAGATGATGATAAAGTAAGAATTCTTTTCGTGGGAGTGTTGGATGAAAGTAAGGGCTTAAATGATATTTTAGAAATTTTTCCTAAATTAGTAAAGTTAAGTAAAAAGAAGTTGGAACTTACCATTTGTGGAAGAGGCAATTTAGAAAAAAAAGTCGTCGAGATGTCTAGGAGTTTACCAATTAAATATCTAGGTCAAGTTTCTAGCTTAGATCTTCCTGAAATATATAGAAAGTCTGATATCTTTTGTGGTCCTAGCATAGATGCCTATTCTTTTGGATTAAAACGATGGGAAGAAGGATTCGGCTTTGTATTTGTTGAGAGTATGGCATCTGGTCTTCCTATTGTTACAAATGACTGCGGTGCAATAAAAGAGGTAGTAGGGGATGATAATTTTGTAAATAGACAAGGGGATCAGAAAAAATTAAAAGACTCTTTGTTAGAACTTATAAATAATGATAATATTAGAAAGAGTATAGGAGCTAAAAATAGAATTAGAGCTCTTGAAATGTTTGATATAGAAAAACAAGTTTCTAAAGAAGAGAAAGAAATAGAAAAACACTTTGGTTAATGTTTAAAAAAATATCTAAATATTTATTTATTGGCATATTTAGATTTATATATTTTTTACCAGTACTTGCGATTGTAATATTTTTAACTTTTCTTTTTGGACATAAAATTTTAGGTCCATATCTGGTTGGAAGTGATAATGCGAATTTTGTTACTTTAGCAGATTGGCTTTTAAAATGGTTTCCTAAAATACCATTTTGGTTTCCACAAGAAGGTGGAGGTATGTCCATTACAACCTCCTATCCAATATTAAATCAATTGATTGTTGTCGTACTTCAGAAATTGACCAATATTCCAATTGTAGTTGTTTTTCGTATTTGGTCACTGATTACAGTTGTTTTAACTTCAATGGGATTATATTTATTAACTTTTAGATTGACTAAAAATCAGACGATAGCTGCAATATCCGCAATATTTTATCCTCTAATGCCAATAACTTGGATATTTTTACTTATGTGGGGTTTTGCTGCAGAGCAATTATCATTAATATTTGTTCCACCTGTCTTAATTTTTGCACCTTTATTTTTAGATGAATATTATTTAAATGGGCTGACAAAAAAAGCGAAAATCTATTTCCTTATATTTCTTATAACAGTTGCAATTCTTCCTATTGCTCATCCCATGATGTTTATTGGGGTATTAGTATTTATTTTTGTTCTTTTTATTGTTTATCCGATTATTGTTTTGAGAGAGTCAAAGGTAAAATTAAAAAAATTAGTTATTCTGGATTTAGTAGTAATGGTGATAATTATTTTTGCCACCTTGTATTGGACAATTCCCTTTATTAGTTATCAATCAAATGTTAATAAAGGTGCTCCTGTTGAGGCTGAAATATATAATCGTAATGTATATTTGCAAAATGGCATATATCCAATTAGTGTTTTTAATATTTCTGATGAATCTGCGGGTTATATAGATTACACAACCACCCCACGTAACATATCTGGTTGGGCATGGAGAAATGTTTCATTCCCCTTTATTATAAGTGTTCTTGCATTAATAGGTCTAATCGGTTCTTTTTTTCTCAATAGAAAAGTATTTGCATTTGGTATTGCTAATTTAGTTCCTTTAGCGATAGCAGTTTTTCCGAAAATTGATTTCATATTTTTAAAGTTTCCTTTGTCAGGCTTTATATTGAATTGGAGAGCGGGGATACTAATGTCCCGGTTTATTATCCCCCTTCTTGCTGGTTTTGGATGTTATGTATTGGCGTATCTTTTTACTTTTCCTTTAAACTTATTATCAAAATGGCTAAAAAACTCTTTTTTAAGTTTTTCTTTGAGAAGCCTTTTTGTTCTTATGTCAGGGGTTTTATCACTGGTGATAGCTGGGGTTCTTCTCTGGAATTTTAAAAGTTGGCCATTTAATAATCCTAATTTTTTACTTTCACTTGGTACTGAAGTAGTTGTCCCAAGTGAAAGAATGGATCTTCGAAATATTTGGAGAGATGGTCCAGGTGACCCATGTTACGGTGGGGGAGTTTTGCCTACAAAAGACAATAAATTCCCTCTTTTTTGTCAGAATATACCTTTTCAGGAACATTTCTTGGCAGGTAAATTAGGTGAAGAGTGTAGTAAGTTTTCTGTCAAGGATGTTGAGATACCGAGTGATATTGTATCGCTTTGTAGTTTTAATCCAGATGAAGAAACCGTTCTTCGAATTTATAAAAAATGTGAGAGTAAAAATACTGATTTGTATTACTCTGATATTTGCCAATCAAAAGTTAAAAGTATTGGAGAACAATTAAATTTTAATAATTTAAAGGAAATTCTTGCTAAGAAGAATTTACTTAATAATGGTACGGAAATGTGGGGTAAAGAAATAGATTTATTTAAATTACTTCCAGACAATCCAAATACAAGGGTCGATATTGGAACATCAATTGGAGCATTTATGATGATGGAACCGTTTTATAGTAGTGTTCCAGAACTTCCTGTTTATTATAACACTGGTACATTAATGAAAACTCTGTGGAATTACCAAATTGGAATATTTAATCAGAAAAAAACTGTCTGGCCCCAGGACAGTATTATGTACGAATTATCAAAATATTTTGGTCTTGAATATATGTTTTTATCAGAAAATTTAGTACCGATCGATAAATATTTAAGGACTGGCTGGGAAAGAGTACACAAGTTGGAAAATGAACCATTGGAAGGACTTGCTCTTTGGAGATTTAATGAACCAACTAGCTTACTAACTGTAACTACAAGGCCTACAGTTCTTGTTATCGGACAAGATAAAGTGGATGGCTATTTTAGAACATTTCATCTAGCTAATTTAGGAACGATTTCGTTTAATGATGCCATTTTGGTTAAAGGGGATTCTTTTGTTGATAATTATACTTCCGAAGAACTTAAACAGTTTGACGTCGTAATATTGGAAGGTTACGCATATAAAAAGCAGGCAAAAGGATGGAGGGTTCTTGATGAATATGTTAAATCAGGTGGTTCACTACTTATTAATAATGGTTGGCAGTTTTCAAGTGCAGATTGGAATATAGATAAAACACCTAATTTTTTCCCAATAGGCCAATTAGGTTGGATTGACCCAGGGAATGTAAACAATTTTTCTCTAATAGATAACGAAATCGGAAGTGGAATAAATGTCGACAAATTTTCTCCTTTAGTTTATGGGGGTACCAATTGGAATATTTCTTCAGGCAATTTATCAAGCGTAAGAAATTGGGCAAAAGTAATTTTGTCTAATAATGAAAAACCTTTAATAGCTGGAGGACAATATGGTTCAGGAAGGGTTATTTGGATGGGTTTTGACTTACCAGGACATATTGGGGCATATCAAGACAATGTTGATGAAATAAAACTTTATGGCAATTTGATTAAATATCTTCTTAATAATAAAACTGGGCAAGTATTAAAAGCTGGGTTTTCAAGAAGTTATCCTGATAGGTTGGAGATTACATTAAACGAGTCTTCGAATCAAAAGACAATTATTTATTGGAGTGAGGCGTTTTACCCCGATTTTAAGGCTAAATTAATTAGTCAGGGTAAATCAGAAAGAATAAAATTTTATAAAGCAGGTCCAGGAATGACTTTATTTAGTCTTCCAAATGTTAAGTCGGGCTCAAAAATTATCTATGAGTATAAAACACCAATTAAAATAACTATAGCTAAAGGAATTTCTATATTTACATTAATTGCCATTATTATGATAATAGTGTATCCACAATATTTAAATATAGTGATTACGATTTTATCTAGGTTAGCCGTAAAAGCAAAATTTAAAAAACATATATTTGGGGACGATGATGAATCGAACTACTAATGACAAAAAAAATAATTTTAATTATTTTAATTTTAATTTCTTTTGTGGTAGGTATTTCTGTTATTTATCTTATTTATTTACCTTTTGCTAAAGGATTTATATACCAAAAATGGGTAGTTGGCGATGCTTTAATGCATTTAGCTAATATTATTGCTATTAAAGTAAATCACCCCTTTCCAATAATGGCTTGGAAAGTTGAGTGGGGAGGTTATCCTCTAATTGAAGGGTACCCATGGCTTCATTACTATCTTATTCAACCAATACTTTCATTTTTTAGTAACCCTGGCATTGCAATGGATTACTATTCTGCATTCTTTTTATTTTTGTATTATGTTGTTAGTTTTATTCTTCTTTTTTATACATCTAAAAATTTCTTCTTAGCAATTCTTTTTACAATAGTAATAATTTTTGGAGCTGATTCACAAATGCCCTTTTCTGTTAATGCCTTTATGACTTTTACGGCAAGTCAACTATTTTTACCATTAATTTTGCTGTTAACAATTATTGCTCGAGAAAAAGAAAACTTTAAAATATTAATTTTATCGGCAATCTTTCTTTCCTTTTCATTTTTTTCTCATGGTGCTATGACAGGAATGGTTATCGTTCCCATTATTTTTCCATTTTTAATAATCAACAAGGAAGGTAAAATATCAAAAACAACAATTATTAATACAATTAAGTATTTTATTGTTTTTTCTTTACTTTCAGCAATACAAATTTATCAATTTATTTCTTATTCTACGCAAGGATATTTAAGGGGAGTTAAAGTATTTCCACTGGACGTAATTCCAGCAAGACTAGTTAATCTTCTTTCCTGGATGAATCCTGTTTTAATCATTTTCGTTGCTTTATTTGTCCCATTATTAATTATTTCATTGAAGAAATATTTTTCAAAGTTAAAACCTTATTTATTATCTTTCTTTTTAATTTTATTTGTATTTACTTTAATGCTTTTTAATATTACTAGTATGAATTTGGTACTTCTAGCAGAAAGAGTACTATGGGCAATGACCTTAATTTTTCTAGTACTTCTATCAAAAATTATTGCAAATTTATCAAATTCAAAAGTAGTAAGAGTTATTTTTTGGATAATTTCTCCAATTCTTCTAGTTGTTTATCTGTATTTTGTATTAATTGTGAAACCACCCCACCTTGTTCCTAATACTTTACAAGCAGTGGATCCGTATAATTATAAACCTGTAGAAGTAAAAACTAATGTTACCCCAAGTGTAGTAGAATACCCTAACAAATTTGAAGAAATATCTTTGTATCCTCCTCTTTCTTGGAATAATAAGTTTGATAATTATAGAACCGATGGTATTTCTTGGAGTATTTATTCAGCTTGGAATATTTGGACAACGAAAAATACTCGCTATAAAGGAAGATTTCCAGCTGCCAAAGATTTACCACTTGAGTGGTCAGGTCTAATTGGTGGAGCGGAATATGGAATTTTGGGAGAAGCTGGGACTCCTGATACTAGTAAATGGGCAATAAATCAATCACTTTTCTTTTTTGATTGGTATGGGATTCGACATATAGAAATAGGATATGGAGATTATGAGACAGCTAAATATTTAAAGGAAGAGCCTTTGATTATTAGTTCAGAACAAAGTTTAAACCTGACTTATAACGATATTGATAAAAAATTTGTAGGTCCAATATACACTCCAACTAATGCAAAAACAATTGCTGTAGTTTCACCTGAAATACAATATGATAATTTTATAAGGACTCTTTCATATTCTGAGATAAGATCAGAAAAATTAATTCCAATATATTTGGGTAAAAATTTAAGTTCCTTAAAGCAAAAAAACTTAAAAGATTTTAATGCAGTGTTTATATATGGTTATAAATCTTCAATGTTTTCATCAGGAACTTGGGTTGAACTAGCAGAATATGTTAAAAACGGGGGAAATTTAATTATAGAAACTGGCCAAAAGGTAGATCAAACAGAAGACATTAATTTACCAGAAGTTTTTCCAATTAGTAAAACAAAGTTGACAGTAGTTACTAAGCCCTGGAACGTTTCTTTGGAAGATAACGAAATAACACAAAATGTATTAGCTTCCGATTTTAATCCCTTAAAAACTAAATATCTTCCATATGCTGTCTCAGAAGCTACATCTAATAATATAAGAAATTGGGCTAAACCCGTACTTACAAAAGATGGTTCTATAGTTTTAGCATATGGACGATTAGGGAAAGGAGGTGTTATTTGGAGTGGTATAAACCTTCCATTTCATGCAATTGATAACAGAAATACTTCCGAAACTGTTATCTTTGCCAATGCTATTAATTGGTTTTTCCCAGAGTTTGATACTTCTATAACCGATTTTGAAGTGAGTCATTCAAAATCTGAAAAGATTATTATTAAATCAAATGAAGGTAGCGGATTTTTAATCAAAGAAAACTACAATCCTGGTTGGAGTGCAAAATTAAATGGAAAGAGAGTAAAGATATACAAAGCTGGGTTAATGGAAATGTATATTCCAAGAGACAAAACAAGTAATAGCAAAGACCTTCTAGAGCTTACTTATTACGGGTCTCCAATTCATTGGATACTATTTATTATTTCTTCTATTTCTTTTATAGGAATTCTGGTATATTTGGTTTTTAATAAAAATGTTTTTTCTTTAAAAGATAAATTACCAAAATTAAATTTAATAAAAAAAGATAGTGAAGAAGATTATTAAATGATTTTTAAAAAATTAAATTTGTATTATGAATAAAGATTTTCGCGTTGTAAAAAAATGTAGAATATGTAAATCTTCAAAGTTGTATAAATTCCTCGATTTAAATAAGATGCCAATACCTAATGGATTTAGAAAAAAAGAGGATTTAAATAAAAAGGAACATAAGTATGAATTAGGTTGTTTTTTTTGTGAGAATTGTAGTTTAGTTCAGCTTACTATTGTAGTAAATCCTGAAATAATGTTTAAAAATTATTTATACTTTTCTGCACTCTCTAAGGTGATGATGAATAATTTTAGCAGCCTTGCTCATGAGGCATATTTAGCTGAAAACTTAGATGAAAATTCATTAGTTTGTGATATTGGATCAAATGATGGTAGTTTACTTAAATTTTTTAAATCATATGATTCAAAAATTGTTGGAATAGACCCTGCTGAAAATATTGCCAAAATAGCTGAGTTGAGTGGAATCCCCACAGAAGTTGAATATTTCAATTCAATTTCAGCTAAAAAAATAAGAAAAAAGTACGGTTTGGCTGATGTTATAACAGCAACAAATGTTATAGCTCATACCGATAATCTATATGAAGTGTTTAAAGGAGTTGACATTTTACTTAAAAAAGATGGGGTTTTTATTACGGAGTTTCCATATTTAGTAGATTTAATTGATAAGCTTGAATTTGATACTATCTATCATGAACATCTTTCCTATTTTTCACTTAAACCTTGGAATCTATTAGTAGAGAAATGTGGCTTTGAAATTTGTGATATAAGAAGGCTTGCCATTCATGGTGGTTCAATAAGAATTACCCATAGGAGAAAGAATAGAAATTTAAAAAATCCTGCCAAAAAAACTTTAGAGTTTTTATTAGATCTTGAAGAAAAAAAAGGATTGAGTAAAAAAGAAACGTATGATGAATTTAGCTTAAAAATTAATAAATTAAAGGAAGAACTGTTAACTCTGCTAAGATCATTAAAAAAAGATGGAAAAAAAATAGTTGGCTACGGTGCTGCCGCTAAGGGAAATGTATTAACAAATTTTTTTGGAATAGATACAAAAATACTGGATTTCATAGTTGATGCAACTCCTTATAAACAGGGTTTATTTACTCCGGGAATGAAAATACCCGTATATGCTGAAAATAGGTTGTTAAAAAAAATGCCAGATTATGCAATAATATTGGCATGGAATTTTGCCAATGAAATTATGGAAAAACAAGAAACTTTTAGTGCAAAAGGTGGAAGGTTTATTATTCCACTTCCTGAAATAAAAATAATATAAAAATTTATGTATCTTAAAAAAACAGTTGCAGCAATTATTCCAGCAGGGAAAGATAGTAATTCAATATTAAAAGTGATTCAAGAGCTAGACGCTACAAGTTTTACTGATGAAATAATTATTGTTAATAATGGAGCAGATGAAAAAACCATAAATTTTGTAACTAAAACTCGTGCTAGATTTATTAAGACAAAAAAAATTGGGTTAGGGGATTGTCTTAAAGAGGGGTTTAGAAATACCAAAGCAGATTTAATTGTTGTTATTTCAGGAGATGGTTCATTTATGGGGAAAGACATTACAAAACTTTTATCATACAGTGAGGATTTTGATACAGTTTTCGGTTCTAGAACACACTCACCTCTAATAGGGAAAGGGTCCGGTATGACTTTTTCTAGAAGATTAGTTGATGATTTATTCGGTAAATTAATAAGTATTTTATTTTTATCATCAAATTTAACTGATGTTGGCTGTACTTTTCGTCTGACAAATAGAAAAGGTTTAAAGAAAGTAATAAAGTATTGTAAAAGCAAAGATGAGATTTTCTTAACAGAATGGCTTATTGAAGCTGCCAAAAATAAAGTTAGATTTACTGAAGTACCGGTTAATTTTATTTCTTCAACGGGGGACAGAAGAAAAGAAAATTTCTTTTTTTTAGCAACAAGGGCTTTTAAAATTATTTATCTTATTTTTAAAACCTATTTTAGCTAAGATAAAAAGAACAAGAACTTTAAAAGTCCCGAGTGAATACTTTAAACTATTTTTAAAACTCGCTCCTCTTTTTTCGCCCGTGTAATTTGTTTCAACTGGTACTTCTCCGACCTTTGCCTTTGCAAATACGGCCTGCGCAATTATTTCAAAACTAAAAATATAATCATTTGAATTATTATTTATATTTATTTTTTCTAAAAGTTCTTTAGTGTAAACTCTAAATCCTTGATGTAAATCATTTATTTTAATTCCTAAAACCAATCTATCTATAAAACTTAAAAACAGGAGGGGAATAACTTTCCAAACATACATTCCATTTTTTAAGGGTTTATCTTTTGTGGTAAAACGATTACCCATTATAAATTCATAATTATTATTTTTGATTTTAAAAAGTGCTAGTGGAATTGCAGTAGGTTTATATTCTCCATCTGGATGAATATCAACTATTATGTCAGCTCCATCATTTAAAGCAAGAGAGATTGCTCTTTTAAGATTTCCTCCATAACCTAGGTTAATAGGATTTCTATAGACTTTAAGTTTCTTTAATCTTTTTGCAATTTTATATGTTTCATCTTTTGAACAATCATCTACCAATATACATTCATCAAAATATTTTTTAGGTAAATTGGTCCAAAATTTTTCTAAAGAATCGGCAACATTGTATGCAATAAATATTGCTATTATTTTTTTATTTTTCATATTTTTTTGCTGAAATCATACCAATTGGGGATTTATTAAAAATATATAAAACAATTTCTATTATAATTGAAAGAAAAAGTAAAGGTGTAAGTAAAATAAAAATAATTAGATTACCGTTTGTTTTTATATTATCAGTTAAATTTATTTTTAAATAATTAAGAATACTTGCCATAAAACCCCATGGTGCATATTCAAAGGAAAATACTTTATCAACCTTTATTTTTTTAAAGCCTGAAGTTTTAAGTATTAATTTTAAGCCTTTATCTGTTAAATGTGATAAGTGTCTAGGAAGATCTTGGTGAAACCAATATTTACCAAATAATTTTGATTCAAGGCAGTTATATTTAGGATATTCAATAAAAATATAACCATTTTTATTTAAAAGATTATAAGCTTTATTAATATATTTTATAGGATTAGAAGTGTGTTCTAAGCTTTCCCAAAAACATATACAATCAAATTTATTCTTTGTATCCCATTTTAATAAATTAAGTTTCAAAACTGATGGATTTTTTACTTTTGAACCAATTGGTTCAATATTAGTAACTGAATATTTTTTTGGAAGGTTTTTATAATAGTTTGCTTCGCCTGATCCAACATCTAATATCTTCCCGTTTGAAAAAGATTTTATTATCCAATTAACTCTTCTTTTTTGGAATATATTAAATACAGTTTTTTTTATATTTCCTAATAAATTTTTTGATACCCAATAATTATTTGAATAATATTTTTCAATATGAAGTGGAATAGGGTAGGTAAAGCCAATTTGAAGTTTTTGGTCAAAATTTATAATGAATTTTCTTTGCATGTACATTATTTAAATATGATTTTATCATACTTGGCTTACTATTATGTTTAGTGTAGTATTATTAAATGTCATCTTTTGTACGTAATTATTTGAATAAATTTAGATTATTCTATTCACATAAAATCAATAGGATTTTAATGGTTATCGCTGTTTTTTTTGCGGTTACATTTAGCTTAATCTATTATCTTTCACTGAAGTTTGTTGAGAAAACTCTTTACGAGCAAATGCTTCATAGAGAACAAATAGTTACTCGTGCGGGTTCAATAGCATTGAAGGAATTTTTTGAATTAATGGGAACACAAGTTTTTTCATTTTCCACTCGTAAATCAATTGTTAATGTAGATAAAGATACACAAAACTTACTTGATTCTTTTGTGGCAAGGTATAGTCAGTATCCAATCGGTGGAATAGTTTTAACAGATAAAAATGGGAAAATTATCTATAATGCTAATATTGAAAATAGTCACAGTACAGATGTTGATTTAGGTGATAGAGATTATTTTCTTGATTTAAAAAATAATATTGACAAGGAATTTGTAATAAGCCCTCCTTTAATTTCTAGATTTGGTGTAAGTAAGGGTAAATATGTATTAGTTATTGCATCACCCGTCATTAAAAATAGTAAATTTAATGGAGTTTTGTTAGTTAGTGTAATTGTTGATGAAATAGCAAAAGAATTTTTAGATCCATTAAAAATTACAGAAAATACATTAATTAATTTAAATAATCAAAAAGGAGATATGCTTTATCCAACACGTGGAGTTTCAATCGACATAGATTATTTAAAAACTACAAACAAAAAAATAGGTGAGTGGAAAAATATCTCTAAAAATAGTTTATTAATTGCTACTTCTTCATTTAATTATTGGAACGGTAATCTTTGGTATCTTTCTGTTGCAACTCCTTCAAAAGATGCCCTTGATTTTATGGGGCCACTATTGAAAATAAATTTTGCATTTTTATTAATTGGAATATTTTCAATTTTAATCTTTTCTTCTTTCTTAATAACTGTTATCAAATTAATTAGAAAAAAATGAATCAAAACTTGCCTATAAACGATAAACATCATCATTTGGAATCAATAGTAAAACTTGTTTTAAAAACAGTAGTTCCTATTTTTATTCTTATAGGTGGTATAGCTTTACTAACATTAAGAATTGCTGGTTGGAGTATTATATTTGGACTTCCAATGGTTGTAATTGGAGTAGTTTTTTTAATCTATACTTATGATGAGATTGTATCATCTAGTCTTGGTGATGATACTAACTAATCTGTAAATCCCAAAGTTTTTTATATATTCCCTTTCTTTTTAATAAATCATTGTGGTTTCCAATTTCAGTTAATTTTCCTTTATCTAAAACAACAATTCTATCTGCCTTTTGAATAGTTGAAAGCCTGTGAGCAATAATAATTGTAGTTTTGCCTTTTGCTTCCTTCCAAAAAGCTTCTTGAATTAATTTTTCTGATTCACTATCCAAATGGCTAGTTGCTTCATCAAAAATAATAATATCGGGATTACTAACGATCATTCTGGCAATTGCTAATCTTTGTTTTTGTCCACCAGAAAGTTTGATTCCACGTTCTCCCACATTAGTTTCATATTTTAGAGGAAGTTTTTCTATAAATTCATCAATATTAGCTAGTTTTGCTGCCATTCTGGCTTTTTTATTTTCCTTTCTATGAGAAGATAAACCATAAGCAATGTTATAAGAAATTGTGTTATTAAATAACACCGGTTCTTGAGGAACAACTCCAAAAAAACCTCTAAGGGTAGCTTTGGTAAAGTTTTTGATATTTATATTATCGATTAAAATTTTACCTTTAATGGGGTCAAAGAAACGCATTAAAAGTTTAGTAATTGTTGTTTTTCCACTTCCGGATTTACCTACAAACGCAATAGACTCTCCTGGATTGATAGTTAAACTAAAGTCACAAATTGCATTTTTAGTTCCACCTAAGTATGAGTGAGATACATTTTTAAATTCAATTAATCCTTTTACATTTTTCTTAAAAGTAGGTTTAACAGGATCTTTTACTTTAATATCAAAATTCAGAAGTCCGAAGTATTTTTCAATATCAGCATAATTTTTGGCTAAATCTCTAAAGCTCCAGACAAGATCCCAAAGTTTTGGATAAAAGTTTGATAGAAATCCTGTGATTAAAACAAAATCACCAATTGTAAGTTTTAGGTTAACTGATTGATTGATGGTAAGTAGAAATATAAAGAAAATACTTATATTTATTATTGTTCCCATTGTGGCATCGATTAACCTAAAAGAATTTCCATATCCCCATAATGCTTTAAGCCAAGGAATAAATGTTTTTTTAAGTCTTTTTTCTTCCCAAACTTCTTTTGAAAAAAGTTTAACCGTTTCAAAATTAATTAAATTGTCAGTAATTATTCCACTAATGTCATCCTCTTCTTTATTAAATACTTTTCTTTTATTCATATTATTAGCAATTAGTAATTTAGTTACTGCAAGAATAATTATTATTGAAGCAGAAACCAAAACCACAATAATCCAATTAAGTTGAGCAAAGAAATAAAGCATTACAAGGAAACTAATTAAAACTGAAAGCATTCTATGATGGATATCATGGAAAAAAGAAAAGAATGCAGAATCACCCCTTTTAAAACTTGAAATTAAGCTTCCTGTTGATTTTTCTGTGTGGAATGCAAAATCCAAATCTTGTACCTTTTTAAAAATTTTAACTCTAGCATCAATTGATGATTTAAATAAAATAACATCTCCAACCCAAAATGTAGCTATATCGGAAATGACTGCAAATATTCTGACCGTTATATAAATTAGAAGTATTTTAAATAGGTTATTAAAATTCAAAGAGGGGATTTGATCAACAAAAAGTTTATAAAAATAAGGATTAATTGAAAATAAAATATTACTAATTAACACCAAAAACATAAAGACTATAAAAATTGTCTTTTTTTCAAAAATAAAACCGTAAAACGTTCTTAATACTTTAAGCATAGAAGTTTTGATTATAACATATACTTATTACCCATAGTTATGATACAATTTGACCTAGATAATTATATGACAGAAAAATTACCAGATTATTTACCTTTTAATGAGGAAACGTGGAAGAAAATAAAAAACAATTGGGATTTTTATCAAGATCAAATAGGGCTCGAAGGAGAAATTTTTATGGATTTACTGAAAGAAGAAAAAAGCCACTCTGAGATTGAAGAGGTGATTAGACTACATAGAATAGAAAGAAAGATAAATATGCAAGCCTTTAAAGCATTGAAAAAAGATTTAAATGGAAAAAGTATATAATTTAATTAGTTATGTCAGAAGATAAAAAAGGAGATCATAATACTTGTACAAGTTCACCATTAGCAACTGAACTTGGATATGATCCAGAATATTTACCAGTAGCTGTTTTAGACAAATTACATAAGAAATTTACAGGTACTAAATATATCCGATGATCCATTAACGGCAAGATTACAAAGAGAAATAGCTTTAGCTAAAGATAAAAGATTAAGAAATACAAATACTTGACAAAAACTTCTTTTTATTCTACAATTGGTTAATTATATTACTAATTATGGAACAATTACCTTATTTTAATAAAATTACCTTGGGAGAGGTCTTGGGAAAATCTGGTGAAAATTTAAATTATTGGATTAAAACCAGACTTAAAAACGGAGAAATTATTCAACTTAAAAAAGGTCTTTATGTTAGTAAATTATATCTTTTTAGCCAAGAAAGGAATATTGGAAATAAAGAACAATACTGTGAATTATTAGCAAATATAATAAGATATCCTTCTTATATATCTTTAGAATATGCGCTTTCAAAGTATGGTCTGATTCCTGAAGCAATTTTTGCATATACTTCAGTTGGTTTAAAATCTTCCAGAAGGTTTACAAACAAATTGGGTAATTTTTATTACAGAAATATCAAAAAAGCCTTGTTTTTTGGATTTAAAACAATTGATTTTGAAGGAAAAAGAATTAAATTTGCTACAAAAGCGAAAGCACTTTTTGATTTCTTATATTTCAAAAAATTTATCAGTCTTAGTCATCTTAAAGCTGAATTGTTTGTAGATTTAAGAATTAATTGGGATGAATTTGAAAATGTAGATAAGCAGGAATTTAAAAGCATTGTTTTAAAAAGTGGTTCAAGCAAAATGAAATCAGTTCTAAAAATTTTAAAATGGTAATACAAAATCTAAAATCAGTTATGAGTAAAAATAAGGATGTTAATAATAGGGCCTACTTAAGAAATCTATTAAAAGAGGAGCTTCAGGTTTATGTATTAAATTTTATATACACTAGTCAATATAAGGACTTAATTTTTACAGGGGGAACATGCCTTCGTAAGTTTTATAATTTACCCCGTCTTTCTGAAGACTTGGATTTTAATATTAAAGATAAAACTTTTGATTTTCTTAAGTTTCAATCAGACTTAAAAAATTATTTTATTAAAGATTTGCAGTATAAAGATGTAAATTTAAAGTTTAAAAACAAAACAATTATGATTAAATTCCCTGTTTTACGAGAAATTGGTTTTTCTGGTTTAAGTGATACAGATATTTTATTTTTAAGGTTAGATTTTTCATTTGGCTACAAAAAAGAATTTGGAGAAGAAAGAAAGTTATATTCTGAGGGTGACTTTTCATTTTTAGCTAATTGTTATGATTTCAAAACACTAATGATAAATAAAATTGATGCCTTTTTAAATCGAACTTATAAAAAAGGAAGTAATCAACAGGAATCTTTTAAAGGAAGAGATGCTTTTGACATAGTTTGGATGTTAGAAAGGGTCAAAAAACTAACTGATAATTCTGATTTTTTAACAAATGAATTAAAAAAGAAAATACTTATTAAAGCTAAAAAAATAAACCCAGATGATTTGTATTTTGATTTAAGCAATTTTTTTGCGGATTCACATTTTGTAAAGGATTTTTGCGATAATTTTTTGGATTTAGTAAAGACTGGTATTAAGAACATCTAATTTGGTATAATACGCATAATCTTTTAACTTTCATGAAGAATATATTAGTAACTATTGTTTTGGCCTTAATTTTATTTTTAACTCCCTTATCTGTCATGGCTAAAACCTCTATCCCGAGCCCAACTTCTACACCTATTTTGGTAACTCCTAGCCCTGAGCCTGTTAGGGTTGATATTACGCAAAAGACAGAAAGTATTGTAGGACCTTTAGAAATGCTTATAGAAAAACAACAATTGGATAAGGTTTGGCCAACAAACCCTATTAAATATGCAATTAAATCTGCGGTTAATGGTGGAGTTCCAGCCAACACTATTGTACTTCTACTTTTACTTCCAATTGTAGCAACATTAATTGCAGGAACCAGACAGATAATTGGAATTCGTGGTTTTGGTATTTTTTTACCAGCTGCATTATCTGTTACATTTGTAGCAATTGGACCAGTTGTTGGAATTTTACTTTTTATTGCAATTGTAGCGATTTCTACAATAGTAAGGCTCTTAACTCGTAAATTAAAATTAAAGCTTCAATACTTACCTAGAATGGCACTTATATTATGGTTTGTATCATTTGGAGTTTTAGGAATTCTTTTTGCTTCTCCAATAATAAAATATGCGCCTCTTGCTAATGTTTCAATTTTTCCTGTTCTTGTTTTAACTTTATTGGTTGAAGATTTTACCAGAATTCAACTTGGAAAATCTGTTAAAACTGCAGTTGGATTAACTTCTCAAACTTTAATACTAGCTTTAATTTCCTATCTTTTCTTAACTTTTACTCCTTTCCAAAGGTTTGTATTATTAAACCCTGAAATAAGCCTAGGGGCTACATTTTTAATTGACATAATATTAGGAAAATACATTGGTTTAAGATTTTTAGAGTATAGAAGATTTAAAAAACTTATTAATTCAAAATAGAAAGTTAAGCTAAAAAATAAAAATCATGAAGATATCCTCAATATTAGGTCTAAATGCAAGAAGCTCACTTTTTACTGGTAAATATAATTCCAGAATGGCTAAAAGAATTGCTGATTCAAAAATTGCAACTGATAGAGTTTTAAGAATTGCACATGTTGCCCATCCCAAAATTTATGCAAAGTTTAAAACTCCAAGTGATTGTTTAGAATTTAAGTGGGAGGAGTTATCAGAAAGTTTTGCTTTGAAGCCATCAAGAGGTATGGGTGGAGAAGGAATTATTGTTGTAAAAAAGAGATTGGAAAATAAAGGGTCAAATGAAATAATTTGGTTAACAACTCAAAAGACAAAAGTAACAGTTGAAGATCTAAAACTTCATACACTAGATATTTTAGAAGGAGCGTATTCTATGGGTAATGTTCCTGATACTGCTTTTATTCAAGAATATGTTGGAAGGCATTCAAAATTTAGAAAATTAGCATATCGTGGAACACCAGATATTAGAATTATAGTTTTTAATAAAATTCCTGTTATGGCAATGTTAAGACTTCCCACAAAAGAATCAGGGGGAAGAGCAAATTTACACCAAGGAGCAATAGGAGTTGGTATTGATATTGCAACAGGAATTACAACCAAAGCAATCTGGCATGGAAGTGAAATTTTAAATAAACCAGGAAGTAACAGAAAATTAAGAGGAATTAAAATTCCTTTTTGGAATACTATTTTAACAACAGCAGTAGAAGGACAAATTGCATCGGGTTTAGGCTATGCAGGAGTCGATATCGTACTTCATCCTGAAAAAGGTCCAATGATTATTGAATTAAATGCTCAACCAGGGTTACAGATACAACTTGCTAACATGGAGGGCCTGAAAAAACGTTTGGAGAGAGTAGACGAGATGGAAGTAAGGGATGCAGAACATGGGGTAAAAATTGCAAAAGCTATTTTTGCTGGCACTTTCTCTGATAGGGTAAGAGCTGAAGAAGGTATAAAAACTATTAAAGCAGTTGAAGAAGTAAAAATTTTGGATGCAGAAGGTAAAAAACATTTGAGTTTAGCCAAAATTGATACCGGTGCATGGAGTTCCGCAATAGATTCTAAATTTGCAAAATCTTTAGGACTTTTGAAGAAAAATAAAGTTCTTTGGTATAGAAAGAAGTTAAGCTCTCTAGGTAAAGAAGAAAGACCTGTCATCCCGGTAATATTTTATTTATCTGGTAGAAAAATCTCAACTCATGTTACAGTTTCTGACAGAAATTTGTTAAGATACCAACTACTAATAGGAAGAACCGACATTCAAGGATTTTTAATTGATCCTATTGTTGATAAAGAAAATTTAGTAAAAGCAAAATGGTAAACAGTAAAAAAATATTAATTTTAACTAGTGGAAAAGTAGAAAAGCTTAATGCTTTTAAATCAAGAGATGTAGTATTGGCATCATTTAATGAAATTAATTTTTCTTCTGAAAATAAAGAATTATTCGTTGGAGTTAATAATTTAAAAGATTTTAAACTTATATATTTTAGAATGGTTGGTAAAAGTTTAGAGACTGCATCATTAGTAGTCAATTTTTCTAAAGAAAATAAAATAAAAATTATTGATAGAATGTATGAATCATCTAATTTACTTCCAATTTCCTTGGGTAAGACTTTGGAAATGACTAAACTATTAAAATCAAATATTCCAATTCCTAAAACAGTTTTTGGAGATTTTAGTAAACTAAATTTTCCATATGTAGTTAAAAGTACTACAGGCCAAAGGGGTAGAGAAGTTTGGCTTATAAATAATAATAAAGATTTGGTTAATTTAAAGAAAACTTTTAAAGATAATAAATTTTATTTTGCACAAGAATTAATCTTAAATGCTAGACGTATAAGGGTATTGGTGGTTGGAAAAAAGGTTATTGGTGCAATATCAAGACCTACTAAATGGAATAAAGCCCCCGAAAAGTTAACTATTAATCCTATTCCTGAAAATATTAAAAAATTAGCACTTGATGCAACTTGTGCGGTTAGTTTGGATATTTGTGGGGTAGACATATTAATTAATGATACTAAACCTAATAAGATGTGGGTAATTGAAGTAAACGCAGCCCCATCATGGAACCTCATTAATAAGTTTTGTGGTATTTCAGTTGAAGATGAAATTATTAAATTTTTACAAAAACAGGTTTAAAAAGTATGGTGTTGATCCAAAATCATTAGTTTGGAAGACTCGTGGTGCAGCTCACCAAAGATTTAGACAATTTTGGTCAGAGATAGATTTTACCAAGAAAAGTATATTAGATGTAGGTTGTGGGTTTGGAGAATTTGGTAATTTCCTTGCTAAAAGATATAAAGACGTAAGATATAAAGGTGTCGATATTGTGCCAGAATTTATTGTTAATGGTAAAAAAATGTATCCACATCTAACTCTTATTACAGCAGATTATTTCAACCAACCTTTACCCGAAACATTCGATGTTATAATTTGTTCTGGTGCACTAAATTCTAATTTCGGAAGTAAAAATAAAAATATGAATTTTAGAAGATCAGCGATAAAAACAATGTTTAAACACACAACAAATGTCTTTGCCTTTAACATGTCGGGAAGTTTTCCACAACAAAAAAATAAAAATATTAATATTTGGTATGCAGATAGTTTGGAAATTTTAAAATATTGTTTAAGTTTAACCAATAGAGTAATAATGCGCCACAATTATCATTCCAAAGACTTCACTGTTTTCATGTATAAACAAAGCTTGCCATTAATTGGAACGGTGAGTGATAAATAAAAATTTAAATTTATGAAAAAAATATTAGTATTAGTTGACTCAATTAGTCAAAATAAAAAGAAACTAACAAGATTTCTTAATGCGAATTCACTTAATGAATATAGAGCATATCTTCATACTTTTTCTGATTTATTTTTCGAAATTAAAACAGGCAAAGTTAAAATCAAAGTAAAAACAACTGATTTATCAAATTTTGATTTAGTTTTTGTAAGACGGGCTGGTAAATATGTTCGGTTTATGGGAGCAATTACAAAGTATTTAGATAATAAAAAAATAAATTTTGTTGACCCAGCTTTCAGAGAAATTGGGATGTCCATGGATAAAGCCAGTAGTAGTGTTAGACTTGCAATTAAAAAAATACCAATACCTGATACATATTTTTGTTTTAAGGCAAGTATTCTAAAAAATCGTGACAGAATAATTAAAGGTCTTGGATTTCCAATTATTGCAAAGGCAGTTCTTTCCCAAAGAAATCAAAATATTTTTATTTTAAAAAATACCACTGATTTTAAAAAATTATTAAAAAGGTCAGATAAAGAGTTTATTTTTCAAAAGTTTATTGATATTGAATTTGAATATAGACTTCTAATTTTAGGGAAAAGCGTTCGTGTTTTGGAACAAAAATCTAAAAGAAATTATAAAAAAATTAAAGTTGAATATCAGGATATTAATGAACCATCAGTATTTTTAAATTTAGATACTGTTTGTGATACAACAAATAAAATTGCCTTAAAAGCTGCTAAAACATTAGAGCTTGATGTAGCTGGGGTTGATTTAGCCATAGAAAAGGGGACTGGTAAAAGATATTTAATTGAAGTTAATAAGGGTCCTGGAATTGTACCCGATACTAAAACTTCACCAGAATTAAAAGCCTTTTCAGACTATTTGATACAAAAAATCCGCTTAAATTAAAGCGGACTTTTTTGTTTTTAAAATAATATTAATTAATTATTTTAATTCTACTGTTGCACCAGCTACCTTCAATTTTTCAGAAGCTGCCTTAACATCTTCAGGTTTTGCGTCTTTTAATACTTCAAAAGGTAAGGTTTCGGTTGCATCTTTTGCTTCCTTTAAACCTAACTGTTGATTAATTTCTCTTAAAGCTTTAATAACTGCAATTTTATTTTCTCCTGATGCTGTCATAACTACGGTTTGATTTCCACCAGAAGCTTCTCCTGCTGGAGCATCACCGGCTGCGGCTACTGCTTGCGGAGCTGCGACAACTGGCATAGCGGATACTCCAAGTTTATCTTGAAGTGCAGTTACCAATTCTGATAAATCCAAAACTGTTAATTTACTAATATCACTAACTAATTCATCTACTTTTTTAGCCACGTGTACTCACCTCCTTTAATACATATATTAATTTTTGTAAATTTCCTTGTAAGACACCAATTAAACCATATGATGGGGACATTAAAGATCTTAATACTTGGCTTAGTAATATGTCTTTATTAGGTAAATTAGAAAGTTTGGTCAACGAATCTTTGTCTTGAAATGATCCCTCAACAATACCAACTTTAAATTGGGGGATTGAAAATTCTTTAGCAAATTTACCTATTATTTGAATTGGAGCAATTGCATCACCTTCTGAGATTACAATTGCTGTTTGACCTGAAAGTACTTCATCAGTTAAAACATCTTTTGAAATACCAGCATCAATTCCAGCTCTTTTTATTAAAGTATTTTTAACAACAACCATGTTTGAATTAACTTCCTTTAGTCTTCCTTTTAATATTTGTTGTGAAGACACAGAAAGTCCAACATAATTGACGAGCACCAAAGATTTTGCCTTTTTTAATTTGGAGCTTAAACTTACAACTAAATCTATTTTATCTTGTTTATTCATATTTTCCTCCGCTTGATTTATGCCTTGATGGCTACAAGTTTTCTTAGGACAAATAGTATTCTATTATTTATTATCTTTAATTTCAATACCTAGATTACTAGCCGATATTCCAGACTTGGTTCCGTGAATGGTGGCAGCCATTACTCCGTCACTTAAAGTTGTATCTAATGAATTTATATTTTTAGCCTCTCTAATTAATTTCTCTTTAATTTCATCTGGAATTGTCGGTTCAGTTTTTAACGGTTCTTCTGTCATATTTCTAATTTGATGGATGGACTCATTGTAGATTTTACAAAAGCTCTAATAATTTGTTTTGATCCTCCTAATGCATTAATAATTGTCTCTGCGTTTTTAACAAGTTCCTCATTTTTTTGACTTACTTTTCCAAAGATTGTATGAATTAAAGGTGCTTCTTTTTCAGTTTTTAGGGTAAGAGTATTGCCTGAAAACTTTTCTGCGTCTTTTACTGATTTTATTAAAGTTCCATTTTTAGGGTTTGGCATTAATCCACGAGGCCCTAAAATTCTTGCAAAAACAACCAATTTCGGCATCATTTCAGCAGTTGCTAAAAGTATATCAAAATCAACTTTACCTGTTTTTAATTTTTCTATTGTTTTATCATCTGCCACTTCAATCTTTTTTTGTTTACCTGAAGAAAAGGGAAGTGTACAGTTAGCAGTAGTTCCTTGTTTTTTTGTGACTATATGAAGTTCAAAAGTACCATCAAACTTGGTTAAATTAAATTCCTTAACTAATTTTATTGCTTCCTCAGGTTTATATAAATTATTTTTATTAATCTTGTTTTTTGCTTCAATATATTTTTTTCCGCGTATTTTTTCAACAATTATTTTTTTAGTCTTTTTTGTTTTCTTCGTCGATTCTTCGGATGTTACTTCACTAGGAACTTCCGGCTCTACTGCGGATATAATTTTTACTCTTTGTCCACCTTTTAACCCAGGAACATGTACTGTTTCTTGCTCGTGTTTTTTTGCTTCCTGTCTTTCTTTTTTCTCACGATAAGCTTCTTCCGATGTTTTTGTCTTTTCAGTAGTTAAATTACCTATAAATGCTGTTTTTGTTTTTCCCATATTAATTTTTTATATTTATTCTACTTTGATACCCATTGATTTTGCAGTTCCTGCAACAATTTTTGATGCAGCAACCAAATCTTTAGTATTTAAATCATCCATCTTTTCTTTGGCAATTTTTTCAACTTGTGCTTTAGTTAAAGTTGCAATAGTTTCTCTTCCCGCAGTACCAGAAGCTTTTTCAAGTCCTAATTCTTTTTTAATCATTGAGGAAACTGGAGCCTTTTTAATAATAAAGTCAAAACTTCTGTCTTCATAAATTGTAATAACGGCAGGAACAATTTGACCCTTCATGTCTTTTGTCTTGTCGTTATACCCTTTGACAAATTCCATAATGGCAATACCATGTTGACCTAATGCTGTACCAACTGGAGGTGCAGGAGTAGCCTCACCACCCTTAAGGTTAATTTTAACTAATGTCTTTATTTTTTTTGCCATATATCTATATTGTATATTGTTTAAAACGAATAGGGGAAAAAAGAAGTATATCTAATTTCGACTTTTCGTCTACCTCAATAGTTTTGAGGTAGAAGGATTATAACTTATCGTCTATACCAAATCAAGCATATTTTGAAGATTCTGAATCGACAGGCACGAGGCAAAGGTTTTGGCGATGGAATTAGTATTGGTTTTGGAGTAGGACTAATAGTTGGTCTAATCGTTGGCCCAGGTGTCCAAGTAGGTTTTGGAGTTGTTGTAGAAATTTGATTAATTGTTACATAAACTGAATAAGTATTATTTAGTTCATTACTTTCTTTTAATCGATTGTCAGAATCTAATTTAATTTCCATTTTTTTAATTCCAGGAGTACTGAATTTAAATAGATATGCTGAAGTGCAGGATACTCCGGGATTTAAAGAAGTTGAACCAGTACAAGTGTTGGACGAATGGATTTCAGAATAACCATCAGCCTGGTTTGCGTATATATATAGGGCAGGAGAAGCAATTGATGTTCCGATATTTGTTATTTTAAAAGATATTAAAACTCTATCTGTAATATTGGCTGGATTAGGTGTAACTACGATAGGATTGACAATAGCTAAATCAGACAAAGATTGAGGTGTAGAAGATGGTATCGGTGGGCGGGTTGAGATCGGGGTTACTGTTGGGTAAGGTAATTTTGTAGGTTCAATTGTAGGCGGAGTGATTGGTGGAGTGACCGGAGTTGATGCACGTGACCCCAAATATTGTTTTGTTAATACTGCACCAACACTTAAAGGTAAGGCCAACATTAAAAATATTAATGTAGCAACACTAATTTTTTGACGTGAAGTAATACTCAACCACTTTGACTTAATTAATAAAAGACTTTCTTGTAAACGCATGTACCTTAATAGTAAGATTACGTTAGTTAAAAACTCTTGTCAATTACTATATTTTTATTATCTCTAGGGTTAATTTTATTACCATTTTCTCATTGGGAAGTGCAAAAAGTTTGGATGTATTTGAAGTTTATTGAAATATTTTTTATCTTTTCTTTAGTTTATTTAATTAAGAAAAGAATCTTTATAGAATCCAAAAATAGTAAAATTTTTATAGTTCTTTTTCTTTTCTTAACAATTTCTGTCTTATCTTCATTATTGGGTTTAGATGTTTCAAAAAGTATTTTTGGGAATTTATATAGAAGTGATGGTTTAATTACCTTTTTTCATTTAGTTGCCTTTAGTATTTTAATAGGAGCAGTTTACAAAGATAAATGGAATACTCTAATTGCAGTGAGCATTTTTTTAGGAGGTGTAATTTCTTCCATTTTTGATTATTTTGGACAACCAAATTTCCTTGCTGGATTTATATTAGTGTCGCTTTCTTTCGGTATATATATATTTTATAAAACTAATAATAAATATGTAAAAACATTAATAATCTTAGGATTTATTGTTCAAATTTATAGAATGTTTTTAGTTGGTTCATATGTCGGAATATTAGGTTTAGTAATACTTTATCCTTTGTGGAAATTAACAAATAAGAGAAAAATTAATAAAATTTTGATTCTGGTTATTGTTGGTATTTTATCAGTATTTGTAAGTATTTGGTTGAATAATTTAAAGTCTAAAAAAGAATATGTTGCTGAAAGTAGAGTTAGAATTTACAGGAATGTATTTTTAGGGAGTCTTAAAAGACCAGTTTTAGGCTATGGTTGGGCGAATAGTGACTATGCATTTGAAAGTATAGTTTGGCCATTAAAATTTAATAATGATGTCTATGTTGATAAGGTTCATATGTTATTTCTGGAAATTTTCGCAACAACAGGAATATTAGGTTTAATAGCTTATTTATATTTTTTGTTTTCACTCTTTAAAAGATTAATTAATAAAAATAATTTGTGGACTAGGGTTCTTCTAACTTCCTTTTTAATGTATTTAATATATTCACAAACAAATGTAACTTCAATCTCTTACGAATTTATATTTTGGTTAATAGTTGGAATAATTTTATCACTATAGTGTATAATATTATCTATGTCAGACAGAATATATATAAAATAACCAGACTGGATTTTACCTAAAAATAGAAAAATAGATTCTGAAAAATTTAACCATTTGCGATTAGAAAAATTAGTTAAAAAAGGATTTATTATTGAACATAATGGAGATAATAATGAAACTAGAATTACAGGACAAATAATTATTAAAGGTAATATAAAAGATCCGTTAGATGTTTCTTAAATGATTTTGAAATTATTAATTGTTATAATGTATAATATAATCAGTGGAAGATAAACAAGAAGGTATCTCAAGGCGTAATTTTTTGAAAGTCGCAGGTGCAGGATTTATTGCACTTTTAGGATATAAGTTGCATGAAAAATTTTCCAATCTGGAAACAAAACCAACATTTCTTGAAGTAAATAAGGGTGATCCACTTCCATTAAAACTTTCAGGAAAAGCTGAACTTCAATATGTGGGAATTGATTATCATGAATCAGATGAACGTCTTTCAGGAAGATTACAAATTAGAATGATTGATGGAAAAATTGTTTCACCACTTCCTTTTGAGGAAGGAACATCAAGAATTAGAAAAGTTGGGGAAGTACTTGATACTACACTTTATAAAGTTAAGAAAAGTAGTAAATTATCAGATAAATTTACTGTTGGTGTTTATCCTAATGCAGAACCTCCAATAACTGGTTTAATTCGAATGGATTTACCTGAAGATATAGAACTTTATGGAATTTCAGTAATTACCGCCCCAATTGATTATATGAAAGAAGGGAAACTTCCTGTGGAACTTAATGGTAATACTTATTATAGTGGCGTTTATGGAAGTTCTGACAGAAATCTTAAATTTTTTGGACAGGGTTTTGCAGTTGGGCTACTTTCTGAAGATACTAAGAAATTTGAAGTTTTAGGCTACGTTAATGATGCCCGCGCTTTAGATGTAGTTAGTTAAAGTGTTTTTTTAACCTTCTTTTAAGATATTTAAATTTTTTGTATTTGAAGAAAATCAAGTTCCACAGGTGTTTCTCTTCCAAAGATTGAAACTAATACCTTTACTTTCCCTTTTTCCTCATCAATTTCATGAATTGTTCCAAGAAAGTCTGAAAATGGTCCATCTGTTATTTTAACAGCTTCAGAAACTACAAACTTTGTTTTATATCTTGGAGCAGGGGAACTTACGAATTTTTGAATGTTTTTAACTTCAATTTCAGATAATGCTGTTGGTTTATTACCAGCTCCTACAAAACCAGTAATTCCTGCAGTTGTCCTAACTGCAAGCCAAGTAGGATCATCTAGAACCATTTTAACAAGCATATATCCTGGAAATATTTTTTCCTTAATTTGAGCTTTTTTACCACCACGAATGATAATTTTATCTTGTGTTGGAACCAACATTTCAAAAACGTTATCTTTTAATCCCATTGTTTCAACCCTTTGACGTAGTGTTTCCATGACTCTTACTTCGTGTCCTGAAGATGTATGAACCACATACCATTTTGCAAGTGGGTTATCCGCTATTGAGATAACGATGTGTCCTGGAATTACTTTAGTTCCAGTTCCTCGTTCATTAATTTGTGTGTCTTTGTTTGTTTTATCGTCCATTTTATTATTTTGCTAACAAAAATTCTAAACTTTTAGTTAAAGAAAAATCTACGATTCCTACGAACGCTGCAACAACTACTGATATAACTAAAACCAAACTTAGCAATCTTACCACTTCTTGTCTTCCAGGCCAAGTGACTTTTGAAAGTTCCAACTTAACCTCAGAAAAGTAAGAAAATATTTTTTTCATTTTTAGTTAAGCTTCTGATTGTATTAATAATTTCTCTTTTTTTCAAGCATCCTTTGAAATTCAATCTTATATTTTTTCTCTTTCCTTCTTTCAGAAGGCTTTTTAAACCTTTCTTTATCCCTTAATTCCAGCATTAAACCAGACATAATGATCTTTTTGCGAAATCTCGCAATTAAAGCATCGTCTGATTCTCCTTGTTTTTTTGTTACTACAAACATATTTATTTCGCCCTTTGGCGTATATAAAATCGCCTCCTTCCATATTTTTTAATAGACCGTATAGACTGCTATTTTATCATATGTTATGATACTTTTTAATGGCAAAAGGAAAAAAGGCACTTATAACCGGTATTACTGGCCAAGATGGTTCATACTTAGCCGAACTTCTTCTTAAAAAAGGGTATGAAGTTAGTGGAATTGTTAGGAAAACTTCACATGAAGACTATGCAAATATAGGACATATTCAAGATGAATTAAAGCTTTTTCAAGGAGATTTATTGGACCCTGTATCACTACGCGAAATTATTCAAAAAGTAAACCCTGATGAGGTTTATAACCTAGCATCACAATCCCATCCATCTGAGTCTTTTAAACAACCAATCCATACAGCAGAAATAACTGGAATAGGGGCTCATAGAGTACTTGATGCAACTTTAGATGTTAATCCTAAAACAAAGTTTTACCAGGCATCTAGTTCTGAAATGTACGGTTGGGTTAGAGAAATTCCACAAGATGAAGAAACCCCATTTAATCCAGCAAATCCATACGCAGCTGCAAAATTGTATGCTTATGCAATGACAAGAATTTATAGAAAAAGTTATAACATGTTTGCAACTAATGGAGTTTTATTTAATCATGAATCACCTCGTAGGCATTTAGGCTTTGTTACCCAGAAGGTAGCCTATTCGGCAGCCTGTGCATCACTAGGGATTAAGAATTCAGAACATTTAAACGAAGAAGGGGAGCTTATATTTAAAAATGGAAAAGTAGCTCTTGGAAACTTGGAAGCTAAAAGAGATTGGGGTTTTGCAGGAGATTACGTTGAAGCTATGTGGTTAATGATGCAAGCTGAAAATCCCGATGATTTTGTAGTAGCAACTGGAGAAACTCATACAATTCAAGAGCTTTGTGAAGAAGCTTTCTCATATGTAAATTTAAATTGGAAGGATCATATAACAATTGATAAAAGATTTGTAAGACCTACTGAAACAGGACCTTTAGTGGGAGACGCCTCAAAAGCTAAGAAGATATTGGGTTGGGAGCCAAAAACAAAATTTAAGGCTTTAGTTAAAATAATGGTTGATGCCCATATAGCAAGGCTAAAATAATTTATTTTTTCTTTTGGGGTGGGTTTTCAGGTTTTTGTTTTTCTTCTTCTTTTTTCTCTTCTTCTTTCCAAACTATGCCTCTTTTTTTAATATTTTCTTCAATTGCCTCTCTAGCTCCTGGAATATCAAAAAGGCTATCTGGTGGTTTTTGAGGTTCTTCACTTGGTTTGATTTCTGTCATTTATTAGAAAATAATAATAGCAGATAGAAAAATAAAAAAGAAGAGTACAAGCCAGAGAACAGTCTAAACCAATATTTTGACGGCTTTACCCAAATCTTTTTTAACCCAGAAAGTATAGAAAGGGTAGGCAAGTACTAAACTCGCCGAAATTAAAGCTGAAAGAATAAATAAAGTTAAAAAAAGGACAGGACCTAAAATAGGAGTTTTATTCATGGGTCCAAACCAATTATTACCATTAATCATAACTAGGCCTATTAAGAAAATATAGAAAGTTAAAAGGATACTTTGTATAAAAGAAATATAAATTGTAGATTTATTATTTAAAATTTTAATCATTTATTCCCAAATATTTTTTGATCTAGATGCTGTCTCAAGATTTTTAAGATGTTCTTTATGAATTTTTTCTGCATCCTTTATAACTCTTTCATTAATTTGAGGAGTAGGTTCAACTGTTTTTATTGCACGACGATTATACAATGCTGTTACAGGTTTATCTAATTCATTCAATTTATTTTCTGACATATAAATCTTATTTTATCATCCATGTTTATTTTAATAAAGATTTTTAAATTTATTAATAATTTTTCCCCACATTTTCGTATAATGAGAAATATCTTGCAATTATTTTGCAGGGGCTAATAAACTACATAGGGAACTACTTTACAGAAAGTATTGAGGAATGATAATATGAAAATATGAGTGATACAAAAATGTTGCAAATTATTTTGGATAGGATTATATCTTTAGAAAAGAAAGTTGGTAATGGAAATAAAGAATTAAAAGAAGAAATTATAAAAAACAGAAAAAGAATAGATAAGTTTGGTATTCAACTAGCAGAACTTTCAGATGACGCACCCACAGTTGAAGAATTTGATGAATTGGATCAAAAAGTTAAGAGACTGGAAAATAAATTTGCCACATTATAATTATTTCAAATTCACCTAATCAATCCCAAACTTAATACGTTTCCATTTTTGCAGAGCTATACCGAAAAATTCGTACGCAATTTCTAACTTCTTAACCGCTTCGCTACGGCTCGGCCTTCGGCCTCGCCTCCGCTATTTTTTTTGCGCGCGTTTCGGACAAACACACCAATTGTAATTCTGTTTTTGAAATTTTACCAGGGTTCGGTTGTTTGCCCACCCACCCAAAGTATTGTTGGCGCTACCCCCTCTGCACTCGCTAGGGCGTCCTAGGGGCCGCTTTTCCCATGTATTAACTTGTTTTATCATCTTGGTTCATTATCTTCCTCGCCTCGTGCAAGGAACATTAATTGCCCCTTCGGGTTGCACTCGGCTTTTCTTTTAACAGACTTATTTTAGTTGCTCGTTCCGGGGGGCATTCCTTTTTTTCCGCCCCCGCGCTAATTTTTTCCCTTCTTTCGCGCGTGGTCGGCAGAAACCTGCTTCGCAGGATAGCGCCAACGGGAATGAACACAAATTTAGGAACACATCTTTCGCCGTTTTAACACAAAAAACCAGTCAGAAAAACACTTTGCTCTTGTACAACACCAAAGCGGTACCGCATACATTTTTGTGAGCAAGATGGTCTGTTTTGTTTTATAATGCAATGATGGCAGATTTACCAAGATTTGAAAAAGAATTTATAGCGGAAACCCCTAGACAAATAAATAACCGGTCATTGGAAAATCGTTTTGGGTTAAAAGCTACAGAGCAAGGGATTTCCTCAGCAGAGGAAATCCTCCCTTTTTTGAGAATTCAAAACCAAGTTCTACCTTCGCCTGAAACTCCAGATAGAGGACGACATAGATCGTCATGGTTTTTAAGCTATGCAAGATATGGTGAAAAAACACCACAACATTTTAGTTTAGAAGATAATTTTTCCTTACCCGTTACAAAAGAGCAAGAAAAAAAGATAAATGATGAGCTTATGGATGAATTGCGTTTGATTCCAGATGGAATAAAAAAGGCTGCCCAAATACCCCCCAGACTTAAAGATTTAAGTGAAAAGATTAAAGATTTAGATGGTTGGAATTTAGACACACTTTACAGTTTGGATACAATGGATGGCTGGCACACTTTTTGGATTAGTTTGGAGAAAAACGTTGGGGATTCGAGGATGTCAGTAACTTTAGATATAACTTATGGCTGTAGTTTGGATATAAAAATTCCAATAGAGAATTTTGATGAATCTGTGAAGGAAGTTAGGGCAGCGGCAAAAATAATGTCGAACTGGTTAGAGTTAAAATATCCCCCTAATTTGGAGTACGAATTTTCAATGAACCAAGGGCAGGTAGAAGATGATCCTTCTCGGACCTCATCTAGTTTTCCAGAATATTTCTTTAAAACTTTAGATTATTGGAAATCATTTTCTGGATCAAAACAGTTGAGAGGTTTAATTGGGCAATCAAATGATGACGCGAAACCTATTTTACTTTTAGAGAACCCAAGTTTAAGTGTTGCTTCAAATAGAATAGAATTAGATTGGATCTCGCACGGCGGAACAGTTTCGTATTCCGGCCTAATTGTTAACACTCATCCCGATGTCTACGAAACATTTAAGCGTGCAATTAGAGATAGAAGGGCGAATCAAAATTTAGTCGAAATTTTTCCGAATGAGGATTTTGATGATCGAAAGTGGTTACATATGTTTGTCAACATCGACCCAGAAAACGGAGCCACTTTAGTAGAAGATATAGCAAGTAATACAGGGAAAGAAGAGTTAAAAAAACTTTTAGGTTTAATTGAAGGACAATACGGAATTAGTTATGGTGGAGTAATCGATAAAAGCCAAGCAGAAAGAGAAGCTCGAAGACCGATGTTTATGCCAATAATTAATGAAAATGCAGCAGTTATTAAAGAGAAGTACGGATCTTCGACAGCTAGAAAATTTAGAGGTTATGCGATTTCTGCGTTAGTAGATGGAAGCAAACACGCTCAGGAAAAATATGAGTCATATCTAAAACTTATTTGACCTAGATATTTCTAGTTGAAAATAACACTTCACGGACTAAATTAAGAATATAAGGCAAAAATTTTAGCGTTTTGTTGTGAACACAAAAGGAAAATTCGAGTCAGCGTTTGCGGAGGCGAGGCCAAAGGCCGAGCCGTAGCGAAGCGGTTAAGAAGTTAGAAATTGCGTACGAATTTTTCGGTATAGCTCTGCCCAAAAGGAAAGATGTGCGGCGCGAGCCGCCGAATTCGGAAGGTGGCGAGCGGAAAAGAGCGTATCGAAGCCTAAAAAGAAGACCAAAACGCTAAAATTTTAACTGAAAGAAATTTCTGTCCGTATGACAAAATATATTTGCTATTGCCGAAAGAGTACCGATGAAAAAGATAGACAAGTTTTATCTATTGATGGTCAGATGGCTGAATTAAAAGAGTTTGCACAAAGAGAAAAACTTCAAGTCATCGATTTTATAACAGAAAGTAAAACCGCAAAGGAGCCGGGTCGGGAAAAGTTTGCCGAAGTATTAAAAAGAATTGAAAAAGGTGAAGCCAACGGGATTTTATCGTGGCACCCAGATCGTTTGGCTCGAAATAGTATTGACGGTGGCCAAGTTATTTATTTACTAGATACAGGCAAACTTTCTGACTTGAAGTTCCCAACTTTTTGGTTTGACAACACTCCTCAAGGAAAGTTTATGCTCAATATTGCTTTTGGACAAAGTAAATATTATGTGGATAGTTTGAGCGAAAATGTTAAGCGTGGTATTCGAGAGAAGTTAAGGCGTGGAATTTGGCCAAAAGAAGCTCCTTTGGGTTATTTTAACGATCTAAAAACTAAATTGATCGAGGTTGACTCTAAAAAATCCAAAGTTGTTAAAAAGGCTTTTGAAAAGTTTTGTAATAGCAATATTTCTTTCTCCGAAATTGCTAGATTTATGTACGTAAATGATATCAAAACTAAAAAAGGTGATTGTTTAAAAGTTGATCAAGTTAAACATATGCTTAGAAATCCATTTTATATTGGCACATTTTTATATTCAGGTGAGTTATATAAAGGCTCTCACAAAACTTTTATTTCCAAAGCTCTTTTTAACAAAGTCCAAAAGCAAATGGAAAATTTCGCAAGACCAAGGAATAAAGGCCATAACTTTCGTTTTACAGGGTTTATTAAGTGTGCAGAATGTGGCTCAGCGATCACCGCAGAAACTCACCCTAGGTTTTACAAAAGAACAAATCGGAAAGTCGTGTTTAATTACTATCGTTGCACAAAAAGTTTGGGGTCATGTGGCCAGAAATATATAACAGATGTAGAACTTGAGAAGCAGATTAGAAATTTGGTACGTAAGACTTCCTTACCAGAAGAAGGTTATCGAATTTGGCAGAAGTTATTAGAAGAAGACAAAAAGAGTGAAGAGTTATCCGCTTCTCAAAGAAGCATTGAATTAGAATCAAAAATTTCAAATCTGGAAGATCAGGAAAATACACTTTTGGACGGGTACTTACAACACATTGTTGAGCCAGAAATTTACAAGAAAAAGAAGAATGAAATTTTTGACAGAAAACTAAAATTAAATGATGAAAAAAGCAAAAACGGCGAAAGTGGCGGCGGACGCCTCGAACCTTTTGCAAACTTCATAAAAACGGCGAAAGATGGGGAAGAATTGGCGCGCGCAAAAAATAATTTGTCCGAACTTGCGGTTTGGACAAAAAACGCTGGATCGAACTTCTTTTTAGGAGATAAATTATTAAAGCTAACACTCAAAAAGGGCTTCGATACGCTCTTTTCCACTCGCCACCTTCCGAATTCGGCGGCTCGCGTCGCACATCTTTCCTTTTGGGCAGGGCTGGAGGGAATCGGACCCCCATTAGAAGATTTGGAGTCTCCCGGTCTACCATTGACCTACAGCCCTAAACAATTGTTAATTATACTTTAAAATAGGGGAATTTGGAAAAAAGTTACTTATGTATGTATTTAAAGGTAATTCTTGCTTTGGAGTTATTTATATGTTTTTCTAGGTTATGTTTTCCATGCTCACTTAGAGCTTTAAAATATAGATATTTTGAAGAACTTAAAGACCATTCACATTCTGAAATATTACATCCAAAACCTATTAATTTTAAATTTTCATTAGTAAGAGAACGATCTGAAAATCTAATAACATCATTTTTCCTGGATTTATGATTTTCTTTCATAGCCTTCTCCTCCAATTAATCTACTTTGTTTTTCGCAAGGATCTCCATGAAATTTCCTTAATAAATCTATTTTAAATTCTTTTCCATCTATATAAGTAGTTCCGTGATCTATATGACTTCTAACAATCATTCCTTCTCCATCTTTGTAATCATGTGTGACAATTGTTATTCCTTTTTTTACTTCAACTTTTGGCATACCGCCCTGAATCTTTATATAATCTTCCTCGGTTGCTGATTTTATTTTAGGTCCTATTAAACTCATAGTATTTGTTTTATTGACTGGATCATTTTAATTCTTTATTACTAAGTAATCAATATTAGCAGTATTTTGATTTCAATGATACGTTTTGATATAATCATTTTTATGCAAGAATTTGGAAGAATATTAGAAGAATTTAAAAGAAGAGGAGGTGTTGTTTTGTCTAATAAACGAGATGTAAATAAAAAAGTTCTTTGTCCTTTAAATTTTAGTTGCAAGAAAGCAAATACGCCCAAATGTGATATGAATTGTTTAAATCCACAGGTGGAGAGAGCCAGAAGAACAGAAGATTAAGTTTTTAATTATTTTAACTTTGAAGTTTCTTTGTGGAGAGTTACCTTTTTACATTTTTTACAGTATTTCTTAAGTTCAAGTTTTGAGCCTTTAGTTCCTTTTGTTTCCAGGTTAACTTTATTTCTAAAAGTTACATAATTTTGAGCTTTACATATAGGACAAATTAATCCAATCATTTTATCTGCATTCTTTTTTGCCATGCGAGTATTTTAACATGTATGTTTTGGATAGGGAATAGTTGATTTATATTTTAAACTTGAGCCTGGGGAGAGAATCGGACTCTCGTCGCGTCATTACCAATGACGTGCTCTACCACTGAGCTATCCAGGCATTTGGTACAATGGATTATATCATGCTAGATAAGCTAATTTCTTCAATATTTGTGTTTTTATTATCTCTTGTTCCAACTTTTCCCAATCAACCCCTTAATGAATTAAAAAATAATCAAACGACTATTATTTTTGTGGGAGACATTATGCTTGGAAGAAGTGTAATGGGGAAAGCTATAGAAGTTGGGGATAACTATTATCCTTTTAGAAAAACATCAGAAGTTTTAAATAATGCAGATATTACTTTTGCAAATTTAGAAAACCCTATTGTTAAAAATTGTCCTGGAACTATTGGAGGTTTTAAATTTTGTACAAATTATGAAATTGCTAATGGTTTAACTTTTGCAGGTATAGATATCGTATCTTTAGCTAACAATCACTCTGGAAATTATGGTTTAGAAGGATTAACTGAAACTAAAAAGTTTCTAAGTGATAATAATATTTCATATGTTGGGGATAGTAATTTAGCAATAAAAGAAGTTAATGGAACTAAGTTTGGATTTTTAGGATTTGACTATACTTTGAAAAATAATTTAGATAATGATTTGAAATTAATTAAAGATTCAAAAGGAAAGGTAGATGTATTAATAATTGGAGTTCATTGGGGTGATGAGTATAAAGACGAAGCAAATAGTTTACAAAGAACAATTGCTAAAAAAATGATAGAAGCAGGAGTTGATGTAATTATTGGAGGTCATCCTCATTGGATAGAGGATTATGAAGAAATAAATGGAAAATCTGTTTATTATTCACTAGGAAACTTCATCTTTGATCAGATGTGGAGTGAGGAAACAAAAAAAGGTTTAGTTGTAAAATTGACTTTTGATAGGACTAATCTAGTCAAAAAAGAGGAATTTAATACCTATATAAAATCAATAGGACAACCTGAAATAGTTGATTAAAAAAACTTCAATTATATTAGTGCCAAGGCTAGGATTCGAACCTAGGTAGCCTTACGGCAATTGCTCTACAGGCAATCGTGTTTGACCGCTCCACAACCTTGGCAAAAACAAACTAAATATTAATTTGAGCCTTCCCTGGGAATCGGACCCGGGTCGACGGTTTACAAAACCGTTGCTCTACCACTGAGCTAGGAAGGCATATTGGAATTATATCAGAAAAACGGTCCTGCGGAAAAAGGATCTCGGTGAACTTCCTGGATAATTCCAGGTGGGTGGACTACCAATTACTCCTAAGAGTAATTGAACGCGTCCTCCCGATTCAACGATTTAGTCAGGAAGATCTGACCTCAACCCTTATCAACAGGACCATGTATATTATATCAGCTGGGGTCAATGTCAAACCAGTGGCAACTGTGGGAGTAAGATTTTAAAAAAAAGATTTATTACAGGAGAGATTAGATTAGATATAAAAGATGATCCTCCAAATGAAGGAAGGATTAGAAGAAATAATATTATTATTCCAAACCTATTTAAAAAAGATTCAACTTCATATGCATATTTTTTAGGTAGGATTCCAATTAAAACTTTTCCTCCGTCTAGGGGATGGATTGGAATTAAGTTAAAAATAGCGAGTGATACATTTAATATTACAAATGGAACAACAAAATTAACTAATAATGGAAAAAATCTTGCAATTAAAGATACTAACAATGCTAAAGTAAGGTTAGAAAGTGGTCCAGCAAGAGAAACAATTGCTGAATCTTTCCTTGGGTTTTTAAAATTATAAGGGTCCACTGGAACAGGCTTTGCCCAACCAAATGGAATAACAGGAGCTCCCAGAGCTCTCATTATTGCAAGACCTAATAGAAGGGTAGTTCCTACTGGATCATAGTGAACCAGAGGGTTTAAAGAAAGTCTTCCTGAAAGTCTTGCTGTTGGATCCCCAAGTCTGTCAGCCATCCATGCATGAGATGCTTCATGAATTGTAATTGCTACGACGAAAGCTAGTATCCAAATTATTATCATGTTGATGAATATTTACTAAGATAGTATAATGCTTCCTTAGCTTTATGTCATATTCTTGTGAGAATTGCTTTAAGAAAACTAGTTTTGGGTCTTCACAAACCCATGGACGTGGTGTTGCTGGAAAAAGATGGAAGAAAAGAGCACAGGAAACAAAAAGAACTTTTAAACCCAATCTTCAGATGTATCATGGCATGAAGCTTTGTGCTACATGTATTAAAAAACTTAAAAATACTAAATCTTAAAATTTAAAAAGTAAAATCTTTAGAATATGCGCTTTTAAATTGATTCCAAGAAACAGGACCCTTTCCTTCAAGCTGCACTTCATCTAAAATCAAATTTTTCTCTTCCATGTGACAGCTTAATATTTTTAATCTTTTACCATTTGAAAGTTTTGTCCAAATTCCTGGCCATGGAAAGTATGCTTTTGACTTTCTCATAATTTTTTCTGGATCATCTTTTTTAAGATCAATAAATCCATCATCCTTTTTTATAAGTTTTGTATATGTAGCAAGACTTTCATCTTGTTTTTTTAAAGTAATTTTTTCTTTTTCATATGCAGGGAGAAGTTCTAGCAAAGAGTCACTTGATCTTTCAAAAAGTCTTTGTCTTACTGAATTTAGTGTGTCATCTGGGAGTAGCTCATCTTTAAATTGAGTAACAATTGGACCATGATCCATTTTGCTATCAAGTTTAATTATTGTTACCCCGATTTTTTCTGGTTCTTCAATTATATTTTCTTGTATTGGGGAAGCGCCTCTAAATTTAGGTAAAAGAGAAGGATGAATATTTAAAATTCCAAATTTGAAACTATTTAAGGTAGATTCAGGAATAATTTTTCCATAGGCTACCAAAATTCCAAGATCAGCCTTAGGAAGTTTTTCAAAATTAAAATGTATTGGAATATGCTTTTTGTGAGCCCAGTTATCAACTGCAGAATATGTTAATATTTTTTCTCTACCAACAGGTTTTGGAGATTGGGTTACAACTGCGACAATTTCATAATATTTATATATTTTTTCTAAAACTGGTAAACAATAATCAGGTGTTCCAAAAAATATAATTTTCATTTTTTTAAATTTCTACTTCTTCCCATTCATCAGTTTCAGAGAGTTTAAAAAGTTTTTTATTTTGTTCCAAAAGATGATCTATAAATAAAATTCCATTTAAATGATCAATTTCATGCAAAATTATTTGAGCATTAAAACCTTTAAATTCTTCAACAACTTCACATCCATCCTCATTTAAGTATTTGATTTTTACCAGCCCTTCTCTTTTTAAAGGTCCGTAATAATAGGGAAGTGAAAGACATCCTTCTAATATTTCAGGTTTTTTAGATTGTTTTTTGATATCATCTTTAGAAACACTAAGTCTTGGCTCAATTTTTATTATTTCAGGATTAATTACTACCCTTTTTAAGTTTTTATATCCTACTACAAAAATTCTTAAATTCTTTCCAATTTGTGGTGCAGCCAGACCAACTCCTTCAGGATCAATTTGAACTGATAGAGTATCTTTTAAATCTTTAATTATTGCTTTTATTTTTTTATCAATTTGGGTGACAGGCTTACAAGTAAGTCTTAACAAAGGATCTCCAGACTGGACTATTTTTTGTATCATTAGAAGCTAATTATACATTTTTTTTGTCGCTTCGTCGTCTGGAGCAATTTTTTCTAAAATATATTTAAAATTTTCGTTAGCTTTACTAGTTTCTCCAATATCTTTATAGAGAGATCCTAATACAAACCTTGCATCTCTATAGTTAGGTTTAATCTGAACTGCTTTTTCAAAATTTAAAATTGCATCTTCTAGTTTATTTAGTTTTATTTCCAAAAGTCCCAATTGATAGTAAAGTTTGGGATCATTTGGAGAAATTATAATTGCCAATTTAACTGTATCTTCTGCATTAGTAAGATAGTTACTATTAAAACTTGTAAGTTTGATATAAATTGTTGATTGAGTTTTTCTAAGATTTACATTATTTTTAGTTAAATTAACAGCCTTTTCTGATTCATAGGTTGCAAGTTTTGCAAATTCCAAACCTTTGTCATTTTCATTATTATTCGCAAGTAAAACCGCTATATCAGAATTAGATATTGCAGATTCATTCCAAAAAATTGCTTCTTTAGGAGAAATTTTCAAAGCCTTGGTAATTTCTTCTCTTGCTTTAACTGGATTATCTGACCTATTAAAAAGACGAGCTTTGTTGTAATAAATATCTGCTATAAAATAGCGTGAAATTTCATATAAAAATATAATGGCAATAATTGTTGAAATTAAAATATAAATTTTTTGTTTATTATCTAAATTATTTAATATTAGTTTTTCTTTCTTTTCGCCCTCTAATTTATTGGTTAAAGTTATTGCTGGAAGTAAGAAGAAAAGGAGAGATGTGGAAACTACAGAAAAGCCAAAAAAATTAGTTATTAGAATGCTTAGAAATCCGGCCAAAAGGGAAATACCAAACGTACTTTTGTTTTGAAAAAGTTGATAAACAATAAATCCAATTAAAGTTAGATAACTAATAAATCCCAACGTTCCTGTTGTTGCTAGATAATTTAAATATTCATTGTGTGCCTTGTTATATATAAAATCCCACTCAGTAGTTAAATTATGTTCAAGTGGTTTAAACATAGGGTAAGCAAAGGCAAATGTTTCAGGACCTGTGCCTAAAATTGGATAATTTGTCCAAATTTTAACCGCTCCTTGCCAAACAATTTTACGTATTGTTCCTGACTCAGTTCCACCACTTTCTAAAGCGGGGCCTGTAGAAGTATTTTCAGTTTTAGATTTTTTAAATTCACTAAATTTAAAAATTGAAGAATTCCAAGGCGTTCCAATTATTGAAATTAGTATTACAAATATTATATTAAAAATAACTAATTTTTTAATAAATTCTTTTTTAAATTTAAATAAAATTAATCCACAAAAAATTAAGTCAGCAATAGCAAAACCTAGTAATCCAGAACGAGATTTAGTAAAGAGTAATGTGACAAAAAGAATAATTGATAAAAAGTAAAAGAAAAATAGTTTATTTACTTTTATATTGTCTCCCTTTTTGATTAAGGTAAATCCAAAAAGAATTGGAATAAGAGTAACAATAGTTGCTGCTAACCAATTAGGTTGCCCAAAAGTTGAATAAACTCTATTTTGTACATCTTGCACCCAACATGAATTATTCCAACCAACCCCCATTAATCCACAGGTTGTGCTAAATCCAAAATGTTCTAAAATTGCTAAAAATGAAGCTATTCCTGTTGAAATTAAAAAAAATATAATTGATTTTTTAGTCATTTCTCCATCCATATTGGATACATAGCCCCAGTAAAGTAGAACATAACTAACAATAGAAAATAATCCTCCATTAAAACGGGAATAATATCCAAAAATAGAAGTTCTAAAATCTAGTGAAAAAATACTGCTTAGTACTAAAATAACTAAGAAAATGATTAGTGGCCAATCTAATATTGTACGACGAAAGATAATTTTTTTGGCTACTATAGATTTTACTGCCCAAACTGTTGTTATTAGAATTGTAAAAATATAAAGGGTTATAATCTTGTTAAATTCAAATAGTTCAGAAGTTGTTTTAAAAAATATTAAAGGAATTAAAAAAAGTAAAATGTTAAAAAGAATTGATATCATTAGTACTTGATTAGTATAGCTTATACTGCTATACAAAAAAAGCATAAAATGAATTTTAAAAGGATCAAATTTATTCGAATTAAAAATTCTGTTAAAAGGTTTAATCCATTAAACTTTATCTTGGGTTTTTTCTCATCTGATTTAGGGATTGATCTTGGGACTTCAAATACTTTAGTTTATATAAAAAATAAAGGTGTTGTAATTAGAGAACCGTCAGCTGTTGCAAGGCACAAAAAAACCAAAGAAATTTTAGCAATTGGCCTTTCGGCTAAAAAAATGTTGGGAAGAGCTCCTTCTACAATTGAGGTTATTCGACCATTAAAAAACGGTGTTATCGCTGATTTTGATGCAGCTTCCTCAATTTTGACCTATTATATTAAAAAAGTACATGAAACAGGTGGAACAATTCCAAAAATTCCAAGACCACATGTTGTAGTTGGAATTCCATCTGGAGTTACTGAAGTCGAAAGAAGGGCTGTAGCTGATGCCGTTCGTGATTCGGGGGCAAGAAGAGTAGATTTAGTAGAAGAACCTATGGCTGCAGCAATAGGAGCTGGCTTACCAGTAGAATCACCTGAAGGATGTTTTATTGTTGATATTGGAGGAGGTACATCAGAAATTGCAGTAATTTCTTTGGGTGGAATTGTTTTAGGAAGATCATTAAGGGTTGCAGGAGATGAAATGGATGAAGCGATTGTAAATTATGTTAAGTTAAAATATTCACTTTTATTAGGTCAGCCATCTGCAGAAGCTGTAAAAATTGCAATTGCATCGGCCGTTAATTTTGAAAAACCAAAAAATTATGTAGTAAGAGGAAGAGATTTAGAAACAGGACTTCCTAGATCTGTCAAATTGACTGATGATGAGATAAGAGAGGCGTTAGGCTCTACTATTCAAGAAATAATTGCTGGAATTTCAGATACATTAGAGGAAACTCCTCCAGAACTTATTTCAGATATTATGGAACGAGGAATATATTTAGCGGGTGGAGGATCTTTAATCTATGGAATTGATAAGGCAATTTCAGAAGCTACCAAAATGCCAGTATTTTTAGCAGAGGATCCTTTAACTTGTGTTGCTAGAGGTTGTGGAAAACTTTTGGAAAATCCCCTAATGCTTAATAGGCTTAAAATTACAAAAGGGTTGTAGTGAAATAATATTATTTAAGACTTTTTTAATTGATCTGAAATCGTCATAAGTGTATAAAATATTTCACGAGATATAGGATCAGATTTGGTTCGAGTTAAATTAGTTACTTCTCCTGGACGAACCTTTAGTATTTTTGAAACACGATTACATAGACTGAGATTTTCAGCTAACTTACATCTATCAACATCAAATTTCATTGATTTTCCTTCAATATTTGTGATTATTTCGACCATTTTCTTAAGTATTAATATACTCCTTTTAATTTTAAAAATCAAACCATATATTTTTTTGATATCATTGATTTATGCAAACACTTTCTAACAAGAAAAATGACAGCTGGCTTAGTTGGTTTTTGAGAGGGGTTTTGATTTTGGGAAGCTTGGTTTTAATTGCAAGACTTTTTGAACTTCAGATAATTAAAGGAAATTATTACAGAAATTTATCAGAAGGAAATAGAATTACAAGGGTGAAAATTGTAGCAACAAGAGGGAAAATTTTAGCAAGAGGTGGGGAAATTTTAGAAGGTTCTGATTTTTCTCATTTGACTGGATATTTAGCTGAAACTAATGAAGATGAAGTAGGTAAAATTGATCCAGCTTGTATTGAAAAAGGTCCAAAAAAATTAGGTCAATTGGTGGGTCGTGGTGGTTTACAAGAATATTATAATTGTAGTTTAAGTGGTGTCGATGGAGAAGAATTAATTGAGGTTGATAGTTTGGGAGTAAAATTAAGATCTTTAGGAATTAGAGAACCTATTGCTGGGCTAGATTTAAAAACAAATATTGATTTTGGTCTTCAAAAAGAAATTGCAAAAGATTTTGATGGAAACCCAGGAGCAGTAGTTGCAACTGATAAGAATGGAGAAGTGTTGGCACTCTTTTCTTCCCCATCATTTGATCCTAGTGATGTCGCTAAAAGTTTAAATGATTCTAAATTACCACTTTTTAATAGAAGTATTGGTGGACTTTTCCATCCTGGTTCTATATTTAAACCTTTAGTTGCAATTGTAGCTTTAGAAGAAGGAGAAATTGACAAAAATTATAAATTTAATGATACAGGTGTAATTACTGTTAATACTTTATATGGTAATTATTCTTACTCTAATTGGTATTTTACTCAATATGGTGGAAAAGAAGGAGAAATTGACTTAACAAAAGCACTAGCTCGATCAACTGATACTTTTTTCTATACAATTGGAGAATTAACAGGAATTGATAATTTAGTTGAATGGATGAAAAAATTTGGACTTACCAAATTAACTGATATTGATATTCCTGGAGAAATTTTATCTTTGATTCCTTCACCTGATTGGAAATTAAAAGTAAAAAATGAAAAATGGTTTTTAGGAAATACTTATCATTTTTCAATAGGTCAAGGGGATTTGGCTCTAACTCCTGTGGGGATTCATAGGGCAAATTTGGTAGTAACTTCAGGAGGCAAACTCTGTTCATTAAAAATTGTAGGAAACACCGTTTGTCAGAAATTAAAAATAAAGATAGATAATATAAATTTAATTAAAAGTGGAATGAAAAAAGCTTGTAGTACAGGTGGGACAGGATATACATTTTTCGACTTTCAGGAAAAATATGAAGGTATTGATGTTGCTTGTAAAACTGGAACTGCTGAAACAAATGATGATGGTAAAACCCACGCTTGGTTTACAGCCTTTGCTCCAGTTGATAATCCCGAAATAATGTTAACAGTAATGGTTGAAGGAGGGGGAGAAGGAAGCAAGGTAGCAGGACCAATTGCACGAAAGATAATTGATTATTATTTTGTCAATAAATAAAAATGGAAGATTTATTTGTATTGGGAAAATTATTACCAACTGATAAAAGAGCCGTTGCTGTTGTCGGATCAAGAAAAATGACCCCAAGGGGAATGGAATTAACTAAAAAATATGTTAAGGAATTAGTTAAGGAAAAAATAACTATAGTTTCAGGATTGGCCAGGGGAATTGATACAATAGCACATATTACTGCATTGGAAAATGGAGGCAGAACTATAGCGGTTTTGGGATCAGGTTTAGATATTATTTATCCTCCAGAAAATAAAGAGTTGGCTGAAAGAATAACTAAATCTGGATGTTTAATTTCAGGATTTCCATACGATACTAAACCTGAAGGGAAAAACTTTTTAGCAAGAAACAGAATTATTGTAAAACTATCTCTTGCAGTTTTGGTTATTGAAGGACTTCGAAGAAGTGGTACATTATCAACCGCCAGCCATGCTGGTAATGATGGAGTTGAAGTATTTGCAATTCCTGGTTCTGAAGCTTGTGACTACCTAATTGATAATGGAGCGACTGTTGCTAATAGTCCTAAAGATGTAATAAAGTATTTAAAACAAATAGAAAGTATTTAAATGCAGTTAATAATAGTTGAAAGTCCTACAAAAGCAAAAACGCTTTCAAGATTTCTTGGAAGTGAGTTTGAAGTGGATTCAACAAGGGGGCATATAAAAGATTTGCCAAAAAGTATATTAGGAGTTGATATCGAAAATGATTTTAAACCTGATTACGTTCCTGTTGAAAAGAAAAAAGAAGTAATTGCTTCTTTAAAGAAAAAGGCAAAACTTGCAAAAATTGTCTATATTGCAACTGATCCTGATAGAGAAGGAGAGGCAATTGCGGGTCATGTTGCAGAAATACTTTCAAAATCCAAGCTAGTAAGGATTACCTTTCATGAAATTACTAAAGAAGCAGTAAAAGAAGCAATCTCACGTCCTGGAAAAGTAAATGAAAATTTGGTAAATGCTCAAATCTCAAGAAGAGTACTTGATAGGTTAGTAGGTTATAAAATATCTCCACTTCTTTGGAAAAAAGTAAGAAGAGGTTTATCAGCAGGAAGGGTCCAATCAGTTGCCGTGAGGTTAATTGTTGAAAGAGAAAATGAAATAAAGGCATTTAAAACGGAAGAATATTGGGAAGTATTTGCTAAATTTAAAGATTTTACAGCTGGATTAATAAATGAAAAGATAACAAATAAAGTTAAAGCAGATGAAATACTTGCCAATTTAGAAAAGGCAGATTATAAAGTTTTCGATGTTAAGAAAAGAGAAGTTAAAAGTAATGCTTATGCTCCTTTTACAACCTCAACAATGACTCAAGCCGGAGCTAGAATTTTTGGTTGGTCTGCAAAAAGAACAATGAATGTAGCTCAAAGGTTATATGAGGAAGGGTTAATTACATATCACAGAACTGATTCAATGAATCTTTCAATTGATGCAGTTAATAAAGCTAGAAATTTTATCTCAAAAGAATATGGACAAAAATATTTACCTGAAAAGGCTTTAGTTTATAAAACCAAATCAAAATCAGCTCAAGAAGCTCATGAAGCTATAAGACCTACAAATATTGAACAAATTAATGAAGCTGTTGGCTTAATTCCTGACGAGAAAAAACTATATGAGTTAATTTGGAAAAGATTTATAGCCTGTCAGATGAATCCTGCCATCTATTCTGAAACAACAATTGATGTCGAAGCAAAACATAAAGAAGGGGTTCATATGTTAAGAGCATCGGGTCAAATTATGATTTTTGATGGTTGGAGAAAATTATTTATGGTTGATAAGGAGATAATCATCTTACCTAATTTAACGATTGGCGAATCTCTGGTAAAAGAAAAGGTTTGGAGTGAACAGAAATTTACTTTAGCCCCAGCTAGATTTAACGAAGCTTCTTTAATTAAGATATTGGAAAAATTGGGTATCGGTAGACCTTCAACATACGCTCCAATTATTTCTACAATCCAAATAAGAAGTTATGTTGAGAAAAAGGAAGGGAAGTTTTTTCCAACAACAATTGGTTTTGCTGTAACAGAATTTTTAGTTAAAAATTTCCCAATAGAAATGGATTTTGGTTTTACTGCAGAAATGGAAGAAAATTTAGATAAAATTGCAGATGGAAAAATTAAATGGGTAGAACTTATGAAAAAGTTTTGGAAACCTTTTGAAAAGACATTAAAAAGTGTTGAAAAAAATGCAGAGAGAGTAAAAATAGAAACAGAAAAATTAGGGAAAGCCTGTCCCGATTGTAAAGACGGAGAATTAGTTATAAGAGTTGGAAGATTTGGAAAGTTTATAAGTTGTTCTAAATTTCCAGATTGCAAACATACAGAGAAATTTTTAGATAAAATTGGTATGAAGTGTCCTGATTGCAAAGAAGGAGATGTAATTATTAAGAAATCTAAGAAGGGAAATTTCTTTGGATGCAGTAAGTATCCAGATTGTAAATTTGCCAGTTGGAAAAAACCTATTGAAGAAAAAAGTTAATTATTTTAATGTAACTTGACAAAAATAATGTAAATTGATAACATTAATGCATGTATACAGTTTCCATTACATCACAGGGACAAATTAGTATTCCTGCAAAATTGCGAGGTCTTTTTAATTTGAAATCTACGAATAAAGCCACAGTTATTTCTACAGAAGATGGGATTTTGATCAAACCCATTGTTGATTTTTTGGAATTGTCTGGAAGTTTAATTACTAACAAAAAGTCACTTTCAAATTCAATCATTCATGAATCATTTTCTAAAAGTATGGCAAATAGAAAAAAGAGGTCTTAATTGAAAATGGTTGAAATTATTATTGATACAAATGCAATTCTTCGTTTTATCTTAAAAGATGTTAGTACACAACATATTGAAATATATGAATTAATTAAAAAAGCAAAAAATAAAAAGTTAAGAATTATTATTCCTGAAATAGTTGTTTTTGAGACGTATTTTACTTTAAAGAGTTATTATGAATATGAAAAAGAAACTTTATTAAAAGTTTTAGAGTCATTATTAAGTGCGAATTATCTTAAAATTGAAAATAAACAAATTTTTATGGAAGCTGTAAAAATATATAGAACCAGTAACCTTGAATTTGTTGATTGTTATTTAGTTTCAAATGCCAAAGCCTTAAATTTGAACATGTTTACTTTTGATAGTAATCTCAAGAAATATTTAATAAAAAAATAAATTAATTTATTTTTTGTATTCTACAATTTCAGTTGATATAAATTCAAGTTTAATTCCACTCTTTCTAAACATTTTTTCTGATTCAGCTCCTGCATGATATTTTTTTTCAGCTACAACTCTTTTAATTCCCGAATTGATAAGAAGCATTGCACAAACTCTGCATGGAGTCATGTTTACATATACTGTTGCGCCATCTAGGGAAACTCCTCTTTTTGCGGCTTGGCAAATTGCATTTTGTTCTGCATGAACAGTTCTAACACAATGATCAGTAATGGTTCCATCTTCGTGAATTGTTTTTTTCATTTGATGTCCCACTTCATCACAGTGTGGAAGACCGATAGGAGAACCAACGTAACCAGTTACTAAAATTTGTTTATCCTTTACAAAAACTGCTGACGCTCTGCCTCTATCACAAGTTGCTCTTTTGGAGACAGATTTCATTATTTCCAAAAAGTATTCATCCCAACTAGGACGAATATAATCAGATGATTTTTTCAATTGTTTTTTCAACTTCTTCATATAATTTTTTGATTGTACCATTATTATCAAATTTAAAGTCGGCCATCAATATGCATTTTGATAAGTTTTGCTTTGTAGGATCATTAGATTGCATTTCTCTTTCTTCATCCTTTTTAAATTTTTCAAAAGTTACTTTATCTGATTCGCTGGCCCTTTCAGTTATTCGTTTGTACCTTTTTTTCTGATCAGCATCAACAGCAAAAAGAACAAAATTTCCTTTATTCCTTAAGCCTAATATTTCATCAGGGGTTCTTAAACTTTCAATAATGGAATTTTTCCCTACCTTTTTTGCATCTTTATAAAGTTCTAATGCTAAATAATTTGATCCAAATTTTTTTCTTAAATCATTAGCAACAATTACCATATTGTCACGATTAACTTCTAAATTTCTTTTTTTAATTTCTTCAATTAAATAATTCCTTACAGAATAATGTTTGAAGCTCCTTTTATTAACAAGATAATCAACAACAGTTCCCTTACCAGCTCCTAAGGTTCCTGTAATGCCAATAATTATCATTAATGGAAAAGTATACACAAAAAATGTATAGTAAACACTAATGAAATTTAATAATTTTGATAAGTACCAAAATTCTTGTAAAAAGACTGCAGTTTATCCTAATATTGGTAAAAATTTTATATATCCAACAATTGGTTTGATGGGTGAAGCAGGGGAGGTTGCTAATAAAATTAAAAAAATAATAAGAGATGATAATTCAATAATTACCAAAGAAAAAAAAGAAGAGCTAGTTTATGAGTTGGGGGACATGATGTGGTATATTGCCCAGCTTTCAACAGAACTTAATTTAAAACTTTCAGATGTTGCAAAGAAGAATTTAGAAAAGCTTGCATTAAGAAAAAAAAGAAACACACTTCAAGGAAGTGGCGATCATAGATAATAATATTTGTTACTTTATCTTTGTTAACACTTTAAATTCAAACGGAGGATTATTGTCTAAATGTTTTTCATTAAATGTTTCTTTCCAACTTGATAAATTTAATTTGGGAAATTTTACATCACCTTCAAATGATTTATAAATTTTTGTTAGGTAGATTCTTGTTGCTTTAGGTAACATCAATTTATAAATTGTCCCTCCGCCAATTACTATTAATTCTTTTTCATTTCTTTTCTTTGCAAAACTTAAAGCGTCGTTTAGGTTATTAAATACAAAACATCCTTTTGCTTTAAATTTTTTATCATCAGAAAGAATTATATTTATCCTTTCAGGTAATGGTTTTCCTATTGATTCATATGTCTTTTGGCCCATTAAAATATGATGTCCTAGCGTTATTTTTTTAAAATTTTTCAAATCCTGAGGAATACGCCAAAGAAGTTTTCCTTTACCTCCTATTACATTATTTTTAGCGACTGCAACTATTATTGATATTTTCATTTTAAGTTTTACTCATACAGATATTTCAGCTTTAATTGAAGGATGTGGTTTGTAGCCTTCAATTGTTATTGCATCAGAACTAATATGATTAATATCTTTAATTGTACTTTTTAGTATTAATTTAGGAAGTTTTTTAGGCTTTCTTTTAATTTGTTCTTTAGCTTGTTTTAAATGATTTAAATAAAGATGTGTATCTGCTAAAAACATTGTTACCTCACCAGCTACTTTATCTGTAATATTAGCAATTATTTCAGTTAGTAGCGCGTATGAAGCAATGTTAAATGGAAGTCCTAAAAATGAATCAACAGATCTTTGATACATTACTAAATTTAATTTTTGTCCTACAACTTGAAATTGAAATAATACATGACATGGTGGAAGTGCAACATTTTCAATGTTAGCTGCATTCCATGCATTTACAATTATTCTTCTTGAGTCGGGATTTTTTTTGATCAAAGTAATTGCATTTTTTAGTTGATCTATTTCTTTTCCTTTTCCATCTTTCCAATGTCTCCATTGATATCCATAAACCGGTCCAAGATCTCCCCATTTTTGAGAAAATTTCTCATCTATTTTAATTTTTTCTATAAAATTATTTAATTTAGTTTTCCATATTTCGGAGTATTTAGGGTATTTTTTTGTTAATTTATTTTTTTCTAAATATTTTTGAAAAGGCCATTCATTCCAAATATTTACACCCTTAGTAACTAAAGGTCTTAGATTTCTTTCACCTTTAATAAACCAAAGAAGTTCTTCTTTAACACCTCTAAACCAAACTTCTTTTGTAGTTAAAAGTGGAAAACCGGCAGATAGATCAAACTTTAACATTCTGCCAAAAACTTTTTTAGTTCCCGTTCCTGTTCTATCTTTACTTACTGTACCGTTTTTTAAAATGTCTTTAAGAAGCAATTGATATTGAATATCTACATGATTATTAACTTTAGTAGTTGACATTTATATGCATAGTAAAATATAAAGTGTTATATGAAAAGAGGTAAATTATTAGTTGTTGAGGGTGGGGTAGGTTGTGGAAAAACAACACAAATTGAACTTCTTAAAAAAGACTTAAAAGGTTGGGAATTTTATAGAGAACCAGGAAGTACTGAATATGGAGAAAAAGTTCGTGACGCAGTTCAGGGATTACATGATTATGAAGTAGAAGAATATGCTGCAATGTTTGGTTATATGGCAGCAAGGGCCAATTTAATAAGAGGTTTGGTTATTCCTAAATTAAAAAAAGGTAAAAATATTGTTCTTGATAGGTATTGGTATTCAACTTATGCATATCAAGGTTCCAATGGCGCATCTAAAAAAACAATAGAAACTGTTGCTAAAATAGCAACAGATAATTTAAAACCTAATTTAGTAATTTTTTATGATCTGGATCCTAAAATTGGAATGAAAAGAAAATCAGGTAGGAATGACTCTGACAGGTATGATATTAAAAAAATTGAATTTCATGAAAAGGTAAGAAGAAGTTATAAAAGTTTAGGAAAAAAGATTGGCGAAATATGGAAAAATATTGATGCCTCTAAATCAATTGATGAAGTTCACATTACTACTCAAAAACTTCTAAAAAGATATAAAATAGTCTAAATGGATAAAGTTAATATACTAATTAAAAAAGAAGAAAAAAGACAACAAGAAACTTTAATGATGATTCCTTCGGAAAATTATGCTTCAAAAGAAGTTAGAAATGCTGTTGGGAGTATATTAATGAATAAATATTCTGAAGGCTATGCTGGTAAAAGATATTACCAAGGAAATAGGATTATTGATGAAATTGAAAACTTAGCAATTGAAAAAGCAAAAAAACTTTTTAAAGTAGCTCATGTAAATTGCCAATCATATTCAGGATCCCCTGCAAATTCTGCAGTTTTATTTGCCCTACTTAATGAAGGAGATAAAATAATGGGTTTAAAACTTTCTTCAGGAGGACATTTAACGCATGGACACCCCAATATAACATTTTCTGGAAAATTTTTTAAATCTGTTCAATTTGGTACAAAAGATGATGGAGTTATTGATTATGAAGTAGTAGAAAAATTAGCTAAAAAAGAAAAACCAAACTTAATGATTATTGGAACAACTGCATATCCTTTAATTTTAGATTGGAAAAAATTAGGGGAAATTGCCGATTCAATAGGGGCATGGTTAGTTGCAGATATTTCCCATGTTTCAGGCCTTGTTTTGGCCGGAGTTTATACAAGTCCTGTACCTTTTGCACATATTGTGACTACAACAACTCACAAAACACTAAGAGGTCCTAGGGGAGCAATGATTATGGTTACTTCTAAAGGACTCAAAAAAGATTCTGAAATTGCAAGTAAAATTGATAGGGCAGTTTTTCCTGGACTTCAGGGAGGACCTCACAATAATACAACTGCAGGAATTGCCCAGTGTTTAATTGAAGCAGAATCAAAAGAATTTAAAGAATATGGTAAACAAATAGTTAAAAATGCCATTAGTTTAGCCAATGAATTGACTAAGGGAGGATTAACTGTTGTTACTGGAAAGACCCAGTGTCATTTAATTGTTATTGACCTAAGACCTCTTGGTTTATCAGGAAATGTTGTAGCAGAAGCCTTAGAAGTTGGTGGAATAGTAGTTAATAGAAATTCGGTTCCTAATGATATAGCTCCACCTTTTTATCCATCAGGAATAAGACTTGGAACACCTGCAATAACAACAAGAGGAATGAAAGAAAAGGAAATGAAATTAATTTCTAGTTGGATAATTAGTGTTATTAATCATTTTAAAGATGAAAAACTTCCGGATGAAAAGAATGAAAGAATTCTTTTCATGAAAAATTTTAGAGCAAAGATTTTAAAAGATAAATTATTGATAAGTATTTCCAAAGAAGTTAAAAGTCTTTGTAAAAAATTCCCAATATAAATATTTACTATGGCAATTATTTTCGATGGAAAAAGTTATGCTTTAAAAAAAGCAGAGGTTTTAAAAAAAGAAGTACTGGATCTTAATGCTAATGGTATTTTTCCACATTTAGCCTCAATAATAGTTGGAAACAATCCTGCTAGTAAACTTTATGTTGGTTTGAAAAAAAAAGCGGGAGAGAAAATTGGAATTCAAGTTGATGTTTATTATTTGTCAGAAAATACTAAAAAAGAAGATTTATTGATTCTTATTAAAACATTAAATGAAGATAGATGTTTTAGTGGAATAATGATTCAGCTTCCTCTCCCAGAAAATTTAAAACTTTTTAAAGAGGAAATATTAAATACAATAAATCCCAAAAAGGATGTTGATGGATTAAGAAGCGATAGTCAATTTTTACATCCTACTTCAAAGGCTGTTATTAAAATTATTGATGAAGCAAAAGAAAAAACAAAAAAACAATTTAAAGATGTATGTGTAGTAGGGGCAACTGGCATGGTAGGAGAGTCTTTAGTTAAAAAATTTAAAGAAGAAAATTATGAGGTAATTGAATGTGGGAAAAATACAAAGGATTTAAAATCAAAAACATTAATGTGTGATATTTTAGTTTCAGCAACAGGAGAAGAAGGTTTAATAAATGAGGATATGGTTAAAGATGATGCTATTATTGTCGATGTAGGATCCCCAAAAGGAGATGTTGATTTTAGTAAAGTTTTAAAAAAAGCATCATTTATTACCCCTGTTCCTGGAGGAGTAGGTCCAGTTACTATTTACTGTTTACTTGAAAATCTGATAATTGCATGTAAGATTTAGTTATAGCTAAGTTAGGCATAATTTTTATTAAAATTATGAATTATGTAAATAAACAAACTATAAATAAGTTTCAAAAAGAATTAGGAAGTAAAAATCCAACTCCAGGCAGTGGAGTAGTCTCAGCCCTAACGGCCTCATTTGCAGCATCTTTAGTTGAAATGGTATGTAACTTGACAATTGATAAAGTTGGTTATGAAAAAGTTCAAAAAGACATTATTAAATATAGAAAAGATGTTGTTGAAACGAAAAATAAACTTTCGAAACTCGCAGAAGAGGATAAAAGAGCATGTGACAAAGTTGTTTTGGCTTATAAGATTAAAAATAAAGAAAAAATTAGAAAAGCTCTAAATTATGCAATTAATGTTTCAATGAAAGTAAGAGAAATAACTAAAGAATTAGAAATACTGGCAGTAAAGGTGGGTAAGATTGGAAATAAAAATGCATTATCTGACGCAAAGATCGCAGTTCATTTTGCTCATGCTTCAGGTAAATCAGCTTTAGAAAATATTAAGACGAACAAAGAATCTTTAAAAAAGATGGATAAGTAGATAGCTCTTGCTAATTTGTAATTCTTAAATTAAAATATCACTTAAGCATACAGATTCAAGTTTCCTGGACCTTCCGAATCTGTAGAAGTACAAGGAAACAAATAAAATTAATATGGCAGTTAAAGTTTCATTAGAAGAATTATTAGAATCAGGTGCACATTTTGGGCATCAGGTTAGACGTTGGAATCCAAAAATAAAGGAATTTGTATTTGGTGAACAAGAAGGTGTTCATGTTTTTGATCTTGTAAAAACCAAAGAAAGTTTGGAAGCAGCACTTGATGTAATTACTAAAGCTTCAAAAGAGGGAAAAACAATTTTACTTTTAGCCACTAAAAAACAAGCTAAAGATAAAGCATTAGAAGTTGCAAAAGAAACTGGAATTTCATTAGTATCTGAAAGGTGGTTAGGAGGAACCATAACTAATTTTAATCAAATCAAAAAATCACTTGATAAATTAGCTGATATGAAGGTTAAATTTTCAACTGGTTATTATGCAAAATATACCAAAAAAGAAAGACTTTTGATTGAAAGAGAGATAACAAGATTGGAGAGGTTTTTTGGTGGTATTACTAATTTAAGGGATAAACCAGATATTATGATTGTTGTTGATATTAGAAAAGAAATAACTGCAATCAGGGAAGCTAATAGAAAGGGTATAACTACAATAGGAATCGTTGACACCAATTCTGATCCTAATATGGTCGATTACCCAATTCCAATGAATGACGATGCTACAAAAGCTTTGGCCTTAGTTTTAGAATATATTAAGGAAGCAATACTTGAAGGAAAGGGTATAACCAATAAAGTTAATGTTATAAAAGAAACTCCAAAAAAAGTTAAAAAACCAGAAGCTAAAAAATAAAAATGAGTAAAATTGATGCAACACTTATCAAGAAATTAAGAGAAGAAACAGGTGCAGGAGTTATGCGTGTTAAAAATGTATTAGAAGAAGTAAAGGGAGATGAAAAGAAAGCTCTTGATGTATTAAAGAAAGAAGGTTTTGAAAAAGTAGCTAAAAGAGAAGGAAGAGAGACTAATCAAGGAAAAATTTTTGCCTATACGCATCATACTGGTAAAGTTGCCTCAATTACTGAACTTTTTTCAGAAACTGACTTTGTAGCCAAAAATGAATTATTTGAAAATCTTGGAAAAGATATTGCTTTACAAGTTGCATCAATGGGAGAAAAGGATATTGAGAAACAGGAATTTATTAAAGATCCTTCTAAAAAAATTTCAGATTTAATTAAAGAAGTAATTGCTAAGACCGGAGAAAATATTAGACTTGGTAGGGTTATGCGTGTAGAATTAGGAAAGTAATGGACGAAACTCAAGTAACTTCAAAAATGCAAAGAGTCGTTGATTTGGTAGTTTCTGATATTAGTGGAATTCGAACAGGTAGAGCAACACCATCTTTAGTTGAAAATATTAATTGTCCCGCATATGGTGGAACACAGGTTTTAAAAGTAATTGAACTAGCTTCAATCTCTGCTCCTGATACTCAAACTTTGGTAATTTCTCCCTGGGATAAATCAATTATAGGAGACATCAGAAAAGGAATATTGGAAGCTAATATTGGAATGAACCCATCAATTGATGGAGAAATAATTAGAATATCTTTCCCTCCATTAACAACAGAAGATAGAGAAAAATATGTAAAAATATTATCAGGAAAACTTGAAAATGGAAAAGTACTTATTCGATCAGTTAGGGCTGATGAGATGCATTTAATTAAGAAAAATTTTGAAGACAAAAAAATTACTGAGGATGAGAAAAAAGATGCAGAGACTAAGATCCAAGAGTTAACAGATTTATATATAGGAAAAATTGAAAGTTTAGGAGAAGCAAAAAAAAGTGATTTACTTCAGATTTAAACAAAATCCACTACGGGTAGTTTTAAATTTTTCTGAATAATTTGCACATTTTTGGTTACATGAATGTTTTGTTTATCAAGATAGTTCGATGTATCTTTTAAATCTTTGCTTATCTTTTTGACATCTTCTTTGATAATTTTTATATCGTCTCTGATTGGTTTTAATTTTTCTCCTAATTTAGATTTTAATTTTTCTTCAAGTTTAGTATCAATCAAATTTCCAATTGAATTAAGATCGTTTTTGGTAAGCATAAATTAATATTACACCGTGTACTTTTGACGTCAATTATTGCATAATGACAAAATATGTTGGGATCAATCTTAATTTTTATTTTAGTTCTTTCTATTTTAGTTTTGGTTCATGAATTGGGGCATTTCTTGGTTGCTAAAAAGTTTGGTATTCTTGTTGAGGAATTTGGGTTTGGCTTACCCCCTCGCATTTTTGGTAAAAAAATAAAGGATACAATTTATTCTATAAATCTACTTCCTTTTGGTGGTTTTGTGAGACTTCATGGCGAATTGACAGATGATAAAGTAACGAACTCTAAACGAGCCTTTTTAAATAAACCAAAATTAATTAAGGTTGCAGTAATAATTTCCGGGGTTATTATGAACTTTATTTTAGCAATTGTTGCCTTTGCTATAGTCTATTCTTTTACTGGGATTCCAAGAGATACTAAAGAAGTTAAAATACTAGACATAGCTACAGGATCTCCAGCACAAATTGCACAAATATTACCAGGAGACAAAGTTTTGGCTGTCGATGGAGTAAAAGTAATTAGTGTCACAGAATTTATTTCTAAAGTTGAAGATAAAAAAGGTAAAAAGGTTATATTACAATTACAAAATAGAAAAGTAACAATAATTCCAAGAATAAGCCCTCCAGAGGGGGAAGGTCCATTAGGTGTTGCTGTTACAAATACTGAAGTTTATTTTGCTCCTATTTGGCAAAGACCTTTTTATGGTGCATATTTTGGATTTAAAGAAGCTATATTTTGGGGTAAAAATGTTTTAATGGGCTTAGGTTCAATTTTTACAAGTTTATTTAAAGGACAAGTTCCTCAGGATGTTTCAGGACCAGTAGGGGTTTTTGCAGTAACTTCAGAAGTTGCTAAAGAAGGAATTTTAAGTTTAATTAATTTACTTGGAATCATTTCAGTTAATTTAGCAATTATTAATATTTTACCTTTCCCAGCCCTTGATGGTGGAAGACTTTTGTTTATTTTTATTGAAAAAATAATTGGAAAAAGAATTATTCCTAAAGTTGAGAACTTTATTCATACTGTTGGTATGATTATTCTTTTAGGTCTAATTTTAGCAATTACAATCCATGATATTAGACGTTTAATAACTGCTGGTTCAATTTCAGGATTTCTAAATTCAATGATAAAATAAACCAATAATGAAGCAATCAATTTTATTTCCAAAAACAAGAAAAGAAGCTCCAAAAGATGCAGAAAGTGTCAACCATAAACTTTTAGTCAGAGCAGGGTTTATTGATCAATTAATGGCAGGAAGTTGGACACTTTTGCCTTTAGGTTGGAGGGTAGTTTCTAAAATAAATAACATAATTAAGGAGGAAATGGATGCAATTGGTGGTCAAGAAATGCTGATGCCACTACTTCACCCTAAAGAAATTTGGAATGAAACAGGAAGATGGGATAAGGCAGATGAAGTTATGTATAAATTAAAGGATAAAAGAAAAAAAGAATTTGTTCTTTCTTTTACTCATGAAGAAATAGTAATGGATTTAATTCGCAAAAACATTACAAGTTATAAAGATTTACCAATTTCAATTTATCATTTTTCGACCAAATTTAGGAATGAACTGCGAGCAAAATCAGGAATATTAAGAGGGCGAGAATTTATGATGAAGGATCTTTATTCTGCACACACATCAGAGGAAGATCTAATGGAATATTATGAAAAAGTTAAAAAAGCTTATTCTAAAATATTTAGAAGGTTAGGTTTTAACAGCGAAACCGGTTATGTTTTTAAAGTTACGAAAGCTTCAGGTGGGGTATTTACAGATAAATATACACACGAGTTTCAGGTACTTTCTGAAGCAGGTGAGGATACAATTTACTGGAAAAATGATGAAGATGAGGCCATTAATGAAGAGATATTAGAAGGAAATAAAGATGATTATAAAATGGCTAAATCTATTGAGGTGGGAAATATTTTTCCATTAGGTACTTGGTATGCAGAGAGAATGAAAATTTACTTTACTGATGAAGATGGAAAGAAAAAGCCCCTTTGGTTTGGAAGTTACGGAATAGGGTCTACCCGTGTAATGGGAACATGGGTTGAAGTTTCTCATGATGAAAAAGGAATAATTTGGAATAAAGAAATAAGTCCCTTTGATGTTCATTTGATTGAACTTACAGGCGGAAAAGCTAAAGAAGTATATGAAAAATTAACTTATACAGGAGTTGATGTTCTCTGGGACGACAGAAATATACCTGCCGGAGAGAAGTTTGCAGATTGTGATTTAATTGGAATTCCTGTAAGACTTGTTGTTTCAGAAAAAACAAAAGGTAAGATTGAATTTAAAATGAGAAATTCTAAAGATATCGAACTTTTAAGTTTAGATGAGGTTATAAATAAATTAAAATGAATGAAGATTGCGTATTTTGTAAGATTATAAATAAAGAAATTCCCACAAAAAATATAAGATATGAAGATTCTGATATTATTGCTTTTGATAGTATTGATCCTGTAGCTAAAACACACATACTAATAGTTCCCAAAAAACATATTATAAGTTTTCTAGAAATTAATGACGATTATGATTTTTCAAAAATAATTAAAGCTGCACAAAAAATCATTGTGGAAAATAAAATCGAATTAGCGTATAAATTAGTATTCAATGGCGGAAAGTTTCAAACTATACAACACCTGCATTGGCATTTATTATCAGGTAATCTAAAAGAAATATGATTGCAAATACTCTAACACAAAAAATAGGCGAAGCAATGAAGGCAAGAGATGCAATTCGTCTTTCAACTTTACGTATGCTTTCATCTGCATTTAATTATGAAAAGATTGCAAAACAACACGAACTAAATGATGAAGAGGAATTAAGTGTTGTAAGAAAAGAAGCTAAAAAGAGAAAAGAAGCAATTGATGCTTATGAAAAAGTAACAGATAAAGAAAGTGTGAGAGAAAGAATTGATCAGGAAACAAAGGAATTGGCTATTTTGCAAGAATATTTACCACCAGAAATAAGTCAGGATGAAATAATAAAATTGGTAGATGCAGCAATTTTAGAATTAAAAGTAAGTTCTATTTCAGATATGGGCAAAGTAATAGGATTAGTCAAATCAAAATCTCCAGGAGTGGATGGTTCTACATTAGCTGAAATAGTAAAGCAAAAATTATTAAGTTAATTTTTTTAACATTATGATAAAAGTAAAAGTGTCTAAACAATTAAATTATCCTGTTAGTGGAGTCAAAATTCGAAATTTTTTGCAAAATTTTTTCAAAGATCAGGGAATTGTGTCAGATGCAACCGCTCACGTTTTTTTGGTAAATGAAGCAAAAATGTTAAAACTTGCTAAAAAATATTATAAAGATAATAAGTTACATAATGTTTTTACTTTTGTGGAATCTGAGGTAGCTGGGTTTGTTAATCCTCCAATTACTGGAATAAATTTGGGAGAAATTGTAGTTTGTTTTCCAGTTGCTGTTAAAGAAGCAGGAATTGAAGGAAAATTGATAGAAGAAAAAGTATTAGAACTTATTGAACATGGTGGAATGCATCTTTTGGGTAAACATCATGAAGAATAATTAAAATAAGTTTTATAAAATGACTTTTTATTTAAAATACAGACCACAAAAATTAGACGATTTAGATATCTTATCGGTCAGAAATACTTTAGTTAATATTTTAAAATCAGGTACGATTCCCCACGCATATCTATTTGCTGGGCCTAAAGGAACTGGAAAAACATCAGCAGCAAGAATACTGGCCAAAGCCATTAATTGTGAATCAAAAAATCCACCATGTAATAAATGCGATCAGTGTGTCTCTATTACTAATGGAACAAACATTGACGTGATTGAAATGGATGCTGCTAGTAATAGAGGAATTGATGATATTAGAGCTTTAAGAGATATTATTAAATTAGCTCCCGCTAAAGCAAAATCCAAAATTTATATTATTGATGAGGCTCATATGTTAACAATTGAAGCTTCTAATGCACTTTTAAAAACTTTAGAGGAACCACCATCTCATGTTTACTTTATTTTGGCTACGACTAATCCTGAAAAATTAATTGAAACAATAAAAAGTAGAACTACTTTAATTCATTTTACCAAAGCTACAGCTGATGAAATATCTAGATCATTAAAAAGAGTTGTGGATGGAGAAAAAATGAAAATATCAGAAGAAGATCTTAAAATTATCGCCAAAATGTCTAAAGGGTCATTTAGAGATGCTGTAAAAATACTAGAGCAAGTAAGTGTTGATAAAAATTTATTAAAAAATTCAAAGAGTTTTAATGTAGATAATTTTTTGGAATTACTAAATAAAAAAGATTTAAAAAAAAGTCTTAATGAGCTATCAAGTGCCATTAAAGAAGGGATAAGTGTCGAATTAATAACTGAATCAGTTTTAGAAAAGTTGAGGTTTGAACTTTTGGCGTTATCCGGAATAGGTTCTAATGAATATAAATTTACAAAATTAGAACTAATTCAACTAATTGAATTCATAATTCAATCACAGGAAAATATTAAACTTTCCCCAGTTGAGGAATTGCCTTTAGAACTTGCTATAATTAAATGGTTTGGAGATGACGGGGAAGTTGATATTGGGGATGGAGATATAAATGATGATAAGAAAGATGAAACTACAGAAAAACAAAATACTAAAGTTTTAAAAGATGATATAAAACTTAGTGATACAAATATAGAAAACTCAACTCCTTCTGAATTTAACATACCTGAAGTAAACATCGAATACTGGACTAAAATTTTGGCTGAAGTTAAATTAATAAATGCATCAATTGAAGCGCTTTTAAGATCTTCTAAACCAATTGGGTTTGATGGACAAAGATTAAAATTAGGTGTTTATTATAAATTTCATAAAGATAAATTAGAAGAATTAAAAAATAAAAAATTGTTAGAAGATATTGCTACAAAAATTTTTGAAAAGACAATTAGGATTGAATGTCTATTAACTGAACCACCTGCAAAAATACAATTGACTGAGAGTAAGGATGATAATATACTAAACGTTGCAGAGGAGATATTTAATGTTTGATAAGCAAAGCTTGTCAAACAGTTTTTAATAAAATATGTTTGATAAATTTAAACAATTAGGAGAGTTAAATAAAATGCGTCAGCAAGCTCAGAGTTTGCAGAAAGAGCTTGAGAAAATTATAGAAACTGTTGAGAAAAATGGTTTAAGTGTTTCAGTTACAGGGGATCAAAAAATTAGATATATTAAAAAAGATGGAGAAGAAATGAAAGAGTTGGTTGAACTTATTAACGAAGCTATGAAAAAAGTACAAAAAGAAGCAGCCAAAAAGATGATGGAAATGGGTGGAGGACTTTCAGGACTTCTAGGTGGAATGGGTAAATAAATTAGTTATCTTTATCAAGTCGATCTAAAAATTGACAAGGAGAAGGATTACTTCTCCCCCTGGTAATAGCAGGATTTGTACACTGGACTCTTTTTTCTCCGGAAGCATTTAAATTCATTGGAAATTGGCAACTTGCACGAGACCCTTTTGGAGGACATTCTGGATAACCACCAGGTCTTGTTTCAAGTGGAGCTGATATACTATTAATTTCAACAAATTTAATATCAGGTGTCATTATTGGATATTGTACTGTTTTTGTGTGATTTTTCAAGTAAAATGAATAGTTATGAAAATTGCAAAAGCTATCTCTTCATTAATTGAATCTTTTGAAAAACTTCCTGGAATTGGTCCAAAGTCGGCTCAAAGACTTACATATTATCTATTACACGTTCCACAAAGAGAATTAGACGAATTTGGAAAAAATCTAGAAAGATTAAAAAAAGATACAGTATTTTGCACAGTTTGTAAAAATATAGCTGAAGTTGACCCTTGTCCAATTTGTTCAGATAATTTAAGAGATAAGACTATACTTTTAGTGGTTGAACAACCTTTAGACATTTTAGCTTTTGAAAGAAGTGGGAGATTTAGGGGAATTTATCATTGTCTTCATGGGGCTATTAATCCCTTGGAAAACATTGGTCCTGATGAGATTTTTATAGATGAATTAATCAAAAGAGTAAAAGATACCAAAAAAAATAAAATTGAAGAAGTAGTTATTGCTACAAATCCAACAATGGAAGGGGAAGCAACTGCGATGTATCTAGTAAAACAATTTAAAAGTATTAATTCAAAAGTAAAAGTTACTCGTCTAGGAATGGGAATTCCTACCGGAGCTGATTTAGAATATGCAGATGATGTAACATTAACTCAGGCCCTAGAAGGTCGTAGGGAAATGTAAATTATATGAATACAACTGCCCAAAGTTTTAAACAAGCTATTAAAAAGTCCGCTAGAACTATTGGAGATGAGCCGTTAGAGATTCTTAAAAATGCTAGAGATCAAGTGACAGGGTCTGAAGATTATTTTTCAGGAAATGAGAAAACTAATGAAGTATCTAAAGATGATTCTGCAATTAGAGATGAAGAACAGTACAAAAAAAAAGTTTCTGAACAAGACGGAAGGCATTTGGAGGCTTTAGAAGTAGAACTTAAAGATATAAGACGTCAAAAACTTTTTAATGAAATAATGCAAAAAATACAAGATGGAATTGATGTTTCAGTCGAAGAATTTAGTGAACTTACTTATGAACAGAGAGAAGTATTAAAAGCACAGATTGAGGTAATTAAAAATAAAAAAATACAATCTTTAAATCAAAACAATGGTTTAATAGAACCTGCTTCTAAAAAAGGTAGGAGACTTGGGATATTTGGACAAAAGCAGGCAGCAGAAAAACAAACTACTAGAGTAGAGAATCCTATTCAGTCTTCTACTTAAAATTTGCTACAATACTAATATGCCAGGACTTTTAATTTACAATTCTTTAACTAGAAAAAAGGAATTATTTACTCCTATTAACCCATCTGAAGTGAAGATGTATACCTGTGGTCCAACTGTCTATCATTTTACCAGTATTGGAAATTTTAGAACATATACTTCAGCTGACATATTACTTCGAGTTTTAGAATATAACGGTTTTAAGGTTAAATATATTATGAATTTAACTGATGTTGGTCATTTAACTGGAGATAATTTAGGAGATGCTGATACCGGAGAAGATAGATTGGAAAAAGCTGCTAAGGAAGAAAGGAAAACCGCATGGGATATTGCTTCAATTTATACTGAAAGTTTTCTTACTGATTTTAAAAAATTAAATCTAACAAAGCCTTTTGAGTTTGTTAAAGCAACTGATCATATTCAAGAACAAATAGATCTTATTAAAAAGCTTGAAGAAAAAAATCTTATCTATAAGACTTCAGATGGAATATATTTTGATACAGTTAAGTTTGAAAAAAATACAGGGAAAAAATATGGAGAACTTTCAACACTTGATCAAATTAAAGAAGGAGCAAGAGTTGAACCAAATCCAGAAAAGAAAAATCCTAGAGATTTCGCGCTTTGGAAATTTAGTCCAAAAAATGTTAAAAGAGATATGGAATGGGAATCTCCTTGGGGAATTGGTTTTCCTGGTTGGCATATAGAATGTTCTGCAATGAGTATGAAATATTTAGGAGAAACAATAGATATTCATACGGGGGGAGAGGATTTACGCTCAACTCATCATCCAAACGAAATTGCCCAAAGTGAGGGTGCAACAGGAAAACAATTTGTTAACTATTGGATGCATGGCTCATTTTTAAAAGTTGATGGAAAAAGAATGGGAAAAAGCTTGGGTAATGCCTATACCATTAAAGATATTGATGATAAAGGGTTTAGTCCTTTGGATTTAAGATATTTTTATTTAGGTGGAAAATATAATGAGCAATTAAATTTTACTTGGGAAGGTTTAAATTCAGCTAAAATAGCTTTAGAAAAAATCAAAAATCAACTTGAGATTATTAAATCAAATAAGGATCGTAATGTAATTTCAAACGAAAAATTAGAAAAGTTAGATAAATATAGAAATGATTTCATATCTTCGCTTAATGATGATTTAAATACTCCAAAAGCACTAGCTACCCTTTGGGAAGTTATTAAAAGTAATATTCCAAGTCAAGATAAATATGATTTAATTTTAGACTTTGACGAAGTTTTAGGTTTAGATCTTTCAAAACAGGCGGAAACTAAAGAAATTCCTGAAAATATAGAAAAATTAATTGATGAAAGGAATAAATTGAGAAATGAAAAAAGGTTTGAAGAATCGGATAATATAAGAGATAAGATTATTAAATTAGGATTTGAAGTTAAAGATCCTGCCAAAAATGAATAAACAAAATTTTGTTAATTTAGTTGGTAGATTTATTTTAATTATAAATTTATTAGGACTTATTATTCTTTCAGTTTTTGTAGTTTTAATTTATCAAAAGTCTACAAAACAAGAAAAATTAGTTACAACAACTGAAAGTACTAAGGAAAATGATACTTGTGGCTCAGATTGTAAAGCTTATATTGATTCTGCAATATTGAATGTTTCTCAAAAAGACATAAGTTTACCAACAACTTCTCCTACCTCTACAACTAAACCAACATTTTTACCAACAACTAAGCCTAAAACTTTTATTTCTTATATCCCAATTGCTGGTCCAGCAACAACAACATCAACAACTTGGGAAGATGTTTCTGGAACCGATTTTAACCTCGATCTAAATACAAATTATGGATCTAATGCTAAAACATCTTGGGAAGCTTTTATAAAAGTAGCCCATAATAACGGACAGGTTTTTGCAAGATTAATTGATGTTACTCATGGAATAGTTGTAAATGGTAGTGAAATATCTTTAATTAATAATTCAAATCTTACACAAGTTTCTTCTGGACCTTTAAGTTTTTGGTCTGGGAATAATCAATACAGGGTTCAATTAAAATCTTTAAATTCATTTGAAGTCACTTTTGGAAGCGGGAGAGTAAAGATTACTTATTAGTCTTAAAAGTTAATTTTTTTAATTCCAAATTTTTTTTCGGGAATGGATTTTTTAACAATCACCCCAACATAGTCAATTAAAGGAAAAGATTTTCTAACTTCCAACATAAATTTTTCTGAAAGATTTGTGGTGTAATTACCAAAGCCTGCCTTTTCACTTTGCGAACAAAGTTTACTTTCCCATTCACGAATTATTGAAAGAATCTTTGCACCTCCATTATTAAATTCTTCCTGTAGTGAATCTTGATCTAAACTATATTTCATATGAAGTTTGGTAAAGTCTTCAAAAGCCTTTTTTTCAGTTGTGATCATTCTCTCAAAATATTCTCTATATTTTGTCATATATGATATTTAAACGATTTAACCTATTGATTTCAAGTCCTAAAATATGCAATTATTAAAGATATGCCAGAAGAAGAGGTAAAGATTGTGGGTCTTTCTAAAGAAAAAGTTGGAGGGAAAGTTAATTTTAAGATTATTTTTGCAATAATTGGAATTGTTGTTTTAGCTTTAGGGATAGTTGCTGGAATTATTTTAGTTCGTGAGCAACAAAATATATCAGAAGATGCTCAGACATGTAATGAAGAATGTCCAAGTGCAGATGGAGTACTTCGAAACTGTCATCCACCAAATTCAAATGGTTCTGCTCAAGAAAGTGTCTGTAGTAGTAGTGGGCTGGTCGCTTTTTGCGGATCTAGAAATTATTGCTGTCCTTCAGCTGGAGCTCCGTGGACTACAAATTTAACTTTGTGTGCAACAGAGGCGCCAACACCTACAGAAACTGCGACAGCCACCACAACATCAACAGGATCAGGTTCTCCAACATCAACTACTAGTACAGGATCAGGAAGTGCATCAGTAACACCAACTGGTTTTTCAAGAGCAACACCAACTGCTATAGCTTCTGAAACATCAGCTCCAATACCGGTTACCGGAGCATCTTGGCCAACAATATTGGGTGCAGGAGTTGGTATTATTGTAGTATTAACTTCACTTCTTTTGGCTTTATAATAATTAATTGTTTTTTTAATAAATTAAACAAATGGAAAAAGGAATAATAATTACGATTGCAACTTTGGTATTAGTGTCAGTTGGTTTTATCATATTTAAACCAAAATTAAATCAAAAAGTTCTAGGTAACAAAACTGAGATAACTTATACTTTAAATGATGTTTCTACTCATTCAACAACAAATGATTGTTGGACTGTGATTGATAATGGAGTATATGATGTAACAAAATTTATTTCTCAACATCCTGGTGGAGATAAAATTCTTATGTCTTGTGGAATAAATGCAACAGATTTATTTAATGGAATTTCACCTTTAGGTAGAGTGCATTCAGAAGTTGCCAAAAGGCTTCTAACTGGTATGAAAATTGGAAATTTTAAGTCTAATTAGAAAGTATCTTCATGTGTTACAATTTAAAATATGCTAGAAGAAGGTTTAATTTTATCTGTTAAAAATTTAAATGTTGATTTTAATGGTCATAAAATACTTGATAATTTAAGTCTTGATCTAAAGAGAGATTCAACCTTAGCAATAATAGGACCAAATGGAGCAGGTAAAACTGTATTTATTAAAACTCTTTTAGGATTAATAAATTATTCAGGAAATATAACTTGGCAGAAAGATGTAAGAATTGGCTATGTCCCACAAAAACTTTCAGTTTCAAGAGAACTTCCTTTAACAGTATTGGAGTTTTTAATTTTAAAAGAAAAAGATACTAAAAAAATAAATGATATTTTACTTAAAGTTGGATTTAAACAAAAAGCAGAACATATTCATCATGATATCAGAGTACTAAATACTAAACTTGGTAGTTTATCTGGTGGAGAAGTACAAAGAATTTTAATGGCATATGCATTACTTGGAAATCCAAATGTATTACTACTAGATGAACCAACTGCGGGAGTTGATATTAAAGGAGAGGAAACTTTCTATGAACTTTTTAAAAATTTAAAAAAAGATAGTGATTTAACTATTATTTTTATATCACATGACGAAGAAATTGTTACAAAATATGCTGATAATATTATTAAACTAATACATGAACACTAATCTAATATTCTTAATTATTTTAGGAGGATTAATAGGAGCATCATCAGGATATCTTGGGTCTTTTATGGTTTTAAAAAGAATGTCTTTAGTGGGGGATGCACTTTCCCATGTTGCTCTTCCTGGTATTGCTATTGCATTGATTTTAGGTATAAATCCAATGTTAGGAGCAATCTTGGCTTTAACTTTAGCAATAGTTGGAATATGGTACTTAGGTGAAAAATCTCAAATATATCCTGAAGCTTTGGTTGGAATATTTTTTACGGGAAGCTTGGCAATTGGTATTTTATTAACTCCAGAACCTGAAATGTTTGAGGCTTTATTTGGAAATATTGATAAGATAACAAATCTTGATGGATTAATAATTATATTAGGAACGGTTATAATTTTTGTTTTAACAAAGTTAATTTCAAAAAAATTAATGTTGGGAATTGTTTCAGAAGATTTGGCTAAATCACAAAAAATAAATATTTCTAAAGTAAATTTAACTTATTTATTATTAGTAGGATTAGTTGTTACTTTGGGAGTTAAGTTTTTAGGGACTTTATTAACTGGAGCATTAGTTATTATTCCTGCAGTTACAGCCAGAAATATTTCAAAAAGTATTAAAAGTTTTCATATTTTATCAGTTGTTTTTGGAATAATAGCAGCTACATTTGGAATTTTAATTGCAAAAATATTAGGAATTCCATCTGGCCCAATTGTAGTTTTGGTTGGAATTTTTCTTTTTTTATTTAGTTTTCTTTTACGTAGCAAATAATTTTCTTCAAGTGTAAAATACACATATGTCATTATCTGTAGGGACGCGTATTTTACCGCCCCACAATTTGATTTTTACTTCAAAGTAACGCTACCCAAGGCTAGAAAGGAAAGAGAAATAGTTGAGCGAGACTGTTTAGGTGGGATTTTAGCTTCAAGAGTGCCAGAAGATAAATACCACACACCTGAACTCACTATATATTAAGAAAATCTTTTCAGATAAAGACATCGTTAGTCTGAGGTGTACGTATCATGTAAGGTAGAAGATTAATTCCTTGTTCGTGGCCATTAGCTAAAAGATGAAGCAACAAATTTGATTCATGTCGAATGCAATAAAATGGGCAAGTTTTTTTTGGGTTAATAGATTTAGCTTTTTCTACACGAGCAGTAGAATTCCAATAGTCTTTAAAATTTATTTCTATTGAACCGATTTTTTCGTTTTCATGTCCGCGTTTGTATGGGCAGGGGTAAATTCCTTTAGGAGTTACAACAGTTCTTAATTCAACACTTGGACAAGTTTGGTAATCTTTTGGTTGATTTGGAAACTTGTTTGTTAACAAGTAATCAGTGGATTTTGGCGAAATAACTTGAAATTCATTAGTATTTAATGCCTCCAACAATGGAGTTTGTCTTACTATCTCAGATTTAGTATTTATGGATAAGGGTATGAGGTTGTGGTGTGCATCTACTGCTGGTTTATATTCAAAATAATCACAACCAAGATCTCTGGCCAATTTAGCAGCAACAAAAAGTTCTTGCACATTTGTTTTAGGTCGAGCATTGGGTAAATTTCTTTCAATTAATAAAAAGCTATATCCAAGAATACCTTTTTTTACTTTTGCGAGAGTCTCAATGTTTGCAGTTGTTTTTGAGAATGAATTGAGAATGTGTGATGGCCGAAATTTAGAATATGTTTCCTGTGTCCCCGCATCCATTGAGACACGTGTCCACTGTACACATTCAGCTATTTCGTTGGTATATCTATTCATAAGTGAACCGTTTGTTGTAAGACCGACAGAAATTCCTAACTCATACGCTTTGATAATTGGTTCTGGCATCGATTTATGAGTAAGTGGTTCACCTCCACCAATGAATATAATTCCTTTAACATCTGTATCGTGAAATTCGTCTATCAATCCAGTCAATCTTTCGTCTTCAATACCACCTTTATTAAGAAGATTGGCGTTTATACATTCAGGACATGAGAAATTGCATGCCGTAGTCGGATCTAGTTCTACAACTAATGGACCTGATGTTTGTCGTTTTTCAATATATTCTTCAACTCTAGGTAAGAGGTTCGGTTGTAGCATTTTATGTGTAAAATTTAATACTTCAATTGACATGGCTATTTAATTTATTCACTATAACACCATCGTTCGATGGTTTTGTTACATAAACCTTAACAGGTAATTCTTTTAGGGAATTAGTGACTTGTTTTGTATTACAATTTGGAACTAGCGCAAAAGTACACCCTCCCATGCCTGTACCAGTTAATTTTGCACCAATGGCACCATATTTTAGCGATCTTGAAATACACTCTTCAATGAGATTTGTTGAAACTCCCATATAATCACGCATTAGAGTGTGACAGTGTGAAATTGAAGATCCAAGCTTATTTGCATCAATTACTTTTCCATCTAGAATATTTTTCATTTCGTTTATAGCATCATTTGTTGTATTGACATATTTCATTATTAGAGTTTCCTTGTTTGCATATCTTATGCGTTTTTTTCTTATAACATCTGCTGTATTTCTTGGTGTGAGAGTATCGACAATCACTATATCAAATCCGTCAGGGAGAACAAATTTTTCAATATTTTTTGGGGGTATAGTTGAACTATCTAAATATATCAAACCACCAATTCCGCATGAATACATATCCATTTGACCTGCCCCTGTTCTTAACTCCTCGGACTCGATTTTATAAGCTAGATCGCAAATGGTTGTTGTGTCCAAAATTGATCCATAAAAGTTTGCAATCGCAGCAACACTAGCAACTGAAACTGCAGCACTGCTACTTAGTCCAGCTTTTGCAGGAAGATTGCTTGTAATCTCTATAGTAATTGGATATGTTTTAATACCTAAATCACTAATTACTTTTATTGCAGCATTTGTATAATCCAACACATGGTGTGAATAATTACCGATTTGATCTTTTAATAAATCTATCTCAGAGTTTAATGAGCCTTTAGTTTTTAATTTGAATACATCATTATTGTTTGATACTGAAGCTTTAGTTTTTAAATCAATGGCACACAAAATCGAAGGACCTGTTATCCAGTCAATATCTTCTCCTGCCAAACAAATTCTTCCTGGCGTCGTGGCTTCAATTTCCTGAAACATTTTATATAGATTTGGCAGGAATTTTGTCGTCCTTAAAAATTTGTGAATTGTTGTTTCCAGTGAGAACAAGTTTTATAACAACAAAAATCGCGGTTTTATCGTTGGTGTTTGCAAAAGTGTGTATGCTATTTTCTACACGAATTAAGTCTCCCTTTTGCACAGTTTCCTTTTTTTCTGTTTCTTTTTCTAACCATCTTATTTCCAGAGACCCATCAATTATAAATATCAACTCTTCTACGACATTGTGCGAGTGCCATTCTTGGGTTGTTCCCGCAGGAATTTCATTATAGTGAAGTTCGTATTCTGGTTGAAGGTAATAGTCTACCTGGGTGCCATCAGGTTTTTTCCTATGAATAGCATTTAGTCGATTTATAATTTCCATTATTAAAAGCTGAGCCTAAGTTTACTACTTTTTGTTTGTAAAATCAAACCCCTATAGGGTGTGTTTAATCTGTTATAATTACGTTATGTCATCGCTTTCTTGTGGGACACTCATTTCACCGTCCCAACTTTTGATTTTCACTTCAAGTTTAAGATTCCGGAGCCAAATAAAGACAGGTTGATTTTAGAAAGAGATAATTTGGGAAGAATAATTCATTCAGAGCTTCTTTTTAACCAAATTAAAGAAGATGTAATTGATAGTTTATAAAAATTTTGTATAATCATTATATGATTAACGAGGAAGAACAAGGGACGAACTCTCAGCAATCAGAAAAACCATCTGCTTCAGAAATATTTAGTGGAAAGGATGTTGTAATTGGAAGAGAATTAGTAGAACTTCTTATTGCAGACGAGGTAGGAGTTCCTGTTTATTATCACAATTATCAGAATTTAGATAAAAAGATTAATGTAATGGTAGATAGAGAGGTGGGAAATGAAGACTATTCTGTAAGACAGAAAGAGGAAAATCATGACCAGCTTTTAGGAATAATTATTCCTACAGCTGATGCCAAAGACCAGTTTATATATATAGGTATCATGGAAGACGATTTTGTTTTTCAAGCAGGTAGCGATCTTCAAGCTGAATTTAACCCAGAGTCGAATGTTAGATATACATTTGGTTGGCAAAGATTTGGCGACAGAATTGCTCAGCATGAGAATGATTCTACAACCCCAGAACGCTATAAATTAGAGATTCTGTTCAAAGCTCATGAAGACTCCCAAAGATTTGATACGAAAGTTTTGGAGGCAGTAGAAAAAAGAAGACAAATTCATGAAGCGATACGAAAATCGAGAACTGAAATAAGGCAAAATCTCAAAGACAAACTTTTTGGTGGATCTAGTTAACAATCTTCGTGTTAAAATACTCTCATGTCAGCCTTAAAAGTCGGGATATACAGTTCACTATTCCAAAAATAGAATTTGCTTCATCTTTTATACTTCCGTTGCCTCGTAAAGCTAGGTTTATAACACAAAGAGATTGCTTGGGTAGAATTTTAAACTCAAAAATACCTCCAACTATATATAATTATCGGTCAACATAATAAGAATTTAAGGTGTAAAATGTTTGTGTATGGAGGCACCATTTGGAATAATTTTTCTTAAAAAGGCAGAATTGTTTAATTTAGTTTCAAGGTTTGATAAACAATATGGTGGTTCGCCTAGCAATAATCCTTGGTTGATTGAAAAACAAATCTTAAGATGGACATATGGACACCATAAACATCTGGGTAGTCCAATAAAGACAGAGCATTTATCGTTAGGTTCTCAGAATAACAAACTTCATGATTTTAAAATGATTGATTCAAAAGGTGGACTGAGGTCGCAATTTAAATATTTAGAAAAAAACAGTTTAACTAAGCCTCTGGAAAACTTGGTTGTAAGGGGGTTTGCCAATTATTTTAACGAGTCAGAAGGACATAATGCTATTGTCATAAACAAAGATGGTTTACTTGTAGGAGAAGTAATTGCTGACATGGAAAAGGACAATATTTTTATTAAAGCAAATTATCTCTTTTATAGTCATATGATGGATCATCTTGGTGCCACTGTAATGATGATTGTTACAACAATAGGTCTGATAAAGTTATTTATCAGTTTTTTTTATGTCAAATAAAATTCAACCCATAACAGACTATTTTTTATCATTATCAGCTAATCCTATTGTTAAGGCTCTTTCACAAATCAGCGTATTTACGGCACCAGTTAATTCACTTTTTTCTGGTGAATATAGTCGTCTTAAAGAAGAAGAACTCTTAACTGTTGTTCATTCGTTACATTCAAAAATTCAAACAATTGAGCAGAGGTTTATTGATAAGGACTTCTTTTCTTCATATGACGGAAAAAGAGCTTTTGGTATGGCATTTTCATCTTTATTAAAGGATTCTAGAAAGCAAAAATTAGAAGCTATGTCCAATCTGTTGGTAAATCTGAGTTTAAAATCAAATGTGTCTTATGATGAACGACTTTTATTTTTGGATATATTAGATAGTCTTAACCCGTTTCAACTTACTGTTTTAGGAAGAATATATGAATTTAATAAAGAAAATAGACCAAATTTAAGAAAAATAGAACCTTCTGGTATTGCAGATTATTTTGCAGATAAGGGAATTGATAGACAATTAACACTCCAAGCAATATCTATCCTTGCAAACAATTATATTTTAAATAGAGATTCTAGCCCTGTATTAGGAGGGGGAGGGTTAACCCATCATTTTACGGATTTTGGTGAAAAATTTTATATATTTATCTCAACAGTATTGGATAAAAATAGTGAGTATCTAAAGATAACTAGTTAGGTTTGATATCCAACAATTTTGACAATGTTGTATCCAATGCTCTGGCTATATTGTATGCTGTTCTAATAGATATATTCCTTCCCTTTTCAATATCCCAGAAATATGCTCTATGTAAGTTTGATTTTTCAGCTAGTTGTTCTTGGGTCATTCCCTTTTCCTTGCGTAGCCATTCAATTCTTTCACCTAACTTTCTGTAAATAGGTTTGTAATTCATACCCTAAGGGTAGTAGATTCCAAAATAAATCTTTACCAGATATATCTTGCTTTTATAGTCGTTGGAGGCGTATTATCAAGATAACATGTTCTGTTATCAGAATACTTAGATAGATATGGAAGAAATACGATTTTCAAAAAATAATGCAAAAAAATTTAGAAATATTTGGCTTGTAAGTTTATTGCTCTTTGTAGTTTCTATAATAGGTATGCTTTCAAATATTGCCACCGATAATACTGGCACATATTTTGGTCTGTTTACGCTCATTTTATCCCTTTCTGTTATCGTTGGTTCTTTGTCATTTGTTATATGGATATACAAAATAGGAAATAAAATAATTAAGAATATTATTAAGATTCTTGGAATGCTAACGGGAAGTATATTTTTTCTTATGATTTTATGGATGATCCTTTTTCGCTATGCGATTGTTGATGGAAGTTCAATGGAGCCATCATATAAACACAATGAAATATATCTTGTTAGTAAGTTCGCCCTCAAATCTAGTGATCCTAAACGAGGAGATGTAGTTGATTATTACTTTATTAATAAAAATAATGAGAGGATGGGTAGAATAGTGGGTTTACCACACGAAACCATTCTTGTAGCCTCTGACGAGCTTACAGTTGACGGTAATAAGCTTGATGAACCTTATGTTGATTGGAGTGAATGGACCAAGGGAAGAGAAGAAAACATCACCCTTAAAGACGGCGAGTTTCTAGTGCTTTTTGATAAAAGGGGTGGGGACATGCAAGTTATTAAAAAAGAAAACATAATAGGTAAATTTATATTCAAGCTATACGCTAAATGAAATCTATCTTCAAAAAGTTTTTTTCAGAAATAAAAAGAATGGCAGATAATTATAGTTCATTAATTTTAATACTGATTTTAATTGTGCTTATTGCTCCTTATGCATTTCAGTTAACAAACAAGTTAAAAAATAATTATGTTTTAAATAAAAGGTTCAAGGTAGAACTGAGGGAAAGAGAAATTGAAAAGCTTAAACAAGAAAATGTTAATAACAAAATCAATAATCTAATCCAACAATACAATATTGAAACACTTACGAGTGGTGGGTTTGTAAAACTATTATATGAATATTTGGATGCTAAATCAGATATTGAAAGATATTACAAAGATTATAACCTGTCTTGCGCAGACTTAGCCAATGGAGTGGAATATAAATCTGACTCCACTTTTTTTAATGATATAGACTTCTCTAGATTTACACGAGATATTGCTATTGAAAATTGTCAGATAGCTAATTCAACAAAAGGTCATTATGAACAATTTATTAAAGAAAAAGGTTTGATTGAAAAACTTATTTCTGAAAACCAAAATAATACAGATCTAGAAATCAGAGATTTTATATCAAACATTTCTAGACAATTAGTATCCATAAACTTAAAATTGAGTCTATTAGATTAACGAAATTATGAAAAAATATCTGTTGATAATATTTTTAGGAGCCCTAACACTTTCTGTATTTACTTTTATTAATAGATCTAACCCAATTATTAATGTTAAAAATACAAACCAATCACCTTCTATAAAAGATAGTTCTCAAGCAGAATGCCCTTTTTTTGTAGATAAAAACTTTCCAAAAGAATACTTTTCTAATGTATTTAATGAAGTAATGGTGTCTTACCCTCCTTCTCTGATCACTTCCAATCAAGAAATAATTCCCATTAAAGAAAGATTCAATCCATTAAAAGAACCTTTTGGCGGTGAATTTTATACGATTCCTAAAGGAGCATATCCTTGGACCGAAAGAAATTTTGATCTAGATAACGACGAGAAGAAGGAAAGGATTTTATCTGCAGATACTGCCATGAATCACACACCAAATTTGGCAGTAATTGTTAAGGATGGATACATAATTTATAAAACCAAGGGGGCAAATGTATATATAAGTGAGGTTGGTGACCATAATGGATTTTTTCTCCATGAAAATACCGATTGGAATAGTGGAGAATATAAAACCACTAGGTATGTTCATAAGGACGAAAAATTCATTCCTGTTTGGTTTCAAACCTCTTGTGTTGTTAGACCACAAAGTGACTAACTCCTTGTGTGTATAAGGACTACACATGTTTGTGCCCATCCTCAAGCATCCCATCAAGGCTAGAGTCATTTTCTACAAGCAAAACAACTTCAATGCAATATCAATGCAATTGCCTAGGCAAGGGCAAGGCTACGCCCTGTGCAAATGTAATGACTATATTGCTAAGTAGCAGGTTTGGTAATTGAACTATACCTACCCTCCATATTAATATTTTGGTTCCCTGTGGGTATTGATATTATTTGATAGATGAGATATATTGATATAGTCAAGAGAGATTGGAGATAGAAAAATATACAGAAAGATCTCCAGTTTTCTCCATTACACAAAGTAATTAATACACTAATCATTTAGCACAGCCATTGTCCCAGCTCCATTTGAGCGTTTGACCAAGGCACCGCATTAAGATTCAAAATTTTTAAGACGGTGTCTTTTTTGTTGGTCAAATATTTATATGATTAATGATACTAGTCAAGCTATATTAACAAGCCCAGAACCCCTTGTAGTGGCTCAAAAGTGTCCTGTGTGTAATGGTTTCGGAACTTTAAAATATGGATCTTTAATTTGTCATGGTTGTTCTGGTAAGGGTTACATATTGATACCTAACAATATTAGTTCAAAAAAGAACAAACAATAGAAAGTTGGAATCATGACACTATACAGAATTGAAGATGTTAAAAAGAAATATCCAAATTGGTTTTCCGCCGATTCTGAATTAACTTATGATGAACAAAAATGGATATGGGAAAATTCACTGTTACCTGAAGGCAATAACAAAGGCTTAGAACAAGTAGGTAAACAAGATAGCACAAGTATTAGTCTTATTAGAAGTGTTAGTGGTATACGGAATCTTAAAGAAAATGTAAACGAAAACCGACAGAAAAATGAAGCAATTAAGGATCTTCAAGATTACACATACAAAACCCCCCTTAAATTCATAGCGATAAAATTAGAAACCATATTTGGCATATGGGATAAAAAGCCTTTCCACTGGATATATATAGCAGAGAACTACACTCCTAAAGCAATAAATTCTGTTTTAAGAGAGATGAGAAAACGAAAAGAAAACGGAGGTATGCCATTAGAGATACCTGGTGCCTATTTTACTAAAGTATTAACAAAGTATCACTCCAAAAGAAAATTACCCAAACGAAAAGAGATTGCATATACCAATGGAGGCATCAAACAGCAAAATAATGAATAAGTTAAAAGTTCTAAAACTTAATTTCTATTCGTGCGAAGGAAATGATTATAAACATGAGGTGAATAGTTTTTACTTCAATTTGTTTGACAATATTTTAAGAGAAATACGACAAAAGTCATTGACAATAAAGTGTGATATAAATACACTAAAGTTAACTAAAGTATAGTATGAATGATGAATATCTTACATTAGAAGAAGTTTCAAAAAAACTAAAAGTGAATAAAATCACAGTTTACAGAATGGCAAAAAGGGGAAAAATCCCTGCATTTAAATTCGGAAAAGTATGGAGAGTTGATAATAAAAAGTTAGAAAGAATGATAGAAAGAAAATTAAATGGAAAATGACAAAAAAATTGTAGCTATATATGCGAGGGTATCAACTGGAAGGCAGGAACAGGAAGCAACTATTGAATCTCAATTGGATGAAGTTAAAAGGAAAATTATAGAAGATGGACATATATTACCTGATGAAAATATCTTTATAGATGATGGATGGTCTGGCGAACTTATAGCTAGACCAGACCTAGACAGAATGAGGGATTTTGCTTTGACGGGAAAATTTTCTGCTTTATATGTTTATGACAGGGGAAGATTATCAAGAAGATTTACTCATCAAGAAATAGTTATTGAGGAACTGTCCGATAAAGAAATTGGTTTTATTTCTCTTCATGATATTAATGCACTGACTCCAGAAGAACATGTTTTGCAAGCAATGCAGGGTGTATTTCACGAATATGAAAGAGTAAAAATTGTTGAAAGGATGAGAAGGGGGAAATTATTTAAAGCAAGGAACGGAATAGTAATTAGTGGCGATGCTTTGTATGGTTATAAGTATGTTAAAAAGACTGATACTACTCCTACACATTGGGCAATAGATGAAAACGAGAGCGAAGTGGTTAAGAAAATGTTTAGGTGGTTTGTGATAGATAAAATAGGCATTAACGCAATTATTAACAAGCTATCTGATGAGGGAATTCCAACAAAAAAAGGTAAGAGTAAACATTGGACTAAAGGACCAGTTAGTAGAATATTGTGTTGTGATACTTACTTTACTGGAGTGGCTTACTACAATAAATCAGAGTCAATTGTAAGTAAACGAAGGTTAAAGAATGAAAAGTATTTCAAAATCAAGAAAAATAGTCGTAAACAACGACCTAAAGAGGAATGGATTCCATTTGATGTGCCGATAATTATAGAAGATAAATCTTTTTTTGATAGATCACTTCAACTATTAAATTACAACAAAAAATTTGCCAATAAGAATAAAAAATTTGACTACATTCTTTCAGGAAAATTTTACTGTGAACACGGCTTCCCAATGGTTGGAGATGGTAAACAAGGCAGTCAAAGATATTATCGTAGCAGTGATAAAGTTCGCAGGAACGAATTAAGAACTTGTGATTGTGAGGGGGTGAATGTTTTTGTTGTTGAGGGTCTTTGGTGGAAACATATTAAGGATATAATATCTAATCCTGATTTTATAAAACTGAAAATTAAAGAATATGTTGAATCAAGAGCAGGAGTTAATACATCATTTGAACAAGACATACTTATAAATAAAACAAAGATCTCTAATTTAACTGATCAGGAGTCAAAATTTGCACAAATGTATGCTGAGAATTTGATTGATCTTGATCAATTGAGAGGATTGATTAAACAAGTAAAAGATAGGAAATTCATATTTACACGGAATCTTAAAAAACTAGAAAGAATTAAACCAGTAAAAGTAAGAATTAACGATGAAGAAATATCTCTACTTTACGATAAGGCAAGAGAGGTATTACAATCACAAGACTTTTCGGATAAAAATTTGGTGTTACGAGATTTAGTGAGTAAAATAGTATTAAAGAAAGGAGGAGAGGTAAATACATGGATAAATATACCAATAAATACCCAATACTTGGAACATGGGACTGAGCGTAGGGATAGTAGGTCTTCCAAATGTGGGGAAGTCCACACTTTTTAATGCTCTTTTAAAAAAGCAACTTGCATATGTTGCTAATTTTCCATTTGCAACGATAGAACCTAATATTGGAGTTGTTCCTGTTCCTGATGAAAGACTTACTAAATTATCTAAAATATATAATTCTCCAATTGTTCCAGCTACTGTTCAATTTGTAGATATTGCAGGACTAATTGCAGGAGCTTCTAAAGGAGAAGGACTTGGAAATAAATTTTTAAGTCACATTAGAGACGTATCCGCAATTTGTCATGTAATTCGAGTATTTACTGATCCTGACATAATAAAGCAAGGAGTAGTAAGTCCTAAAGATGATTTTGAAATAGTTAAACTTGAATTGGATTTAGCTGATCAGCAAACTTTAGAAAATCATGAAAAGAAAAAAAATAAAGATATTGAGAGTTTACCTTTATTTTCTAAAAAACCTATTTTAATTGTTTTAAATATTGATGAAAAAGATTTAGTTAAGGCAGAAGAATTGGAAGGTGAGTATGCTACCAAACTTGGTGTTTTAAAAGATCAAGTCGTTGCAGTATCTGCAAAAGTTGAATCAGAACTATCAGAACTTTCAGAAGATGATCAAAAATCATATCTTTCCGATTTAGGTGTTAAAAACTCAGGACTTGAAAGACTTATTCAAAAAGCATTTAAAACATTAGGATTAATTACCTTTTTAACTGCAGGTGAAAAAGAAGTTAGGGCTTGGACTATTAAAGATGGAATTACAGCTCAGGAGGCATCTGGTGTTATTCATACTGATTTTATGAATAAATTTATAAAAGCTGATATTTGTAATTTTAATGATTTTATAGAGAATAATGGATGGAAAAACGTTAGAGAATTAGGAAAGGTAAGAAGCGAAGGAAGAGATTATATAGTTAAAGATGGAGATGTTGTTGAATTTAAAATTGGAAGTTAACCTTTATTATTAGATTTCTAATTTACGTTCAGTATTTGAAAATCCATCTCTAATAATAACTTTTATATTTTGGTTGGTAGAGTAATAGACAATCTTTTCCAAGACGTGAGGTACTGGATACAATTCTATATTATTATCTTTTTTTAGAGATGTAATAAAATCATCAATTTTGGTAAGGCATGTACCATTGTGAAATTCTTCGATGCAATTTTTTTGAAAGACACAGCTATTGGTACAAGGTAAATTTCTTAATTCAATTGTTGTAATTTTTTCCTTCCCCATGATATAAAAATGATATTAACATCTCTATTGAATAAATCAAGTTAGGCGTGTTATACTTGTGGTCATGAATAATTATGAATTGACCTTGGTTTTAGAAGGTAAAACAACAGCTGCAAAAAAGAAATCTCTATTAGAATCTTTAGAAAAGACAGTTAACCTTTTAAAAGGAAAGATTGGAAAAGTTGAAGATTGGGGAGTTAAAGAATTATTTCATAAAATAAAGAAAAATAGCGAAGGATTGTTTTTAAATTGTGATTTAGAGCTTCCAGCCTCTGCAGTTAAACAACTGGACTTAAAGTTAAAAACAGAAGATAATATAATTCGATTTTTGATAGTTAAAAAATAAAATGGCAAAAAGTTTAAACAAGGTACAATTAATAGGTAATTTAACTAAAGATCCAGAATTAAAATTTACTCCAAATGGTGCTGCAGTTTGTACAATAGGAATTGCAACAAATAGAAGTTGGACTACTGATTCAGGCGAGAAGAAAGATGAAGCAGATTTTCATAGATTAGTAGCTTGGAATAAACTTGCCGAAATTTGTGGACAACTTCTTAAAAAGGGACGAAAGGTATATGTTGAAGGTAGGCTTCAAACTAGAAATTGGCAAGATAAAGATGGTCAAACAAAATATATGACTGAAATTGTTCTTTCTGACATGATTTTACTTGATTCAAGGAGAGATGGAGAAACTTCTACTGTAGTAACTGATGAATTTAATGTTCCTGAAAATTTAGATGAAAGCCAGGTTCCTGCTGCCGAAGAACCAACAAAATCAAAAGGGAAATCAAAAAAAGAAGAAGTAAAAAAAGAAGCTTCTGATGATATTCCTTTTTAAGATTTTTATTATTAGTGTTTAATTAGAAAATAATATGCCAGCAAAGAAAAAATTTAAAAAACAAATTAAAAAATTAAGACCAGTTTCAACAAAATGTGTTTATTGTGAAACAAAGGCTATTCCAAGTTATAAAAATTATGATCTTTTAAGTAGATATCTTTCTGATAGAGGAAGAATATTTTCAAGGGATAGAAGTGGAATTTGTGCTAAACATCAAAGAAAAATGGCTGATGAGATTCAAAGGGCTAGATTTTTAGGACTTCTTCCTTTCTAAAATTTAAGGTACTATTATTTATGTCAAAAATTAATATGAATTTTTCATATGTCAGAAAAGTAATTTTAGGAGTTATTGCTATTGGAGTTATTTTTACTGCAGGATATATCTTAGGTTCTAATGGATTTAAATTAGAAACAGCATCTTTTCCTAAGATTAAGATTTCAAGAGAAGTTCCTCAAGATAAACGAGATGTTGACTTTTCTCTTTTCTGGAGAGTCTGGGATACTTTAAATACTTCATACTACGATAAAAGTAAAATAAGTCCACAAAAAATGGTCTATGGTGCAATTAGTGGAATGGTTGCCTCGTTAGGAGATCCTTATACAGCTTTTCTTCCCCCCGAAGAAAATAAAGTTATAGAAGAAGATTTATCAGGGTCATTTGAAGGTGTTGGGATTCAAATTGGATTTAAGGGTAAAAATTTAGCAGTTATTGCTCCACTTCCCGGATCTCCTGCCGATGAGGTAGGGGTTAAAGCAGGGGATTTAATAATTGAGATTAAAGATGAAGAAAAGAAAATTGATGTTGGAACAAACGGGATGACATTAACTGATGCAGTAAAATTAATTAGAGGTAAGGCTGGAACCAAGATTACACTGTTTCTCTTAAGAGAAGGTGTTAGCGAACCAATTAAGACGGAAATTACAAGAAAAAATATTGATGTTCCATCAATAATTCTTTCCTTTGTAGATAATAATGGAGTAGTTATTCAGAATGGAACGATTGCTCATATTAAACTTTTAAAATTTGGTGCTGATACTTTAACCGAATGGACAAAGGCAGTAAATGAAGTTGTAGGAAAAAGGGGAGTTAAATCAATTGTATTAGATTTAAGAAATAACCCAGGTGGTTATATGCAAGGAGCAGTTGATATCGCAAGTGAATTTGTAAAAACAGGTTCTGTAGTTGTTATTGAAGATAAGGGTGGAATTAATAAACAAGAATATAAAACTAATAAAATTGGTGCACTTAATGATTATAAATTAGTAATTTTAGTTAATGGAGGAAGTGCTTCAGCTTCAGAAATTTTGGCAGGAGCTTTAAGAGAAATTAAAGGAGTAAAACTTGTTGGAGAGATAACTTTTGGTAAAGGTACAATTCAAGAGCCATTACAACTTGAACAAGGATCTGGACTTCATATAACAATTGCTAAATGGTTAACACCAAAAGGAGTTTGGGTTAATGAAAAGGGATTTGAACCAGATGTTAAAATAGAAGATAAAGTAGATACTCAAGTTGATGAACAACTTTTGGAAGCCATTAAAATTTTAAGCAAAAATTAAGGAAGTATCTATATTATATAAAGAAAGAATATATAAAAAATAAGTCAAAGAAATCAATCAAAATTTCAACTAATCTTTCTGAATTTAGTGAGTAAGAATATTAATTTACAATGGTTTTAGTAAGGGCAATTACTTTTTCCAGGTTTCCTTCAACAATAACTTCAAGGTTTCCCCATGATTTAGCTAATCTGTGATCAGTAACTCTGTCTTGTGGGAAGTTATAAGTTCTGATTTTTTCAGATCTCATGCCACGACCAATTACTGACCTATATCCTGCAATTGTTTTTAATTTTTCCTCTTCCTCTTTCTCCCAAAGTTTAGAACGAAGTAGAGAAAGAGCAATAACTCTATTTTGTTCTTGAAACCTCTCTTCTCTGGCTTGGACTACAATTCCTGTTGGAATATGAGTAAGTCTTACTGCTGTTGATACTTTATTTACATTTTGTCCTCCATGCCCACCGGCTCTTGTAAACTGCCACTCCAAATCACTAGGGTTAATATTAACGTCTGTTTCGGCAACTTCAGGTAGAACTACTACTGTTGCAGTTGAAGTGTGAATTCTACCTCTTTTTTCAGTTGAAGGAACTCTTTGAACTCTATGAACTCCTGATTCATTTTTAAGATCATCAAACACAGAAATTCCTACGAATTTTAAGGTTAAATCATCAATTTGTAATTGTTTCCAATTTTTCTTGGTTGCGTAACGCGAGTACATTCGGAGAAGATCTTGTCCCCATATTTTTGCTTCATCTCCACCTGTGGCGCCTCTTACCTCAAGGTAACAAGTTTGATTAGTAGGATTCATTTTACTTTACTTTTTTAGCACGAAGTACTTCTAAGTTTTCAGGTCTACTCATTTCTTCTTTAATCTTTTTCTCTTTTTTAATTCTTCTCTTTTCAGTTTTTGATACAACATTTTTAGCAACATGAGATAGCTTTGTTTTAAATGCTTCAACTCTTCCTGCAGCATCTAGGTATTTCATCTGTCCTGTGTAGAAAGGATGACAGACAGAACAAACCTCAACGTTTATTTCAGGCAAAGTTGCGCCAACAACAAATGTATTGCCACAAGCACAAGTTACTTTTGCTTCTTTAAACCATTTTGGATGAATATTTGCTTTCATATATTTTATCTATTACTTTTGCTTACAGTGAGTTATTATATCGCGATCTTTTAATTTCAGCAATGGCTACACCAATAGTAATAATAATTGCACCAACAATGAAAGTAGGTGTAATTTTTTCTCCCAACCAAAGAACAGCAATAGGAAGAGATAAAACAGGGTAGAGGTAAGCAAAAAGTGACTGTTCTCCTATTTCAATTGTTTTTTGAGCTTTGTTAGAGAGAAAATATGCAAGACTTCCGGATATTATGGCCATATAGAAAACTCCTAAATGGTAGTTAAAATTAACTGAGAGAAATGATTTTTGAGACGTAAGGAAAACAAACGGTAAAAATGATAAAAACCCTATTATGAATGAAAAATTAGTTAACGTTAAAGGGTTAACACCATTTTTAAGTAACTTTTTAGTAATAACTGCAACTACTACAGTTGCTATTACGTATCCTAAAATCAAAAGGTTACCTGAAAACTTTAAATATTCGTGCCCTCTTTGAATTATTGGTTCAATTACGGTTAAGATTGTTCCAATAACAGCAATTCCCATTCCTATTTTTTCTCGTTTTGTTACTTTTTCGTTTAAAAATACAACTCCGGCCATGGATATAATTAAAGGACTTGCTAATGAGATTAAACTTGAATCAAGAACTGTAGTGTCATTAAGACCAAAAAATAAAAGCCCTAAAGATACAGTTGATGTCAAAAAACCACAGAAAAGCATGAGCCAAAAAGTTTTTTTATCAGTTGGAAGATGTAATCCAAAAACTGCAAAAGATATTAATGCAATAATTGTTGATATTCCAAATCTATAAGTTAGAAAAACTATTGGAGAAAAACCACCTAATGTATATTTAATAATAGGACTGGCAACACCCCAAATGACAGCAACAATAAGAAGCATTAAATAGGCACGGGTTCTGGCAGAGTTCATTATTGTAATTCGACTATTCTATCTATACCGAACGAAAAACCAACGGCAGGAATTTTTCTTCCTGCAAACATTCCGATTAAATTATCATATCTTCCACCGCCACCAATTGATAAATCATTAGGATTTCCATTTAATTTCATTTCAAAAACTGTTGATGTGTAGTAATCCAAGCCTCTTGCCAGTGTAGAATCGAAGTAAAAATCAACATTTTCCTTTAATTTATATTCACTTTCCAATATTTTAAATATTTTAAGTAAATTTTCTGTAGGCTTTGTTTTTTCAATAAAATTTAATAAATTTTGAGGCATTTTATCTTTTCCGATTTTATGCATTTTGTCGATTAATCTAATATCTTCAACTTTTAATTCTTTAAAATTATTTCTGTCATTTATTGCAAGTTTAGCTTTTGAAAAACCTATTGCTCGAAAACCTTCAATTGCTGTAGCAATTACTTTTGCATCATTTTCAATATTTTCGCTTCCAACAATATCAAAATCAAATTGTGTCAACTCTCTTGACCTTCCTTTTTGAGGTTTTTCACCTCTAAAAACTTGACCTATTTGATATCTTGAAAAAGTAGGGGAAAGAAGGCCTAAGTTATTTGCTACAAATCTAGCTAATGGAACAGTTAAATCATATCTTAACGCTAATTTTCTTCTTCCCTTGTCTTCAAATTGATAAACCAATTTTTCTTCTTCACCATATTTCCCTAAAAGTGTTTCTGCAAATTCAACAATTGGAGTTTCTAAAGGTTCAAACCCATATTTTTCTAATACAAGACTAATGGAATTAATATAAGTTCTTTTCCTTTTTTCAACTTCAGGAAAAATATCGTTAAAACCCTTAGGTGTTACTGGACCTTTCTGCATAATTTTATTCTACAGGAGTAAAGATACTTCTTAAAGAGTATGTTTCGGAAATTATATTACCAGCAACAATTATTGTTTGACCCTCATTTAAATCAAAAACATCAGGTCCACTCCAAGTTTTAGGTAAGATAATCTCTAAAGTTTCTCCATCATTTTTAATTAAAGTCAATTTCTTTTTTGTAACTTCTGAGATTTTTCCCCATACAATTTCTTTTTTATCATCCATTAATTCACTTGTAATCAATATCCTTTTGGCAGATAGAACTTTATTGCCATTAAGAAGTCCCATTGCAACAATATAATCTCCAATTGCAAGGTCAGTTGCTTTAACTACAGCTGATTTTTTTAAAACGTTTATATAAGTTGTATCATCGGCAGTTCCTGCTTGAAGAATTTCACCGTTTATTGCCTTTATTTGAATTGTTCCACCCGAAATATCAGTAACTGTTCCAACATATGCTTTGGATTTTTTGGTTGGATCTACATATTTTTCAAATTCTTCAGAATAAATTATTTTAATTTTAGTTTCAGCCAAATCTCCTTTGGAATCAAAACTAACAGCTTTTATTTCAGAAAACCCAACTGGAAGTTTAACTTCTAATTCAAACGATCCATTCTCTTTTGCCTTTCCTAAAAAATCATTGTCGGTTGTTGAGATAACAACATTTGAAAGAGATTTTGTCATTCCATTAACAATTTTTGGACTTTCAGTGATTACGTCAAAATCAGACATATTTGCAATTGTAAGTATCAAATTTTGTTTAGGGGTAGTAACTGGAGTTTCAAGGGTTTCAGATTCTTGAGTATTTTTTTTAATAGAAGAAGTTGCTTTCCATATCCCAAAAGCAGTAATTAAACCAATAGAAATTCCTGCAAATATGGCTAAAGCTGTTTCTTTTCTCATTTTATTTTAAATAAAAATACTTAGAGAGCTAATATAAGCGTAAAAGTGTCCTCTTGTCAAGCCAACATAAAATATATAGAATGGCATTACCTATGGATATAACTTTTATTTCAGGCCAAACATTCAAAATTAAAGGTAGAACTGGTATTACTTTAACAGATCCAATTGGTCCAACAATAGAATCTTTAAATGGAGAAAAAAAGACGTTTACAGGGCCGGGAGAATATGAAGTTTCTGGAATTTCAATAATTGGAATTTCAACAGATGATGGAACTTTATTTATTTATGAAGTGGACGGCTTAAGAATTTGCCATGTTGGAAACTTAAAGAAAAAACTTCCAGAAAACAAATTATCATTTATTGGTGATATCGATATATTGTTAACTTCTATAGGACCTGAAACTATTGAAATAATTCAACAAATAGAAAGTTATTATGTAATTCCATTTGATTATGAATCACAAGAACAACTTGATAAATTCTTAAAAGATAGTGGATTAACTGTAGAAAAAATGTCTAAATTTAGCCTTAAAAAAGAAGAAATAATTGAAGAGTCCTCTGCTCAAGTTATTGTCCTAGAGAAAAATTAATGGCAGACATAAATCAAGTTAGAGTACCTCCGCACTCTGCCGAAGCCGAAGGAAGCGTCCTCGGAGCTCTTCTATTGGATAAAGATGCTGTTATAGCTGTTGCTGAATTTTTACTACCTGAGGATTTTTACGATGAACGCAACAAAGAAATATATGAAGCAATGCTTACTTTATATGAAGAAAGAGTTCCAGTTGATGTTTTAACAGTAACTGAAAAATTAAAAAAGAATAAGAATTTAAAAAAAATAGGTGGTGCATCATATTTAACAGATATTGCCAATAAAGTTCCAACTGCAGCTCATGTTGAGCATTATGGAAAAATAGTTAAAGATTCTTCAGTTAAAAGAGCTTTAATGAAAGCTGCAAGTAGACTTGTTGATTTTTCAATGGATGAGGGAATGTCATCGGGAGATCTTTTGGATAGGGCAGAATCAGAAGTTTTCTCTTTAACTCAGAAACATCTAACTAAAGCCTTTACTTCTGTAAGAGATACTTTGGCTGAAAGTTTCGATAGATTAGATGAACTTCATAAACAGGGAGAGGGTTTAAGGGGGGTATCAACTGGCTTTGAAGATCTTGATAATGCTTTAGCGGGAATGCAAAAATCGAATCTTTTAATATTAGCAGCTAGGCCGTCTGTTGGTAAAACTTCATTGGCATTAAACATTGCTCAACATGCAGCTGTAACTGATAAACGATCAGTTGGTTTTTTCTCACTTGAAATGAGCAAAGAGGAATTAGTAGATAGACTTTTAGTTGCTCAAGCTGATATTGATGCTTGGAGATTAAAAACAGGAAAATTAACAGAAGAAGATTTTACTAAACTATCAAATGCAATGGGAGAGTTAGCCGAAGCGCCTCTTTACATTGATGACACCCCAGCTCTTTCTATATTAGAGATGAGAACAAAAGCAAGAAGACTTCAGGTTGAACATGGGCTTGACCTTTTGGTTGTTGATTATCTTCAACTTGCAAGAAGTAGAAACTTGGAGAATAGGGTTCAGGAAGTTTCTGAAATTTCACAAGGACTTAAAAACTTAGCAAGAGAACTTAAAGTTCCAGTTTTAGCTCTATCTCAACTTTCAAGAGGTGTAGAATCAAGGGGAGTAAAAAAGCCCCAATTATCGGATTTGAGAGAGAGTGGATGTCTTTTGGGGGATACTTTAATAACTCTTTATAAATCAGGCGAAAGAGTCAGAATGGATTCATTAGTTGGAAAGACAAATTTCAAAGTTTTGGGTATGAATGATAATTTTGAGATTGTACCAGTAACTGTTTCAAAAGTTTTTGAAAGTGGCAAGAAATTATCTTATAAATTAATACTTAAAAGTGGGAGAATCGTCTTTGCATCGGGAAATCATCCTTTTTACAAACTTACGGGTTGGGAAAGACTTGATAAACTTAAAGTTAAAGATAACATTGCTGTTCCTAGAAAAATTATTAATAAGATAAACTTAAAATCTGCACTTTCTGATTCACGCCTGATTTTACTTGCTCATTTAATTGGCGATGGATGCTTTGTTAAAAGACAACCTTTACATTATACAAATTCAGAAATGAAACTTATTAAGATTGTAGAGAAGTCTGCATTAAAGGAATTTAATATAGTTCCTAGAATTATTAAACAAGAAAATTGGTACCATATCTATCTTTCTTCTAAAGAAAAATTAGCAAGGGGAAGAAGAAACCCAATTGTTAAGTGGTTGGATGAGGAATTAAATATTTATGGACAAAGATCAAGAGAAAAAATCATTCCAGATATTGTTTTCCAACAAAATGACAAAAAAATATCATTATTTCTAAAACATTTATGGTCAACTGATGGATGTATTTATGTTTATAAAGGAAAAGATAAGAGAAAAGTTACTCTTTATTACGCTTCGGGAAGTAGAATATTAGCTGAACATGTATCACATTTACTCTTAAGACTTGGAATTATTTCAACGATAACTACTTCAAAAAAGAAAGGTTATGAAGATATATATAATGTTCAAATTCAAGGTAAAGAAAATCAAATCAAGTTTATTAGAAAAATAAATTTTGTCGGTATAAAGGCTAATAAATCAATAGAAGCACTTTTATTTTTAAAAAGAATTAAATCAAACCCAAATAATGATGTAATTCCAAAAGAAATTTGGGAATATATTGAAAGTATTAGAAGAGAAGAGTGTTTAACAACAAGGGAATTTCATAAAAAAATGGGTTGGGCATATAGTGGAACACAAAGACATGGAAATGGTGTAGGAAGAGAAAGATTAGATAAAATTGCAAAAATATTAGAGGATAAATATTTATCAAATTTAGCAAACTCAGATTTATACTGGGATGAAATAGCAAGTATTGAAAAAATTGGAATTAAAAAAGTATATGATCTGACCGTACCTAAATATTCAAATTTTGTTGCAAATGACATATTAGTTCATAACAGTATAGAGCAAGACTCTGACGTCGTTATGTTTTTATGGCGCGAAGATGATGAAAAGATTGAAAATATTAGACTTGATGTTGCAAAACACAGGAATGGTCCTTTAGCTTCAGTTCCATTATTCTTTAAAGGAGACAGAATAAAGTTCTATGCAAGAGATGTAAAAAGTGGGAAATAAATAAAGATTGTAATTTATATGGATAAAGAGAGACAAGGTAATAATCAGACGGAGCTCAAAGTACCAATAGAGGTCAACAAAAAAATTCATCAGACCCACTTTCCAGTTTCGAAAGTACAATTACAAAATGAGGATTTTGATAGTGGTTACGAATGGATAAAATCAGGTATTGGGCGTTTGAAACGTGTACCCAAGAAAACGGAAAATACCTAATTCACTACCTGTGCCGAGGGGGGGTATTCAAATCGAACACTCTCGACAGGCTTAATTCTACATCAACCGAAACTCTAGCCTCACAAACAGAAACTCTAAATTCATATTTAGTTACGGGAGCAATTTACTCCATCAAAAATTTTGTATTTTTGCAGGGAACGCCACATTTCATAAACTCGCCAGCTAAATTGGTGTTATAAATAAAAATGGGTGGGTTTTTTACCTCAATGACTTTGTTATCCGTGAGTTTAAAAATAATTCTACCATGAAGCGCTGCAACCTCAACCACGCGACCGTTCTTTAATAGCTTTATGCCTTGTCGATATTTAATCCAACTGGGAAAATAAACTAAAGCAAGAACAACTGAAATAACAGAAATTACTATTAATATTTCACTAATATACTTGTGCAGTATTCTTGAATTAGTTCGAACGCATTTTGGCGAGGAGCCCCCCCGCGAAAACCGAACGACTTCGCCGGAAGATTTAACAATTTCCAATTTTCCTTTGGCGGAAAGAATTTATAAATTTATGCCAAACAAAACACTAGCCAGGCAACCAACCAACTCTTATTTTCCTAAAGATAAGTTCGTCAACTGTTATATCAGAGTCATTACCATTCTCTTCGACAAAACGAACATCTTTCAAGATTACAGTTGTCGTGTAGTTTCTGTTCCACGCTGATTGAGATTCGTCAATTTTCGAAATAGAGATAATTGCCTTTCCGGTTTTTCCAATCAATTTTTTAGATTTTGGTTGGTTGGGATCCACAGCATCATTGCAATACAACATTTTTATCTTATCTCCTATAAGAATCTCAACACTCAAACCATCCGTTTTCCCAATTTCAAAGGTTTTTTCCATGGTAGAAAGGTTAAGCTTTTCTTTTATTGCATACACAGAAATACCAGCAGTATTGTTGCTGTTAATTTTGTAAACAAAGATATTGCTACAACCACCACCGATCTCTTGAAAAGAGATGGAGGCAGGCACTTTGGGAGTTGGAGAAAAGACGTTCGTTTTTCTTGCTACAAAAAAGTAGCCAAGTATTGCGACCAGACCAACGATAGCTATCAAGAGAGTTGTTTTTGTTGTTTTGTTCATGTGATTAAAAAATTTTCTTTTCTTCTTTCAAAATCGCCAATTCGTTTTTGTCCCGAAAATTCAATACAAACTGTCCACCGAGCGAAGCGAGGCGAACCCCTCTTGCTTGCAATTTCCTCAATGGTGCCGAGGAGAGGAGTCGAACCTCCACGGGGTTTTATCCCCACAGGTTTTTGAGACCTGAGCGTCTGCCATTCCGCCACCTCGGCGTAAAAAGATTGACTCTTATTGTATCATTGACACTTTTCTTTTCAAAGAATATATTAAAAATATGATAAAAAATAAATTAACAGAAACAGAAAAACTTAGATTAAGGATGGATTATAAATTTTCGACGGTTGATGAAAAATTTGAAGAAGTTATTGAAAAAATTGAAGGTACTGATAAAAAAATTGACAGAGTTTTAACTCAACTTGATTCAATGGCTGGACAATTTAAAAAATTTGATGAAGAGCTAATGATGCAGTCAGGTAGAATAACTATACATTCAGATCAAATTAAAGAACTTCAGGGTGTAGTTTTCCCAAATGCGTGATAAAATAGCTTCATTATGTCAACAATAAATGCAACAGCATTACGAGCAGGAATCGCTTTTTTATATGAAGGAAAACCTTTTAAAGTTATAAAATACTCTTTGATTAAAATGGGTAGGGGTGGAGCTACTGTAAGAGTTAATTGTAATAATCTTGAAAATGGAGCCAACATCGAACATGCATTTTCTTCTAATCTTTCTTTTGAACAAATAAGTTTAAGTAAGAAAAAATTACAATATCTTTATAAAGATCCTAATTTTGCATATTTTATGGATTCTTTCTCATATGAACAAATTGAAATTCCATTATCGATTATTGGATCTGAACTTTTATATTTTAAAGAAGGAGAGGATGTTAATATCTTATTTTGGGATGAAAAACCAATGTCTTGTGAACTTCCACCAAAGGTAACACTAGAAGTAATAGAATGTGATCCAGGGGTTAAGGGAAATTCTGCGTCTAATTTTTTGAAATCTGCAAAAATGGAAAATGGACTATTAACAAAAGTTCCACTATTTATTAAAGTTGGTGAAAAAATAAGAATAGATACAAGAAGCGGAGATTATGTTGAAAGAGCTAAAGAGTAAAGTAATTATCTAAATTACTTCTGAAAAATCCAAAAAAGTGAGGCAATAACCGTAATTATTTGTGTAGTAAAACCTAGAGTGAAATTTGTATCTACCTGAATTGATTTTTGTAGTTTAATCCATTTACTTAAAAATATGTTTCTAACTCCCAAAAAGAAATATGGACCTTCCATAATATCTGGTAAAACTGAAGCAAAGGAACAAAGAAGAATATTTAGAGAAAGTAATGAATTGGGAAATTTACTATATGCTACAAAAAATCCTAATATTAAAGAAATAACTACATCAATAGTTACGATAATTGTAGATTTTTTAGTAGGTTTCCCATATTTTTCTGTCTCAGTATTTAGATGTGGGTTCCAATGGGGGATTCTTTCTAAAAGAAAGTGACTAGCAAAAGCTAAAGGAACCGCAATCCATGGATTTGGAATCTTTGTTGCAATTGCAATCCCTAGGGCTACATGTGGTGTTTCAAGCATGTTACTTAATATGATATTATCAACATTATGGTAATAGCAAATATCTTGGGGATTTTAATCTTTTTATTCTTACTTTGGAAGAAGCTTAAAGAAGACTATTCCTATGAAAGAATATTTAATTTAGCCACACTAATTTTAATAGGTTTATTAGTAGGTTTTTTAATTTCAAAAAAAGTTTTGCCTGAGTTTTGGTTTTTTCTGGAACTAATTGGGGTTGGAATTGGATTCGTAATAGGGGTTATAAAGTTTAAATTAAATTTTTTTGAAACATTCGAAGGGGTTGTAATTGGATTTTTACCCTTGCTTACATTATTTTTCCTTTCTGATTCTATTAAAAACTCTAGTCTTTCATCCTTTTTAGCTTTTTGGTTATCTTTGATTTGCATCTTTTTATTCTTTCTAGTGGATACTTATTATCGAAGTTTTTCTTGGTATAAATCAGGTAGAGTAGGTTTTTCTGGTGTTTTTATAGCAGGATTATTTTTTTTAATCCGTGCATTGATTTCTATATTTTTTCCAGATGTGATATCCTTATCAGGTAATTTTGAAGGTTATATTTCAGGTACTTTAGCTTTTATACTTTTCTTGTTATTATTTAACTTATCAAGGAGTGAAAAATGAGTACAAAACAAAATAAAAATATTAAAGATCATCAAGTACGTTTTCCTGCGAATTTATTAAGACCTGTTTCTGATTTTTTAGTTCTTCAACTTAAAAATTTAAAAATAAACAAGAGTAAAATTTCTTCAGAAGACCCTTTTAAAGATAAATCAAGAGTCTTGGATAATGCTGCTACAGACACTGAAGCTGAAGAACAATTTGGTCATGCAAGAGTTTCTGCAATTAAAGAAGAACTAAACAGAAAGTCAGATCAAATTAAAAAGGCTTTAAAAAGAGTTAAACAGGGTAAGTATGGAATTTGTGAAGATTGTGGAAAAATGATTGATACAGATAGATTGGGAGCATATCCTGAAGCTACGATGTGTATTGATTGCGAGAAGAAAAGAGAAAAATAAAATATAGATTTACTTCACATAGTAAGTAAAGTAAAGTAAAATACTTCGTAATACATGTTAGAACCAAAAATAATATTTGATGATCCTGATTTTTTTGTTGTTGAAAAACCTACTGGTTGGATTTCAAATGAGGCAGGAACAACTACAAATCAGCCGGTACTACAAACTTGGATAAAGAAAAATTTTAAGTATCCATTAAATGGAAATTTAGAGGCAAGAGATGGATTGGTCCATAGACTTGATAAAGAAACATCAGGACTTATTTTGATTGCCAAGAAAAAAGAGACATTTGAAGCCCTACAAGGTCAATTTAAGGATAGGTTGGTATCAAAAACGTACATGGCTTTAGTTCATGGTAGAGTAGATCGTTTAGAAGGGGAAATTAAAGAAACCGTTGGAAGGTTACCATGGAGAAAAGATAGATTTGGAATTGTTCCTGGTGGAAGAGAAGCTGAAACCCACTATAAAGTTATTGGATATTATGAAAACAAAATTAATAAATTTACTCTTTTAGAATTAACTCCAAAAACAGGTAGAACACATCAGATTAGGATTCACCTTAAACATATTGGGCATCCAATTGTTGCTGATGATTTTTACGCCGGTAGAAAAACTTCTCGGAGTGATAGAAAATGGTGTTCTAGATTGTTTTTGCATGCTGGGGGAATTACCTTTTTACATCCCAAGGAAGGAGAAAAAATAAGTTTTGAATCTAATCTTCCTTCTGACCTTCGTGAAACACTAGAAAAATTAGTGAAATTAGCCTAGTATTAATGTTAGTATGGTTATTTCTTTCACACTTGCTCTTTTTATCGTTTTGTCATCAGCTTTAATGGGGGGGTATATCGCCAAGAGACTTAAATTTCAGCCAATTATTGGATATATTCTAGCAGGAGTAATAACTAGCGCAATTTTTCCAATTTCAGGCCTTGGAATTGAGAAGTTAGCAGAAATTGGAGGAATTTTACTTTTATTTTCAATAGGTTTAGAGCTTTCAGTAAATAAATTTAAGAACATTCTAAAAAAGATTCTAATAGCTTCAGTTTTGCAAATGTTACTAGTTACAGTGTTTTTATTTTTTGTTTTAAGATTGTTTGGATTTAGTAATATCTCATCTTTTGTCTTAGCTATTGGCTTTTCTCTTTCTTCAACAGCTGTAGTAGTTAAGACACTTTTTGATAGAGGAGAGTCAGAAACGATTCATGGAAAGTTAATGATTGGTTGGCTATTAGTACAAGATTTAGCAGTTATTCCAATCATGGTAATTTTACCAATTTTGGCTAGCAATCAAGAATCTGTAATAGTTTTAGGTGGAATTGCAATATTAAAGGCAATTTTTCTAATTGTTGTATCAATTGTATTAGGTAAACATGTAGTACCTTTTTTTGTTCATAAAATAACGATTTTAAATTCTAGAGAGTTATTAGTATTAACATCAATTGCTCTTGCTGTAGGAACTGCTGTTGGAGTTTCTTTCTTTGGTATTTCAGCAACACTTGGCGCATTTATTGCTGGTTTTGTAATTTCTGAGTCTCAAGAAAACCATACTATTTTTGCAGAGGTAAGACCTTTAAGAGATCTTTTTGTTGCACTTTTCTTTGTAACTCTAGGTTTTTTTGTAAGTTTTCCTGTTATTATTTCTCACCTTGGAGTGATACTTGTTTTGGCAATAATTGTTATTTTACTAAAGTTTATTGTTGTTTCTCTAATTAATTATTTATTAAAGTTTAGTGGTAAAACAATGATTATTTCTGCAATAGGTTTAGCTCAAGTAGGAGAGTTTTCTTTTATTATATTTTCAACTGCAGCAGTATTAAAATTAATTCCTTCCGAAATTGCTTCAATCGGTATTGCTGTAAGTTTAGTAACTTTAATATTAACCCCATTTATATATAAAAAGGCCTTACCTTTATGGAAATTATTAAGATCAAAATTTAAAGTATTTTCTTCTCTTGAAAGAAATCCAAAAGAAATAATTGATTTTTCTGATCATATTATAATTTGTGGTTATGGCAGAGTAGGGGGTTGGATTGGTAGGGCATTACAAGATAAAGGAATTAAATTTGTGGTTATTGATTATAATCAAGAAATTGTAAATTCTTGTTTGAAAAAAGGAATAAGTGCAATTTATGGTGATCCTGTTGAAAAAGAAGTTTTACAAATGGCAAATATAACTTCTGCCAAGGCAATTGTAATCGCGATTCCTGATAGACTCTCTCATGAATCTATTATTGCTCATGTTGAAACTTTGTCTCCTAATGTAAAAATTATTTCAAGGGTTCATCTCGATGAAGACTATGAGAAGTTTAGATCATTAAGGGTTGATAGAATTGTTCAACCTGAATTTGAAGCAGCTGTTGCGATTACTAGAAATATATTAATTTCGATGGGTAAAGAAAAAGATGAAATTCAAAGATCAATTAAAAGTCTAAGACTATCACATGCGAAGATATAAAAGAATTAAAAACAAAAAGAGTAGAGAATTAAGAATAAAAAAGATTAGAGGTTTTATTTATTTATTTTTAATTTTATTAATTTTAATTATAGCTTTTGTTTTAATTAAGATTACTAGCTTAAAAAAATTTATTTATGTAAATAATGTTGATAGTAATGCTGAGATAACAGTAGTTGATCCTCAAAAACTTAAAATAATTAAGATTTTAATTCCTGAAAATACTCAAATTAATTCTTCAAGAGGTTTTGGTGTGTATAAGATTTCAAGTCTCTGGAAATTGGGAGAAAAAGAAGGTTTAAAGGGAAAATTAGTAACCGAGTCTGTTAGAAGAGACTTTTTGATTCCTCTTTATTTATGGAAAGATGGAGACAAAACAAATTTAAATTTTTGGCAGAGAATTAAAATTTATCTTCTGGATAAAGGATTTTCAAATTATTATGTTAATAATATAAATTTAATAGATAATAGAGTTTTAAAATTAAAAAAATTTACTGATGGAACAGATGGTTACATTATTTCTTCGAAAATTCCTGAATCAATTTTGATTAATTTTGTAGAAGACTATATGACCGAAACGGTTTCCAAAATTGAAATAGAGGATTTAACAGGAAATTCCATGACTGTTGAAAATATTTCAAAAATACTTGGAGTAATGGGAGGAAAAATTATTTCATATTCTAAAGGATTTGATAAAGATTTTGATTGCGAAGTAATTGGGAAAGATAAAATTCTGGTCGGTGTGGTTTCAAAAAATTTCGATTGTAAGGTAAGTATTGACACTAAACTATCAGTTGATCTCAAAATCAGACTGGGAGGAAGATTCGTCGATAGATTCTGATTTTTCTAATGGAAAAGACATACAATTTTCAAATTCTTTTCCTTTTTTTACTTCTTTAATAAAGACTTTTATGTTAGATGAACAAACTGATTTAATAAACACTTTATAGGAATTTCCCCCCTTAACTAATAGACGAATGCGAGCTGATATGTCGTCAGGAAGTCTACCAACATAAGTATCATCTAAAGTAGTTATAGTAGCTCTGTGGGAATGTGTTAATAATTTCACTTCGTCTCCTGAATATAGTTTAGAAATATTTTTAGGTGAGCCTAGGTTAATTAAGTTAGTTAATTTGGTTTTACCAACTTCTTCTAAAAAAACGGAGGCATCTATATTTTGTTCGCTTCCTGAATCAACGTTAGTTTTAAATCTTTTATATTTTTCAATTGATTTTTCAGCAATCTTGTTTGAAGGCTCAATTTTAAGAACTTTTTTAGATACACCTTTAGCTTTTGTGATTTCACCCGTTTCAAGATAAGCTCTTGCAAGACGGTTTAACGCTTCTGTGTCAGATCCATCTTCTTTAATAATTAATTTATTTATTTTGATGGCTTCTTTCCATTGACATCTTAAAGCTAGATTAATTGCTTTACGGGTCAGATTTTCTTCCATATTTTTTAATTTTAATAAGTAATTTTTCTATTCTATATAAAAAATTTTTCTTTTTAAAGTATAGAGATGGGAAAGAAGTTGTCAATATAGTATAATTGCCTTTATGTCAGGACATTCTCATTTTGCGACTATAAAAAGACAAAAAGAAACAAAAGATGCGGCAAAAGGAAATCTTTTTGGAAAACTTTCGAAAACTATTTCAATAGCGATAAAATCGGGTGGGGGAGCCAATCCTGACACAAACTTCAAATTAAGAGTCGCAATTGATAAAGCTAAAGAATTTAATATGCCTAAAGATAATATTGATAGGATATTAAAATCTGCTATGGAAAAAATGGACAATATAGAAGAAATAACATATGAAGGGTTTGGACCATGTGGAGTTGGAGTTTTGGTTGAAACTGTAACTGATAATAAAAATAGAACTGCGCAGGAATTTAAAAATATTTTTGAAAAATCAGGGGGAAGTATGGCTGGCCCAGGAGCAGTATCTTATAATTTTGAGAACAAAGGATTTTTACTAGTACAGAAAAAAGGTGATGTTGAAAATCAGATATTAACCTTAATTGATATTGGGATAGAGGATTGCGAAGAAAGAGAAGATGGCTTGGAAGTTTTTGTTCATCCTGACCATTTAAAAGAGACTAAAGAGAAGATAGAAGCAGCAGGATTTGTTATATTAAGTACAGAACTTAGGATGGAAGCTAAGACTTATTTAGAAGTAACAAATGATGATCAAATTGCAAAAATTACAAATTTTCTTGAGGAATTAGAAGAACATGACGATGTGCAAAAGGTATATTCTAATTTTTAAATTATGTCTAAACGCTTGCGTTTTTTAATTTCTTCTCTGGTTCTGTCTGTCGGATTTATAATTATTCAATTTTTGGAAGGATCGTTAAAATTTCCTGCAATTGGAATTTTAGTTCTATTAACAGGAGCTTTATCAGTTTGGTCTTTCTTTGAGGGTTTGGGTAAAAATATGACTTGGATTTCATTAATACTTCCAATGATGTTTACCTTAAGTGTAGGTATTTTTTGGTTTTTACTTCCAGCAAGCATATATACTCGCATACCAATAGTTATTTTTTATTCATTGGGTATTTATGTTCTGTCAACAACAATGAATATTTATACTGTTTCATCTCTTAGAACAATTGCACTTCTTCGTGCTGCGCGCGGAGTAGGCTTTGTCTTAACCTTAGTTACATCCTTTTTAATCTTTGATGCAATTCTTTCTATAAGACAAAATATTTTAATTACAATTTCTTTAGTTTTAGTGTCCTCGTTTTTACTGTTTTTACAAGGCTTTTGGTCTATTAACCTTGAGAAAGAATTTGATAAAGATGTTTTTCAAATGGCAACAATTTCTTCTTTAATCATGGCTGAACTTTCAACCTTAATTTACTTCTGGCCTGTAACTGTTGTTGTAGGTTCACTTTTCTTAACTAGCGGGGGATATCTCTTGCTAGGGTTAGGACAAGCAAAACTTGAAGAAAGACTTTTCTCTGCAACCATTAAAGAGTATTTAACCGTAGGATTAATTGTTTTAATTGGAATGTTTTTTGCCACCCGTTGGGGGGGATAGGGAAGTAGGTAAGAAGTACCCCATAATTATAGGTTATGTTTTCACGAGGCAGGGAAGAGTTTTCACGAAATAAACCCGAATGATATAGTTTGATGTGGATAACTTATTGCGACATAAACCCGAAAAGTACTATTCAATAATAACTTAAGGGAGGTGTTACTCTAACTAATTAGCTAATCTGTATCTTATGTCTTTATTAGATCTTATAAGTAATGTTCTCTGAAAAATAGTACTACCATTCAAAATTTATTAACTGAGTATAATAAACCTTACACTCGGTTTCAATAATGAAAGAGGACAGTGTAAGTAATAATTTTAATAAAATCATCTAGACTTGTTAACTTATATTTCCACTTCATTATTTAAAGATATTCTCTTCTTTTTATTAAACTCATTAACTTTTTTAACCGAAATTATTCCATATAAAAACATTTTATTAATCTTCAACAATTTGTTAAAAAGTAAAATATATGCAAATTGCTGTTTAGCCCGATAATATGGGATTTAACATAGATGATTAACTACCCGTCTTTTGTTCCAGACAGGTCTTAAAATCGATTTGGTGAGGTCACATTTATGCTTATATTTTTTAAGTATTTCTTAAATATTATTTACATTTTTACTATTATTTTTTTATAATTTAATTATTAATGTTCATATATAAATATAAAATGAGATTTAAATTAAATTAATACTAATAAACAATTTACTATAAATTTTTTACAAATATTTATTATGAGAATTTAGTCTAAATTTTAATTTAGGAAAATTTTAATACTATAGGAAATAATGAGATTTTGGTAAAATTATCTACCCCTACTCCCCCATTTTCCCTTTAACTCGTGAAAATTTTACCTTTTTATAAATTGTCATATTGTTACAACATGACTGAAGGGACTCCTTGTGGGTGGTGGGTAGATCAATCGGGTTCAAATTTGAAAGTAATTTGACTGATTTACGATAAAACATTAAACTGAGTATAATATGAAGAACTTTGTTCAACTACCTCATTTTGATGATTATCTTTTGTATATTAAAACTCAAAATTATTCAGATGAAACTGTCTATAACTATGAAAGAGATTTAGAGACATTTAGAAATTTTTTAGATTCTGGCCTCTCCTCCCCTACCCAATTTAATAAAATAAATAAACAAGTAATTAATGAATATAAAGCTTATTTATCATCATCAGATAGAGTTACTTCTAAAAATAAGTTTAAGAGTGTTAAAAAATTATCTTCTTATAGCTTAAATAGAATACTTTCAAGTTTAAGATCATATACCAAATATTTAATAGAAATGGACTTTGAGTCACCAATTTCACCCAATTCAGTAAAATTAGTTAAAACTGAAAAAAAACATTCTAAGGTTGCAGAATTTGATCAATTAGTTAATTTAATCGAATCGCCAGAGCGTTTAGAAAAAAGTCCAATAATTGGCCTTAGAAATAGAGTAATGCTTGAAGTATTATTCTCAACTGGTATGCGTATTTCTGAACTTTGTAATTTAAAAAGAGTTGATATAGATGGTAGTGGAAAAATTTTTATAATGGGTAAAGGTAAAAAAGAAAGGTTTGTTTATTTAACACCTAGAGCGGTAGATTTATTAGATAGTTATTTAAAAATAAGAACTGATAGTTTGGAAAATTTATTTATTCCACTACGAGGTCCAAATAGTAAAAAAAATGACAAGAAAATTTCAACAAACTATTTGCAGGCTAAAATAAAGGAATATAGACAAAAATTAAGAATAAATGTTCCAACATCAGCCCATTCATTAAGGCACGGGTTTGCAACTTATTTAGCAGAACAGGGTGCTTCAGCTACAGCCATACAATTTCTTTTGGGTCATGAGTCTTTAAACACAACCACTCGTTATTTGCACGCATCAGACAAATTTGCTGAAGAGACTCACAGAAAGTATCATCCACTTAAGGATAAAAAATGAATTATTCAATTGAATATATTTTAAATAATATAGTTTTTACTTGTGCTAGAGGTACATATATACAATCAGAAAGACAGAGTTTGGAAGGTGTACATGCAGTGTTATGTGCCAAGGAAATATTTAAAATGATTAATGATCGAAATATAATATTTACAGAATTTGAAAGATCTGTTTTTGATAAACACAATCAGGGTAAAGAATTGGTTACAACGTGGGCAAAATCAGTTAATCTAGATTCAGATACGGAAGTTGATATTTCAGTGGGTGTTGCAGATATCCTGGTGTATGGTGAAGACTTAGGAATTTTTGAAATTGGTACTACCCGTCCCACAAAAATGCTTTTGTTATTAAAATATATTTCAAAGCAAAATTCGTTTTACTCAGTTCATTTTTGGCCTTATGGGTCAAATAAAGCATTTGTTTTTAGAAATTGGATATAGTGTCGTACAATATTGACAGATGAATGTCTAAAATATAGAATTATTTTAATGCCTAAAGATAATTTTAATTTATCCAAAAAAATTGATAAATTTATAGATTATTTAGAATTTGATAAAAATTATTCTCCTTTAACAATTAGAAATTATTCTCACTACTTAAATAGATTTTTATTTTTTTTCAATGACGAAAAAATTAGTAACATTTCTAATTTAAATGTTGAATTAATAAATAAATACAAAAATAAATTAATAAAATTAAATCTTTCTAATAAAACTTGCGGTTTTCATTTAATTTCACTTCGAAGTTTTTTGAAATGGATGAATAAAAATGGAGAAAATGTTTTAAGTGTTGATCAGATTGATATACCAAAAGCGGAAGCTAATAAATTAATTTTTCTTAATGGATCTGATGTTGAAAAGTTGTTAAATACTCCCAATACAAATATGTTACAAGGCAAAAGAGATAGAGCGATCCTTGAATTGTTTTATGCCACAGGTTTACGAATTTCTGAATTAACTTCACTTAATAAAAATAGTTTTGATAATAGCAAAAATGAAATTAGATTTAATAAAAAGACAATATTTCTTTCTACTCGAGCATTAAATTGGTTGACTATCTATATAGAAGCTAGAAATGATAAAAATAAAGCATTATTTATAAGTCATAAAGGGTTAGTTACTCGTCTTACTCCCCGATCTGTTGAAAGGATGTTAAAAAAATATACAAAATTCGCAGAACTTCCAACAAATATCACACCAAAAGCCTTAAGGCATTCTTTTGCCACAGATTTATTATTAGCAGGAGCTGAAGTTGGTTCAGTTCAAAAAATGCTTGGGCATAAGAATATTTCTACGACTCAAATTTATACCCATGTAACTAATAAACAACTTCATGAGATTCATGAGACATTCCATGGAAGGGGTAAATAATGAAAAATAAAACTTTGTTATTTATAATTCCAATTTTTTTAATAGGTGTTGTCTTGGGATCTTTTGGATACACAAAATTATTTGCCAATAAAACCAATAATACAAATGAAGTTACAATAAACCCAACCCCAGAAATATCACAAGAAGAAAATTTAGATACTAATACTGACAAGGTAGTAAATAAAAATTTAATAAACATTTTACTTTTAGGATCTGGTGGAGGTGGACATTCTGGTGGAAGTTTGTCTGATTCTATAATATTAGTAAGTGTTGATACTAAAAATAAAAAAATTGGACTTATTTCTATTCCTCGTGATTTTTGGTTTTCGGGCCATAAGATTAATGAAGATCCATCAATAAAAGATGCGGTAACAGCAATAACTGGTTTTTCAGTTTCAAATTATATATCAGTAGATTTTAATGGTTTTGTAAAAATAATTGATGGATTAGGAGGGATTGATGTGGATATTAAGAAATCTTATCTTGATAATTTTTATCCAATAAAGGGGTTGGAAAATGAAACCTGTGGAAAAAATAATGAAGAAATTACGCTTCTTCATCAAAAATATTCAGGATTTGAACTTGAAAAAAATTTCACTTGTAGGTACGAAAAAATTGAATATGGTGTGGGGATAGCTAAAATGAGTGGAGAAAATACTTTAAAATATGTAAGATCTCGCCATGGTGATAGTGATTTTGGTAGAAGTAGGCGTCAGTTTGAGGTATTAATAGCGATTACAAAAAAGGTAAAAGTAGAAGACTTTGATAAATTTTTAAAAATAGTAAAAACAGATTTAGAATCTTCTAAAATAAAAGAAATAATTTCAAAAATCGAAAATGTTTTAGATTATAAAATATCAACAGTTCAATTAACTGATGGTAATGTATTAGTATCTTCAAAAAGTTTAAGTGGGGCTTATATATTAATACCCAAATTAGGAATAAATAATTTTATTTCTATAAAGGCCTTTATTTTGAATAATATTTAAAATATTTATTTAATCTCGTATGAAAGAGAAACTGTAATTGAGATTTCTGTTTCCCCAGGTTTTATATTTGCTGTTATTGGTTCTCCACCACCAAGTCCTTTATCCATCATTGCAATTGGTCTTGGATAATCTATTCCGGTACTTTCAGAAATATTAATAATTTTTCCTAAAGATATTCCAGCAGATGAAGCCAAGCCTTTTGCCTTATCCTTAGCTTTTTTAACCGCTTCTTCTCTAGCCTTTTGAGTTAGTTCTTCTTTTGTTTTTTCATTAATCTCAAAAGAAATATTGCCAGCTACATTAGCTCCAGCTTGTGTAGAAACAACTAATACATCGTTTATTTTTTCAAAATTATCTATTTTAACCTCATATGTAGTTGAAACTCTATAACCTGATATTTTAAATGGAGTTATATCATAACTATATTCTGGATAAACGTTATAGTTTACTGTCTTAATATCTTTTTCATCTATTCCTAATTTTTTAAGTTCATTGGTTAACTTTTTAGATTTTGAATTTACAGAATCTTGAACAACTTTTAAAGAAACTCCTTGTTCTTCAATCCCAAGAGAAACTTTAGCTATATCAGGAATAGCCGTTACCTTTCCTGTTTCGGAAACAATTAATGGTTCACCTTTAGTCTGAGTCAAAATAGAAATTGGTAAAGAAGGACCCCATTTTGAATATACAAATAGAAGTATGAAAAATATTAACAATGATCCTGCAAAATTTAAATGTTTCTCATTGTCCATAAAGTCATTATAGCATTTTGTTGACATAAAATCTAATCAATGTTTTAATGAAGATATGAACGGCTATAATGAAGACAAGCTATTAAAAAAGATAAAAATATTACTTGATGATACTGTTGATATAAAAATTGATGAAAAATTGGATGAAAAAATTGGTAAATTACCAACGAAAACGGAGTTATATAAGCAAACAGATAAAATAATGAAAGAATTAAAAACAGTAAGAGAAGAACAATCTTTATTATCTCAACACTCTAAAGATAATTCAGATAGACTTGATAATTTAGAAAAAATTCACCCGGCTGGAATTCACGATTTTGCCGTAAATTGATCAACAGAGAAATGCGATTCGAAGATTTGTAGTTTTTATTCTTCTTCCTCTTCATCACCTGTTTTTTCAAGGACTGTGGCTGCTGCGATTAAATCACCTTTATTGGCAAATCTCATAATGATAACTCCTTGGGTGGCTCTTCCCAATTGTGGAATGTTTTTAACAGGAAGTTTTATAACCTGACCTTTTTTAGAAGTTATTACTAGTTGGTCTGATTTTTCTGTAACCATAACAGCACAGGCTAACTCCCCTGTTTTAGCTGAAACTATGCAAGCTTTAACTCCTTTACCTGCCCTTTTTTGAATTGGAAATAGATCAAATCTGGTTCTTTTACCCAATCCATGAATTGAAAGAGTTAATACATCTCTGAATATTTTCTTTCTTTTATCCTTAATTACTTCTAATTTGTCAGGAAAAACTTCCATTCCAATTACACAATCATCTTTATCAATTCTTACTCCTGTTACACCTGTAGTAGCTCTACCCATAGGCCTAACATTACTTTCCGGGAATCTAATTGACATACCCTTCTTTGTAAGAAGCATTACATTGTCGTTCCCAAAAGTTAAATGTGCCGAAACTAATGTGTCAGTCCCTTGGAGTTTAATTGCAATTAAACCAGATGCTCTTAAATTTTCAAATTCTTTTAACTCAGTTTTTTTAATTATTCCAGCACTAGTTGCCATGATAAGATTTTTAGCATTTAATTCTTTACTCATTGGAAGTATTGATTTTATTTCTTCACCTTGTTCAAGATTTAAAAAGTTAACTAATGCTTGACCCTTTGCCTGTCTTGAGCTTTCTGGAATTTCAAATGCTTTTGTGCCAAAAACACGACCTTTATTGGTAAAGAATAAAATTGTATCGTGGGTAGAAGCGGTTACCAAATGATCAATTTCATCCTCTTCTTTGGTGGTCATTCCAATAACACCTTTTCCACCTCTTCTTTGGGCTTTGTAAGTATTTCTAGGAACTCTTTTAATGTAACCTGTCTTAGTTACTGTTACTAAAACATCTTCTTTTGCAACCAAATCTTCCTCACTAAACTCCCCTATTTTACTTTTATATATTTTTGTTTTTCGGGTATCTCCAAATTTTTGTTTTAATTCAGTTAATTCTTTATCGATTATTATTAAAATTCTTGCGGGATCTTTTAATATCGCGATTAATCCATCAATTAATTTTTTAATTTCTTCATATTCTTTTTCAATTTTATCTCTCTCTAGTGCTGCAAGGCGTCTTAACTGCATATCAAGAATGGCTGTGGCTTGAATTTCACTGAGTTTAAATCTTTTAACTAAATTTTCCTTTGCGTCTTCTTGAGTCTTACTTTCCCTAATTGTTTTAATTACAGCATCCAAATTATCTAGTGCAATTTTTAAGCCTTCCAAAATATGGGCTCTCTTTTTGGCTTCTGTAAGTTCAAAAATTGTTCTTCTAACAACTACTTTTTGTCTGTGTTTAATATATTCAACTAAAATTTGTTTTAAATTTAAAGTGTGAGGGGTTCCGTCAACGAGTGCAACGAAATTAGCAGGAAAAGTTGTTTGAAGTTTAGTATGTTTAAAAATATTATTTAAAACTGATTTTGGTTTTGCATCTCGTTTAAGGTCAATTGCAACTCTCATTCCATCTTTGTCTGATTCATCTCTTAAATCAGCTATTCCTACCAATTTTTTGTCTTTAACAAGTTCAGCAATTTTAGCAACCATCTCGGCTTTATTAACTTGGTATGGGATTTCTGAAATAATAATTTGTGATTTCCCATTGTTTCCTTCCGTTATTTCGGCAATTCCTCTTACTACAATTCTTCCTCGTCCTGTTGCATAGACTTCTTTTAAAGATAATGAATCATAAATTGCACCGCCTGTAGGAAAATCAGGACCTGGTAAAATTTCTGTAATTTCATCAATTGTCGAATCTGTTTCAAAAGAAATTGTTGCAGGGTTAACTTCTTCTTGTGTAAAAGCTTTTTCTTCACCTGATGCGATTAAATTAATTTTTTTAATTACAAAATCTGTTTCTTTTTCTCTTTCATCTTGATTTTCAATTATCACTCTACCTTTTTTAGTCATAGAAAGAATTGCATCAACAACTTCAGTTAGATTATGTGGTGGAATTTTTGTAGCCATTCCGACAGCAATACCTTCAGAACCCATTAAAAGTAGATTAGGAAGAAGAGCGGGTAAAAAGACCGGTTCTTTTAATGTTGCGTCAAAGTTATCGATATAATCAACGGTATCCTTTTCCATATCAGCTAAAATGTATTCAGAAATAGCTGATAGTTTCATTTCGCTATACCTCATGGCTGCAGCACTATCTCCATCAACAGATCCAAAATTTCCTTGACCTTTAAGAAGTGGATAACGTAATGAAAAATCTTGAACCATTCTCACTGCAGTGTCATATACAGCAGTGTCTCCATGTGGATGATATTTGCCTAATACCTCTCCTACAACTTTTGCAGATTTAGAAAATGGACCAGTATGTTTCAATCCCATTTGGCTCATAGCAAAAAGGATTCTTCGATGGACTGGTTTTAGCCCGTCTTTAACATCAGGTAGGGCTCTAGCAACAATAACACTCATTGCATAATCGACGTAGGATTTTGAAAGTTCTGCAGTTATTTCGGTGTTTAAGATTTTACCAATATCCATAGTTTGTTTTTAACAAAATTAGGCTCTTTTTGAGCCTTATTCATTCTACCTTTAATACAACCAAGAATCAACAAGTATAAGTAATAAAAATACTTGTAAATTAGTTATTACTGGTTTACTATAAACTAGATGTCAGGATATCACACAAATATAGAAAAGGCAGTCAAGGAAAATCTCTTCTTTAGAAAAGTTCTATTTACCGGAAACAAAAGTCAATTAGTTTTAATGACTCTAAAACCTAATGAAGAAATCGGAATGGAAGTTCATAATGAAAATGATCAATTTTTCAGGTTTGAGGAAGGACATGGAAAGGTAATTATTGGTACCGAAGAATTTATTGTTGGGCCTGACGATGTAGTAATTATTCCATCAGGGGAAAACCATAATATTATTAATACTTCAGAGTCTGAATATTTAAAGCTCTATACTATCTATTCCCCCGCTCATCATCCAGATGGGACAATTCATGAGACAAAAGAGATAGCTGAAGAAGCAGAAAAGGCAGAACACGAATAAAAACTTTTTTAATTTTTGACTTATTTGATTGCTAAAGACACTGCCTTTACCACACTTTTATCAAATGGACTTGGAATGATTTTGGTTGTGGTTGGAGTTTTAATTAGACCTGCTAAATTAATAGCTGCTTTAATTAACATCTTGTTTGTAATTTTTTTAACTTTATTATTTAAGGCTCCCCTAAAAATTCCAGGAAAAGCCAAGACATTATTTATTTGATTATCAAAATCACTTCTCCCTGTTGCAACTACCATTGCCCCACCCTTTCCTGCCTCATCAGGCATTATTTCAGGGGTTGGGTTTGCCATTGCAAAAACAATTGCGTTTTTGTTCATTAAATTTATATCAGTTCTATCGATTAAATTTCCCTTACTTACTCCAATAAATACATCTTTTCCCTTTAATATTTCATGAATACTCCCCTTTTCATCTTGAATATTAGTAAGCTTAGAAATTCTTTTCTTTTCATTGTTTAAATCAACTCTTCCATCATAAATTGCTCCTTTAGTGTCACTTACAATAATATTTTTAAAACCATATTCTAAAAGTAGACCACAAACCGCTGTACCAGCAGCACCAGCACCGTTAATTACTATTTTTACATTTTTGTCTTTTTTAACTACTTTTAAAGAATTGATAAGTGCTGCTAGTACTACTACTGCTGTTCCATGTTGATCATCGTGCATAACAGGAATATCAAGTTCATTAATAAGTCTTCTTTCAATTTCAAAACATCTAGGTGCATTTATATCTTCAAGATTAATTCCACCAAAAACAGGAGCGATTAATTTAACTGCTTTTATTATTTCTTCTGTATCTTGAGTATCTAAACAAATTGGAAACGCGTCAACTCCTCCAAATTTTTTAAAGAGTACCGCTTTTCCTTCCATTACTGGGATTGCGCCGTAAGCACCAATATTTCCAAGGCCTAGTACTGCCGAACCATCTGAAATTACCGCAATTGTATTTGATTTTAGGGAAAGTAAAGATGCTAGTTTTGGGTTTTTGGCAAGTTCTAAAGATACTCCTGCCACACCCGGAGTATAGACTAAAGATAAATCTAATTTATTTTCTAGGGGAGTTTTAATTAATGTTCCAATTTTACCTTTATATTTTTTGTGAAGCTTTATTGAATCTTTATATACATCAGATTTCATTTTGATTTAAGTATTTTAATGTATAATCATTAGACTAACAATATGAAAAATAAAACCACTGAAGTTATTTTTGATCTTGAAACTCAAAAATTTTTTGATGAAATTGATGATTTTGATCCAGCAAAATTAGGTGTTTCTGTTCTCTCACTTTATAGAAGAACAGTAGACAAAAACAATAATGAAATTGAAGGAGAAATGTTATCTTTTTGGGAAGAAGATTTGAAAAAAACTTGGGAGATTTTTAATAAAGCGGATAGAATAATTGGATTTAATTCAAAAAGGTTTGATGTTTTAGCGTTAAAACCTTATTTACCCTTAGAACTTAATAAACTGCCCCACTTTGATATTTTAGAACAGGTTAAAGATGTTAATGGAAGAAGAGTTTCTTTGGATTCAATAGCGGGAGAAACTTTAGGAAAAAGAAAAATAGATGATCCCAGAAATGCAATCACTTATTGGGTCAAGCACGATAAAGAAAGCCTTTCTAAACTAAAAAGGTATTGTGAAGAAGATGTGGTTTTAACACGCGATATATATGATTTTGGATTAAAAAATAAAAAATTAATTTTTAAAGACTATTGGAATACTGTAAGAACAATTGAGGTTGATTTCTCATATCCAGAAATAACAGAAAAGATAACAGACGAGGATCAGGGAAGTTTGTTTTAAATTTGAGATTCTCTGACTTCTTTTTCAGCAAAAGAAGCGTCTTTAAATTCACCAGTTTTAACCCATTTATCTGGTTCAATATTTTTGTAATTATCAAAAAAATCCTTAATCATTTTTTGTGTGTGTTCATGGATATCACTAATTTTTGTGTATGTTCCAAAAATTGGATCAACTTTTTTAACAGGTACTGCAATTATTTTAGTATCAATTCCCCCTTCATCTTCCATCTCAAGCATTCCAATAACTTGACACTTTATTGACACGTTTGAAATTAATGGTTCTGAGGTTAGTACAATAACATCAAGAGGGTCATTGTCTTTTCCTTTTGTTTTTTTAATAAAACCATAATTAAATGGAAAATAATTAGCCCCATGAAGTATTCTATCTACCTTTAATTCACCTGTTTCTTCGTCAACCTCATATTTGATGTGGCTTCCATGTGGGATTTCTATAAATACCTTAATTTCCATGTTTTTTATTATATAACCTAAACATCAAGTGTTGCAAGTTTAGCATGAGTTTGAATAAATTTCTTTCTTGGTGGGACTTCTTCACCCATTAACATTTCAAACATTTTTCCAGTTTCTTCATGGCTTTCAATTGTTATTTGTTTTAGGGTTCTGGTTTCAGGATCCATTGTGGTTTCCCAAAGTTGGGTTGGATTCATTTCTCCAAGACCTTTATAACGAGAAATTGAGAATTTTTTATCCTTGACCACATCTTTCATTATTTTATCTTTTTCTTCATCATTAAAAGCATATTGGAACTGTTTTCCTGTTGTTATTTTGTATAGTGGAGGTTGTGCAATATAAAGATATCCCCTATTAATTATATCTGGCATATGACGATAAAAAAATGTTAATAGTAGGGTTTTAATGTGTTCACCATCAACATCGGCATCAGTCATGATGATAACCCTGTGGTATCTAACTTTATCGTAGTTTAAGCTTTCTCCAATTCCAGCACCTAGGGCAATTATTAAATCTTTAATTTCTTCAAATTTAACAATTTTGTCTAAATGTGCTCTTTCGGTGTTCAAAATTTTTCCTCCTAAAGGCAAGATTGCTTGGAATTTTCGGTCTCTTCCCATCTTTGCACTATTATGTACAAAAATTCCACTAGACAATGCAAAGTTGTGGGTATTTTCGACTTCTAAATCATATACATCAATTTTACTTTTCAAATGGGTTATCTTTTTAATCCTGTGATTAAAATTGATAACTGCCGATTTAAGATTTTTTTCATTGTTGTCGAAAAATCTTGAAAGTAATGTTTGATATTTCATCAATAACTTATCATTTGTAGCTTCTCTTCTTTCCTGATATTTAGCTATATCGATCATCCCATGATCTTTATAAATTTGATTTAAAGTCTTTAACCCTTTTGTCAAATAAGTTTTGTTATAAGCTTCTTTTCTCTTATTTCTAAATTCATCAGTCCATTGTTCCTTCGTTTTAGCCCTCCTCCATACTAATAGATTTTCATCTGTCCATTGATTTTTAGATTTAAGACTAAGTAATTCTTTATGTTTAGGGTGTGTGTTAAAAAATCTAGTTACTTTTTCTGATTGTTTAGATCTATTAATTGGATTAGACCAATATTCTTTTTGGGCTTTGTTTAATTTTTTGTTGTTTTCTTTTCTGTATTTCTCATTTGTATTATAAAATTCAATGAACTTTTTTGTCATATATTTTTTGTAAACTTCATTTTGCCACTGTTTCTTTGCTCTAAGACTTAGTAATTTTCGCATCTCAGGTTGAAGCATTGTTTTACTTATTTTATCTCTATATTCTTTTGTTTTCCTTAACTTTGCTAATTTTTCCAAAACATCTTTTCGCTGAAGTGTTCTATATGCATGTTCTGAGTGATATCTTAAATGTTCTTCTTTTGACAACCTAATTAAATTATTTGGATTATTATTTTTTTTATTAAAATCAATATGGTGTCTGTGCGTTTCGTTTCCAATTTTATATATTTTGTTTTTCAAATTATAGTTATCAGAGAGAACATGAGTGAATAACCATCTCAATTCTTTTGGATCATAATACATTTCATAATCTTTAATAGTAATTCTTTGACCAAGTTTAGATAGTTGTCTTCTTAAAGGCATTAAGGAATCAGTTGATTTTAAATTAATCGCTCTTTTGTACTTACCATCTCGAAGCATAAATAAATGATCTGGAGTACAGACAATTTTTTCATTATTATCAAGTATTATCTTAATAACATTGCTGTTTTTTTTGGTTAATCTAGGATTTTTAATTTTTGCTATTTCTATTGATCCGGTATTAGAAATTGTATAGCAATAGTTGTCTTTACCATTATTATATTCCTCAACAAGTTTTTTAAAAGTAATGTCTTTTCCATCTACTAAAGCAACATTGGTATTACCAGAAAAGCATCCACCAGCTGAATCTCCCTCAACTATATACAGTTCAGAAACTTCTGCATCTCTACTTTGACAATCTGCAAGTTTACCAGGAAGAGATGCACCGTCTAGTGCTCCTTTTCGTAAAACTGCATCTTTTGCAGCTCTTGCTGCTAGTCTTGCTTTAGCGGCTAAACTTACTTTTTCAATAATTCTTTTAGCATCCTGTGGGTGTTCTTCAAAGTAAGTGTCTAATCCCTCTTTAACACAAACTGCAACATAACCCTGCACCTCTGGGTTATTAAGTTTTGCTTTTGTTTGAGATTCAAATTGTAATGATTCAGAAGGCATTTTAATATAAACCACAGCTGTTAAACCTTCCTTTAAGTCATCTCCAGTTAAAATTACATCGTCTTTTCCATTTTTTCCATTTGTTTGTTTTTTAACATATTCTGTTATTGAACGAGTAAGTGAAGTTCTAAAACCAGTAACATGTGTTCCACCGTCTGTAGTGTAAATCCCATTAACAAATCCTTTGACGTTTTCATTAAATCCGTCAGTGTATTGAATAGCTACTTCACAATTTATGTTTCCATCGTCTTTGTTCATATAAATTGCATCAGAAAGAGTATTTTTACCTCTATTTGAATGAGTTACTAAAGATTTAATTCCACCTTCAAAATAATAACTTGCTTCATCATTATCTCTGTAGTCTTTAAAATTAAATCCAAGTTTTGCGACTAAATAGGCCCTATCTTTTAGAAGAGCTTTGATTTTATTTTTTTCAAAAGCAATATCTCCAAAAATTGCTTTATCCGGAATAAATGTTGTAATTGTTCCGGATTTAGAATCTTTTAATTTTAACCCCCAATCCTCAATTTGTTTTGGATTTGCTAAACCTACTGGTTTTACCGGTACTCCTTTTTTGTATTCTTGATAATAAATTTTTCCATCTCTTAAGACTACTACTCTAAAGTATAGAGAAAGTGCGTTAACAACCGATGCACCAACACCATGAAGTCCTCCGGAAACCTTATAAGCTCCTCCCCCAAATTTACCTCCAGCGTGGAGTTTAGTCATTGTAAGTTCAAGTGCAGAAACTCCACTTTTGTGTTTATCAACAGGGATTCCTCTACCATTATCTTTAATGGTTGCAGATCCATCTTTTGCTATTTCTACCCAAACATTTGTAGCAGTTCCAGCAAAACTTTCATCAACTGAGTTATCAACAATTTCTCTTAAACACTCATGAAGTCCTCTTGAATCTGTGGAACCAATATACATTCCAGGTCGTTTTCTTACAGGTTCCAATCCTTCTAATACTTGAATTTGCTCTGCGTTATAATCTTGTGTTTTAGCCATGTTTTATTTATTTTTGTCTAATCTAATTATATCAAAAAATAGTTTATAAAAGACTACGAGAATGAGGTTATCAATAAATTGGTTAACTGTAAAGAGACATTACCATTAGCTTTTAAGTTTTTTAAGGTTTCAAGATAATTTTCTAAATTTTTAAAATCTTTCTCTCGGTGTTTATTTAGAATTAAATTTTCTATTAAAAGTATTGCTTCTCCCCTATCTTTAATTTTTTCCATAAATAGAAATTTATTATCAATTCCCATTTTTAAAAATTCTTCTAATTTTAAGTTAATATCATTAAGATCGTCATCATTATTATTAATTATATTTTCTCTAATGTTCTTAATAATCTGGCAACGAGAAATTATTGTTGGCAATACTCCATCAAGAGATTTGGCTGTCAAAATATAAATTAAATTTTTGTTAGGCTCTTCTAAATTTTTAAGGAAAGAATTAACTGTTTCGACTGTTGCAGTATCAATACTTTCGATTACAATTGCTGTTTTTTCAGAGAAAGAATATTTGGTTATTTTTTTTAAATTTCGGCAATCTTCTATTTTTTGTAAAGCAAAATAATAAACCTTTGCATTTTCTTTCTTTGCAAACTCTTCTATATCACTTTTACTACTCTTTAAAATTAAAAACGCGTGCATTTATTCCCAGTTTACCATATAATAAATTTATGCCCACAACTGCCAAGGTAGGTCCGACCAGTCTAACACCAACAGGAAATAATCTTTCGGATATTTTAGTTTCCATGGGTGTTTTAAAGCAAGATAGAGCAGCCCAGGTTAAAATGGCTGAAGTGCAATATGGAACACCTCAAGAAGAAATATTAAAAGAGCAAAATATAGTATCAAATGAAAATTTAGTTAAAGCAAAAGCTATTCTTTACAATATTCCTTATTTAGATCTTAACTCAGCTCCATCGTCTCCTGAGGCCATGGCTGTTTTACCGCAGGAAGTATCAAGTAAATTTAATGTTTTTCCAATTTCAGTTGATAAGATAAATAAAACACTTACTCTTGCCATGGCTGACCCGCTTGATTTAACAGCAATTGAATTTGTTGAAAGAAAAACAAATTTAAGGGTTAAACCTGTGGCTGTAGAAGGCGATAAATTATCTGAAGTAATAATGACCCGTTATTCTTCATCTCTTTCTCAAGAAGTGACACAGGCCATGAAGGATGTAGCTCCAGATAAAAAATCTACTCCTGATGAAAATTTTAAGATAGGATTTATTAGGGAAGAAAAAATATCAGAAATTGTGTCTCATATTTTGGAATTTGCTGTAAAATCACGATCTTCTGATATTCATATTGAACCACAAGAAAAATCAACTAGAGTTCGCTATAGAATTGATGGAATTTTACAAGAAAAATTAACTATTCCTAAAGAGCTTCACGATTCATTGATATCAAGAATAAAAATCCTTTCTGGGATGAAAATTGATGAAAAAAGAATTCCTCAAGATGGAAGGTTTAATTTCAAAGCTAACGATGAAGATACAGACCTTCGTGTATCTTCTCTTCCTACATCATGGGGAGAAAAAATTGTCATGAGGTTACTTAAAAAAACTGGTGGGGTTCCAGATTTACCAGAACTTGGTTTAAGAGGAAAAGCTTTGAAAAATTTACTGGATTCAATTTTGAGACCACATGGAATAATTATAATTTGCGGTCCAACGGGATCAGGTAAAACTACTACCCTTTATGCAATCATTGCAAAAGTTAATACACCAAAAGTAAATATCGTGACTTTGGAAGATCCTATTGAATATAAAATGCTGGGAGTAAACCAAGTACAGATTAATCCTGCAGTTGGACTTACATTTGCATCCGGTCTTAAATCATTTTTAAGACAAGACCCTAATATTATTCTTGTTGGAGAAATTAGGGATCAGGAAACTGCAGACCTTGCAATTCAGGCTTCGTTAACTGGACATTTGGTTTTTAGCACACTTCATACCAATGATGCAGCCGGAGCTCTTCCAAGACTTCTTGATATGGGGGCAGAACCTTATCTTTTGGCTTCTTCAATGACAGCAATTGTCGCCCAAAGGGTTGGAAGAAAAATTCATGATGCATGTAAGGAAACCTATACACCTGACCCTAAAATTATTGAAGATATTAAAAAAGTATTAGGTCCTTTATTTCCTTTAAATAAAGAGGTCAAACTATATAGAGGTAAAGGTTGTCAGGAATGTGGTAATACAGGCTATTATGGGAGAATAGGTATTTTTGAAGTTATTCCAGTTAGTGATTCGATAAGTAAATTGATTTTGGAAAGATCTCCTGCATCAACAATTGAAAAAAAAGCTAAAGAGGAAGGTATGATAACATTAAAACAGGACGGATATTTGAAAGTTTTAGAAGGAATAACTTCTATAGAAGAAGTTCTAAGAGTTGCTCAGGAATAATAAAACTTTTACTTATTTATTTATTTTTACTATTATTAATTAAGTATTAATTTAAGATACAAAAAATATTAAAAAAAATTTATGGCAATTGATATAAATAACTTATTACAACAGACAGTAGACCTTAAAGCATCCGATTTGCATTTAGTGGCAGGAGTTCCTCCAACTTTAAGAATCGACGGAGAACTTAAATCTGTCCCCTCTTCTGGCATTTTAACTCCTCAAATAATTTCTGATGGTTTAAAAATAATATTAACAAGTGAACAATTTGAAAGACTTTCAGTTAATAAAGAAATTGACTTTTCACTAACCTTTTCAGATAAAGCTCGTTTTAGAGTTAATACTTATACTCAAAAAGGATCATTTGCTGCTGCATTTAGAAGAATTCCACTAGAAATTCCTGATATTGATAGTCTGGGTCTACCTAAAATAGTTCATAGTTTTACTAATCTAAGGCAAGGATTAATTTTGGTAACTGGACCTACTGGACATGGAAAGTCAACAACTTTAGCAGCAACAATTAATGAAATAAATAAAAATAGATCTTGTCATATTGTGACTATTGAAGATCCTGTTGAGTTTGTTTTTCCACCGATTAAATCAATAATTTCTCAAAGAGAAATGAGATCAGATACTCATTCATGGCAAGTTGCTTTAAGAAGTGTTTTAAGAGAAGACCCTGATGTTGTTCTAATAGGAGAAATGAGAGATTTTGAAACAATTTCTTCAGCTATGACAATTGCTGAAACAGGACATCTTGTTTTTGCAACACTTCACACAAATTCTGCAGCTCAAACAGTTGATAGAATTGTAGATGTCTTTCCAGAGGATCAACAGAATCAAATTAGGCTTCAACTATCTTCAATTCTAGAAGCAGTTTTTTCTCAAAGATTAATTTCAGGACTGGCAGGAGGACGAGTAGTTGCCCATGAAATAATGCTTGGAACAACTGCAATAAAAACAGCAATAAGAGAGGGTAAAACTCATCAAATTGACTCAATTATTCAAACATCTCAAGAAGTTGGAATGGCAACTTTAGAACATTCACTAGCTTCCTTAGTAAAAACTGGAAAAATTTCCATAGAAACTGCAGAGATGTGGTCAGTCAGGCCTGAAGAATTAAATAGACTTGTTAAGGGTTCTATATGAAAAGATTTACATTCAAAGCTAAGGATAAAAACGGAAGACTTGTAATTGGTGAAGTTGAGGCAACAAGTGAAAGCCATGCAGCCAAACTTGTAAGAAGTAAAGGACTTTTGGTTCTTTCGATAAAACAATCTTTTGAAAGTCCATTTGCATTTATTAGAAAATTTAAAGATAGGATAACTTCATCCGATGTTGCAACATTTACAAGACAGTTTGCAACAATGGTTGCAGCAGGTCTTCCTATTACGGAATCATTACTTATATTAAAATCCCAATCTAAAGGATCAATGGGAAAGGTAGTTTCTCAAATTTTAGCTGATGTAGAAGGTGGAGAATCAATGTCCAAAGCCTTTATGAAGCATCCTACCGTCTTTAGTCCTACTTATATTGCACTTGTTAAATCTGGAGAAATTGGAGGAGTTTTGGATACTGTCTTAGTTAGACTTGCAGACGATTTGGAAAAACAACAAGAATTTAAAGGAAAAGTTAAAGGAGCACTTATCTATCCTGAAATTATTGTTACAGGAATGGTTATTGTTGCTGTTATTATGATGATTTTTGTCGTTCCAAAATTAACCTCACTTTATTCTGAATTTAATGCAGATCTTCCAATGCCCACAAGGATTTTAATGGGTATTTCTGATGCTGTTATTAAGTTTTGGCCAATAACATTAGGATCATTAATTTTTGGGGTATATGCTTTTAAAGCATATGGCAAAACCATTGAAGGTAGAAGAAAATTAGATAGTTTAATTTTCAAAATCCCTATTGTTGGAGAATTACAGAAGCAAGTTCTTCTTGCTGAGTTAACTAGAACGTTATCTCTAATGGTAGGCTCTGGTGTGTCAATTTTAGAAGGGTTAAATATCACATCTGGAGTTCTAGGTAATAGTATTATGGCAGATGCTTTAAAAGATACTTCAAAGCAAGTTGAAAAAGGATTCCCTATCTCCTACTCCTTTGCAAAACATCCTGATGTTTTTCCTTTTATTCTTTCACAAATGATTGCAGTTGGAGAAGAAACAGGAAAAATGGAGGAAGTATTATCTAAAGTGAGTCGTGTATTTGAGGTTGAATCAGACCAAAAAGTTAAGGCATTAACAGCAGCAGTTGAACCTATAATTATGGTTATACTAGGTTTGGGGGTTGGGTTTCTAGTTATCGCAATAATATTACCAATCTATAACTTGACAAGTCAGTTCTAAAAAGATGATACTTAAATTAGATAAAGATAAGGGGGTGATTATAATATGAAAAAAGGTTTTACATTAGTTGAGCTCTTGATTGTTATTGGACTTCTTGGAGCAATTGCCTTAATTGTTATTTCTGCAATTAACCCTATTGAACAAGCCAATCGTGCAAGAGATACTAGATTTAAAGCTGATGGTGGACAACTTATTTCAGCAATAGATAGATACTTTGTTGGAGCAAGTGCATTTCCTTGGATGACGGTAGATCCTGCAATTGAAACAGATGACGCATATCCTTTCATTACTGCCAGTACTCAAGGAGTTGGACTTTGTGGCGCAACTTGTGCCGCTGATGGTCTGCTTATAACTACTAATGAGTTAAAGACTGAATTTAGAAATAGAGACTTTCTTGATACTGGTACAACAGTGTCAGAACAAATTATGGTAGGAAAAGCTCTTGGTTCGTCAACATCTGTTTATGCATGTTTTGTTCCTTTATCAAAGTCAGTTAGAGAAAAGGCTTGTGCTGATGGAAAAGTATATACATTAGCTACAAGTGTAAGAACAGCAATAGCAGCAAATGATGCTAGTTGTGCTGCTGATAGTGCGACCTGGATTTCTGGGCCACAATACGTTTGTATGCCTGAATAAATTGTAAGATTATGTGGATTTTAATCCCGCTTGCATTGTTTGGGTTATTAATAGGATCTTTTATAGGAGCAGTCAGTTATAGATTGCCTAAGAATTTGAGATTTATAAAAGGCAGGTCTTTTTGTGATACTTGCAAGAAGGACTTGCGGTGGTTCGACAACATACCTGCCTTTTCCTATTTAGTTTTGGGTGGAAAATCATCTTGTTGTGGAAAGAAGATTTCAATTCGTTACCCATTAATAGAGATTGCTTCTGGAATAGGAACTGTTCTAATATTTTTTTGGTCTCAAAACCTTATATTTTGTTTACTATTTTTCATTTTACTTACAATTTTTGTGATTGACTTGGAAAATCAAATAATTCCTGATGAATTAAGTTTTTTAGTTTTATTAAGTGGTATTCTCTACTCTTTTTCATTTGAAAAAATATTTGTAGGTTTTTTCCTTTCTTTTTTGATACTTTTACTTTATTTATTAACTAAAGGCAAAGGTATGGGTTTAGGAGATGTTAAGTTAACAATTGGTTTGGGAGTCTGGTTAAATTTTTCTAAAGGATTTACATTTTTATTATTATCTTTCTTGACAGGAGGTGTAATTGCTTTCATACTTTTACTTATAGGTAAAGCTAAGTTAAAAACAAAACTTGCCTTTGGTCCGTTTTTGATAATTGGTTTTTTAATAACCCTATTGTTTTTGTAACAAAGTTTATATAAATGAAAGACAAAAGTTTTGAAAAGATTTTAAAAAGTAAATCTTCTCAGGGTATGACCCTGATTGAACTTCTAGTTGTTGTTTCAATTATTTCTATCTTAGTTTTTGTAATTACTGTTTTTCTTCGACCACAAATTTTTAAGGCGAATGATGCAAGACGCAAGGCTGAACTTAAAAGAATTGGTGTTGCAGCTGAAGAATATGAAAAGGATAATAATTGTTACCCCCCAACCAGTTTGGTAACTTGTGTCAATGGTGGTATAGGACTGCGCCCTTATATTGATGTTATCCCCTGTGATCCTGTAACCAAAAATTCTTATTTTTATGAACCTGATCCTAATAATGTTGCCTGTCCAAAATGGTATCGAATTTATGCCAGTCTACAAAATCAAACTGATGTTGATTATATCCCAAACATTGGACCAAGCTCTGCATATAGCTTTATCTATACTAGTCCTAATGCTCCTGCATTACCTACATCAATTCCCAATGTGAATATATATTATGGCTGCATTAATGGATCTTGTAGACAACTTATCGAGGGTGAAGAATGTACCCCTAACTGGGATTCAATGGATAATTGCAACTCACGTTGCCCTGAAAATCCATGCATATAATGAAATTTTTTACTAAAAAGGAAAAAAAAATAATTTTATTAATTTTAGTTTGTCTATTTACAATTGTTGGTATAAATATGAAGGTCTCTTTAAGAAGAGGTAGGGATAATACTAGAAAAAATGATTTATCCGTATTACAAAAAGCTCTTGATATATTCATAAGTAAATATCAAATGTTTCCTCCATCAGTTGATGGAAAAATCGAAGGTTGTTTTGGGCCAGATACTAAAGTAGATCCAAAAACAGGAAAATTAATTAATTTACATGTTTGTGAATGGGGAAAAGACGTTTTTGAAAATATTCAAACACTTCCAAAAGATCCAAATTATAAAAAAGGAGCAAGTTATCTTTATTTATCAGATACTAAAAAGTATCAAATTTATATTTCTTTAGAAGGTAAGGATGAGGCAGAATATACACCAGCGATAATTAATAAAAATTTGCAATGTGGCACTAAAATATGTAATTATGGAAGGGAGTACTAATATGAAGAAAGCTTTTACACTTGTTGAACTTTTAGTAGTTATGGCCATAATCGGAGTACTTGCAGCCTTAGCCGTGGGAAGTTTTAGAACTGCACAAATGAGAGGAAGAGATGCTCAAAGAAAATCAGATTTAAAACAAATTTCCAATTCTTTAGAACTTTTCTATGCTGATTATGGAAAATATCCTAGTGATGTAACTGGGAGAATTGCAGGTTGTCCATATAATCCAGCTCTTTCAACAGGCACTTCGTGTACTTGGGGAATTAGTGAATTTTCAGACAGTAAAACAGTTTATTTTAAAATTCTTCCAATTGATCCAACATCCCCCACGACAGAATATATATATGGATTAGTTAATAGTTCAAATCAAAAATATAGATTATTTGCAAGACTTGAAAATCCTAAAGATCAAAATATTGATTCTTCAATAACTGTTATTTGTGGTTCAGGGAAATTGTGTAATTTTGCTGTAACTAGTGCAAATACTAGTGTGAGCGAGTAGTTAAAATTTAGTATATAGTATATATGGTATGAAAAAGTTAAAAGGTTTTACTTTAGTTGAACTTTTGGTAGTAATTTCCCTAATAGGAGTTTTAGCTACATTAATTTTTGCAAATCTAAATGCAGCCAGAGAAAGAGCAAGAGATGCAGTGAGAAAATCAGATTTAAGAAACATCCAAACTGCCTTGCGTCTTTACTATAATGATAATGCTGGATATCCTAGTAATAGTGGTTATAACATTGTTGGTTGTGGAAGTGGTGCCAGCCCTATAAGTTGTGTATATGGTGAAGCTTGGACAAGGGATGTTACTTATATGAATATTCTTCCTGATGATCCATTATCTTCTCAAGGATACTCATATCTTGGAGTTGCTGGAAATGAAAGTTATACTTTAAGTGCTTGCCTTGAAAATAAAAGTGATGAGAAAGGAGAATCAACAACTAATCTTACTTGGTGTCCAAGTGGTTGGAAGTATGTAGTTAAGCCATGATGAAATTAAATTTAAAGGTTATTAAAAAAGGATTCACATTAATTGAAATGCTTGTTGTTATTTCTCTTATTGGAATTCTTGCAGCTTTATCTTTAGTTTCTTTTACTTCTGTACAAAAACAAGCAAGAGATACTGTTAGAAAATCAGATCTAAAACAATATCAAAATGCTCTAGAAGCTTATGCTAATTTAGTGTCTGGTCTATTTCCCTCTCGAACAGCAGTTTCTTCTGCTTATTCTACACTCTGTGGTGATTTAAATCTAAAATTAGAACCAGATATATCCTGTTCCCAAGATCCAAAAACAATAAACGATGCTACTTATTATGATTATAAATATATTTCAAATGGAACGAATGGAACAGCTACTGCAACAAAATATGTTTTGTGGGGGAAGATTGAAAATTCATCTACTACTAAATATATTATTTATTGTAGTGACGGTAAAATTGGAGAAAGTGCCACCGCACCTAGTACATCAACTTGTCCAATATGATAATTAAAAATAATAAAAGAATAGTAAATGATGCATTTACTTTAATTGAGCTTTTGGTAGTTATATCTATAATAGGAATTTTGGTAGCTGTTTCTGTCTTTGGTTTGGCTGGAGCAAGAGAGTCAAGTCGTGATGCAAGAAGAAAAGCGGATTTAGAGTTAATTAGATCAGGACTTGAACTTTATGAAGCAGATTGTAATGCTTATCCTGCAACAGCTAAGATTGTCTCAGGATCTGCACTTAAAGGTAGTCCTCCACCAACTATATGCTCAGCAAGTAATACTTATATCTCAGCTGTACCTGCTGATCCGATTACTGGTAGATCTTATCGATATGCAACTACGGCAAGCGGTTATGAAATATGTGCCTCGCTTGAACAAAGTGGTTTATCAGCGATTACTTGTGGAGGATCTTCTAATTGTGGAACATCATGCAATTACAAAGTTACAAATCCTTAAAAGAAGGCTACACTTTAATTGAATTATTAGTAGGAATTACAATAATTTCAATTGTTTTTACTATTGGCTATGCTGGTTTTAGAGAGTTTTCTAGAAGACAAGCTTTAGGTGGAGTTACTAAGGCTATTAAAGCTGATTTAAGACTTACTCAACAACTTGCTTCAACTGGTCAAAAACCAACAACAGGAACATGCACACAATTAAGTAGTTATAGATTTTATATTTATTCTGCAACATCAACATATAAAATTTATGCAAATTGTTCTAATCCAGCTTCCACTAATATACTTGTAAAAACGGTTTCTTTGGACAGTGATATTTCTATTACTCTCCCCCCTACTCCAGTTTATATTTTGTTTAAAGTTTTGGGTCAAGGAACTAATCTAACAAGTGATTATGTTATTGAACTAGATCATACATCAGGAGATTCTTCGACAGTAACTGTTGGAACAGGGGGAGAAATAAATTGAAAAACAAAAAATATCTTTTAAAAGGACAATCAATGTTTGAAGTTGTTGTAGCTATTTTTATCATGGCTTTAATTATTGTTGGTGTAATAATTTTATCTACAAATTCAATTTCCAATTCCTCTTTTTCAAAAAATAAGACACTAGCAGGAAGATATGCTCAAGAAGCTATTGAATGGTTAAGAAGTCAAAGAGATGCAGACATGACAATATTTACAGGAAGAGTATCAGCAGTTCCTTATTGTTTGACAGACATTTCTCTGGCTAATCCATGGTCTAATATTGGAACATGCACATCTACAGAAGTTATTCCTGAAACCAGTTTTAGAAGAGAAGCTAGTCTTAGTACTAGTCAGATTAGTTTGAAAAATGTTATAGAAGCTACTGTTGTAGTTTATTGGAGCGATTCAAAAGGATCTCACGAAGTAAGATCAGTTACAAATTTTACAGATATACGTGAGAAGTAAAATTAATTTAATACAAATGAAAAAAAATAAAGGGTTTTCTCTCATTGAAATTTTAATTGTTATTTCAATTTTTTCAGTTGTTGGAATACTTTCAACAAGAGCAATTTTACTTACAATGAGGGGTGCTAAAAAAAGTGATTCACAAGTAAGAGTTAGGGAAAACGTAAATTATGCTCTCTCAGTAATTGAAAGACAAATTAGAAGTTCTGAAAGTGTGACTTGTACTGCAAGTACTACAATTTTAAATTATGTTTCTCTTGAGGGTACATCAGCTACTTTTTCGTGTGTTACGGCAGGGACTGATAAATACATTGCTTCAGGATCAGCACGACTTACATCAGGTGATATTGTAATTACATCTTGTTCATTTGATTGTACACAGGTAGATCAAAATAAACCTCCAATTGTAAAAGTAAGTATAGTTGCTGAAGATGCAACAACAACTTCAATTGAGAAAGGATCAGTAACCGCAGAAACTGAAATAGTTACAAGAAATTATTAAAATTATTTTTTGGTAAACATTCCTAATTGATATTTTTTAACTTCACTAGTGATTAATTCTTTAGCTTTTTCCCAAGAAAAATTTGTATCAGTTAATTTAATTGGCCTTTTATTTTCCTTACCTTCAACATCATCATAATATGTTAAGGTTCTTAATATTAAATATTTGTTAAAATTTTTATATTTTTTTGTAGCAAAGGTAAACATTTTTGCAATATCAAATTTCTTAAGTAGATAATAAATATCTATATAATCTCTTTTTGCAGGTCTATGACTTACAGCTAATAATTTCATAGCAGAAATATCTTCAAGACTTGCCAATTTGACCCCGGAAACTATTTCTGCTGTTTTTATTAAGGGATATTGATACCAAAAAAAAGAACAATCTACTCCGTTAATATTTGCAAAAACAGTGTCCTTTTCTATTAAAGTTATTTTTGAATTAGTTGTAAAAACTTTATTAATTTCATCCACAAGTTCATTTGAATCAAAATGATCCTGAATAAAAAAATCAAAGTCAACAGAGGTTCTGTGTCCAATTTGTAGAGAAAGTGCTGTTCCACCGGCTAGATAAAAACCTTTTTTAGTCAAAAACTCAAGTTTTGGTAATACTTCTTGTTGGTTTTTGTCAAGAATTGATGTATAGAATTTCATTATTTATATATTTAAATCTAAAAGTGCCCTTTTAAAATCTTTTTGAGGCAAATTTATTCCAAATATGTAAAGCCAATATTTAAGAACACTTTTCATCCAAAGTCCACGTATTGGGATTGACACAACCCTCTCAACTTCATCCCTGGAATAATTTTTAGAAAGCCATAGAAGAGCTTTGTCGTCACCTTTATTTAAAATTTCTGTAATTATAATTTCTTTATCATCTTTAACATCTAACTTTTCCAAATTATATGAGGCTAAATAGGGTTGAAGAAATTTAGATATAGACATATACACTCATATTATACAGCAAAAATTAAAAGATTCATTAAGCCTTCTTTTTTAAAATTGGAAATTATTTCATCTAAAATACAACAAATTTATCAATAGAAAAATATATTTTATTAATTAAATTCAGATGGGTTATCTTAAGAAGAAAACAGGAGTGAATGTTTTCCTTTTGAATGAATTTTTTCCAAAGTTTCAATTCTATCTGAGTGGTCACTTAAATGTTCTGAGATTAAAGTTCTTTCTTCCCTACTGGCTACAACTTCTTTTAATATGGGGTCAATTCTATCAAAAAATTCACTTTTAAATTCGGTTAGTTTTTTATCAAATTTATCTTCCTGTTCAAGAAATCTTTTGTCTAGTCTTCGGTCCAAAAGATTGTCAATAATATTTATATCTTTATTTGTAAGTGACATTAATTTATTTAATCACAGAAATTTAAAGACGTCAATTTTATGTAAGCGTCACGCACATGACTTGACATGATCGTTTCAAAATGAGACGATATTGGTATATGAATGAGACGATATTAACAAACAGACAAAAATCTATTTTAAACTTAATAAGTCAATCTACAGGTATTTCTCGTGGAAATATACAAAAACTTATTCAAAAGATAGAAGTCATTTCTAAACCTACATTAATACGCGATTTAAATTTTCTTATTAAAAACAAATTAATTAAAGTTGAAGGAAATGCTTCGAGTACTAAATATTTTTCTTTTGAAGATAATCCCTTACTAAAATATTTTGATTTAGATACTTATTTTAAACTTGATCCTGATCAAAGACTGGGAGTAAAGAAGAAGTTTGACTATAAGATAATTGGCAATTTTAAAAATCTTTTTTCGAAAATAGAAATTGAAGAAATCAATAATATTAAAAAAAGTTTTTTGACTGAATCTTCAAAATTAAGTTTAGATATTTATAAAAAAGAACTTGAAAGGTTTGTAATTGAATTTTCCTGGAAATCATCAAAAATTGAAGGTAACACATATTCATTACTTGAAACAGAAGAATTGATACAAAAAAGCGTAGTAGCAGAAGGACATGCGAAAGAAGAGACTGTGATGATACTTAATCATAAACGAGCTTTCGACGCAATTTTAAAAAATTACAAAGATTATAATAAATTAACAGTATCGAAAGTAAATCAAATACATTCACTTTTAGTAGATAATCTGGGAATAAATTCTGGAATTAGAAGTGAAGCAGTGGGTATTACGGGTACTGTTTACGTGCCATTTGACCTTAAATATCAAATTGAAGATGCGCTTAGTATTACTTTGGAGTTAATAAATAAAACCAAAAACCCTTTAGAAAAAGGTTTAATAGCAACCACAATGATTCCGTATATACAACCATATTCAGATGGGAACAAGAGAACTACTAGAATGCTTGTAAATGCAATTTTACTTACAGGTGATTATTACCCTCTCTCGTATAGAAATATTAACGTTGAAGAATATAAAAAAGCAATGATCTTGTTTTATGAACAAGGAAGTATTTACCATCTCAAAAGACTTTTCTTAGAGCAGATCTTTTTTACGTATAAAAATTATTTTCGATAATAAAATTACTAATGAATTTACGGTGCTACTTCCACCCACTTTGTTCTTCTGAAAGCAAGTTTAGAAGGAAAAAGCATGACTTGATCAGGACCATATTCAAAAAGTTCTGCAGGATTACCGTCATTATTAACTAAATCTCTTCCTAATGTTATTCCACCATATGAAGCAACTGATCCCCTTACCCAAAGTGCATTACTTCCAGTATTGGTATTAAAAATTCCATCAGCTAAATAAATTCCTTCAAGTTGGGTAACTGCTGGATTAAGGTTAATATTACCATTAACAAATGTTCCAAAAAAACCTACCCCATCAGTTAGATTAATATTGCTTCTGATTGTTAAATATCCATCTACGAGTAATATTACTTTTCTTCCAGCAAAATTAATATTCGAATCAATTTCGATGGTCAAACTACCATCTGATTTAAACCATTCATAGCCATACTTAGTAAAACCAGTAGAACGCAAGGATGCATTAGTTGCTACTGTTGGAATTACATCACTAGGTATTAGGCTATTAAAATATAAATAATCAAAAAGCTTTCCTTGTGTTGTACTTGTATTTGCATTCCAAAGTTTACTTGAAATAGTTCCTATTCCAACACTTAAAGATCCACTATATGTAGGAACTCCTGGAAATCCACCTGATCCATCTAAAATAAATTGAGTTCCTGCAGGAAAAACACTAGAACTAATGTCTCCATTTGTTGTAACATCCCCGTCTTTAACTTGCCACCAAGGAGAAGGATTTGTGATAGTTATAGTTGATGTATCATTACAACGTGAGACTCCACTCATTATCACATCAGCTCTGACTGTAGTTGAACCTACACTTGCTCCAGTAGCTACAGTACTGTAAGAAACTGTTGTATCAGATGCAGGATTAACTGTAGCAATAGATGTGTTTCCTGAAAGGAAATTAACTTGTGAGACAGTTCCATTTGTAGGTGTAACTGAAGCAACAAAATTTACAGTATTACCTAAAGTTATACTAGGTGTATCTGGAAGTAAATTAACAGTACATGAAGGTGTTGGTACTGTAATTATTGAAGTATCAACACATGTTCCACCACCACTTAAAGTCGCAGTTGCAGTTACTGTGGTAGTTCCAGCAGTAGCACCAGTTACAGTGGTTGTAGTGGGTGAAAAAGGAGAAATAGTATCTGCTGTAGGACTCATACTAACATTAGTATTAGTTTTAGTAAAATCAACTCTAGAAATTACAGCACCATTATTTAATGTAGTAGTTGCAGTTAATACTTGAGTTCCACCGACTGTAACATTTGCAGTTGCAGGTGTAAGACTTATGGTACATGAAGGTGTTGGTACTGTAATTATAGAAGTATCTGAACATCTTGATGATCCACTCATAATTCCATTAGCAGTTATAGTTGCTGTTCCAGGAGCAACACCTGTTGCTATTGAATTATATGGAGAAGAAGAATCAGATGCAGGATTAACTGTGGCAACACCGGTATTATTTGAACTAAAAGTAACATTTGAAACAGTGCCATCATTAATATTTGATAAAGTTGCAGTAAATGTAGATGTAGATCCTATTAATAAAGGATTTACAGCTGTGGGGGTAAGACCTAAGTTACAAGAAGGTGTTGTTGGTGGGTCTGTTGGTCCTGATGTGGCTGTAGGTGTTGGTGAAGTATTCCTTACACAACAAGTAGTTGTCACAGCTGGATCAGACAAAGTACATTGAGATCCTGAAATACTGCAACTGCTATATCTATCATTAGCGGTCCAAACAGGAGATACATTTAAAGAATTCCATATACCAGCAATAATTACACTACAATCCAATATTTTTGTGGTTATACAAAATGTTTGACCCCCAAAAGTATAACATTCGTTTTTACAATCATAATTTCCACTTCTATTCCAAGTACCATTATTTGAACATGTAGGCCCACTTCCGCAGGCCATTGAAGATATATTAACTCTTATTCCATATCCTTGATCAATTCCACAAAACCAACCATCTCCACAAGCAGCAGATGTAGTATTAGGAAAAATTAAAAAAGCTAAAATTGAAAAAACTAAAATTAAAAAAGTATTTTTCATCATATTTATAGGCCAACACCGACAATAGGTATATTATATAATGGATCAGGAAAATTGTTTTTTGAATTAAGGGATGATATAAACGCTTCAGTAAACGTATGATAAGTTTGTGGATCAGTTTTAATATAAATTTTTTGAGGGTCTGCGATAATTGTAAATACTTTAATATGACTAGTCTTATCTTTAGTTTTTGTAAGGATTTCTTCATTATCTTTTGTTGTAATGTAAGTATCTCCTGTCCAGATCATAAAACTGGTATTATCCGCAACTTCGAATTTGTAAACATGTTCTTTTAGTTTTTCATCAAAAAAAGCAATTGAAAAAACAACTTTTCCATTAATTTCAGAAATATCTGTTAGACAACCCCTAATATCAAGTGCCTCTTGCTCATTATCTAGTTGGTATTGTTTGTTGCTTTCAGGAATACCTGTGAACTTAGATATATTATTTGAACCAAAACATAAACTTTTTATATTTTCATCAACTAAATTAGTATTTTTTTTGGTACTAACATCATTGTTTGTTAATTTTTTATGATAAAAAATAAATAATAATTCACCTAATATAAGAAGAATACCAATAATGATAAATAATTTAATACTCTTACTCACGATAATTTATTATATACACTATTTTTCTGAAGTTCCACTGTCTACTGCAAGGGAAAATATTTGTTGTAAATCAATAATATCACCTTTCCAACCCATATCCTTGAGTTCGTGATACATTTTTGCAATTTCTAGTCCGACATATAAATAATGATGCGGTTCTGCTAGGGGGTCAATTCCATCATGCCCATTGACATACGATTGTATATACCCAAATTTCCATGAATTTTCTACAAGCCATTTTCCAGTTTTTGTGTTTTCGAAACCTGAGTATAGACCAATAGAATGTTCATTTTCTGGTGTTGAAAAATCAATTGCTAAACCGGTTTGATGTTGTGACTGACCTGGTAGAGAAACTTTACTTGTATCCCCATTTACTTTATTTAGAGCATATTGTTGTTCCCAATAATTTCTGTAACCACTTCGAACATAAATACTAATTCCATCACTTTGGGCTTTATTAATTAAATCAATTAAATCATCTTTCATTAGTGAATGAACTCTAATTTCGGAATTTAAAACAGGGAAATTAAATCCACTTTCTAGTAATCCATTTAAATCAATTAGTCTAATTAAATTAGGTTCAACTTCCTGTAATAAATATCCTTCTTCTATGGGGTGTGTTGTATCGACAGTTTTAAATAAGATGCTTGGAGTTGAGAAAATTAAAGAATCCACTCCTTTACTTGGTTCCATACCTACAACATCAATATTCAGATTTTTTGGTATGGGATTTGGTTTTTCAATAACAAAAGTAGTATCGGGTTTTTGGCTTTGTGTAGTAATAAGCATATTATTTAATGGATCAATTGGAGAAACAATTTGCATCTTGTTTAAGCCATTGTGTTTAGTTGTTCCTTTTTCTACAAAATCATTACTTTTTGTTGTACCGCTACCAGCTGCAAGGGAAAGGATCAGGATTAAATTGAAGGAATTTCTTCCGTTATGTCCATATTCATAAACACCAGGCTTCAATTGAAAATTGAAATTTTGTTCACTACTCTCCGGACCTTGAATATCTCTGTCGTTTTTCATGTCCATTCTTGTTAAAACCAGTTTAATAATATCTAATACAAATATTAGAAATTAATATTAATCTTAATTTCTTATTATTATCTATAATTATAACATAATGACTTTTTGACCATTGTTGTGTTATATTTATATAAGAATGAAATTTAAAAATCAAAAAGGTCAGGCTGTTTTAATTGTTCTTCTTTCTTTATCTGTTGTTTTAATTGTTGTTATGTTTGTTGTATCCCGTTCAATTACTGATATTTCTCTTTCTACAAAAGAAGAAAATTCTCTGAGGGCTTTTTCCGCTGCTGAAGCTGGAATTGAAAGAGCTTTGGTTATAGGAAGTGCTCAAAACGGTGCTTTTGATGATGCAACATTTAACACTTCTGTTATTGACTTTGCTGTGGGATCTTCTACGGTTGTTTACCCTATTAGCCTTAAGTCTGGAGAATTTGCGACATTTTGGTTTATTGGCCATAATAATAATGGTACTTTAGGTTGTACAGATGAGACTTGTTTTTCAGGAAGATCTGTCAAACTTTGTTGGGGAGATTCAGGAACTGTAACAGGACCAGTACCAGCTGTTGAATTTACTGTTTACTACACAACTGCAGCTAATGATTTGACAAAAATTAGAGTTGCAAGAGCCACCCTTGACCCAGTTAGTAGAGCCAATAATTTTAATAGTGCTTCAACTGGTGTTTGTACTATTAATGAAGAAAGTTTTAAGTATTACACTACTATTGAATTATCACCTGCAGGAGGATTGGGAATCGCCGGATGGGCAACTCCAGGAATACTACGATACGCAACCGTAAAAATTTTGTATAATGATACTGTTGCACATAAAATAGGAATTGATGTTTCTTCCACTGGTTCAATATTACCTTCTCAAGGGGTAAAAATTGAATCCGATGGAAAGTTTGGGGATGCAAATAGGAGTATTGAAGTTTACCAACTTCACCCTATTGCACCTACAATTTTTGAAAATGCAATTTTTAGTTCGTCAGGGATAACTAAATAAACAAAGTTTGTTTTTGACAAAATAGAAAAAAATAAATCTGCCCATGGTTGGAATAGACATTGGATCAAAAAGTATAAAAATAGTAGAGCTAGTAGGATCAGTTGGAAAATTCCAACTAAAATCCTCAGGTGCTGTGGGTTACACTGGTCTTTCCCCTGATAAAATGACTGAAGAGAAAGATTTTGTAGCACTTTCTTTGATTTTAAAAAAGATTATTAAACAAATTGGAATTACTTCAAAGGAAGTTAATATTGCCCTACCTGAGCCATTAGTCTTTACAAGAGTTATTAAGTTTCCCCTACTTTCAGATGAGGAGGTTAACTCTGCTATTAAATGGGAAGCTGAACAATATATTCCAATTCCAATTAATGAAGCAATTATTCAGTACTCGATACTATCGAAAAATGAGACTACTGCTTCAACTTCAGTACTTTTAGTCGCAGCTCCAAAAGTAGTTGTTGAAAAATATGTTAAGATTGTCCGTTTAGCAGGTTTAACTCCAGTTTCAGCTGAAACTGAGTTAACTGCTCTCGCTCGAAGTATTTCACCTGAGAAAGGCGTATCACTATTATTAGATTTAGGGGCATCATCTGTGGATATGGCAATAACCAGAGATTCAAAAGTAATTTTTACAAGGTCAATTCCTGTAGCAGGTGAAACATTTACTAGAGCAGTTTCACAGTCTTTAGGAATTAATATGCAACAAGCAGAAGAATACAAAAAGACATATGGTCTTTCAGGAACACAACTTGAAGGAAAAGTAAAAATTGCGCTAGAACCAATATTTAAAATGGTTACAGATGAAATTAAAAAAGCAATTCATTTTTTTCAAAGTGAAGAAAAAGAAGAAGCACCCACAACAATTATTATTTCAGGAGGATCATCTTTAACTCCAGAGTTAGTATCTTACTTAACCGAAGTACTAGGTCTTGAAACAGTCTCGGGCAATCCATTTAATAAAGTTGCAGTTGACCCTGAAACCTCCAAAAGTCTTGCCCCTTATATTTCTATTTATGGGACAGCAGTTGGTTTAGCAATGTTAGAAGGGTAATTTTTTATTTATATGCTTGCTAGAAAAATAAATTTAATACCAACAGAAATGGCAGTTCCTGCCGGATCTTTAAAATTTGTAAAAGTTCTAAATAAATTATCTATTTTAGGAGTTATATCTTTAATTCTTTTAACTATTTCTGCAATCACCTTATTTGTATTTTATTCGATTGAATTGAAAAAAGTAAATAGTTCGGTAGCGTCTTTAAAAAATGAAATATCATCACTTGAAAAAAGTGAGCAAAAATTAATTTTAGTAAAAGATAAACTTGGGAAAATTGCATATGTTAAATCACTTGATTCTGCAGAAAATGAAATTAATCGGTTTAAAAAAATAAATGAAATAGTATCAGTTTCTTCTGATTCTGCATTTACTGAAGTTAGTATTGGATCGTCTAAAACTGAAGTATCTTTAATTTCTGGAAATTCTACTTCGTTAACTTCCATACTTGAATCCGTAGCTAATTTAAAAGATTATGGAAAAATAATTTTATCCTCACTTGGATTTAATCCAACGTCAGGATTTTTAACAAGCTTTATTTTTAATAGTAAATAATATATGGATAAAATAAACCCAGAAATAAATAAGTTTGTTATAGGAGATACATCTAAATTTATTTCGCAAGAATCAAAATTTATGATTAAACCTTTGGCAATTTTTGTAATTGTAATAGCTTTACTTGTCGGCTCGGTGTATTTTGGATTCGGACAAATTAATTCTATCAAAACAAAATTAACTGAAAGCAAAAAAAATCAAAAATTGTTAGCTACAAAGGTAAGTATTTTGCAAAATGTTACAAAAGTAATACCAATAGATCTTACATCTATTGATTTTGCACTTCCCGAAAAAGGAATTGCAATTTATGGGATGAGTCAAGTTAAATCTCAAGCAGGAGCATTGGGTTTAATTATTTCAAACTTAAGAACTGGAAGCGTAATTCAAGAAAAAGATGGAGTCTCAAAAGCCACAATCTCATTTGATGTAGAAGGAAATGAACAAGCAATCTATGATTATTTAGGTTTATTTTCTAAATTATTACCTTTAATGAAGGTAGATAAGGTTAGCATTAGTAAGTTAGATGGTGTGGTAAAAGCATCTACTACAATTAGTGTTTTTTCAGGAGAACTTCCTAAAAGAATCCCATCTATAACATCTCCAGTTACTGATTTAACAAATGATGAATTATTAACCTTAAAAGAAATTTCTACGTTTTCACCTCCCCAATTTGTCATACCAGCTCCATTTAGTGATATCGCCAAAGAAGATCCTTTTAATTAAAATATATTTTTTTAAAAAATTAAGATTGTTCAGCAACGGGGTTAACAAGAAGTATTATCTTTTTCTTTTCTAAAGTTGCCTTAATTCTTAAAATGTTTCTAATTGCTTTAATTACTTTACCTTGTTTTCCAATAACCATTCCACCTTCATCTTCTGCTGTTTTAACAGTTAATTTAACAATTGAACCATCATCCTCTTCAGTAATTTCAAATTTAGAATCCTTACCTAAAATGTTTCTAATTATAAAATCTAATAATTCTTTCATATCTTTATTATTTATTAGTTTAATTCAATAAATACTTACTTAAGTATTTTTTTAACTCCACCAGTAACAATTGCCCCATTTGCTACCCATTTATCAAATTTTTTCTTGTCAATCACAGTTTTTTTCTGATGAGGATCATATGAACCAATTATTTCAAGAGATTTTCCGTCTCTTTTACTTCTAGTTGGAACTGCAACAATACGATAGAATGCATTGTTTTTTGCTCCAAATCTTGATAATTTTATTGATACTGACATATTAAGAGTCTATTTTAACTTATTGAGATTGTTTTAACAATACGTAAGCTTTATTATTTACTTTACTTTATTTCAAGTAAAGCTTTTTCCGCGGCATTTTGTTCAGCTTCTGATTTATTTTTTCCAGTGCCTTTAGCAATTGGTTTTCCATTAATTATTACTTCAATAGTAAAGTTTTTATTATGATCTGGTCCTTCCTCAGTTATAACTTGATACTTTGGAGCTGGTAATTTATTTGATTGTACTTTTTCCTGCAACAAACTTTTTGGATCTTTAAGTGGAGAATTTATTTTCTTATTAACATCTATTAATATATTTTCCTTAATAAATTCTTCTGCCGTCGATATTCCTTGGTCCATAAACAAAGCTCCAATTATTGCTTCAACTGTGTCAGCTAAAAGTGATGAATTATTTCTTCCCCCACCTTCTTCCTCGCCCTTTGAAAGAAAGATTTCAGAACCTAATCCAATTTTTCCTGCAAGTTCTGAAAGATTTTTAGTGTTTACTAAATTTGCACGAAGCGCAGTTAGGTATCCCTCTTCTTTTTCGGGGAATTTAATAAATAATTCTTTAGAAACAACAAATTCTAAAATTGCGTCACCTAAAAACTCCAGTCTTTCATTGGTTCCTCTAACACCTATGTTTTCATTAACCCAGGATCTATGCGTTAACGCTTGAAGATAAAGATTTTCATTTTTAAAAATAGTTTTTAATGTAATTGGATCTGTCATTTCTTTTCAATAAATTTTGTGTATACAGTTCCTAATACTCCATTTACAAAAGGTCCAGTTGACTCAGCACCATATTCTTTGGAAAGTTCAACAGCTTCATCAATAACAACTTTAGGTGGTGTATCTTCATTTAAAAGTTCATAAATAGCAAGGTGTAATATAGCAAGGTCTATTTTATTAATTTTTTCAATTGGCCAGGTAGGAGCAGAATCAACAATTATTTTATTTATTTTTTTGGTTTGTTTTTTAATTTTTAAAACAATCTCAGGAAGATTCTTTTGAGGAGTAAAACTTTCTGCAAAAAGAAATTTTACTGCAAGTCTTCTTTTTTGATGTCTTGGGTCAGTAGCTGTTTTCATTTATAGTGTCCACAATGAGGACAAGCTTTATGAGGTTCTCGAAGTTTTCCACAAGAAGGACATTTAGAAATTGCAGAGATAGAAGCTTTAAATGTGCTTCTTCTCATTGCAGTTCTACCATGACTATGTTTTTTCTTTGGAAGTGGTGCCATATAATTAATGATTTTAATACAAAAATTCAAAAATTAAAATAACCAATTTGAAAAGAAGATTGTCAATTATTAAGAATTCTTGACACTGGATATATAATGGTTGAAAGATGTCTTCCGAATATGAACCAGAAATAAAAGAACTTCTTTTTTCTGATAAATACGTTTTAAAATCCGGAGTTTTATTGGTCGAAGGTTATAATAATTGTGCATTATATGATATAAATTCTGGGAATGTTTACTCGTTAAATAATAGTGCTAGGAATATCTTAACTGGTAAAACAGACAATTCATTCTTTTGGGAAAAATTAAGAGATATGAATTTGTGTACAACCAATACTGACAAAGAAAAGTCCATGTTGAATGAGTTGACGTATGTACCAAGTTTGCAATTTGCGTGGTTTGAAATAGTATCAAAAGCTTGTAACGAGAATTGTCTTCATTGTTATGGAGATTTTATGCCACCAACCTATAGAAAAGGATTGGATAAATTTCATTCTTTTGACAATTCAAATTTAAAAAAGGAGGAAAAATTAAGTTTTGTACAATGGAAAAGTCAAATAAAAAATGTTCACGATTTAGGTTGCGAAACTTGTCAATTTATAGGTGACGAGCCGTTCTTGTATAGAGGAGAAAAAGGAGAATCTGTTTTAGATCTTGCCGAATATGCAAAAGAAATAGGTTTTAAATTTATTGAAATATTTACAAACGGAACTTTACTTACTCGAGAAATGATTAATCGAATAAAAGACTTGGGAGTTAATATTGCAATTTCTCTTTATTCAATTGAACCTGAGATACACGATAGAATTACCAGAACAAGAGGAAGCCATAAAAAAACAATGGAAGCACTAGAAATGCTTAAGGAAGCAAGTATTCCAACAAGAGTTGAAACTGTTCTAATGAAACAAAATGAGACTAGTGCCGAAGAAACTCAAAGATTTATAGACAAAATGGGATTTTCTCATAAACGACTTGATGTATTAAGGCAAAACGGTAGAGGGGATAATCTTAATCTACTGCCGAGTAACGATTCACTTTTAAAACATGGTGTCATGGCTTCTCCAAATTTTAGTATTAATAAAGATATGTTGGCTCGAAATTTATCAAACAATAGTTGTTTGTCTGGAAAGATTGCAATAACTGATAATGGAGATGTCTTACCCTGCGTATTCTCTAGAGATCAGATAGTTGGAAATGTTTTAGAAAAATCACTGGCTGAAATAGTTGATGGCAATAGACTAATAAAAGTTTGGCAAAATACAAAAGATTGTGTGCAAGTCTGTAAGGACTGTGAGTATCGATATTGCTGTACCGATTGTAGACCTTCTTCTCTTGGAACAAATCAAAATGTAGGAGAATATTTAACCGCTCCATATCCAAAATGTGCTTATAACCCATATGAAGGTAAATGGGGAAAAGGATACTGGAAATTAGATCTTGAACATAAACCAATTTATATTAATATATTGGAAGGGGGTGAAGAAATAAATGAAAGCTGAACTTAACTTAGAACCAGAAATTGTTTTGGTTACACCGGCAAAAGTAGGTGGTTGTCCGCCAAATGATTGCCCGCCGAATGCGGCTTGCAGACCAAATACGGATTGTTATCCCAACAATTGTCGACCAGCATTGGGGCCATGTGGTCCGGATACACTGCCTTGCTATCCAAATGGTAAAGCACCGGAGCCACCAAGACCATTTCCAAGACCACCTTGTTATCCTGGTTAAGTGAGTCTTAGGGGTTTAATAAGAATACTCACCCAGTTTTTTAGAGATTGGGTAAGTAGTGTCTTTCCTGCAACTAGAGCATAATCATGTGGGTTTATATTGGCTTCAAGAGATGAATCTTGCACATTAAGATCTTTGATTTTTTCCTCTAAAATCATTTTTTCTATTCGAGGAATTGCAAACTTATCAAAGTATTTAATATGTTCTGGCCAAAAAATTTTACTGGCTGAGTATTCTGTACAAAATGCAAATATTTCAGAGGCAAATCTTGGATTTGGGAAAATAATATTAGTTTTGGTTGATATATTATCTTTTATGTAATAACTTTTCGCAGTTTTTAGAAAACTAAGATTTTCTTTTTTATCTGAAGGCCACCAAAGTTTATAACTATCCCAATAAACATGTCCAAACTCATGCAAAATAGTTGCATAATAACTTTCTTTTGTAAAATATGGATCTTTGGTTATTTTATAATATTTTTTATGTATCTCTGTAAACGGAGTTAATAATCCCCCACATGGTCCATTGATTACTTTTTTTGTATTTTTCTTTAAAAGATTTTTTATATCTTTAATATAAATTCCTGAACGCCATCCTATTTGATCAAGATCTATTATTTTATTAATATTATGTGGTAATTTATATAAATTATAACTGCGATTTTTTATCGAAATTTTTTCTAAGTTTAAATTTTTGTCAAAGGTCCAAAGGTAAACATATTTTGAGTCAAAACTAATTACTGGAATATTTTCTATTCTTTCTTTATATTTAAAAACATAATTTAGTTTTGGGTTCCAAAGAATATCTAGTGCCTTTTCAATTGCAAGCAAATCTTCTCTTCTAGCAATATAGTTTTCAAACATATAAGTCAATTATATCAATTTATTAGCAACTTCTGAAGAAATTCTAATAAGTTTTGTATCAGACCAACTAGCAATTTTTAAGTTACCGAATCCATGTTGTTTAATTCCTAATACTTCTCCAGGACCTCTTAAAGATAAATCAAGTTCAGCAAGTTCAAACCCTGATGATGTGGTTGTTAGAGCTGTTAATCTTTGACTTACCCTTTCTGATTCATTTTCTGTAAAGAGTAAACAATAAGACTGTTTATCTCCCCTACCCACCCTTCCTCTTAGTTGATGAAGTTGGGCTAGACCAAATCTATCTGATGCTTCAATTAACATAATAGTTGCGTTAGGAACATCAATTCCAACTTCAACAACTGGGGTTGTTACTAAAATGTTAAGTTTTTTCTTTTTAAAATCATCAAGTATTTTATTTTTCTCTGATTCTTTAAGTTTTCCATGAAGAAGTCCTAATTTAAATTTAGAAAATATGTGCTCCAGTTCTATAAAAGTAGATTTAACAGCTTTTACATCTTTCATTGTTTCTTTTTCAGAATCTTCAACCAAAGGACAGACCACAAAAGCTTGGGACCCAAATTCTTTAATTTGTGAACCAATCCAATCATAGGCATTCTTTCTTTTTTCATTTGGAACTAGCCAAGTTTTAATTGGAATTCTACCAATTGGAATTTCGTTTAAAGTTGAAAGATCCATATCCGAAAGCATATTTAAAGCAATAGTTCTTGGAATTGGGGTTGCTGTCATAGTCAAAATATGTGGACTTTTATTTTTTGAAGATTTTGTTAAGATTTCTGTTTGTTTTACTCCAAATTTATGTTGTTCATCAATTACAATAAGCCCCAACTTTTCAAATAATTTAGTTTTAGTAAGTAGCGCGTGAGTTCCAATAAAAATATCAACTCTTCCTATATCCTTTTTAATTTTGGTTCCAGTAATTAGTGCAATTCTTATTTTTAAATTATTAAATAAACTATTTATAGTTTCATAATGTTGGTTAGCTAAAATTTGAGTTGGTGCCATTAAAACTACTTGTAAGCCATTTAAAATAGTGACTAAAGCAGCAATTGCGGAAACAACTGTTTTACCACTACCAACATCTCCCTGTAAAAGCCTATTCATAGGAATATCATTTGTAAGATCAGTTAATATTTCATCTACTACTTTTGTTTGTGAATTTGTTAATTTAAATGGTAAATTTTTGATAAAATCATCAACTTCTTTTTTATCAACAGTTAGTTTATTAGTTTTTTTCTTTTGTAAAATCTGTTTTCTTCTCTTTGCTTCAAGTTGTAAATTTAAAAGTTCATTAAAAGCAAGTCTTTCTTTAGCTTTAACATATGAATTAACTGTTTCAGGAAAATGAATGTCAAAAATTGCTTTTTTATAATCAACTAATAAGTATTTCTTAATAATTTCTTTTGGTAGAAATTCATCTAAATTATTTTCGATATTGTCTAGAGTATATTTGATTCTTGATTTTAACCATTTAGATGAAAGTCCTGCGGTTTCCGAATATATTCCTACAAGTCTTCCTGTGTGAAGGGTATCTTTGCCTTCTTCTATTTTCTCAAATTGTGGTGAAAAAAAAGCAGGTTTTCCTGCAAACCAAGAAGCTTCACCTGAAACTGCAATTTTTGTGCCAGCAGGAATTGTATAAATTAAAAATGGTTGGTTAAACCAAGCAATTGTAATTTTTCCAGTTGAATCTTCAACTTGGCCTATTTGCATTCTTTTACCAGATTTTGTTATTTGGTTTTTTAAAGAAGAAATGTTTCCCACAATTGTTATAATCTCCCCTATTTTCACATTAGAGATATCGGTGACTTTAGAAAAATCTAAATATCTATTTGGAATATGAAGTAAAAGATCTTCAATTGTTAAAACATCAAGTCTAGCTAATTTTCCTTCATAATTTGGGCCTACAAAAGGTAGGATTGAAACTGAATCAGTTAGTTTCATCTAAGATATGCAATAAAAGGTAGTACAGAACCTGCTAGTAGTGCCAAACCTGCAATTATTGCTAAAACTGTAAATACTTTCTTTTGTTTTTTTGTAATCATATTAATTTACCAAATGTCTTTTTGCCAATTTTAATATTATCACCTTTTTTGATTTTGTAATTTAAGTATGTTACAACTTTATCATTAATTGAAACTCCACCCTGTAGAATTAGTCTCTTGGCATCAGACGATGATTTAAGATTTGTAAACGGTGCGATAGTTTCAGCTAAGTTTTCTTTAATTTTAATTTCATTTATAAATTCAGGGTCTTTTTTTTGAAAATTATTTTCAAAAGTTAAGGTTGAATCGGAAGCTTTCTTTTCACCCCACAAAAACTTTACAATTTCAAAAGCAAGTCTTTTTTTCTCTTCCATTGGATTATTTTTAATTTTTTCTTCAATACCATCAAGATTAGTTTCTGTTAGTAGTTCGAAACCTAAAAATATTACTTCATCTGGGAAGCTCATAATACCTGCATAAAAATCTTCTGGTTTAGAATCTAAAAATAAAGCGTTTCCTGTAGTTTTTCCTACTTTTTTACCTTTTTTGTCAACCAAAAGTTTGGTGGTTAAAACAAATTTTTCTTTACCTTTTATTGCTTTCATTAAAGTTCTTCCTATCATCATATTAAATAACTGATCATTCCCTCCAATTTCAAGATCAACATCCATTGCTACTGAATCATATCCTTGAAATATTGGATAAAGAAGTTCATGAAAATAAATTACTTCGCCTTTTTTAATTCTCTCTTGATACATATCTCTTTCGATCATTTGCTGATGTGTCAAATTTGAAGAAACTTCGATTAAATCTTTTGAACTAAGTTTGTCTAACCATTCTGAATTAAACATTATTTTAGCTGGATTTTCACCATCAAAATCTAATACTTTTGATGCTTGTTCCTTCCAAACCTTTGCATTTTCCAATACTTGTTCTCTTGTTAGTTTTTTACGTGCTGTAAGTTTATCAGTAGGATCCCCTATCATTCCAGTAAAGTCTCCAACTAAAAAAATAACTTCATGTCCTAATTTTTGAAATTGCCTAAGTTTCATTAATCCAACAAAATTACCAAGGTGAAGTGATGGAGCCGATGGATCAAATCCTTGATAAAGCTTTATTTTTTCCTTTGCCATTAATAAAGTTAATTCTTTTTTATCAGGCAGTACTTGTTGTACACCTCTTGTTAATACTTCTTCAATGTTATTCATATATGTTAAGTATTATTATAATTTAATAATTAATATAAGCAAATATAGATAAAAGTATCTCTCTTTGTTACAATGATCATATGTGGAGAGATAGAAGAAGAAAGGTATTTGGTTTACAAAAATCAAGAAATTTGGCTAAGTTTGCAAAACTTGGATTTCTAGGAATTATTCTTTTCTTTTTAGCTTCTTTTGTAATTTTACCCTTGATGGCTTTTAATCTTCCTTCTCCTGATAAAGTCATTCGAAGAGAAGGTTTTTCAACTAAAATATTGGATAGAAATGGAAAGGTACTTTACGATATTTATTCTGATCAAAGAAGAACTCCGGTTGCAATTGACGATATCCCCCTTTATTTAAAACAAGCAACAATTGCAATTGAAGATAAAAATTTCTATAAACATCAAGGCTTTGACATTTTAGGAACAATTAGAGGACTATCAAGAATTTTTACCAGAGGTTCTGCTCAAGGTGGTTCAACTTTAACCCAACAATTAGTTAAAAATGTATTACTAACTTCTGAAAGAAGTATTGTTAGAAAAATTAAAGAATTTATTCTGGCTGTACAAATTGAAAGAAAATATTCAAAAGATCAAATTTTACAAATGTATCTTAATGAAGCCCCTTATGGTGGTAATTTGTGGGGAGTTGAAACAGCAGCAGAAACTTATTTTGGAAAACCTTCCAAAGATTTAAATTTAATAGAATCAGCAATTCTAGCAGGACTTCCTCAGATCCCTTCAAAGTATTCTCCTTATTCATCAACACCAAAAGCCTATATAGATAGAACTATAAATGTATTAAGAAGAATGAGAGAAGATGGGTTTATAACTAAAGATCAAGAAGAAGCAAGCTTAGCAGAACTTCCTAATGTTAAGTTTGAAGCTAAGGGTTCTTCATTTAAAGCTCCTCATTTTGTTCAATATGTACAAAAGATTTTAGAGGAAAGGTATGGTGAAAAAGTTGTTGAACAAGGAGGTTTAAAGATTACAACCACACTTGATTTAGATCTTCAGGAAAAAGCCCAGCAAATTGTTGCTGATGAAATAGCCAAAGTTGAAAAACAAAGGATAACGAATGGCGGCGTAGTTGTAATGAGTCCTTCGACTGGAGAAATTTTAGCCATGGTTGGTTCAAAACGTTTTGATGATCCTAATTATGATGGACAAGTAAATGTAACTGTTGCCTTAAGACAACCTGGATCATCATTCAAGCCTTTTACATATGTAACAGCCTTTAAAGAAGGTTACACATCGTCTACCATGCTTATGGATGTACCAACGACATTTCCAGGTGGTGAAGGACTTCCTGATTATAATCCAGTAAATTACGATGGGAAATATAGAGGTCCAATTCAATTAAGATATGCACTAGGTAATTCAATAAATATTCCAGCAGTTAAGGTAATTGCCTTGGTTGGTATAAAGGATGTATTGGAAACTTCGTATGAAATGGGAATTAATTCTCTCCCACCAACTGATGAAACCTTGGCAAGAGTTGGACTTTCATTAACCTTAGGTGGTGGTGAAGTAAGACTTTTGGAGTTAACAGATGCCTATTCAGTTTTTTTTAATGGTGGATCGAAAGTTGAACCAATTGCGATTTTAAGAGTTGAAAGTAGTGATGGTAAAGTTTTGGAAGAAATAAAACCAAAACTTGGTAAAAAAGTATTGACCCCAGAGCAGGCTTATTTAATTGATAATATATTGTCTGACAATGAAGCTAGAAAAGATATTTTTGGTACAAATTCACTTCTTAATATTCCAGGAAGACAAATTGCGGTGAAAACTGGGACAACAAATGATAAAAGAGATAATTGGACAATTGGAGGAAATCCACAGATTGCTGTTGGTGTTTGGGTTGGAAATAATGATAATTCACCAATGTTAAATGTTGCATCAGGAGTTTCGGGTGCTTCTCCTATTTGGAGACAAGTTTTACTTGAATCATTAAAGGAATTACCGGTTGTTAATTTTGAAGTTCCGTCAGGAATTGAAACAATTGAGGTTGATAGTATGTCAGGTAAAAAAGCGCATGATGGATTTGTTTCTCGATTTGAGATTTTTGCCAAAGGATCAGAACCTGGAAACGATGATATCCATTTAAATCTAAAAGTATGTAAAAACGATGGAAAATTAGCTACTCCTTCTGATATTTCAGGTGGAAATTATGATACAAAAGAATTTTTTGTGATTAAAGAAGAAGATCCATTAGCAAAATCTGGAGGAGTAAATAAATGGCAGGAGGCGATTTTAACTTGGATTAATGGTCAGTCAGATATTAAATATCATCCTCCTACTGAATTTTGTGGTACAACTAATCCAGTTAATGTTGAATTTAGTTATCCAACTGATAGAACATCAAATTTACCAAATACTTTTACAGTTAGAATTAACGCCAATTCTACAAGTGATATTATCCAAATAGAACTTGAAGTTGATGGAGTAAAGGCAAGAACATTTACAGGACCTCCATATGAACATAGCTTAACTTTAACTGATGGAGTTCATAAATTAAGAGCTAAAGCAAAAGATAAGGATGGCCATGAATCAGACAGAATTATAGATATTGGAATAAATTCACTTTGGAATCTTACTCCTTCGCCGACCCCTTGACTTGATGGTTTATAATAAGTTAGGTGAAAGAAAAACTTGATTATACAAGGATTTCAACTAAAGTTGATGTATCTATCGGGCCAGATGGAAAGGTTCTTCGTCATAGTGTGATTTCTCCTGATTGGAGGCAAGTTAAGCCCAATAAATTAACGGATGCAATTAATAGATTTGAAAAAAAAGTTAATGAACCGTGTCTTTCAGAGTTACTTAAGAAAAATGGAAAGGTTATTTTTTGGATAAATAGTGGACAAAATGAAATTTTAGCTGCGACAACTGAAGGTTGTTAATTTTTTATTGTAATTCCAAATTTTTGTTTTAAGGTCATTATAATTTCATTTCTTATTTTTTCCACTTCTTTATCTACCAAAGTTTTATCAGGATGTTGATACCAAATTCTAAAAGTATAACTATTTTCAAAAATATCTTCTAATTCTACATCATTAATATATTTATTTGTTTGTTTAATTGAATGAATTATCTCACCTATGTAAGTTTTTTCAGGAATAATCAAAGTTAAATCTTCAATTTGTGGTGGAAATTTTACCCAAAGATTAATTTTGTATTTATTTTCTTTACCTAAAATACTATCTAAATCTATTTCAACGTAATATAAAAAATCATGCATTCCACCAAAACCTACTTGGTTATTATTTAATTTTAATATGTAAGAATTTGTAAAATTAAAATTTAATATTTCACTGACATAATCTGGGTTTTTAATATCTATTTTATTAAAGAAAGTTAAAATCAGGGATTTAAAATCACTAAAACTATTTTTTTCTTTTGACCAATAAATAAAACCAATTTTCCTTTTTTCAATATAATTATTTTTTTCTTTAAAATAAATTTTACCAATTTCAAAAAGTTGTACGAATTCTCCTCTTTCGTTGACTATTTTTTTTGCAGAATCTAATAAATTAGGAAAAAGACTGTTTCTTAAATATTTAGTATCAGGAGATGGTGGATTAATAATAGTAACGTTAGTATCTTTATATTTTTCTCTTACAAAAGATAAACTGATATTTTCATCAAACCCAACTGAAATTGCAGATTGTCTTAATTTATCTTCCTGAATAATATAATTTGGTGTAATATTTTTTGGAATTTCCAAAGATAAAGTTTTAGTTGGAATTTTGTCGTATCCATAAATTCTAACAATTTCTTCAATCAAATCTTCCTCAAGTGTTACATCAGTTCTATGGGTTGGTACTAAGACATCTATACCTAATTTGTCCTTTTTTATGATTTCAAATTGAAGATTTAGTAAAATATTTTTTATTTCATTAAAATTTAAAGTTAGTCCACTAAAATTATTTAAATAAGCAAAATCTAGATGAACCTTCCACGGTTTAATTTCTTTTGGATAATAATCATACATTTCAGGAGTAAATTCTCCCCAATTGTACTTCTTGACGAAGTATAAAAATCTAGAGATTGCAAAATCAACCATATTTGGGTCAAGTTCTTTTTCATGTCTAATTCCTGCATCTGTTAGCAAATTGTGTCTATATACAGTTTTTCTGATATTTGCCCTGTCGTAATTTGCAGCTTCTAGTAAAATATTTTTTGTATCACTCACTATTGAATGATATTTTTCTCCAATTGATCCAGCAACAGATAGAATCTCATTTCCTTTTGTCCAAACTAAATCATCTTTTGTAAGTGTTATATTGGCATCCATAAAAGTAATAATTTTTTCTCCATCTTTAGCTAGTCTAATTTCTAAACTATTACCAATTTTGTCTAAATCAAATGCGTGCATTGGTTCTCCCGTCTCAATCATCACGTAATTTGTAAGATCAACAATGTTATTTTTTGATTCTAATCCATAGGCAATTAACTTGTCTGATAACCATTTAGGGGATTTTGTAATTTTAATGTTTTTTATTTCAATCATTCCAACTCTTTTTACAAGTGGGGTTTGAATATCTAAATTAATATTTTTTAACTCTTTAATCTTTTTAACAGTTATGATTGGAATGTTTTTTAATTTTGTTTTGTAAATTGCAGAAACTTCTCTTGCAATACCTAAGATGCTATAACAATCTGCTCTATTTCCTCGAAGCTCTAAGTCTAGAATTGTTTCGCTATTTTTTGTCTCAATTTTATCAAGCATATGTCCAACCATAGTTAAATCAGAAGTTAACTTTTTGACATCTTTAGGTACTTCTACTAATTTATTAAGCCAATTAAGTGGTACTTTCATAATTTTTTAATTTCAAGCTTTGCTTATAATTTTTTATTTAAGATATTAATTTATTAATATCTAATATCCCCGTTATACAAACTTCTTATATCATTTATTTTAAATCTATCCATTACTATTCGATCAAGTCCCATACCGAATGCAAACCCGCTAATTTTCTTTGGATTATAACCAAAGTTTTTCAAAATTTGAGGGTGAATCATACCTGCTCCTAACATTTCTATCCAACCTCTGCCTTTACAAACACTACAACCTTTTTGATCACAAAATTTACAATCTATATCAAGTCCTACTCCTGGTTCAACTTCGGGATAATATTTACATCTAAATCTAATTTTACGTTCTTCTCCAAAATAACTTTTTACGAAAGAAAAAAGCGTTCCTTTCAAGTCTGTCATTGAAATACCTTTTTGTAATGCAAACCCTTGAAATTGATAAAACATTGCATTGTTGCTGGCATTAACATTTTCAAATCTATAACATTTTCCGGCAACTACTACTCTAAATGGAGGTTTGAGTTTTTCAATTGACCTTGTTTCGACAGATGAAGTATGACTTCTAAGTAGTGTTTCTGGTTCCTCAATATATAAAACGTCTTGCAATGATCTTGCTGGATGATCTTTTGGCAAATTAAGAAGCTCAAAGTTATAATGATCTGATTCAATTTCAGGTCCTTCCATGATCGAAAATCCTAGATTTTTAAATATTTCTGTCATTTCCAAGATAACAATTGAAGTAGGATGAAGATGTCCGACTTTTTTGATTTTTACTGGGATTGTTGGATCAAACCATTCTCTAAAATTAACTTTTAAATCATTCTTTTTATCAGCTATTACTTTTTCTAAAGTATTTTTAACTTCGTTTATTAATATTCCTATTTGTTTTTTGTCTTCGTCACTTAAGTTTTTAAGTTCTTTAGTTGTGTTAGTTATTTTTCCGTTTCTACCAAATAATTCAATTCTAATTTGTTCTAGATCATTTAAATTATCAATTTCATTAATTTGGGCAATTGCCTGATTTTTTGAATTAATTATGTCTTCTTTCATATTTAATCATTATCTAATAAAAAAACCTCCTTTTCTAGGAGGTTAACAAAATTTGCATGTTACCCCCTATTATTTCTTGGAGGTAAAGCTAACTTCTTTTACAATTTTTTCGAAAACACTAGGATTTTTAATTGCGATGTCTGAAAGTACTTTTCTATCAAGTTCAATCTTTGCTGCTTTTAGGTTTGCAATCAATCTTGAATATGAAGTGTTTAGATTTTTTGCTGCAGCTCCTAGTCTTACAATCCAAAGAGCTCTTAAATCTCTCTTTTTTAGTTTTCTTCCATGAAATGCATATGCACCAGCATGCATAACTGCTTCGTTGGCTTGTTTAAATCTTCTAGATCTTGCCGCATGATAGCCTTTTGCAAGTTTCTTAATCCTTTTATGTTTGATACTAGCTAAACTTTTTACTCTTGCCATATTATTTTGTTACTTTGGCTTTATATGCCTTTTTATTAACTTTTCCTAAATATTTTCTAAGTTTTCTAGCTAAGACTCTTTTAACAGGAGTCATCCTTTTAAGTCTTGAAAGTCTACTCTTACTTTTACCAGCGTTAAGATGCCTTTTAAAAGCTTTTCTTCTTAAGACTTTACCGTTTTTGGTAATTCTTATTCTATTTGTCAGTAACCTCTTTGTCTTTTGTTTTCCCATATGTGTTTGTTGGTGAAATTATCATTAACAAATTCCTTCCAAGGAATTTTGGTTTCATATCAATGTTAATTCCATCTCCTAAATCTTTTAACACTCTCGTAAAAATATTATATCCAAACTGTTTACTACCTAACTGTTTAATCTTAAAATAAACTGCTAATTTTACTTTATTTTTATCCTTCAAAAACTCATCCATTCTTCTTAGTCTTGTCTGATAATCCCCTTCACCTATAAATGGTGTAAACCTTAATTCCTTAATGTCAGAAGGTTTACTTTTCTTCTGAGCTTCTTTTAGTTTTTTCTCTTCTTGATATTTAAATTTACTAAATTCAATAATTTTAGCTACAGGTGGCTCTGCGTTTGGTGCAATTTCAACTAAATCAACTCCGCCATCTTTTGCCAATTTTATCGCTTTATCCTTCGAAATAACCCCTATTTGTTTACCTTCTGAGTCTAAAACTCTTAAGGTTGTAGCAGGAATTCTCTCGTTTAATCGCCAGTAATTATTAAAGCCTTTCAATTTAAATTTAAATTCAGATTAGAATTGTATCAGTTTATTAGTTTTTCTTCAATCTCTTTTTTGATTATCCTAATAAAATCTTCAAGGCTATCATTTTCAAGACTTTTCCCGTCTCTACATCTGACTGAAATAGTTTTTTCTTTTTCTTCTTTATCACCAACTATCAACATATATGAAATCTTTTCCATTTGAGCATTTCTAATTTTTTCTCCTAATGTTTCATTTCTTTCATCGATCTCAACTCTAATACCATCATCTCTTAATTTTTTAAATATACTATTTGCATAATTTAAGTTCCTTTCAGTTAAAGGTAAAATTTTAACTTGAACTGGAGTTAACCAAGTTGGAAAATTTCCCGCAAAATGTTCGATTAAAATTCCTATAAATCTTTCAAGCGATCCATATATAACTCTATGTATTGCAATTGGAGTTTTTAAAGACCCGCCTTTGTCAATATATTGAAGTTTGAATCTTCGTGGTTGTTGAAAATCAAGCTGTATTGTTCCCATCTGCCAACTTCTTCCTAATGAATCTTTCATTAAAATATCTATCTTAGGTCCATAAAAGGCACCATCACCATCTAATATCTCATATTCTATTCCTGATTCTTTAAGTATTTTATTCAAAGTCTTTTCAGCCTTGTCCCAAGTCTTAACGTCACCCATAAAGTTTTCAGGATTTCTTGTCCCTAATCTAAATGAATAATTAATATCAAAAATGGAATAGAACTTTTTAACTATTTCAAACACATTTTTATATTCAGATTCAATTTGATCTTCAGAAACGTAAATATGTGCATCATCTTGACGAAATTCCCTAACTCTTAATAAACCGTTTAAAGTTCCTGATCTTTCATATCGATGTAGTGGATCTGTGTCAGATAAACGAAGTGGTAAGTCTCGATAACTTCTATTTTTATGATCAAATACAATATGGGCATTTGGACAATTCATTGCCTTAACTCCATATTCACCTTCATCTTCAGTCTTTGCAACAAACATCTCACTCCAATAATGATCATAGTGACCGGATGTAATATATAATTCTTTTTTGTTTAGTATTGGAGACATAATTTCTTGATATCCCCTTTTAATGTGTTCAATTCTCCAGAATTTAACAAGTTCGTTATAGATAGTCAGTCCTTTAGGAAGCCAATAAGGCATTCCTGGTGAAGTATTGTGAAACATAAATAATTCCAACTCCTGTCCTAATTTTTTATGGTCTCTTTTCTTAGCTTCTTCTATTTGATATAAATAATTAGCAAGCTCTTTTTGAGAGTAAAAAGCTGTTCCGTAAACCCTTTGTAACATTTTATTTTTTTCATCCCCATGCCAATATGCTCCAGCAACAGATAAAAGTTTAAATGCTTTGACCTCTCCAGTTGAATTAAGATGAGGTCCACTACAAAGATCAATTTCTTCATCTCCCATTTTATATGTTGAAACCTTTTCTCCTCTTTTTTCTATTTCATCTATCCACTCGAGTTTATAAGGATTATTTTTAAATATTTTTTTAGCCTCCTCAATCTTGACGTCTTCTTGAATCATTGGAAGATCTAAATTTATTAATCTTTTCATTTCTTTTTCAATTTTTTCAAAATCTGCTTCAGTTATTTTTTCATCAAAATCAAAATCATTATAGAATCCATCTGGAGTTGCAGGACCCATTGCCTTTTTAAGTTTTGGATATAGATTTTGTAATGAAGTATGTAAGATATGTTCAGCAGTATGTCTTAATGCCCAAAGTTTTTGTTCTTCGAGTGTCATTTTCGTTAATTTTTCATCTAGTACTTTTGACATATATTTAATTTTATACCTTTTAAAATAAAAAATCCGCCTCCTTTTATTTAGAAGACGGTTGTTGTCGTGGTTCCACTTCTATTTATTCTCTTTTTTTATTAGTTAACTTAAACTTTTTGAATTGGTGAATTTCAAATAATAACGTTTAAATAATTTAACTTATTAGTATAATAGTAAAAATTAAAACAATTTGCAAATTAATTTGTATTTTGTTAAATCTAATTTATTCATCTGATAGGTCATTATATTCTATAAATCTACGTAGAAGTCTTCTTTCTGCCCTATTTTTTGAATGTTCTTTGGCATATTTATCTAATCGTCTTTTGCTATTATCCTTAATTCGATTTTCTTGATCTTTATACATAACAACAAGGCCTAAAATACCTAGAACTGTTTCACCAACTAAACGATCTATACTCTCTGGAGGCATTTTACTACAACCATGTTAACATGGGTAATGCCAATGTGAGTGGAGCAAGTTTTTTTCCTAAATTATGATTAATTTCTCTTTCCATGAAGTGATTATAACCTATAATATTTTCAAATATTTAAAATAAATATTATTTAATCCCAAAACTTTTCTTTCTTCTTTCTTCTCTTTCATCTAGAATTATTTTTCTAAGTCTAATCGATTTTGGAGTAACTTCAACAAGTTCAGTATCATCAATATATTCCAATGCATCATCTAACCCCATTATTTTTGGAGTATTAAAATGTTCTGCAGAACCATCCCCCTTACTTCTCATATTACTTAGTTGCTTTTCTTTACAAACATTAACGACCATGTCCCCTGCTCTTGAGTTTTGCCCTACAATCTGACCTTTATAAACTTTAACAGCAGGACCTATAAAAAGTTGCCCTTGATCTTGAACATTTACCAAACCATATAGTCTCGTTTCACCTGTTTCAAAGGCAACCATGGATCCTCTGTCTCTATTTCTTTCAAATCCATCATCTGGTAAAAAGTCATAAAAGGTTGAGTTTATTATCCCCATGCCTTTAGTATCTGTTATAAGTATGCCTCTAAATCCTATTAGTTCTTTGGTTGAAACTGTAAACTCTAAAGTTACTATTCCATCTTCGTTTTTAAACATATCATCCATTTTGGCGTGGCGAATGCCCATATGTTGAATAACGATACCTGAAAATTCTTCTGGAACATCGATATAAACTTTTTCAAAAGGAGTTAATTTCTTTCCATCAACTTCTTTTGTAATAACATAAGGTTTACTAACTGCAAACTCATACCCTTCTCTTCTCATTCTTTCAATTAAAATTGCTAAATGTAATTCACCTCTACCACAGACAGTCCAAGTTCCATCAGGATTGTCATATACTTTTAAGGCAACATCAGTTTCAAGTTCTTTATAAAGTCTTTCTCTTATCTGGCTACTAGTTTTAAAGTCTCCTTCACATCCACCAAATGGTGAATCATTTACTAAAAAGACCATTTTTACGGTAGGTTCCTCAATTTTTAAAACAGGAAGAGCAAATGGATTATTGATATCAGCAATAGTTTCTCCAATTGTTACATCAAGAATTCCAGTTACCGCGACAATATCCCCAGCTACTGCTTCTTTTTCTTCTAATTTTGTTAAACCTTTAAAAGTTGAAAGAGAAGTAATTTTAGCTTTTTTTTGAATTCCATCTCTATTTATATGAATTATCTCTGAATTGGCAGTTAATTTTCCATTTTTAATTCTTCCTATCGCAATTCTTCCTTTGTAATTATCTTTTCCAATGTTACTAACAAGCATTTGCAAAGGTTTTTCAGGATCAGCATCAGGAGCTGGAATATAACTTAAAATTTCTTCAAACACAGGAGTAATATTGGTCATTTTAGTAATATCTGGTTCATATCCAGCAATTCCATCTCTACCTGATGCATAAATAGTTGGGAAAAATGCAGTTGTTTCATCAGCTCCTAATTCAACAAAAAGGTCAAATGTCTTACCTTGAACCCACTCAGGTCGTGCACCTTTTTTGTCAATTTTATTTACGATAACAATAATTTTTAAACCCATTTTTAAGGCGTGTTTTAAAACAAATCTTGTTTGAGGCATTGGTCCTTCTTTTGCATCAACTAAAAGAAGTGCTCCATCGGCCATAGATAAAACACGTTCTACTTCTCCACCAAAGTCGGCATGTCCTGGAGTGTCTATGATATTAATTTTGGTACCTTTATATTCAACTGAAGCATTTTTAGAAAAAATTGTTATTCCTCTTTCTCTTTCTAATTCATTGCTATCTAAAATTGTGCCCATTTCAGCAACTTCCTTTTTCATTTCAGTATGTGACTGACGCAAAAGCGCATCCACTAAGGTAGTTTTACCGTGGTCAACGTGAGCAATGATTGCAACATTTCTAATATCCATATTTATCAATAAAAAAGCCGCATCTTTTGCGGCTAACTAAATAAGCCTATAAGATATTATATCATAAGTGGACCCGGCGGGAATTGAACCCGCTATTCATCCATGCCATGGACGCGTGTTACCGGTGCACTACGGGCCCTAATTGTAATATTTTATCATAACAATTAGTTTGTTTTGTGCCACCTTTGTACAAAATTGCTAAATTCTTCTTGACGATGAATAATTTCATTAATTATAAGTTTTGACAGCATTTCTAGTTCAATTTGGATACTAGTATTAAAATATATAATTGTACAAACACCCATATATTTTTTTCGAGTTGTTTTAATATAACTTGTTCTTTTATCTATGTATGTTGGATAGAATTGAATAGATGGAATATTTATTATTTTTTTCCAATAGGCAACTAATTTATTAATATTCTGGTCATTTCTTGCTTGTATTCGAACACGCATTTTGGAAGTTTCAATTTTGTATAAGTCAAATAATAATTTTAAATATAGTTGTATTATGTCAGGATCCGAGTTTGTTAATCGTAGATCTTTTGTACTTTTATATTTTGCCCCTTCTCCAAGGTATAAAATACACAATATAATTTTTTGTATTTGAGGATCAATATTTGAAATATATTTTATATTATTAGAATAAATATCCTTTAGTTTATTAAGCCGGTTTGTTCTTATTATTTTTTAAACCCTTTTTTTGCGATTTCCTAATCTTATTCTTTATTTTTAAAGATAATATTTTTTCTTGATTTTTTGAATATTTTAAGTTTTTGAACCATCCACTTAAAGTACTTTTGGGAATTTCTATTCTTAATTTTGTAGTGATTTCTGAATAGGTAAAACCATTAAGTCTAAGTTTAATTGCTTTAGATTTTTGTTCTTTATACACTATTTAATAGTACATCTGAGGAATATGTTGTACAACAGTATATGTGTATACGAGATATTAAATAATATGTTATTTTGTGGACCCTGCAAGGCTCGAACTTGCGACCTTGCCTACGTCAAAGGCACGCTCTACCAACTGAGCTAAGAGTCCAATTTGATTATTATATTACAAAAATTATGGCTTAGAAACAGCAATCTCCCCTGGATCGCAACTTCTGTAAATCTTACTACACATACTCCATGATAGTGTGGATAAGTTTTTGATTTAGCAATCCGCCTATCTTTAACAAAATCAAATAAAGACTTACCCTGCAGATCTTTGAGAATATGATTCACCAGAAAGAAGAAATGAAGTACCTTTCTTTTTATACTGAGACCAATAGTTTTTCTTGTCTGCTCTTTTGCTTGCTCCTTGCATCCAAACAATTGCATTATCAATCTTTTTTCTAAAATCAGAAATTATTTTAATTATATTTTCAAAAAAACTAATTTGATATTCGGATGCATTTACTGGATTTTGCATTATAGCTACCTTTACCTCTTGGCTTAAGTTTGCAGTAGATGATGCAAGTTTTAAAGCTTCAGTTGATACAGCTTGAAGTCTTAATCTTAAATCATCAATTTTTCTTTGAGTTTCATCTCGTTCTTCAGCAAATAGTCTTCTTTCAAAAAATATTTGTTCATTTATTTTTTGTTTTTGTTCTTCTTTGCCTGACATGACTTCAGAAACATCAATTGATCCTCCTGGAGTTAAATCGCCTGATCTTTTTTCTTGAAGTTTTTTCTGTTGACCTAAAAGTTGTCTGAAAAACTCATCACTTGTTAGTTTAACTTCACTAGCAGCGGTATTAACAGTTTGAGACCCAATTTCATTAATGGACTCCAAGATATTCTTGGTCCTTATTTGTTTTTGTGTCTTTGTTTTTTGATTTTTATAATCCATTGGCCTATTTTACATCAATGATGCAAGTTTATCCAAGGCAGACCTACGTAGTATAACTCTTTTTAAAATATCTCTTTGATCTTTTTCAACTTTAGTAAGGTCAGATCCTGTTGTTTTAATAAACTCATCTATTTTTTGATCATTAACTTCAATTTTTTCTTCTTTTGCAACTTCATTTAAAATAAGTTCTAGGGAAATTGCATCTTTTGCTTGTATAGAATATTCAGCTCGTAAATCCTCAGGAGTTTTACCAACTGATTTTAAGTATCCTTCCAAGGATAATCCTAATTTTTCAATTCTTGAAAGAAGTTGAGAAAGTCTTCCATTTGCTTCTTCTTCAACTAATATTTTTGGAACAGTAATTTTAATTGTTTCTAGTATTGCCTTAATTAAATTACTTTCCTTTTCATCTTTAGTAATTTCTTTACCAGGAACAATAATTGATTTTGATCTTAATTCTCCTTCAAGTTTTTTCTTGTAATCACCTAAGTAAATTTTAGGCAGTTCACATGTAATTGCTCTTATTTGCCAATCAGACCCCTTCTCTATTTTAATGGCTTCAAATTTAGGATAGATTGCAGGGTTTAATTTTTCAGAAGTTACTGCGTCTGAAAAAGCTTTAGGTAAAAGGTGACTTAAAACATGCTCTGTTAAAGTTTCGTTTGAAATTTTTTCTTCAACCTTAGCTAAAGGTGCCATCCCTTTTCTAAATCCTGGAACAGTTATATCTTTTGCAAGTTCTTTTATTACTTCTTCTTTTGTTGAGGAAACTAGATCAGTAGGAATTGTGAAAGTAATTTGAATATTACCATCACCTTCCTTAGCAACGACTGAAGTTATTTTTGAATTCATAAATTAGGATTATATATTAAAATTTAAAATAAAAAAATTAGGAATAAAAATAAAAACTTAAGATCCACCTTTATGCTGTGTAACAATCACATTAGTTTTAGGCAAACTAGATTTATCAAACTTTGGAGTCAAAGATCCACCAGCTTTTAAGCTTTGGTTTATTTTATAAAAGTTTGGTTTACTGAAAATTGATACTCTAGGTACCTTAATAGTATTTGTTTGTTTGTTGTTGGTTGGCAAGCTTTGCTTATCCATAATCTATATAGTATACTACATATGCCTTCTGTAAGGTCAGGTTTGTCCCCAAGGTAAGGCTTCGGTTTGGAGGTGAAGAATTTAAATTTAAATTAAAATATGAAAAAATTATTTATAGGAAATCTTTCGTGGGAAGTTTCATCTGATGACCTAAGAGCCTTTTTTGCGACATTTGGTACAGTTGTTGATGCCGTAGTTATTATGGATAGAATGACTGGTAGATCTCGTGGATTCGGTTTTGTAGAAATGGGTACTGAGGAAGAAGCACAAAAAGCATTAGAAGGTAACGGTAAAGACTTAAAAGGTAGAAACATGAACGTAAACATGGCTAAACCTCAAGAAGATCGTTAAAAACTTTTAAAGTTTTAATTATCACATCTCCCCAAACAGGATTCATATTATGATCTGCTTTGGGGTAGATGAGATAAGTCGAATTGACATTTAACTCTCCTAATCTCTTAACAAAATTTTCGCTCCAATTATATGGTACAGCGTCATCATTTGTTCCTTGGAAGAGTGTTATAGGAGCTTTTATTCTGTCTAAATAGTTAGTTAAAGAATATTTTTCAACATCATAACTGTCTTCAAATTTTGCTAATTCATTTCTAATAAATTTTCCATGATCATCTGATTCGTCTGTATAGTAAAGAATTGAATAAGGAAAAGGTTTTGTAACAGGTGCCCAAAGCACGGTTGGATAATTTTCTCCTGTTATTTCTAATGTTGTTATAGCAATTTGTCCCCCATTTGAATGTCCCCAGATAAATATATTTTTACCATCCCAGTTTGAAAAATTCTCTTTATTAATTGATTTTAATAAAGTTAAAATAGTTACATATGTTTGGAATCTGGATTCAAAAATATTTCCTGATTCAGAATCAGATCCACCATAACCTAAAAAATCTGGGGCAATTGTTATATATCCATTTTTAGATAAAAATTCTCCCACTCTTTTTGATCCATCTCCTGTTTTATAATTTTTTTGATCAACATAACCTCTAATTAAAACAATAATTGGAAAATGTCCTATTTCTGAAGGAATATTTATAAGTCCAGTAACTTTTTTAAGATTCTTGTTTTCTAAGGTTGGATCAAATTTAAATTCAAACATTTTAGATACAAAATTAGAATCAGTTACTAATGTCTCTGTAATATTAATTTTTGAAGGTTCAACTTTAGCCTTACTTAAGTTTTCAATTGTATATTTTTCTAAGGGTTTAGGTTTATTCCAACTTGGAAGTTCTTGATTTTTATTTAAATAGTTTTTATATAAATCACTTCCCCACCAACCAATAGAAACTAAAACTAGACTAATTAAAAAGTATAAGTATATTTGATAATTATTTTTCATTTTTTAATTAAGTATGTTGACATTTTTTGATACTAATATATAATTCTATCTTAGACAGAAACGCGTGGGCGCGGACTTGATTCCGATCTCGCCCAAAGCACTGTCTATTTTTTTGATTTAAAATTTATCTCTTTAATTTTAAAGATTCTATCAAAACTCATTTTCCTCTCAATGTTATTATTAAGAACAGGTTCATTTAATTTAGATTGCAAATATTTTAATACACGTAATTTAGGATTTTTGTTATCAGGTTTAATTTGATGAAATTTTATTTTAAAAGAGTAAGCTACTAAACCCACTAATACATCTACCATTTGTAGCATTGTAAAAGCATGTGATTCGGCTCTTATAATACCAAAAAGAGCATTCCTTCTAAGTCTTTTCTTAATTTTGATTTTAATAGATTTTTCGAAATTATCGTCTTTTGGTGTTGTAACATCATCTGCTATGACTGCAATATATTCAGAAATGTCTAGTGATTCAGAAATTAATTTTGCCGTAAAAGCATTATATGCACTATATTGGTTATCTTTGTGGTATTTTTTAATGTCAATGGAATCTTTATCAAAGACTGTGACTGAAAAATAGGTAAATTTAGTATCAAAATAAACGTCAATTAGTTTTTTATATATGTTTATATTTTTGTTTGCTATATCGGTTGATTTAAATTCAGCTTTGATTTTATATCTATTTTTAAGCTCAACTATTTTTCTGTGAAGTTCAGTGGGATGTTGTAATTTAATTAATCCCAAAGCAAACACTCTTTCGTTTGGAGTTTTAAGATGTCCAGATTCATCAAGAAAACCAAAAACGTGATTAACAGATTTTGGTCCAGGTTTAGAATTCTGCATATGTAATTAATGTTATATATTATTTGCAATTATTGCAATGGTATATTTTATATATTGCATTCGGTATTTATTTGGTTTAAAAATAAAGTATGAGTACCCAAATAATAGGCGAAAAAGTAAACGTAATTTTAGCTTCTAAAACTCCAGTCTCTCTTTCTTGGCGAGGCCGAGATTATAAAATTACAAAAATAGGACTTCACCACAATTTATATGAAGGTAAGACATTAATCCATATTTTTTCAGTTCTTTCAGGTACCCTTTTTTTAAAACTTAAATTTAATACCAAAAACTTAGAATGGACTTTACTAGAAATTTATGATGAGAAATTTTAATAAATCTAAGCCTTTAGTAGTTCACCTTGATATTAATTCTTGTTTTGCAACAATTGAACAACAAGCAAACCCACTTCTTAGGGGAAAACCTATTGTTGTTGCTGCTTACAATTTTCCTGGTGGATGTATATTAACTGCTTCAATTGAAGCTAAAAAACTAGGAATTAAAACTGGAATGAGGGTTAAAGATGGAAAACTCATTTGCCCTAAGTTAATTGTTCTTATACCGGATCCTAATAAATATAGAGTAGTTCATAAAAAACTTTATAATTTACTTTCTAAATTTTCAGAAAAAGTAATTCCAAAATCAATTGATGAATTTGTTTTTAAGCTTATTAATCCTAATACTTATTTTTTTGTGATTAAAGAAATTAAAAAAAGAATAAAATTAGAAATTGGAGAATGGATTACTGTTTCTGTTGGAATTTCTACCAATAGATATTTAGCCAAAGTTGCCGCTAGTTTAATTAAACCAGATGGGTTAGTTGAAATTAACAAAGATAATTATCAGTTAGTTTTTTCTAAATTAAAACTAACTGATTTAACAGGAATTAAGAAAAGGAATGAAGGAAGACTTAAAAGTGTAGGAATAAAAACAGTTTTAGATTTTTATGAAAGCCCTATTTGGAAACTTAAATTAGCATTTGGTGGAATTACGGGGCTTTATTGGCATACAAGGCTTCATGGGTATGAAGTGGATGATTTTGAATCAAAAAGATGTATGTTTGGTAATTCATATGCTCCACCATTTGATAAATCTAATATGCCTTTAGAAATTTTATCTAAACTTTGTCAAAAAACAGGTTTTAGGCTAAGAAAAGCAAATTTAAAAGCAAATGGAATCCATTTAGCACTTGAAGCAAGAGATGGAAATTTTTGGCATATGGGAAAAAAGATTTCAAAAGAATTATTTGAAAGTGGAGATATTTATAAAGAAGCAGTAAAGCTATTAATTTTAAGTCCAATAAAGACTTCTTTTAAAAATATTGCAGTCTCTGTCTTTGATTTAACAGAAAAAAGTATTTTACAATTAGAGATATTTGATGATGTTTTAAGAAAGGAAGATCTAAGCAAAAGTTTGGATAAAATTAACGAAAAATGGGGAAATTTTTATATTCATCCTGCTAGAATGATTAAAATAAAAGAGAGTATAAAAGATAGAATCTCTTTTGGATCACTCGATCAAATTTACTGAATCTCCAATTTCTAACTTATTTTTGTCAGAAAAACCTGCATTCACTTCTAAAACATAATTAATTGAAGAGGGAGCTGAATATCTTATTAGTTTACTATCTTCAATGCCTATTTCAGGCTGAACGTTTTTATCAATTTTAATTATTTTTTTATCATTAATCCAAATAATATCAAGAGCAATTTTAGTATCTTTCATCCAAAATGTAGGTTTACTACCATCATCGAAAACAAAAAGCATACCAGAATTTTCACCAAGTTTATCTCTTCCACCCAAGCCTTTTGCTCTTTCTATGTTTGTTTTAGCTAGTTCGACATCAATTTGAAGATTATTAATTTTTAAAATTTTTGTGTTTACTGTTAGTTCTGTTGCCTTTGAAGGGAAAAAATTATTAAGTTTTCCTTGGGATAAAAGACCTACAAAAGTTATAAATACTGCTACAGCTATAAGTGGAAGAAAAAGAGATTTAAACATTTAGTAATAACTTATTTTAATTCTTTTTCAATCAAGGCCAATTCTGCATCAATTGTATCTAAATTAGTTTCATTTAAATCCTTTTCAATAGCTACCAATTCGTCTGATTTGGAAGTCGATTCAATTTTATTAATACTAGTCTCAAACTTAACTGGAGATGTGAGTTTGTTTGATGATATTAAATATGCAAAAAAACCAAAAACCATAACTAATATCGAAAGTAAAACTAAAATACCTTTATCTTTCATTTAGTATCTCCTACTCTAAGACCTTTTAAATCCCCTACTGTTTGGACTAATAGTTTATGAATTTCTTTTAAGTTATTTTTAATTGATTTTATTGAATCTCTTACCAATTTAAAATCTTCTTGGGGAGTATTAGAAACTAGTATGTCATCTATAGATAGAGAACTAAGCTTGGTTTTAACTCCAGTAAGCATTAATTTAGCTTTCCCAATATCAGTTTTTGCTTTAGCTGTATTAATTTTTCCTTCAGTATCTGAAGCATCAATTTTAGTAATTCTTGAATCAAGTCTATCAATTAACTTTTGGATTCTTTCAACTGTAGCCTCAAGCCTAACTATCATTTTAGAATAGAAAGACATAATTCTTTCTCTTCTAATAGCTGTAATTTTTTGGTTAACTTCTCCTTTTTTGAATTCAACTTTTATATTAGCCCCTTCTCTTTTTTGAGAACCCACAGAAGTCGGAGTTGATGTTTGTGCTGAAACTAGTGGTACAAAGATTAAAAACGTTAGAAAGCTTATCAAAAATAGTTTTAATTTCATAGATAAATCCTACACTAATAACTTAAAAAGAGCAAGAATGGTGAAGAAAATGCCAATTGGAATAAACAAAAGAAGTACAGATAAAGTATCTTTCTCCTTTTTAGTAAATGCATGTATTGTATTCATTTTAAGTTACCTTTAAAGCGTTGGATATATTACTATATTTTAATCTTTAATATTTTAATGATACACCAAAACAAGATAAAATTTCAGTTAAGTAATCGAATTTACTTAATAATTTCCACAATTGTAAATATATGTAAAGTGTAGACATATTTGATATCGATTTTCGAATTGTTATGTGAATTTTTAAAAAGTGTTATATTTAATATATAAAGGTATATATGTTTAAACTTAATGAAGAAAAATATAAAGAAGTAATATTGTACTTGGCTAAAAATGTAGGTCAGGGCGGTGTTTATGGTAAAAAGAAAATGTATAAATTATTGTATTATGTGGATTTTGATTTTTTTGAAAAGTATGAAAAACCCATAACTGGAGATATTTATCACAAATTACCTATGGGACCAGCTCCATCGTATTTTGATGTAATTGCACTTGAGTTAAAGAAAGAGGGAAATTTACAAATAAATAAAAGCAAGTCTGGTAATGGATATAATGATGCTGTTGTCTATAAAGCATTAACTGATCCTAAGGTGGATATTTTTTCGAAAGACGAAAAGAAGATGCTAGATAGGGTTATTAAACTTTATGGTGATAAAACAGGTCATCAACTTGAAATATTAACTCACAAAGAGGCGCCATACTTGGCAGTAGATGAAGGTGAAGGAATGCCTTTAGAGTTTGCACATTACAGAGGAACTTCCTTATATGCTCGACCTATTCAAGTACAAGCATAATTATAACAGTTTTAGATACTCGAAACTACTTGTAGGAATAAGAGGAATGGAAGTTATTTCAAATAATTTTCTTTACAATATTGAATCGATTTTGATAAATCTCCTTTAGTTTCTTCAACACCAGATCGACCAGACCAAAGTGAAGCAACATTAAATCTGGATGGTCTTTGAGATGAGTCATTAGATCTTGGAGATTTATTTAATTTTTCCATTTCTGAGTCTGTTAAAAATATTGAATCAGAACGAGAAAGCTCATTTATTAAAGAACTCCAATCATTATCAGAAAAAGACCCTTGGTATTCGCTTTCTCTAGTTGGATACCAAGAAAGTATTTCTTTTATACCGGTCAATTGAATATTAGAAGCCATAGAATCAAACAAAGTATCAACAATGCGAATTGCTCTTGATTCATCTGAACTCTTTGTTGTATTTAGTAAACCTACAATTTGTTCAGCTCTTTGAGAATTATCAAAATAGTTAGAAAGCTTATCCCAGCTTTTAGAAAATATCATAAGCCCAAATGTTCCCAACCGATGTACTACAAACTTTTGATCATTCTTTTTTGTCAGAAGTGCGTTCGCTACTCTTCCCCACGATTTTTCTTCACTAAGTGTATCAAGCCATTCTTTAGTCTCCTGCCAATTCACAGGTTCTTGATATTTTTCTAGCTTTTCATGTAGATCAGCCATGGTCTTATTCTAGCATGTTTTATAGAAAAAAGTTATGTTAAACTGAATTAGAATACTAACAAATTTTTACATTTCCCCCCCCTTTAAATAAACGGGTTTCGTTTTTGCCGAATTCACCATACAATTTGCTTGCGTCGTCCACATTTGACGCGAGCAATTTGAAGCTAACTCCTGAGTTGTGTCGGAGACAGGACTTGAACCTGCAAGGAGTTGCCTCCACAGGATCCTAAATCCTGCGCGTCTACCAATTTCGCCACTCCGACATAGTTAATATTTTATCATTTATTATAATAAATGACCAAGCTTTGTTTATCACAAAAAAAAGCCCCTCCATAAAGAAGGGGCTTGTAGAAATTCTAACGCCGTATCTTGTAAACAAGTACAGCCTCAGAACGTGATTGGTACTATAATATAATATTATAGGTTTGTCAAGTTTTACAACTAGATAACCCTTTTTCTTGCTAATACGAAGTAAGAAGGACCAAAATTTAGCCTTGAAAACGGCTTTTGAATGATTTTTTCTATATCCAATAGTAAATTTAATGGGAAGAATTTTTTAATTATAGTTGATCTAATATTTGAAACAGATCTTACCTCAATTATTTCAAAACCAGCTGTTTTTAATTTTTCATATATCTGATCGGGATGGTAGTTAATAAATGGAAGAGTATTATCTTTAATATGTTTTTTACTTCTTAAATCTATTGGGAATATATTAATTGGGTAGGTGATGTTTCCTTTAAATATATTTCGTAAGCTTGCTTTAAGATGGCTTTTATTTGGAAATTCTAATATAAAATACCCTCCCCTAGAAAGAAGAGAATAAACAATGTTAAAAGCTTCATCTATATTGTCTATGTGATGTAAAACTCTAACCATTATACAAAGATCAAAAGTTTTTGATTTAATCCTATTTTTAATACTTGCTATTCCACATTGAAGAAAATCTACTTTTTTAAGTTTTTTATATTTTCTTTGGGCGCTAAATAGTAAACTTGCACATGGATCAGAAACTATAATTTTTTTGGCTCTAAAATGATAGGATGGTAAAAGTCTACCGAAACCTGCTCCAATTTCAACAACTTTTTCAATTTTTGGAATTTTTGAAATAAGTCCTTTAATAGCTATAAATTCTGATTTATGTTCATAATCCCTACCTTTCCAGTAGGAGGGATAATCGTAATTGTCGTATGCTGCTGACATAAGTTAAGTTATTCTACTCCATCCCTTCAATGAATTGGTTGACACCTTCTGCCCAGGAGCCGTTTGAAAGTGGTGTATATTTGCTCATTATTTCTTCAGGAGTAACATAGCCTTTATCTATATATTCTTTTTTAAGCCCTGCTGTGACAGTTTCAATTCCATTTTCAAATGAATTAAAACCCAAAGTTCCCTTACTGTGTATTCCCCACCCCCAACAATTAAATGTTCCTGGTGGAATTATTTTACAAAGATTTGATTCTTGTTGGGCTATGGCTGGAATTAATTTAAAATCTATTCCATATTCATCTGCCTTTTCTACAATAAAAGATGAATAATTAACAAGTGGTGAGTTATATCTTTCCAAGTATTGTCTGACAAGTTCAATTCTAGCATCAGATGCAGTAGCTACACCTAATACAGTTGGAAATTCTTTTGGAAGTGAAGCATAGACTCTAACTCCACTATTTGTTGTAACTGTACCCAATTTAATAGGTTCTTCTTTGTTTAGTGAAAAAATTGAAAATAAACTAATACCTAATGTTATTGGGGTAATTGTAAAAAAAACTATAATAAAAAAAAGGTTCTTCCAAAAACTAAAGGACGATTCATTATCTGAATTTAAGTCAGTTATCATTATTATGCAATTTACAGAATGACATAATTAAGTTTATGAGTCAAGTTTATAAGTTTTAAAAAAAATATAGTCTACTAAGTTTGGTATAATACGAATATAATTGCAGATGTGGCGAAACGGTAGACGCGTACCGTTCAGGACGGTATGGGCTTTACAGCTCTTGGAGGTTCAAATCCTCCCATCTGCACAAATTAGGCAACTTTACATAAATTAATACGCGGGGATGGCGAAATTGGTAGACGCGTACGCTTAAGGAGCGTATGGAGTAATCTTTGCAGGTTCAAGTCCTGTTCCCCGCACAATTACTTGTCTGTTTTCCCATGAAGTAAATTTACATGGTAATGTACATCTAACCATGTTTTACATGGAATAACGTTAATGTCTCCTCGCATGCATTTATCGTTATCATAAAAATAAACGGTACCTTTATAATCATTCGGCAGTTTTTCAACAACCGAAGGACTGTCGTCAACTATTCCTACTACTTGTGGGTAAAGAAAATGTAAAACCTCTGCTTTCCATGTATTCCCTTCACTAGAAATAATATCTTTTGGTCTAGCAATAATTGGTTCACTTGGAAAATTATGTTTATTTAACCAATGGGTTGTTCCAGATAGAACAGATTGTGGTCTAATTGTTAGATACCCAACTATCGGAATTATTTGATTAATTTTTTGTACCATATCGTTAGAATTTTCAATAAGTAGCAATTCTTCTTGCAGCAAATCATTTTCTCGTGCATTCTCCATCCATTCTATAGCTTCAGGGGTTTGCCAATATGAAACATTTTGAGTGTAGTGATATTTTGCGATAAGATCTTTTACTAATAGATTTTCAGGGTTTCCAAATTTTTTTTGCATTTCATGAAACCAATAACCATTTGTCCATGAAAGTGTTTCATCAATATCAAGTACTAAACCTTCCCTTCCCTCACTTATTAATTTTTGTTTGAATTGTTGAACTTCTTGCTCAATCATAGAATTACTAACTAAAAATAATCCTGTTCTGTAAAAAGTGATTTGAGTGTAAAAAAAGTGACTTTTGTTAATCTAAACATAAATTCTGTAAACATTACTAAAAATATAAACATGAATTTTAAAAAACTGGGAAAATATAAAATCAATCCTATTAAACTACAGGCAATGATTATTGATCTCTCATCAAATTCAAAAACCAGAAGTCCAATGAAAAACAAACCCACTACAACAGCTGCATGAATTACCTTTTTAAACAAATAATCAGATAGAGGATAATTAACTAAATTATAAAATATTGAAGTTTTCTTAATTTGAAATTTATTAAAATATATTTTGAATAAATCTATTGGTACGGCAAAAAATCTAATAATTACTTCAATATAATAAGTAAAAATATTTCTTGTTGCATCAAGCTCAATTTTAACCTTTTTCATTTTAATTACTCGTAAAACCAGTTATAATCAGGTTCACTAACTTCAATAATTTTACTTTTATTCATTTTATAAGTTCCCTCTTCGTTTACAGTTTCCCAAGTACCTTCATAGTAATGATATTCAGCTTCACCATCTACCCAATTAGTTGTTCCAAATTTAACAAAGACAACTGTTTTACTTTTTTCAAATGGCTCTGATATAAAAATATCAACATTTAATATATCTGTAAATCTATTTGTCCATTCCGTATAATTTGTTTTTTCTAAGTATTTATTACTTAAAAGTTTATATCCTGCTTCCATTCTTCTGGCCTTAAGATAAGTATAAAATGCATACACTGCATCTTCTGGAGATTTAGTGGAATCGACATCTATTTTTTCAATTTCCTGATCTGTTAAGTTAACAAGATTATCATTCACATCAGAAGCTGTAATGAAAAAGGATATCCCAGCTAAACTTTGTGTATTAATCCCTACTACTTGACCACACTGATCTACAAGTGGTCCACCACTCATTCCAGAGACTAGTGATATGTTTGTCTGAAGATAGCCAATATAATCTTTTCTACTTCTTCTGTAGTCAATAAAATTACCTCTTACTATTGTTACATCTCCAGTTACTTCAGAACCTAACGGATAACCAGCAGAGAGAAGTGGCTCGTTATCATAGAAGGTCATTGAGGAAGGCAACTCATATACTTTTTGAGGATATTCATTTTTTAAAGTTAAAACTGCAATATCCATATTACTATCCCCAACTATTTTTACAGGAGTTTCAAAAGTTCCATCAGGGAAAACTATTTTAGGACTGGGCTCATCAGCAATTACATGGAAATTAGTAACTACTTCAGTAGGAGAAATGAAAAATCCAGATCCTTCACCAAACCCACCAATTATTCTAATAACAGAACTTTTAAGTTTTTCTTTTACCTGGTATCCACACAAAAACTTTTTGTAGCTACCGTACTCTCGGTTTAAATAATCCATAATTACAACAAAAGAAAGTAATATATAAATTGAAATAAACATCCAAAGAAGAGTTTTTCCTAAATTTCCCCATTTTCTAAATGGCCAAGAGATAATCTTCCATAGTAACTTCAAAAAATAATAAGTTGAGTATGTTAAAAGTTTTATAGGGAATAAATAAAGAGGAAAAAGGAGTTTTTTAATATACAACTTAAAACTTTTAATTATTTTCTTAATGTTATTTTTCATATATGATGCTATTTGATATGTTTTGCTAATCTTGACATATATGGTATATAATATACATGGTCGGTTGACAGAAATGTCTAGCTATCCTCTCAGCGTATGATAGTACTCAAACCGAGAACTGACCTCAAAAGACCCTCTATTTTAGGGGGTTTTTTGTTGCTTTAGGAACTCTAACAATTCCATATCCTGTAATTTTACCGTCTTTATTGTAAAAATTATTAATAAGTTTATTTAAATATGAGTATCTTTCTGTGGATTTAGAACCTAAATAATCATTCAGATCGCCATAATTTACAAACTGGCGATAAACATTATAAGCAACTGTATCAGCAAGTTGTAGAAAGTTTGAATTTTTAGATTTTTCAAATCTAGGTGTTGTATGAGAAAATTTTTTATGGAATGATCCCAGATCAATTTCTTTACTTGAAATTTTAAGTATCTGGCCTTGGTTATGATTAGTAGATTTAATTTCACTATCCATTTGATCAAACACAATCACACAATTTTTATGAGGGTGCAGTTCTACTCTATCAAAAAGTACTTGGGTTAAAATCTGAAGTGGAGTAAAATTGTCTCTATTTTTTTTGTAATATCTTTTGTCAAGGACAAAGGCCTGAATTTGTATAGATTTAGCATATTTTTCCATAAAGTTATACCACTTGTCTTCTATAAATTTTTTTAATTTAATATCATTGATATCAAAAACATCTAAATAATGTTTCTTTCTTCTGTATGGATTTCTTAACCAATCAGATTTTATTTCAACATGTTTGGTTCCAAAACATTTGATTTTAGCCTTATTAATTAATGGGTTAAGTTCCTTAATCGTTTGGCTTGTTATGTGTAACCCAGCCAATACAAAATAATTTCTTCTCCAATAATTTAAATTTGTGGTATTTCTTGTTGGTGGATTGTTAATAAAATCATTTGAAAACGGTGTTTCCCAATCTTTTGAACCACTATCATCTATAAACAAAAAATTATTGTTCACAGAATAATTATATACTTTTTACAGGTTTATTCATTTCATTTTTCATCGATATTTCCAACAGGAAGTGACAGTTTTTTAATGTCTGGTAAAGATGATCCCATTATTCCTTGTAGTTCACCATACATTTTAGACATATTATTTACAGTTCTATTTATTTGTGTTTCTCTTTTCTTCCATGATCGTTCCATTGATCTTTTTTCCGTTAGTAGATCATCTTGCATTTCAACTACCCCTTCAGCAAATGCTTCAAACCTGTTTCTAAATGCTTCACTTTGGAGGTAAGTATAAAGAGACTCTAGTTTTTCATCTTTATTTTCTGCTGTAAACTTTGCTGATGCAATTGACATTACATTTCTACGAAGTATTCCGGCAAGGGAAAGTGCAAAAGAAAGAGATGTGATAATCACACCATTATCTATTTGAAAATTCTGAATATCTTTTGGAAGGTTAATTGTAACTAATACAACTAAAGTTGCATCAAATTTTCTCCCATCTTCTCTAAGTTTAGGAAGCCAAGAAGGACTCCATTTAGCTCTTTTTGTTTCCCAAAGAATTGTTCCTGCAGTTTTACCTGCTTGGTTTTTAACTACTTGGATGATATCTCCTCCTTCTACCCCTTTACCAATTGGAGTAATTTCGTCAAATGTAAATGCATTTTTAAGTTTATTTTCTAAGTCAATTTCTAATACTTCTCCTTGCAATTGTTGGGAACCTTGTTTTGCTTTAGCTTGTGCGTCAATAAGAGCCTTTTCAGTGTCTGTGAGTTTTTTCTTTAGTTCATCAACTTCCAAGCCACTTTTTTCTCTTTCTTGTCTTGCTCCTTCTTCACGGGCTTTATCAGATTCCTCATTTATTTTTCTTTGGGATTCTAAATCTCTTTTTTCGTTTTGATCTTTTAATTCTCTAATACTTTTAGTAAGTTCTAAAAGTTGGTTACCTAATTCTTTATTTCTGTCTCTTAGTTCTCGATTTTCATTTTCTTTATCTCTTACTTTTAAATCAATTTCTTCTATTGCTTCTTTTTTACCCTTTTCTCTTTCTTCAATACCAAACTGTTCTTCAAAATCATGGCGCAAGGCTTCAGAAATTTCTATTTCCTTTCCACAAAATTTACACTTAATTGTGTTTTTCATTATTTATAGTTAATTACAACTATACCCGAAGTTAATGATATATCAATATATGTAAAATTTAAAAAAATACCCTGTGGTCGTGAAGGCTTAATGCACTCGTTTAAATGAAATGATACAAACTATTGTACTACCTTATTAATATTTCAGAAATTTAATTATTTAGTTTTATCGACAACTTTTGAATCTGGCATGTATTTTTGAAGTCTTTTGACAGCATTCTTTACTCCCGAACGAGTTTTATAACTCTCTCCTAAATTAGCAAGTTTTCTGTTGTTACCGGCAGTTACTGTTGCTCTAAACTCCTTTCTTTTATCTTGATACATTGTTATTTTTGCTGGCATAATTACTCACCTCCTCAATTTGGACAACTAAATCTTGAAGTTGCCTTGTGAAATTTGCGCTTTTGAAGTCGTAGTATCTCTTACTCGGCAACTAATCTTTTAATTAATTGCATATATTAATTATATCACGCAAGTCAATTGTACTTAATTGTTTTTAGTCTACTTTTTGACATTATTTCTCTTGACAGTAGTGTTAAAATACAGTTACAAAAATGAATAACAAAATCAAACATCTTGAGATGATACAGTCGATAATCAACAGGATGGCTGGAAATCTATTTTTCTTAAAGGGTTGGGCTATTTCAATAATCGCTGCACTTTTAGCATTATTTGCAAAAGATCTAAATCAGAAATATTCACTCATTGCGATATTTTTATTGATAATCTTTTGGACAATGGATGGATTCTTTTTGTCTCAAGAAAGACTTTTCAGAGGTTTATATGAGGATGTAGCAAAACGAAAAGAAAATAAGATTGATTTTTCAATGGATATTAAAAAATACAGAAAGTTTGCGAAAAACACTCTAGTCTTTACTATATTCTCGAAAACATTACTTTGGTTCTATTTACCACTAACAATTGCAATGATTTCGGTTACTTTATTTATAAAATAAAATGGCTAAAAAGATATTTGTCAGTTATAAGTACAAAGACGACAGTGTTTTACAAATAGACCCTACTCAACCAACAACTGTTAGAGATTATATAGATATTATTGAGGCATACCTTCAAGAAGATCATATTTATAAAGGTGAAAGAGACAATGAAGATCTTAGATACCTCTCAGAAGATCAAATTGAGGAAAGTCTTAAAGATAGAATCTATGACAGCACAGTTACCATAGTTTTCATTTCAAAAGATATGAAGACGATCGAACCAGAGTTAGAACAATGGATACCTTGGGAAATTGCATATTCACTTAAAGAAAAAACAAGAAATGACAGGACAAGCTACACTAATGCAATGCTTGCAATTGTAATCCCAGATGAAAACAATAGTTTTGAATACATAGCTGAAAGGAAAAATTGCCAATATTGCCACTGTATTTCATGGAAAATAAATCAACTATTTACAATATTAGGGAAAAATATGTTTAACAAAAAAATTAAAAATACATATACTTGTCCAAGTGGAACATGTGGAACAATTCACACTGGAAACGACCATTCATACATTCAACCTGTAAAATGGTATGACTTTATGAATAACAAAGAATATTATATAAATCTTGCAATCGAGCGAAATAATCAAATCGGCAACTATGAAATTACTAAAGAGGCTTGAATGACTTTTGCATCAAAGTCTGAAATTAATTTTCATTTACCACTAGTTGGCAATTTCAATAATTTTTTGAACCAATGCTTTTCTAGCATAAAATGCCCTACTTACTGAACCATGTCCTGGTCCTTTGGTTCGTGCTTGTATCCACCTTCCATCTTTTCCTGTCAGACACTCAAAACCTTGTGTAATTAATTTATTACGAATAAAATCATAGTCATTTTTAATTTCTAGTATTATGCTGTCGTCTTCTGTAAAATCTAAACTAGCAACGCTTAAAAGTTTTGCTTCATGGGAATTAATGCCGTTGTGTTCAACTGCACAAATTATTATTGTTTTTAGTTTAGACCAACAATGACTTTCAAAAAAAGATTCTTTTTTCAACTCAGTTGGATTAATCATTGTTATAGCCATGGTTTCTTTGGGGAAAAGCTTATTATTTTTGTGTATAAAACTCACTGATTTAAGTTCATATGTAAGACCGTTTGGTGCTTTTGAGACATTATTTTCTAATCCAGCCAATCTTTCCAAAACTAAACCTTTCCATCCTTTATTTTGTTTACCTGTTTCGTATGTCGTAATTTTATATTTTAATGCAATTGCTTTAAGATCTACTCCAATATGTCTTCTAAGATTTTTAATTGCTGTGGCTCTAGTTATAATTTTCATTTTAAATGTTTGTTTTTAATGTTTTTGTCTAATTCTTCAAATCTTTTAATAGAAATATCTAAATACTTTTTCTCTATATCTATTCCAATAAATTTTCTACCAAATAAATATGATGAAATACCAGTTGTAGAACTTCCAGTAAAGGGATCTAGAATTAGGTCATCTTTGTTTGTACTTGCCAACACAATTCTTTTTAAAAGAATTTCAGGTTTTTGTGTTGGGTGTTTCCCAAATTTTTTTTCAATTTTTTTAGGGGTTCCTAACGACCATACTGAACGCATTTGTAAACCAGGTTTTTTTAATGCATCTTCAGGCCATGTGCCATTTTTCATTAAATTATAATTAAACATATGTTTTGAATTTTTATCTTTTCTTGCCCAAACTAGTGTTTCATGGCTTGCAGTAAAAAAACGACAACTTAAATTTGGTGAGGCATTAGGTTTAAACCATGCTATATCGTTTAATACATGAAATCCCGCTATTTGAAGAGCAAACCCACACTGGTAAATTGAATGGTATGTTCCACTGATCCAAATTGTTCCATGGGGTTTTAGGACTTTTCTTACAGCCTGAATCCATTCTAAATGAAATTCAAAATCTTTTTTTAAACCATTACTTTTATCCCAAATACCTTTATTGACACTAACTCTACGACCTGCGTGTACAGTAAAACCTCCATTTGAAAGTAGATATGGAGGATCTGCGAAAACCATATCAACACTGTTTTCTGGTATTTCAGAAAGTATATTTAAACAATTTCCCAAATAAAGCGTGAAATTTGGTTTTAAGTAGTAAGGTATATTCATATATCTAATTAATTTATTCTAGCATTTTATTCAATATAATCCACTTCTCCCTATAATATTTATTACCACTCCCCTACTCTTGCAGTTAATATATTTTTAAATTATTATTAATATAATGTATCCTGATATAGTTGGAGAACCTGATGATCTTTTTGAAGATGCTATTAAAGTAGTTTGTCAGTATGATAGGGCTTCTGCATCACTGCTTCAAAGAAGATTATCAATAGGATATGCCAGAGCTGCTAGAATAATAGATCAGTTAGAACAAGCAGGAGTTATTGAATCTGCTGATGGATCTAGTAAACCTAGAAAAGTGTTATTAAAATCTGCAAATGACTTTAAGTTAATTAGTTCTAAGAAGCAGGAAGAAGCTGATAAACAAATAAATTATGTTCCTTCAATAATATATAAACCAAAATCTGCAGAATTTTTACCACTTGAGGCTAAAAATTTGAAAGATCCCCTAGATTTACCACTTGGGTTTGATGAAAAAGATGGGTTTGTTAGTACCAACTTTTCAAAAATTGGAAACTTAATAATTACTGGAAATGTAATAAGTAAAAAATATAAATTTTTAGAAAGTTATTTAATTTTTTTACTTTCTAAATTTGATTTAACTTATGTTAATTTAATTATTCAAGATAACACAAAGATTTTAGAAAAATATAATTTTATCCCACACCTACTATGCCCTATTGATAGTCAATATAGTATGTCTACACTTCGTTGGTTAACAAGAGAAATTGATAGAAGGGTAGGAATATATAATAAAGATGAAAAAGTAAAATTTTCTAAAATTATATATATTGGAAACAGTTTAAACTTTAGTGGAAATGAAGAAGAAGATGCAATTAAAAGAATTACTTCAATTGGTGCATATGCAGGAGTACATATAATATTAATTGCTGATACTATGAGAGACTTTACAAAATTTATTAAAGACAATATCTCTGCAAGGCTTTTATTTAATAAGTTTGGAGAAAATGAAGCAACTTTTGAATTTAAAGAAAAAACTATGATTAAAACTGTTGAAGTTAAAGATAAGGATTTTAAAGATTATTTTAGTAGTTTTATTTAAATTGTTTAAGTTCTTCTTCTGTTATTTTAAATTGATTTTTAAAATTTAAGTATTTTTTAAACTCACTTCTTTTTATCCATTTAATTTTTCTAATTTCACTAGGATCAGGCCTTATATCTTCTTTGATTCCTGTAAATTTAATTAAAAAGTGTTTTTGACTTTGTCCTAACCAAATTCCATTATTTTCAATACATCTTCTAATAATTACTTTAATTGGCCAGTTGTAGGTTATTAAATTTTTACTTTTATTAAGAATTCTAAATTTATTAGTTCCCATCTCCTCTTGAAGTTCTCTAAAAAGTGCTTCTTCCTCTGTTTCTCCTTTTTCTATTCCACCTCCTGAAAAATTCCAATCGTTTTTACCATATGTGGTAAGTTGATCAATTAGATATTCACCTTTATTATTTGTGATTATTCCAATAACTTTCCTTCTATACAAATGTTTAGTAAATTTATTTAAAATAATCATGTGTTTAAATTTTACACTAATTAGCTAATATTTAATTTTTTTAGTAAAATACCATTAGATTTAATTTGACCGCTTGGCTCAGTTGGTTAGAGCGTCTCGTTTACATCGAGAAGGTCGGGGGTTCGAATCCCTCAGCGGTCACAAAATTTGTTATAATATTTTTTCATGCCGAGATAGCCAAGTTGGTCAAGGCACGTGTCTGAAGAACACGCAATATAGGTTCGATTCCTATTCTCGGCACAAATTGAAAACTTTAAAGAAATTACTTCAATATATTATATAAAGAATCTTGACAAGCGAATAATAACCGAATATTATTAATTAATGTCTTACTCAACTGATATAAAGGAAAAAATATATTCATTAAGACAAAAATCATTAAGTTATTCAAAGATACAAAAATTAACTAAAATTCCAAAGAGTACTTTAAGTGATTGGTTATCTGATGAAGATTGGTCCATAAAAATCAAAAATAATTTGACCGAAAAACATTTAAAGAATTACAAACCTAATTTAATTAAAGCTTTAAAAGTGATGGCAAAAATGAAAGATGATAGATATAGAAAGTATCGAGCAGAAGCTTTAATAGATTATAAAAAATTTAAAAACGATCCATTATTTATTTTTGGACTTGGTTTATATTGGGGCGAAGGTGACAAAAAGTCTGGAAATATGGTTGCTGTGACAAATTCAGATCCAAATATTTTAAGTGTTATTGCTAAATTTTATAGGAAATATTTATCTCTTGATGAAAGTAAGCTTGGAATCAAACTTTTTATATATAAAGATATAAACATAGATTTTGCTATTGATTTTTGGTCGAAATTGCTTAAAATTCCCAGGAATCAGTTTATCAAAGTTCAAATTTTGGAAAGTAGAGCAAAACTCACAAAAACAAAGTTAAAATATGGAATTTGCACATTATACTGTTCAAATACTGAATTTCATATTAAAATAAGGGAGTGGATCAGGCTTTTAAGTTTAGATATGCGGGTATAGCTTAGTGGTAGAGCGCGACATTGCCAATGTCGACATAGGGGTCCGATTCCCCTTACCCGCTCCAGATGTGACAGAAATAGACATAAATGTACATAAAGTTACTAGGAAGCTACATAAACAACATGTTAACTAAATCTGAAGAAATATCTAATGAATTAATAAGTTATTTAACAAACTTAAGTATTGACCAGTGGAATCTGAAAGTTTCTGATGAATGGACAGTTAAAGATATCATTTCTCACCTAATTGGTTGGAATATAGAAGCAAGTAAAGTTTTACCTGCTGTATGGAAAACAAAAGAGACCCCTTGGTTTCTGAATACAGATGATTACGAAAAATTCAATCGAACATACGTTGAAGCACATAGACAAGACTTTCCTCAAAAGGTACTACGAGAGTTTATTGGATCAGAAGAAATCTTTAGCAAGGTAATTCAAGAAATCGGAGAAGATAATTTAAGAAAACAAATAGATAAATACTATTGGGTTTTTGACGAAGGTGAGGATAGCCATTATCTGGAACATCTCAATCAGATTAAAACTGTTGTTGAAAAATATTGATGGATTAGCGATACCAGTTCTTGTAATCCTTAAAACTCGGAATATCCATTCTGATTTTTAATAAATTTAGTTTTAAAATAAGCTCAGGAGTTATTAGACGATACAAGTTAAGAAAAAGCCAAAGTGGCAATGGTAGGTTCGAGCTGAGTACCGTCCCCAGCTCTTAAATTTTTATTATTTTTCTTTTGTTTATTCTTTTAAGGGCTGTTTTACTTTCATGAATTGCAAGTACAACTATTCCAGATCCTAGTAATATTGGGGTGTCGATTGCAATAACTGATCCTATACCAATACCTATTAAAGCTCCTACTAATGCAGCATGAATTGCCTCGTCTTTTTGAATATGTGATATTGGAATATTCTCTTTCATTTTTAGTCACCATTTTCTGGAACAGGAAGTCTTTCTTGACCTTTAGCATCTCTCATTGTGTTTAATATTAGTCTTTTTAATATCATTGTAAAGCTAATTCCATATAAATCTAAAATATTAGACATAGCAACATCTAATTCTTTAGGTCCAAATGCAGGATTACTGTTACTATCTATAAAATAATATCTTCCTGATGAATCCATTCTAATATCAAACTTTGCATAGTCTGCCATTTTTGAAATATCAAAAGCTTTTCTAACATATTCTTTAAGTAAATTATCTTCATACTTATCATAATGAAATGAAGTGTAGCCTTCTTCCCATTGTGCTTCGAAAGTTGCAAATTTATATTTTTGGCCACTTTCTGGAAAAACTTTTTCCCCAATATAAACTTTTTTATTTAAGCCTTCTAAAAGAATTGCGGTAAACTCTCTTCCAACAATAAATTCTTCAACGATTACTCCTTGCCCATATGTTTGGATTAGAAATTTAATTCTTTCTCTTAAATGTTTTTCGTTTTCAGAGACTGAATCTTTAGTTATTTCAACAGCTCCATGAATTTCATTTAATTTTGAAATTAAAGGATACCTTAAAGTAGGATCAATTAAATCAGTTGGAGTATTAAAAAGTTGGTATGCAGGAACAGGAACACCATTTTGTTGTAATAGTTTTTTGACTAAAAATTTGTTGTATGCTAAAGATTCTCCTAGAATTCCTGCGCCAGTATAGGGAATATCCAATATTTCCAACACTCCAGGAATAGTTGATGATAAATATTCATTTCCTTTAACAGAACCTGTTAAATTTAAAACCATATCAGGTCTTTCTTTTCTTAACTTTTCAGGTAATAATTCATTTCCTGGATATAGTTTTACTGTAACACCTAATTTCTTAAGGTAACTTGAAATTACTTTAGCGTCAGTTATTGCATCCTTTTCTGTTATGTACTGAGCTTCAGTTGGAAAGTATTCTCTCTTAACATCACTATGAATTATCGCAACTGTTTTAGGTAAATCAAAACCATTATTTTTTAACATATGACTATTCTTAGTTAATTTGCTAAAATATGCAAGTACTTAAATTGACCCAGTAGCTTAACGGATAAAGCAGTTCCCCTCTAAGGAAAAGACTGGAAGTTCGATTCTTCCCTGGGTCACACAGTTTTCAAAAAAATAATTAGAGTGGCAAGGTAATTTTAACTGTAGTTCCACTTCCTTTTTGGCTATCAATTTTAATTTGTCCTTTATGTGCATTAATTATTCCCTGAGAGATAGCCAGTCCTAATCCAGAACCTAAAGTTTTTGCAGTTTTTGAACCTCTGTAAAAACGTTCAAAAACATGCGATAAATCTTTTTTGGAAATTCCAATACCATTATTTTTAATCTCGATAATGACATCACTTAGAGATTTTCGTAAAGAAATTGAAACAGTTTTTTTATTTGATGTATATTTGATTGCGTTATCTATTATATTTAAAATTGCTCTTGTAATTTTACCTTCATCACCAATTATAATAATACCTGGTTGTATATTTGATTTGATTATAATTTTTTTATTTTTCCCTAGTTTTAAGGCAATTTCTTTTAATTCTTCTACTAAATCTGAAAGGTTAAAACTTTTAGTGTTTTTAACACCACCATTTCTAATAGCATCATGGGAAGCCCCAATCCATGCTAAATCAAGAATATTTTTTACAAGTGATGACATTCTATCTACATCAATGAGCGTTTCTTTTAAAGTTTCTTTATATTCATTTTTTTGTCTATCCCTGGAAAGAACTACTTCAACCCCACTTTTTAATGTAGCAATTGGAGTCTTTAATTCATGGGCTATGTCTCCAATAAATTGTCTTTCTCTGTAAAATGATTGTTGAAGTCTATCTAGTAAATTATTAAAAGTAACTGTTAGTTTTTCTATTTCATCCTTTGATTTAGGATTTATTAATCTCTCATCAAGATTTTCTGAAGTGATATTTCCCATTTTATCCGCAATTGTGGATATTGGTTTAATTAATTTTATAGCTAGTAATCTTACTCCAAGAATTGTAGGTATTATAAGAATGATAAAAATAGTTCCAAGTGAATATAGTAGTAAATTTAATGATTTTTGTATCGCCTGAATTGGATGAGCAATGAGTAAAACTTCATAGAGTTTTTCATTTACTATTATTGGTTTAACTAAAAATCTCATTGGAGTATTTCCTATATTTTGGTTTATATAGCTTATAAATAGATTATTTTTCGCAGTCTCAAATAAATATTTATATGAAACATATGGAGTGTCGTAACTTATTGAACTATTTTTTATACCTCCATTTTGGTCTAATACAGTAATTACCATACCCGCTATATTATTAAATTGAGTCGGATTATGGGAATGTAACAAAAGCTCTTTATCAACCTCTTGGAAAAATATATGATTAGTTGCAACATAGAAGCTTGTAAAAATAATCCCAGTTGCAATGGATAAAAACAAACTAAAAGAAAGTACTATTTTAAAGTGTATGTTTTTTGTATTCATATAATATAACCCACTCCATGAACAGTTTTTATTAAATTATTTTTAAAACCTTTATCAATCTTTTTTCTCAATGTAACCACAAAGACATCAATAATATTACTCATTCCATCAAAATTATAATCCCAAACATGTTCAATTATCATTGTTCTAGTAACTACTTCATCTCTATGTCTCATTAAAAGTTCCAAAATAGCAAATTCCTTAGGTGTAAGAGTTATTTCTTTTCCATCTCTTGTAATTTTATGTTTTAAAGGATCAAGAATTAGACCATCAATTGATAAAATTGGAGATATATCCTGATGGCTTCTTCTAATAAGTGCATGTATGCGTGATCTAAATTCAATGAATGAAAATGGTTTTGTCATATAATCATCAGCACCGATATCAAGTCCATTTACTTTATCTTCGATTGTGGATTTTGCAGTTAACATTAGAATTGGAGTTTTTATTTCTTTTATTCTTAAACTTTTACAAACCTCAACCCCATCAATTTTAGGTAGCATTAAGTCAAGAATGATTAAATTATATTGTTCATTTTCGGCTAAATATAAACCCTCTTCTCCATCAAAAGCTTGATCAACAGCAAAACCGTCTTCTAAAAATCCTTTTTTGATTATATTACTTAATCTTCTCTCATCTTCTATTACTAATATTCTCATATATGAGTATTATATTAAATTTTTATTAAGATTTCATTAATTTACCTTAAATTTCTTCTGGAGATGGTTATTTTATTTGGAGAGAAAAGTTTATACATTATAATTTGGTTATATAAACTAAAAAATATAATTATGGCCAATATTATATATTTTAAAGGTATATTTGGCAGTTTGATATTAATATATTGTTTTTGGTTAGTATTCATTGTGTATCTTTCAATCCATGCATTCCATCAGAACCTGCTCCTCCATGTGATTGATGAGGTAAGGTAGTTCTATCACCAGTGAATAGTAAATAGTCTTCAAGCATTCCTTTTGGATACCATAGTGCATACCAACGATGTGATTCACCCACTAATTGTTCGTCATTATATTTATCACCGTAATTGGTAATCATAAATCTGTAAAATCCTCTTACAGCTTTTGCATGTGCACATCCACAATTACTAATCATAGTTACTTTATTAGCCTCACCACAGCAATAGCTACAGGTCATCATTAAGGTTATTAATTTTTGGTATCTCGCTTCCTGTTCTGGTGATAGTTTTAGACTTGTTTCATAGACTCCCCATTTTTTTTGTGCATTTATTGGATCATCAAATGAAATATCATCAGGTGCATAAAAGGGTTTACCTTTTGCAGTCATTACTACCTTAGCATCAGCTAGTTTATTGCCCGTATGTGAATTTGACATAACATTAGTAATTGTAGGCCATTCATATAACGAGGTAGTCTTTCCATCTGAATTAATTTTTGGAGCAACTATCTTCATCGAACTATTTAATGAAATAATTTCCAATGCAATAGCAACTCTAGTAATCATTAATTGATTAAATAATAAAAGCAATGTTAGTAACCAGAGAAAAAACTTTCTTCCAATTACTAATCTTATTTTAAATTTCTTAAATATCTTTTTCATTTTTGTTCTTGAACAGGTCTTACGATTGTATTTGTAGACAAATCCTTATAAGTAAGATTATTTAGTTGGTTAAGTTCTGTAAATACATACCAACCATCAAATTCAATTTTACCCACACTTTTCCATACATTTTTTAAATTAACATATTGATCCACTTCTGGAGATAATATAATAGTTGGTATTTTAGTAATTTTATATTTTTTAATTAAATCTTTCCCGCGTAAAGAACTTATATCAATTTTTGTTTCGGAATTTAGATATACTCCATAGCCACTTGTAACTATTGGTTTTTGTACTGCTTCTGGATCGTAACATTCTTGACAAGTGGAATCTGTAAGATAAATGATATCAACTAGACCTAATATTCTTCCCTTATTTAAATCTCGATATGGTAATGGAGTATTTCTAGTAATGTAAGTTTTATCTTTTTCTACACTACCAAAATTTGACCATGTACTTTTTGCATTATCATATAGGTCAAAATCAGAAGAAAAAATAAATGATGGAATTTTTGTAATTTTATATTGTCTAATAATTTTTTGACCTTCAGTTGTATTCCATGCAATCTCTTTTAATTCCTTTATTTTAACATTAGCCTTTTTAAATTCTTCAATAATTGGTTTTAGATTTGTACATTTTGTACAATCTGGATCAGTAATTAATGTAGCTGTAACATTACCCATTTCTAAGTTACTTGTAGTATCTTTATATACTGGCAAAACTTTGGTAAAGATAAAATTATCGTCTTTGATTTCTCCATTAACATCAATAAAATTATTCAGTTTTTTATTGGAAACATCACCTGTCACAATATATGTAGGAATCTTTTTAATTTGAAATTTATCTATTAATTCTTTACCTTCATTAGAGTTAAACTCAAATGAATTTTCTTCTTCCACTTTAACATTTAATTTTTTAAATGTGGAAATTGCATTATCGATATTAAAACAATTAGAACAACTAGAATCAGTTATTTTAGTTATTTTTACATTAACTGGTTTATTAGCTTCTTTAAGGGTAGCTACCTTTTTATTAAAACCAATAAAGGTTTTTGTTGAAAATAATATCCCAACTAAAGACGAAATAACAATAACACCTAAAATAATATTTGTTTTGGTAATTATTTTTTCTTTATTCATATCAACATCCTCCAACCATAGATTGCGGAGTGTCTGCACCACTTTCTGCTCCACTCTCAGCGCCTGTAGTATTCGTAGTGGTTGCTGGTACGGTTTTCGCTTTTGATGTACTTGAACCAGAAGAAATTTTTGCTAGTTGAAAACTTTGTAAAATAGTTATTAAGGCAACAATTATTAAAGCTATAATTTGTAAATTTGGTTTAGCAATACGTAAAACAAAAGCTTTATCGTTATTTGTTTCTAATTTTTGATTATCTTTCATAAATCACCACCTTTCTTTTGTTAATATATTAATATTATCAGTACAAACATTAAGATTTAGTGAAAATCAGACTTGAATTTAATACTTATTTTTTAATAAATAGTTAATCTCATGGTAATAATTTATTTATTGTAAAGAATCAAGCTTTTTTATTTCACTAATTAATTCCTGATTTCTTATGGCCATTTGTGGATCATCTTGCGTAAAACGTATAATGCCATTTTTATCAATTAATATATATGTATGTCCAGGAAATTGTCCTCGATGCATAGATGACTCTAAAGCTAAAACTCCATAAAGATTTGATGCTATTCGTTTATCATCGAATAAAACAGTACTTACCCCAAGTTCAGGCATTTTGTCTATTGCTTTTTTCCAATTTTCTTTGGGATCAGTAGTAATATTTAAAACCACTGTATTTTCTTCTTTGAAAGACTGATCTTTTCCAAAAGCTGAAATTTGGTTCCAGCAAGCGGGATAGCACATAAGACCTTCATTAAAAAATAATACAACATTTTTGCCTTTTAATTTATTTAAATTTACTATTTTTCCATCGTAGCTAGTTAGAGAAAAATCTGGTGCAGGTTTATCTTTGAGATTATCAAATATTGTTGATTCTACCGGTTTTGTTCCATGATGATCTGTCGCAGAACTAGTTTTTATTTTTACATCTTTAGTATTAGCAATTGGTTTTTCTATTTTAACTTTAAAAAATAAATTAAAAACAATAAATATACCAATTACTATTTCAGAAATAATTATAATTAAATGTCTTTTTGAAATGTTAATTACAAATCACCTCCCTTTTTGAATTCTTTAAATGCCTTTATTATTAATAAAATAAATATTCCAGAAAATATAAATCCCCATACAGATTCAGGAATAAACTTAGTAAAGTTTCCTATTATTTTAGTTATTTGGGCAATAAATATGTTTACTGATAGTTGATAATCATTTTGCATTGTTAGCTTGTCAGAAAATGCTAAATAAAGAATAACTATCCCTATCAATAAAAACATTAATCCAGAAAACAAATTCGCGATTGTATTCGTGATTTTAAATTTAAATATATTAAATGTAATAGGTTTTCTAAATGCAAAAAATTTATCTGTAAAATTCACCCTATCTAAATAAGCAGAAAGAATAAATAGAGGTGTAACCATTCCTAGAACATAAGTTAGTGTATATAAAGAACCCAATATATATGACCCTGATATTGCAGATAAAGCAAGTACACCAGCAAGAACAGGAGCGCAACAAGTTGTAGCAATTCCTGAAAATATACCTAACATAAAAACTGAAAAGATATCGTAATTTTTAAGCTTAGGATGGACAATTGATGAAAAAGAAAATTGTTTTCCTAATGTAAGAAGTGTTCCAAGGATTAAAATAAAAAAACCTCCGCTAATAAATATAAGATCGTGATAATCTCGTAATGTTTGACTAATTGCACTTATCCCTAACCCTATTGGTATAAAAACAGTTAGAAGACCTAATAAAAAAATAAATGTCATAAAAAAAACTTTTCTTTTTTGTTTAAAAATTGAGGCAAAGTATGTTGGAAGTAATACTGTAATACAACAGGGTGCAAAAAGCGCTGCAATTCCAGCTAAAAATGCTGCAATAAAAGATGCACTTACTAGTAAATCCATATTTAAATAATATTCTTTAATGTATTAAGAATTTGTTAAGATCATGAAGCAATACGAGCTCTAACAATTAACCTTCTTGGATTTCTAGGATCACCTGGAGGAATACAGGTAACAAGACTTATAAATGAATCACTATTATCTTGTTCTAAAATTTGAATATCTGTTGGAAGTACATCAAACATTTGTTCTATTACATAACGATAAGTTATTCCGTCATAATTGACCATGATTTCATCCCCTATTTTAAGTGTAGGAAGTGTTGCAAAAATAGTCTTATAATTAGTTGGACTAAAAAAAATAGGTAAGGCAGAATGACCAAAGATAACGCTATTTCCAATTCTACCTGGAAGAGCTGTACCTGGATAATGTATTAGTGATTTAGACAAATCTTCACCACCAATTGTAGTAATTGCATTTTTTATACCTAGTTTTGGAATAGATAATGTATATGTTTCGATTTTTGAAACAATAAAATCCTCAGGTTTTATTTTATCTTCAAACCAATTACTTGCTTTTAATGTTTTATCTTCCCATAAGGGAGATATTAATGGAGGGGGATTTTTTATTTGATATGAAAAGATGGGATACAAAATACTAAATATTATAGTCAATCCAGACAAAAAAAATATGATCGCTGCTATACGAATAATTAATTTACGTTTCATTTTGCTAGACAACAACCTCTTTTTTTATCTTTATTTTTTTCAAAATCGTCTTTTCCAAGTTTATATAGAAATTTAGCAAAAAAAGATTTAGGTTCTTCTTCTACTTTTATTTCTCTTCTCTTAGTTTTTAAATGTTTAGAACAACAATCTGACATTTTAAATCACCTCTTTAATAACCAATGATCAGGATTTGACAAAAACATATTTTTATCTTCTTCTGAACAAAAATAATAAGTTACATCTTTATGAATTACATTTATTTTCATTTCATCTTTTGGTTTAACCATTCCGCAAACAGGATCTTTTACTTTATCTTCAGTCATATTAATCACCTCCTTAAAATTTCCAACTAAAATCTCGATTTTTGATACTTCCAATTTCTTTAATTGACAAAGTTAAAGTTTTTGGTAATGGGTTAATAGCTTTAAATAGTAAAAAACCACTTCTATGGTGACCTCCAACTGGAGATCCATCCCAGGATTCTGGATTATAAATTTTCCCTTTATCATCAATCAATACTGAAATTTTTGTTAGATCTTCTGTTAATTCAATTGAATGAGTATTCAGATTAACACTGAAACGCCAAATATTAAAATTTTCTAAAATGTCTTGAGGAGGTGTTATTTCTACAATAACTGATCCTTCTGAGTTTGTTTGTGTATCAAGAACTATGTTACTTTTGTTTTTAATAATAAATTTAGAATATATTATTAAACTTACCAAAAAGATAGCAAATATAATAATGAATAATTTCTGCTTCATATTTGTTTTAGCATATAAATAATTCCTGCTAAATTAAAGATTAATCCTATCCAAAAAAACTCTATTTGATATTGAGTAATGAATGAAATAATTCCTACTACCCCAAGAATTGGTAAAATGTTTACAAGATAATGTGAACAACAAGAAACCATCGCAAAAGTCGATGTCGTTCCAGTTGTTGCTAATACTTTTGAAGATGGTTTTGTCTTATGCAAATTTCGTATATAGCTAAAAATCCCTATTTGTATTCCAAACCCAATAGATAACGGGATCACATAATACCAAAACTGCCTAAACTGATCCTTAGCAAAGACAAACCCTGAAACCAGTATTATTACAACAAAATAGACACTTAGCAGAATTAAACTAGCAATAAAACCATTAATGATTGATCTCTTCACAATTTAATATTACTAAATCTATCATTAAGATTTCATTAAATTATATATTTTTGCAAATATATAACCTGTTACCCATGTAAAAACAAGTGACGAAACTAAACCAATTAAAAAGGTTGACATTGTTAAACTGCCAGTGTCAAATTTTGTTAAGGCAACACCATGAAACCATGATTGTGCTACTGTAAACATTAAATTAGGAAATAAACCTACAAGTACACGACAGGCTACATAAAAAATACCTGTAGTTATAGCAAAAGCATTAGCAGTAGAAATTGGATTATGCTTCATTTTATCCTCACCCCCTCTTTATATTTATTATACGCCACAACTACCACCAGTTTTTGGTGGTTCTTCAACTAAACCCTGTTCAGATAACCATTTTTTAATATTTTGTGTTCCTGAGGCAGAAGAATAATCTTTGCTTAATAATAATTTGGCGTCAATATTAGAAAAATTTTTACCCTCCTTGTTTTTAAAATAAAGTGCTAGATCATAATAATTTCCTGGAAACCAAAAGGCATTGAAATATTTTCCTGCTTCATACATTTCTTCCCTGGTCGCTCCGTTTCCTGCCATCAATTCTAAGACACCTAAAAGCGCCATACCATGATTACAGTCAGGGAATGCAGTGGAGTTATTGCAACAAGGTCTGAAGATATTTACTGAGACCTCTTCGACCAATTTTTCTTGCTCAGGAGTTAAATTAATAAGTTTGTTTTTTGAATAATAATTCATTGTGTCACCTTTAGCTAAAGACCATCCACCGGTTGAGGCAAAATTAGCTACACCTTTTATTCCTCCATATTTCATCATGTCCCCCTCTTCTAGTATTTTGGATTTATTGTTTAATCCCACAGCCCAAAAAAAGTTAAGTAAAAAATATGAGTTATCCCTATCAATTTTAATTTTTTCAGATGAACCTTTCGTTAAAATCTGCAACTGATTAGCTGATAAGGATTGATTAGATTTTTCGTAAACATTTGTAAATTTGTCTTTATCTATAATTCCTGAGGCAATCATCTTTGGACCTAAATCATTAAAACTTACATTTATTTCAAATCCTTTTGTAGGATTAATTGCTTCAAATAATTCATTACTGGTTTCTTTAGAAGCTATACTTGGCGGGTTTTTTTTATTAATATCTAAATTAAAATTTTTAAACACATTTAACTTTAATAAAAGTACAATATTTGATAACACGCTAACAGCTATAAAGAATACTAAAAATTTGCTATTCAAGAATAATTTTATAATTTTATTTTTCTTCACGACTTTTATATTTTAACAATTTATAGAAAATGTAAATAATAACTCCAAAAACCAGAAAATCTACAAAAGGATTTTGAAAATATTTACTAACTTCAAATACTATCATTCTAATTTTCAGTCCATACCCTTGTGCCTCTTCCATTTGGAGTTTACCTTGGAAATTAAGAATAGTAATTAATATTGCTGTGATAAAAAATATAGCAGAACCTAAGTATTTTAATATTGTGTAATATTTTTGTCTATTAGTTCCACCTATTTTACTGACTGCTTTTTCATAGAACATGGACATAATAAAAAGTGGTACAACTATTCCTATTACATAAGCAATTGAAACAAAGAATGCCTGAAATAGACTCGGAGAAAGAGATGTTAAGGTTACTGCTGCAAAAAGTACCGGTGCACAGCAGGCAGATGTTAAACCCGACATAAGACCCAATCCAAAAACACTTAGTGTATTAACTTTTTTACCCTGAATTCCAGTTACATGAAATATCTGGGGTAAATGAAGAATTGGTTTTAGTGTCATTATTCCCATAAGAAACATTACAAATGCTCCAAAATAATATATTTCTTGGTGATATGAATCTAAAAATAAAATTGCAAATCTTAGTCCTAATGCAATAGGAACAAGAATAAATGCAAGTCCAACAGCAAAAATAAGTGTGTAATACATTACTCTTTTATTTTCTTTAAATATTGTTCCTAGGTAAGAAGGAAAAAGAAAAGTAATACAACATGGAGCAAAAAGAGCTAAAACTCCTGCTAGAAATGATGCGGTTAATGAAATTCCAAATAAAAAGTTAGTATCCATAATTTACTTAACAACTGTTGTAAGAGTAAATATTAATTTAGGATTTTCAGGATCATTTGTTGAAATATAGACATCACGACTTACATTGCCGTAAACAGGCATGATATAAGGCTTATAAATTGCTTTAACTATTGCGCTTTCACCAGGTGCTATATCAGCTACATATCCACTTTGTTTATGCATTCCAAATTCATTAGTTTCTATATTTTTATAAATAATTTTTCCAAATGTACAATTGCAGCTCGAGTTAATATTTAATATTTGTAGTGGTTTATTACCAATATTTTTTATAGTAAATTCAGCTTCTTTTGTGTCGTTTACTCCCATTACACCTAAATCTGCAGTACTTGTTAATACTTCTGCTTTTGGTCTATCTAAACCCTCTTTTGTATATACTTCCTGTTTTGGAGTAGGAGTTTGTCCCTTTGTAGCTAAATAGGCCAAACCAAAAAGCAATACGATAATTCCAAGTGTTCCTATGATTATGGTTTTAATTGACATATTTATATAGTTTTACATTAATGGTTTATGAACTTAATTTTTTTAATAATTATCTAACCTGATAATCAAATTGTATCTTTTGAAGTATTAAGATTTAATGAAGATAACTGTACTTTTTATTATTTGATCAACACACCATTTCGCATAAAATCCACTTAAAAAGTATTCTAAAATTTTATTAAATACTTTTGTTGGTAAATTATAATCAATAAACACTTTAAAAAGTGAGCCTTCATTTTCTTTCTTGATTTCAAATCCCATCATGTAATTTCCAATTATTATTAACTCTGGAATTCCAATAGTTTCCCAAGTTTTTTTATATGGTGGGTTATGCTCAGTAATTACTTCATCTAGAAATATGTTTATTCCGAATACACTTCCTTTCATTTTAATATGTGATCCCACGATTTTTCCTTTACCATCATCTAATTCTATTTTCGTTTTACCTCCACCCATCATTAATGATGGTTTATTCATATGCGATGAAAAATTCAAATGGTTATCGACATAATCAAAGATTTTTTGTGGGGATGTTTTGATTTTGATGTTTTTTTCAAAATGTTTAAAAAATTTCATATCAATTTTTTCTCAATATTTTTTAATGAAACTGCATTAACAGCAACAATAATTGATGAAATAGACATTAAAAGTGCAGCAAATTCTGGTTTTAGAGTTATACCAAAATTAGGGTACAAAACTCCAGCAGCTATAGGAATTGCCAGTAAGTTATATATACTTGCCCAAACTAAATTTTCTTTCATTTTTCTGACTGTTGCTTTACTTAAAATAATCGCGCGAAGTATATCCATTGGATCAGATTTCATTAAAACCACATTAGCAGTTTCAATGGCTACATCTGTTCCAGCACCAATTGCAATGCCTATATCTGATCTGGCAAGAGCTGGTGCATCATTTACCCCATCCCCTACCATTGCAGTAAACTTGCCTTCACTTTGTAATTTTTTAACATATTGTTCTTTATCTTCAGGTAAAACTTCAGAAAATATACGATCAATTCCTAAACTTTTACCAATTATCTCAGCAGTTTTTTTATTATCTCCGGTAATCATGGCGACTTCTAAACCCAATTCTTTCATCTTTGAAACTGCAATCTTTGAAGTTTCCTTGGCCAAATCCTGAACAGCAATTACACCAGCAATATTTTTATCAATAGAGATAAGCATTATTGTTTTACCTTCTATTAAGAATGAATCAAGTTCTTTTTGAATTGATTTAACGTCAACTCCCCTATCGTTCATTAATTTTATAGTTCCAATTAAAATATCCTTACCTTGAACAGTAGCTTCTACTCCATATCCTGAAATTGAATTGAACTTACTAACTTCTTTTAAGGTTAGTTTATCTAAAGTAATTCTTTCAAGGATTGCCTTACTTAATGGATGACCCGATTTTGCTTCAACAGATCCTGCAAATTCTAAAATTTCATCTTGAGTAAAATTTTTAGTGGTTATTATATTCGTAATTTTTGGTTTACCCTCTGTTAGAGTGCCTGTTTTATCCAATACAATGGCTTGTATTTTTGAAACTTGTTCAAGAGTTGGTGCATCCTTAATTAAAATGTTATGTTTTGCACCTAGCCCGGTTCCAACTGCAACTGCAGTAGGTGTTGCGAGACCTAAAGCATCAGGACAGGCTATAACAACAGTTGAAATTGCAAAAGTAAGAGCAAATAAAATTGGTTGTCCTAAAATAAAAAACCAAACAAAAAAAGTAATTAATCCTCCTCCAACAGCAACAATTACTAAATACTTTGCAAATCTATCAGCAATTTTTTGACCAGGAGCTTTTGAATTTTGTGCAGTTTCAACCATTTTAACTATTTGAGCAAGAACAGTATCTCCGCCAATTTTTGTAGCCATAAATTTAACAGACCCTGAAGTATTAATTGATCCACCAATTACTAAATCCCCTTTGCTTTTAGATACAGGAATTGATTCTCCTGTTACCAATGATTCATCAATTGCAGTTTCCCCTTCTACTATTTCTCCATCAACAGGCACTTTGTCACCAGGTTTTAATAGTAAAATATTCCTAATTTTTACTTCAGATGTCGGAATCATCTCCTCTTTTCCGTTTCTAATAACTCTTGCTTGCGGAGGTACTAAGTTAAAAAGAGCTTGTAATGCATCAGTTGTTCCTCTTCTTGATTTCATTTCCATCCAATGTCCAAATAAAACAAAAGTAGTAAGCATAGCCGAAGCCTCATAAAAAGTCTCACTACTACCAATAAAAGTTAAAATAATACTAAAAAGATAGGCTGCTGTTATTCCTACTGCAATTAAAACTGCCATGTTAAGCGTCTTTTGTTTAATTGCAATGTAACTTGAGTAAAGAAAAATCCATCCGCAATAAAAATAAACAGGTGTAGTGAGAACTAAAAGTAACCAGGATTTAGAAAATGATACAGAAATATAAGTTAATGCAACTATTGGGATAGTTAAAAAAAGTGAAATGAAAAATTTATTTCGAATGTCTTCTTCCATCATTTTTGCCATCTCTCTGCCTGCTAGTCCTGTATGGTCCATTCCCATACTCATGGTCATACTTATTTTGAATTTATTCCACCAACTTGATATTGATGATGATTGCATATTATGCATACTATGGTCCATTTTTGATTCTTCTTTTTCAACAGGAATCAAGGTCATTCCACATTTTGGACATACACCAGGTTTATTTGAAGTTACTTCTTTATGCATTGGACAAATGTACATATATTTATGTTATCACCTTTATCTTTTAATGCTTATGTCCATTTTTCATCATTAAAAAGTGGGTTAATGGACAGAGAAGTATTATTCCATAGAAGAATAAATTTTTAGATGGTACTTTAAATATTTTTATACCAACAAAAATTGTGAGTATTAAAATTAAAAAAAAGGCTAACAATTTAATTATTGAATTTTTCTTCATTATTTAATTATATTTTTTGAATAATTAAGATATTGTGAAGATATAAAGTTATTATTAAAATTCATTTTGTTTTGGAGGACATTTTGTATCTGCATAAGAACAAAATACACAACAATCTCCCCCTTTTGGTTTAAGTAACGCTTTACAATAAATGCATTTATAAAAATACTGACATGTGTTGGTTGGCATAATTACCTTTTGCTTACTATTACATTTTGGGCAAGTTAAAATTGCATTTATTTTTATATTTTTCATAATTTACTTTGTCCAAATACTATTTTCCCATACCAATTGAACTGAAACGAGCAAATTCAAAAAACAAAATTGTAAAAAATATCATCATGATGATTGGGGCATACATTGAAACATAATTTTTCTTTCCTGGTTTATAATTTCTAAGAAGTAATGAATTACTAACAACTGAGACAGAACTTAATGCCATTGCAAGTCCTGCAAGTTCTGGTTTTAGAATAAGCCCCATAAACATAAATACTCTAGCAGCAATAGGTATACCAATTACATTATAAAAAAGTGCAAAGAACATGTTTTGACGAATTTTGGCAACAGTTGTTTTTGATAAATCTAAGGCATTTACAACATCTCTTAAGTCGCTTTTTATTATAACTATTCCGCCCGTTTCCATGGCGACATCAGTTCCAGAACCCATTGCAATCCCTAAATCGGCCTGTGCAAGCGCAGGAGCGTCATTAATACCATCTCCCACCATCGCGACTTTCTTGCCCATGTTTTGTAATTTTTTAACTTCATCAGCTTTATTTTGTGGTAATACTTCAGCTAAGATATTAGTAATTCCAACTTGCATAGCAATCGCATTTGCAGTTCTTTGATTGTCACCTGTAATCATCCAAACTTCAATTCCATTTTTTTTCAAATTTTCTACTGCCTCTTTTGATGTTTCCTTAACTGTATCAGCAACAGCTATAATACCTAAAATTTCTTTTTTGGAAGAAAGTATCATCGCAGTTTTACCTTGATTCTCAAGTTTTTCAAGTCTTTTTTCAAATTTATCTATATTAAAATTTAAAGTATCGGTCATTAATTTACGATTACCCAAATAATATTTATTTTTATCGATTTCTCCTTTTACTCCATACCCCGGGATTGCTTCAAAGTTTATAACTTTATTTAATTTATATTTTTCTATTTCAGCATAATTAACTATTGCCTCAGCGAGAGGATGTTCAGATTGTTTTTCCAAACTAGCAGCGATTGTTAATATTTCTATATCATTTAAATCACTCAAACCGTTTATATCAGTTACTTCTGGTTTTCCTTTTGTAATGGTGCCAGTTTTATCAAATATAATAGTATTAATTTTGCTTGCACTCTCTAAAGGTTCACCACCTTTAACTAAGATTCCATGTTCAGCACCAACACCAGTGCCAACCATAATGGCAGTTGGTGTTGCAAGGCCTAATGCACATGGACAAGCAATAACAATGACTGCAGTAAAAGCCATCAAAGCAAATGGAAGAGTTGATCCTAAAATAAAAAACCATATTACGAAGGTTAAAGTGGCAATTGCAATTACTGCTGGAACAAACCATGCAGAAATTTTGTCAGCAACGGCTTGAATAGGAGCTTTTGATCCTTGTGCATCTTCTACTAATCTTATAATTTGAGAAAGTGTGGTTTCTGATCCTATTCTTGTAGCACAGAATTCAAAACTTCCTAATTTATTAATTGTTCCCCCAATTACATTATCACCAATAAATTTTTCAATAGGCAAACTTTCTCCTGTGATCATTGATTCATCAATTGCAGATGAGCCTTTGGTAATTACACCATCAACTGATATTTTTTCTCCTGGCCTAACCACAATAATGTCATTTTTAATTACATCCTCAATAGGAATATCTAAAGTTTTACCATTTCTTATTACTCTTGCAGTTTTTGCCTGGAGTCCCATTAATTTTTTTATTGCCTCAGATGTTCTACCTTTCGCTTTTGCTTCCAAAAATTTACCTAAAAGTACAAAGGTAATCAAAAATGCTGCAGTTTCAAAATACAAATCTGGAATTTTTTCACCCATTAAACCTATAAAAGAATTTTTTGTTGCATAATAGCCCACAAAATTAATAAGGCTATAGAAGTATGCAACTGAGGTTCCAATTGCAATTAAACTATCCATATTGAATGTTTTCATTCGAAGTGCCGAAACCATTCCTTTATAAAATCCAGCTCCTATATAAAATTGAATTGGAGTAGCAAGTATAAATGAAATTATTCCGATATAAGGAAATATAAAATTTCCCCCAGGTAAAAATTTAAAAAAGTCCAAAAACATAAAATAAATCATCGGAGAAGATAGTAATAAACTAATTAAAAATCTTTTCCATTGACTTTTAATTTCTTCTCTTTGTCGTATAGATTGATTTTTTGAAAATTCTTCAGTATCAAGTACTGCACTATAACCTGCTTTTTCAACAGCGTTTACAAGTTCAGTGGAAGTACATATATTTGAATCATACAAAATTGATGCCTTTTCAGATGCAAAATTAACTCTAGCTTCAGAAACTCCATCAACTTTATTAATTTGCCTTTCGATTAAACTAGCACAAGAAGTGCAATGCATTCCTACAATTGATAGATTTATTCTGTCAATACCTTTTTTAACTATTAATGAATTTGTTAATTTTTCAGAAGTTACTTTTTTTTTATTTAAAGGGTTTAAAATAGTGCCATCATATCCAACATTTTTGATCGCATTTATTATTTGATCATCTGTTACATTATTATTTACGACAGTAAGTCTTCCACTATCAGTCTTAATATCAATTAAAATATCTTTTATGCCATTAATTGATAAAAGTTCATTTTTAATTATCTTTTCACAAGAAGAACAATGCATCCCTTTGATTTTTAAATTAATTATTTTGTACATAATTTTATTTTACTACAATTTCACCTCTTGGAATTCCCATAGCACAAGTAATAGGAAACGTTCCAGTTTTTGTTGGAGTAAATTCAAATACAACAGTTTTACCTTTAGAGAAACCTTCAACTATTTCCGATAATCCCGGAAGCGTTACACTTCCCATACACCCCTGTCCATTTTCTAGTGCTTCAATTTGAAGTTTAACAGGAATTCCTACTTTGACACTAAATTTGTTTGGTTTTATATCAGTATTTACTGAGTAAGTAGCTTTTAATACTTGGGTTTTACCTACAGTTAACACTTCACCTGTGGTTGGTGTCAGATTTTTCTTAGATCCTCCCCCACAACCACACCCACCACTACTTCCGCAAGATGGGGCATTTGGAGCTGTTGTTGACAGGCTATCTTGTAACTTTAGGCTAGTATCAAATCTACTATCATCAACTACCGTAAATGAACCATTATACATTCCCATACTGCACGAAAACCTGATAATACCAGTCTCTGTTGGAGTAAATTCAAATATATTCTTGCCAAGTTTTAAACTAGCTCTAATACCTAATTGTTGAGAAACAATACTACTTGCACATGAGTAAATACTTTCTGAAGTTACAATCCAGCGTACAGGAACACCTTTTATAATTGTAAATTTATTTGGACTATACCCATTAGCTTTTTGAGTCATATTAACAACCTGAACACCTTTTACAATTCTTACATTTTTATCTATGGAAGAATGAGGATTAGTTGCAAAAACAGGTTTTATTCCTAATAAATTAAGGCCATTCGAAACATTAAAAATAGCTAAAAGCATAACAATAACCCCCGCGGTTTTAAAAAACAGTTTTGAAGATTCTCCTTTGACGATTGATGTTAACCCTCCAATACTTAAAATACCCGGTGTTGTGCCTAATGCAAAAACACCTAAAGTTAAAGCTCCTTGCAAAGCACTTCCTGTACTTATTGCATAAAGTTGCATTGCTTGGGTAAAACCGCATGGCAAAAAGAATGTAGAAGCTCCAAGAAGAGAGGCACCTTTATTACTATATTCACCTTCAATTTTTTTCTTTATGCCTAATAATTTATATATTCCTTTTGGAAGTGTAAATGAAATTCTCTTTAAAAATGGAAAAATATCTATAAGTTGACTACCTAAAAGTAACATAACAAGACCAACCGAAATAGTTAGAAGGCCTAGAACGGATGTTGATAATTGAAAAAATGATCCAGCTAAACCAATTATTCCTCCAAAAATAAAGTAAGAAATAATACGACCTAAGTTAAAATAAACATGTGGAACAAATTTATCAATTCTAGAGCTTTGAGGATTTTGTTTTGAAAATTTTGCAGATATCCCTAAAACTAATCCTCCAACTAATGCCATACATGTTGATATTCCTGCTACTAAGCCAATTATAAATACCACAGGAAGTGAAGAATAGCTTCCTTTAACTGTGTTTGCAAGTTCAAATAAGCCTAACTTTTTTGTAATTATAAAAAGTACTGTAGCGATAAAAAAAGCTAATCCTAAATCTAAATAATCTCTTTTATTTTTTGAAATAAATGGCAATTTTGCACTTTCCCCAATACAATAACCAGCATTTTCTACAGCATTTTTGACATCAAAATAATTAAGTTTGTCTTCAAAAATTATGTCTGCTATTCCATCCTTATGACTTACTGTTACATTGTTAATTCCTTTAATCTTTTTTAATTCTTCCTCAATTAAAATTTCGCAAGATCTACAATGCATGCCTTTAATGTGTATTTTTTCATTTGACATGAAGTAAGCTTACTAAATTAATTATTAAGATTATATGAAGATTATACAAAATTAGTGCATTGGGTTTGTGAAATAATGATTCTTGCTTCTCTTCTTTTTGTGATTTAATATTCTTTTTAAGATGAAGTTGAAATTCATTTTGATGTTTATTTTTTCTTTAATTATATTTTCATATAGGATTGGAAGTGTTCCCGCTGGACTAACAATTGATGAAGCTTCATTTGGATATAATGCAGTTTTACTTTCAAGAACAGGTCACGATGAAAATGGAAGATTTTTACCTGTTTTTATTCTTTCCATTAATAAAACTGATTGGAGACAACCAATAACACAGTATTTTATCACCTCTTTTTTTAAAATATTTTCACCTTCCGTTTTTACACTTCGTTTTACAAGTGCAATTATTGGTGCTATTTCTGTTTCATTGATTTATTTAATAGGTGGAATTTGGGCAAGTATCCTCCTTATTTTTACTCCAGTATTTTTTATGCATACACACTTAGGGTTAGATAATATTATGCCTGTTCCGTTTATTCTTGTTTGGCTTATTTGTTTATTAAATTATTCAAAAAATAAAAATATAAAAAATTTGATAATTGCAGGAATCACAATAGGAATTAGTCTTTATAGTTATAAAGGCATTCGTGTTTTTATTCCTATTTGGCTTTTAACTAGTTCAATATATATTTTTTTGCAAGGTAAAATGAAAGCGGTTTTCATTTATTTATTATCAGCACTACCGTTTTTTGTAATCATTCCCTATTTTGAGTTTCAATATGCAGGAGCAATTTTAAACAATACTAAATTGGATTTTTCAGAGCCATTTAGATTCATTTATAGATTTTTGTCTAACTTTGATTTCTCATTTATTTTTGGAAAAGGTGATCAAATGTTAATTCACTCAACAGGATTACATGGTGCTCTTTTATTGATATCTTTGCCATTATTTATAATTGGACTATTGAATTCATGGAAAAAGAATATTTTTTACAAATTTTTAATAATCTCTATATTTTTAGGACCAATTCTTTTTGGTTTTTTTGGTTTAATACATAGAGCTAGCAAAATGATTTCGCTAGTTCCTTTTTATAGTTTAATATCAGCTTTTGGAGCAAATTGGTTATACAAAGAAAAGAAATCTATTTTTATTTTACTTTCAGTTTTAATTTTATTTAATTTTTTTAGTTTTCTTAGTTATTATTGGTTTAAATATGGTCCTAGTACAGAATATCTTTTTTATGGTATGACAGCTGGACAGGAATACAAAACTTTAAAAGAAATTTCAACAAATTTAGATTTAAAACCTTTTGTAGATTCCGTAATAACGTCAGACAATTTTAGCTCAGGTGATTTTATGAGAAGCATTTATTTTACTAAAATTCCGGATTTGTGGAATGGAAACATTAAAGACCTTCCAAAAGGTTCTGTATTAATGACAGATAATCAGAATATAAAAGGCCTGGAGAAATTAGATTATAAAGTTAAGAACTTCATTTTTTACAAAAATTAAGTTATTAATTTTAAAAAATAGTTTAATGTTAATTGCTGGGAGCAACACCATAGATAATAATTTCTGTTCCTGGATTATCTTCAGTTGCTCTACCTGATTTTTTATCTCCTAAATTAGGTGTCGTCCAATTATAAATTAAACCTGCCTCCTCAGTTTTCATATTTATACAACCATGACTCATAGGATGCCCGAAATTACTATGCCAGTAAGTACCATGAATCCCAAAACCTTTATAGGAAGGTACAATATCATTTGCAAAAAACATTACAAATGGAACATTTGGTAAGAAATAATAAGTATTAATTTCTTTTTTACCACCTTCCATTTTGGTATATCTAAATTTACCCCAAATTTTAAATGTTCCTGTCGGAGTTTTACCCCATTTACCTGAAGAAATTAAAAAATCGTATATCTTTTGATCCCCTTCATATGCGTATAATCTTTGATTGGTTAAATCAATCTCAATTCTTTTAGGTTTATCATTTACTCCTAATACTTGTAATTTATCAATTTCAGTTGTCTCTATTTCACTTGAAACTACCTTTTGACCCAGGTATTGACCATTAGTATCACCATAGTCATATTCACCTGTTATTTGGTCAGGATTAATTTTTCTTTGATTATTAGAAAATAAATAAGTAAGTAAGGCAATGGAAAATATAAATAGAACTAAAATAATTAGCTTAGTACGCATTAAAATTAATTATAAACTTAAATTATTGTTTGGACAATCAAGATTTTTATAAATTATTTCTAATTAAGTTACATTGCGGGGAAGCAATATTAAAATTTTCTGCTGCATGACTACAACTATGATATTCTTTACAGTTTCCATTAATAAGTCTATTTGGACAAGGCCCCACTATTCTTGCAATAGCCATTCCTGGAACAGGATCTCTACCATCATATTGATAATAAATACCATCTGAGAGTTCTCCATTAATTGCTTTTTCTAATTTCCAGACACTTACTTCAATTGCTTTTGGGAAAGTTTTTAAAATAACTTCCTCTGCATCATATATTGTTATATCTTGACAACAACCACCTCTACATCCACTTTCTAGACATTTATTAATTTCTTTCATTTTGCATGTATTTTACCCCACTTTTTAAAGTTTTAAAGGTATAATACATATATTATGTTAATTGATCGGGCAGAAATAACAATTGAAGCTGGACATGGTGGAGCCGGATCTGTATCTTTTGGACTAGGTAAACACTCAGGTCCTAATGGCGGTACTGGTGGAAAGGGTGGAGATCTTTATATTAGGTCAACTTCAGATATTACTTTACTTAATCAGTTTAGTAGAGAATTTGATTTTAAAGCAGAAGATGGAGAAAGGGGTGATAAATTTAACAAAACAGGTAAAGGTGGAAATGATCTTGAATTATTAGTTCCTGTCGGAACATCAATCATAAATAAAGAAACAGGAGAATTAATTGTAGAATTAACTAAAGTTGATCAGAAAGAGTTAATTTGTAAAGGTGGAATAGGTGGAAAAGGAAATTTTGAATTTAAAAATCCAAGAAGAACTACTCCTGAATTCGCCCAACCTGGACTACCTGGTGAAAAATATAAAGTAATACTTTCTTTAAAATTAATTGCAGATTATGGTTTAATAGGGCTTCCCAATGCCGGCAAAAGCAGTTTATTGAATGAATTAACTGCAGCTAAAGCTAAAATTGCTAATTATCCTTTTACCACTCTTTTTCCTAATATTGGAGCAATCGGTAACAAGTTTATAGCAGATATTCCAGGATTAATTGAAAATGCCTCAATAGGAAAGGGTCTTGGCATTGGTTTTTTGAAGCATATTGAAAAGGTCAGTGTTTTACTTCATTGTATATCTGTTGAATCTAGTGATATCTTAAAAGACTATGAAATAGTAAGAAATGAACTTGGAAAATATAATAAAGAACTATTAAATAAAAAAGAAATAATTTTACTTACTAAATCTGATTTAATTGATGGCAAAGAATTAGAGAAAAAATTAAAAATTTTAAAGAAAAAATCAGACAAAGTCTTTACTATTTCAATTCATGATTGGGAGGCAATAGAAAAGCTAAAACAATTGCTCAAATGAAAAAAATAATCTGCTCACTATTTCTTGTTTTCTTGTCTTTTTTTGTAATTTTTAAAGATTCACTTGCATTTAATGATCCCCTGTCAACTCCTAATAATATTTATGGAATAGGAATTATTAATTATTCAGATTTAAAGGATGCAAGTTATCTTGTTAATTCAACTGGTGGTGACTGGGGTTATGTAACTATTGTTATAACTAAAGAGCAAAGAGATAAAAACATTTGGCAGGATTTTTTTGATGAAGCCAGAAAACTTCATATCATTCCAATTGTAAGAGTAGCAACTAAATTTGATGGTAAAAATTGGGAAACACCAAATATTAAAGATATAGATAGTTGGGTAAACTTTTTCAATTCTTTAAATTGGGTTATTGAAAATCGTTACATCGTAATTGGAAATGAGTCAAATCATTCTAAAGAATGGGGAGGAAAAATTAATCCTGAAGAATATGCACTTTACTTAAAAACATTTTCAGAAAGATTAAAAAATTCAAACAAGGATTATTTCATTCTTCCAGCAGGACTTGACCAAGCAGCAACAAATTCAATAATTACAATGGATGAAAAAATATATATTCAAAGAATGGTTAAGTCAATTCCTAATATTTTCGATTACATCGACGGCTTAAATAGTCATTCATACCCTAACCCCAACTTTTTAGGAGCTGAGACTGCGATAGGCAGGAAATCAATTAGAGGTTATGAGTGGGAATTAAGTTTAATTAAAAGTTTTGGAGTTACGAAAAAGTTACCCGTTTTTATTACTGAAACAGGATGGGTCAGAACTATTAAAAATGAAGAAATAATTACTAAAAAATTTAAATATGCATTTACTTCTGTGTGGAGTAAAGATCCTCAAATTGTAGCTGTTACTCCGTTTATTTTAAACTATGGTCAAGATCCATTTTTTGAATTTTCTTGGAAAAATATAGATGGTAGTTTTTTCAATGTATATAACGAAATTAAATCAATTAATAAAATTGCAGGATTGCCAATTCAAAAAATAGAAGGTGAAATAATTATCAATTTTTTAAATCCTTTTGGATCACCTAATACTCTAAGAAGAGGGTATTTTATAGCTAAAAATACGGGTCAAAATATTTGGAGTAATTTAAATATTAAAATTATTGATGAGGAGAAAGAAGAAAATAGTGTTATTGGAATTAGTAAACTTTATATAGAACCTAATAAATCAGGACTTGTTGTTTATACCCTTAAATTTCCAGAAAAAGCAGGAACTTATGATTTAAAATTGGGACTTTTTGTTGAAAATAAAAGAATAGGAAATATCTTTGAAGGAAGTATTATTTCAATAGAAACTCCAGTTGAAAAGGATAATAATCTTTCAGATTTAATAAACGTAACAATTACAAAATTTTATAATTTTTTAAGTTTAACTTTCTCATTAGGTTCTAAGATGCTAAAATAAGTTTTGCGTTGGATTAATAAGGGCCCATAGCTCAGTGGTAGAGCGGTTCCCTCTTAAGGAAAAGGTCGATGGTTCGAATCCATCTGGGCTCACAAGTATTATTTACTCCACATTCCCCAAATGCCTGTAGATAATGTTCTTCCTGCTGATTTTTCGATAATCATTAATTCTCCATTTGTGATTTTTCCATCTAAATTAGCAAGTTTATCCTTTAAAATATTAGCTAAAGTTAAAGATGATGTTGATATTGCATATGCATTGCAAATTACAAAAATAGGATCCTTAGAAAGTAAATTTATACAGTTTTCTAGTAATTTTGGAAAATCTTCATTAAATTTCCATGTTTCTCCATTTGGACCATGACCGTAAACAGGAGGATCCATAATAATTCCGTCATAGGTAACTCCCCTTTTAATTTCTCTTAGTGTGAATTTTAAGCAATCGTCAATAATTATCCTTACTGGCTTTTCCATTAATCCTGAAAGTTTTTGATTTTCTCTAAACCAAGTTATAGCTGGCTTTGAGGCATCAACATGTGTTATTTTAGCTCCAGCACTACATGCAGCTAAAGTGGCTGCACCAGTATAGCCAAAGAGATTTAATATATTAACTTCTCTCTTTTCTTTCTTTATTTTTTCAGAAATTAAATCCCACTGCCAAGATTGTTCAGGAAATATTCCAGTATGCTTAAATGGGGTAAGTTTAAGAATAAATTTAAGATTATTATGTGTTATCTGCCAACTATCAGGCATTTTTGGATTATTTTTAACCCACTTACCTTTATCATTAAAAGTTCTAGTAAAAACTGCATCAGCTTTGTCCCACTCATCTTTCTCCATTTTTTTATCCCAAACAATTTGAGGATCTGGTCTATCCAATATAAAGTCAGCAATTTTTTCAAGTCGTCTTCCGTTACCACTGTCTATTAATTCATAATCCATATAATTTTTTTTAATTTGTTTACAAAAATCTAACTTGCATACCGTCTTGTACTTTTGTTTTTAAAGGCATTTCTTGTCCAGGAAATTTAGCTCCATTTCCCCAAATTTTAGCAATAGTTTTTCCTTCTAAAAATTCTGACCCAATTTTTTCTGCAACTGATAGTAAAGTATCTCCTTCTTTCATTATAGTAGGATTATCAAAATTTGGTTTATCATCTCTTCCAACAAGATAAACCGTTACAAGTTTTAGATATTCCCAAATAGTCTCTTTAAATTTTTCTATACCAATTCGCTTTTCTGCACTAATATATAAAAGATCTGAATATTCCTTTTTTTGTTTAGTATCTGCTTTATTTACAACAAATATAGAAGGTTTATATACAATTCTATTTGAAAATGCATCAACTAGTCTATCAATTGATAATTTTTCTTTTAAAGTAATTTCTCCATTTTTAATTCCAAATTCATTAGCAATATTAGTTACTGTTTCGTTGTCATAGTCTTGTTTGATGTTGGAGTGTACTGAAAGTCCACCAGCTATCTTTTTTTCAATTTTTACATTGGGTTTATTCTTATTGATTCTAATTCCAGCTTTTTCTAATTCTTCCACTAACTTTTTAATAAAATCTAATCTTTCCACATCAGTCATAATTACAAGTAAATCAGCTCCTCTTGCAACAGACATAACTTCTCTTCCTCTTCCTTTTCCAATTGAAGCTCCTTCAATTAAACCAGGGATATCTAAAATTTGAATGTAGGCTTCTTTGTATTTTAACATTCCAGGTATAACTGAAACTGTAGTAAAAGCATATGCTGCGACCTTACTTTCAGCATTAGTTATTGAGTTAATTAAAGTAGATTTTCCAGCAGAAGGTGGACCTATTAAAACAACAGTTGCATCTCCTTGTTTTTTAACAGTGAATCCTCCACCACTTCCACCACCTTTTCCTGATGTTTCTACCTCTTTATCCTTAAGTCTTGCTATTTTGGCCCTCATTGCACCTATAAAGCCATTTGTTGCCTTGTGGTGTGGCGTTTTCCTTAATATTTCTTGTATTTCCTCAATTTGTTGGGATATATCTGCCATTAGGGTATAATTATACCAGTATTTTAAGTATTTATACGCGCCTGTAGCTTAACGGATAAAGCAATAGTCTTCGGAACTATTGATGAGGGTTCAATTCCTTCCAGGCGCACATAAGAACTTCTTGACATTTTACATACTACTTGTGTTATATTATCCAAAGTAAAAAATGAAGTTTATAGTTATCTCTGGCGGTGTTTTGTCAGGCCTTGGTAAAGGAGTAACTTCAGCCTCAATTGGACTTCTTTTAAAATCTAGAGGTATTAAAGTAACTGCAATGAAGTGTGATATGTACTTAAACATTGATGCAGGTACAATGAATCCTATTGAACATGGTGAGGTCTTTGTAACAGATGATGGAGTAGAAACTGATCAAGATTTAGGACATTATGAAAGATTTTTAGGAATTAACTTAACTAAAGAAAACTACACCACAAATGGCCAGATTTATAAACTTGTATTAGATAAAGAAAGATCTTTAGATTATGGTGGCAAATGTGTTGAACCTTACCACCACCTTCCTCCTGAAATAATTAAAAAGTGGTATGCAGCCGGAGAGAAGCATAATGCAGATGTAGTTTTAGTTGAACTTGGAGGAACTGTAGGGGAATATGAAGGACTCCTTTTTTTTGAATCAATTAGAAGACTCAAATTAACCAACCCTAAAGATATTATTTTAGTTCATGTAGGATATTTACCTGCACCACCTTCTATAGGAGAACTCAAAAGTAAACCACTTCAACAATCGGTAGGCCAGCTTAATTCATTAGGCTTAATGCCTGATTTTATTGTCTGTAGAAGTGAAAAAGCGGTTGATGAAAAAAGAAAAGGAAAAATTGCATTAGCATCAGGTCTTTTAATTGAAAACATTGTTTCAAATCCAGATGTAGATAGTATTTATGAAGTTCCATTAATTTTAGAAAAACAAGGCTTAGCTACTAAAATTATTAAAAAACTAAAATTAAAACACTCTAAAAAAGATCTGTCAGCATGGATTGCTTTAAATAAAAGTATAAAAAGTGCAAAAAAAGAAGTAAAAATAGGGATTGTGGGAAAATATCAAAAAACTGGAGACTATGTCTTAACTGATAGTTATGTTTGTGTTGTTGAAAGTTTAAAACATGCAGGTTGGAAGTTAGGAATTAAACCAAAACTTATTTGGATTGATTCAGAAGAAAAAGATGTAGATTATTCTAATCTTGATGGAATTATAGTTCCTCAGGGGTGGGGAAAAAGAGGAGTTGAAGGTAAAATTAATGCAGTTAAATTTGCCAGAGAAAATAACATACCCTATTTAGGTCTTTGTTTTGGTATGCAAATGGCTGTAATCGAGTTTGCAAGGAATGTATTAAATTTTAAAAATGCAAATACAACTGAAGCTGATCCTAATACAAAGTATCCTGTTATTCATACAATGGATTATCAAAAAGAACTTATTAAAAATAAACAATATGGGGGAACTATTAGACTTGGCTCTTGGCCATGTAAAATTAAAAAAGGAACTAAACTTTCCAATATTTATAAAAAGGATTTAGTAAATGAAAGACATAGACATAGATATGAATTTAATAATATTTATAAAGATAAATTTGAAAAAAAAGGTTTAACTATTTCAGGAACCTCTCCTGATGGAAAACTAGTTGAAGCTGTAGAAATTACTAATCATAGATTCTTTGTTGGGACACAGTTTCATCCAGAATATATTAGTCGTCCCCTAACACCACATCCTATTTTTGTCGAGTTTTTAAAATCTACTCAAAGATAAATTTCAGATATTTTGATATAATAGCCTAGTAACAAATATGTCGGAGTGGTGGAATGGTAGACACACGGGCCTTAAGAGCCCGCGATGCTAATACATCGTGGAGGTTCGAGTCCTCTCTCCGACACACAGGCTCAAAATGATTGAGGTTTAAATTTTTTCTCCATATATTGAAACTAAATAAGTTCGAGTCCCCTTAAGATTTGTCAGAATAGACAATGTTAATTTAATTCTAAATTTAAGGAACAGAGGGCTCTTAATTCTTTTTCTTAAAAGCTATCTTGAATTCCCTACAAACTGGTGGTCCTAAATTGGCGTTATAGAGTTCACACTCTTCTTTTAGACAGGGTTTTAAATCTTGTGCTTCACATAATGGTTCTTTTCCGTTATTTTCAAGTATTATATCTTGTTGTTCAGTAAACAAACCACCTTTATGAAACTCATTGGATTCGTCCACAGGAAGTGAATCATAATCTATCTCTCCACTAATAACTCCAGCAACATTTTGATTGGATTCTGGCCAAATAGCATATGGAATAATTGCACCTTCCAATAAAGCATCTATTGTATAGTTAAAATAAGTCCGGTCTCTTTTTGATTCGTCAATCAAAAGTTGACTATAAAGTTTATTCTCTTCTATTTCGTTCATTGTGACTAGACAAGTGTCTAGGATTATACATATTAAGCTGTCGTTGTCAAATAAAAATAAATTGTTGTTTATAATTTGGATATGCTAAAATAAGCCTGTTGTAGGTTTTTAGAATTGAGGCTAAATGGTTCAATCCTAGTAAACTTTTCGACACATATATAAATATTTCTAATGATGATGAAATCATAATTATATCTTCAAAACCTTGCAATAATTTATGTTATAGGGTATATTTATTTAATGGAAAATAAAAATATAGACAGATTTTGTGAAATTTATGATTACGATATGTCAACTCACCCAATTGTAGGTGCAATCTCATTTCGTGAAATCAAAGAAGGGATTATTTATAGAGGAACCATTAATTCTAAGGAGAAACAAATAGATATCGATAGACAAGATTTAGACTTTCTAATAGAGGCTAATTCAAAGAGAAGAAGAAGCATTACAGCTAAAATTCATTTTAATTGGGCTGGAAGAAAAAAAGTGCCTGAAATTGGAAAGGCAAGTTCTGCATTTTTATTCAAATACAATAACAAATTAGTTATTGACTATTTTGTAGAAAATCAATCACATATAAGAGGTTCTTCATCTGTTATGCACAATTATATGAGAGAAAATTTCAACTATTGTAAACAAGAAGTCTCGGATTTAAGATCAGGTCATATTGTACCGTTTAATGTGACTACTAAGGATTGTGGATGGCTGCTTTTATTAGACTGTTTTGACAATGCTAATGTTAGACAAGAATTTTCTAAAATATCAAGTATTATTGACACTCTTTATGGCAATAGAATAATTCCAATTACTTCAAATGGATATTTAATCTCATAGTCGTTACATTAGTTAATAGGTGAGAATAATAAAACTTCTGTTTGTAATTTAGATATGCTAAGATAAGCCTATCTTAGCAAAAAATGTTACGGAGTGTGGCTCAGTTGGTAGAGCGCCGCGTTTGGGACGCGGAGGTCCCCGGTTCGAGCCCGGGCACTCCGACAAAAATAATATGTCTTTAGTTAAATATAGTATGTTTACAGACTCTCCATTTTTTATACTGGATTAGACTTCACTGTATAAAAATATAAATATATGATTAAAGAATTTTTTATTTCTCGACAAACATTAGAAGAAGAAGGTTATTGTGCTCCTGCAACTGTTAAATCAGTTGCTTTAGCCTTTGGTTTTAATAATTACAGCTTAAAAGATATGAAAAAACACATTTCAAATCCTGCATGGGGAACAAAACCTAGTGAAATAGTTGATATGTTTAGTGATATTCTTCCTAAAAACCACATTTTAGCAAAAAGGAATTGGACCTTTAATGAATTGGAAGAAGTTGTAAATTGTTCAGAAAAAGTTGGAGTAATTGTTGATATTACTGATAAGTTAAAGAGATTTTCCAAAACTGATGGAAAATTTGTTTCTGAAGACACTGTTGATGGACATTATGTAATTGTGTCAATGGTTGTTAGTATTAAAGATACAAAATACGCATTAATTATTGATGGCTCAAAGGATGAAATTGTCCAAAAAGGTGACGGCTTAATTCTTACAAACTACGAAAATATTTATTTTGTTGAACAAAGTTTATTTGAAAGTATGTGGAGTGATGAAAATTTTGATGGTTCGGAAAACAAACATTGGGCTTGTGTAGCCGTGCATCCTCATGATAATTCTTTAGTCTTGGAAAAATATTCAAAATAAAGGTAAAATATAGTAGTCGCGGGTATGGTTCAATGGTAGAACAAGAGATTTCCAATCTTTTAATGCGGGTTCGATTCCCGCTACCCGCTCAAAAACACTCAAGATTATTTGGTGGCTGTAGCTCAGTTGGTTCAGAGCGCTTCCCTGTGGAGGAAGAGGTCGGGAGTTCAATTCTCCTCAGCCACCCACAATAAAATAAGAAATTTCTTCATTTAAATAAACATTTTCTATATTTTTTAAATTTTCAACAAAAGGGGTACAATGATATATACAAAATGATAGGAGGTGATTAAAAATGAAAAAATATTTATATATTGTTTTTGCAATTTTTCTACTAGTTGTTTTTACAGGAATTACTCTTGCTAAAAGTGATAAATCAGAAAACTCTGAAGATGAAAATTCTAATAAACCTATTTATGTAGGAAGACAACTCGAAAATACTATTAGGAATACTGAAAGACTACAAGAAAGGTTGCTAGATACTAATAATGAAGATGTTGAAGCAGAGGTTGAAGACATAAAAGATGAACAAGTCGACGCAGATACTGAAATTGATAATTCGCTAAATGACATGAAGGCAAGACCTAGTATTGTTAAATTTATAATGGGACCAGATTACAAAAATGCAGGTCAGGTAAGAAGTCAAATAGTACAATTAAGAAATCAGATAGAAAAATTGACTCGTTTAAAAGATAAATTATCAACAACCAATGTTGCAACTATTGATGAGACTATAGCTTCTTTAAATTCAGATCTTTATGATATTGAATTGAAGCTGTCTGAACAATTAAAAGGATTTAGTCTATTGGGTTGGCTAAGCAAATTATTAGCAAATTTTACAGTTGTAGCTACACCAACTCCAACCGGATCATCTGTTCCAACAGTTGTCCCGTCGCCTTCAGCATCGCCTGAAGCTTCGTCATCACCTGTTCCAACAGAAACGCCTTAGGTTTATATTTTAAATAATTAATAATAATTTATTATTTAAGTAATTTTTGGTGCTTTGAAATTGTCTTTTATAGAGATTAAATATTTTTAATTGGGAAGAAATAACAAAATACTAAAGTTTAATTACTTTCTTATGATGGTATAGAAGGTTGGATGATAAAGGAAAATAGTCGGAACATCTTCAACTAAAAATTTTTGAAAATCAAGGTAAATTTTTCTTCTTGTTTCTTGATCTAACTCAGTTCTCCCATCTTCTAAAAGTTTATCTATTCTTGGATTTTTATAATTTGATATATTTGTTCCAGTTTGAGTTGAATGCCATAAACTATATTGATCAGGATCTTTTGGTATATCAACTGTTGCTAAAAAGGCTTGATAATTAGTAGGGATTGCAGAAACCACCTCAATTTCAGTTGTAATACCTGCTTCTTTCCAATCATTAGCTATAATTTCAGCTGTGGATAATAGATTTGGAAGGGTAGAAAGCTTTATTTGTAAATCCTTTGCTTCTTTTGTCTTTTCAATATCTTTTTGATATTGCTTAACCTGGGGGTTATAACCCCACGAATTAGGTGAGATTGGGCCTATTGCTCTAATTCCCGGAAGGTTTGTTTTATCTATTGCGTAGTTTAATGCTTGTCTTACTGTCTTTTCAGATAATTTCGGGTCTTCGGTATTTAAAAATATTCCAACAAAATTGTCAAAACCTTCAGATTTTTCTAATTTTACAATTTTCCAACTATCAAATGGTTTAGGATCTTGAAGATTTTTAATAATATTAACTTCCCCTAATTTAAAAGCTAATCTTAACCTATCTTCTGTGGGATAAAACTTATAGGTTTTTCTATCACCCTTTTTATTTTGAATTGTTAACTTTTGAACAAAGCCACCGGTTAAAGAAATCTTTTTAACTTTCCATCCACCAGTACCTAATAGGCCCTTTTTAAATATTGGTTTTGAAAGAATTATTGGAAAGGCGGAAAAATTACTGTTTAGATTAAATTTAATTGTTTTTTCATTAGGTTTTTCAATTTTTGCATCTGAAAATTCGTAATTAATATCTGAGCTAACCAATTTTTTACCATCTTGCCATATAATATTATCTTTGATTGTAAATACCCATGTCTTTCCTCCGTCAGGTGTTTCCCAAGATTTTGCCAGATTTGGGGCAACAGTCCCATTATCTTCAATTTTTGTAAGCCCACCTGAAATCAAAATTAATATGTCATCAGGAAGATTGTTTGGTGTAAATCTACCTACAATACCAATTTTTTCATTTGTTGATGCAATTGAAGGCATTAGAATAAAAAGTAAAAGAAAGAAAACAATACCAAATAAAGATCCTATTAAAATAATTGCTTTAAATTTTTTAAAAAAGGCCCCTAGTAGTCTTATTATGTATCTTACGGATAACATTTACTTTTAAAGAAAAAGAGAAACAGCTGATAATATTAGAAATATTGCGGTTACTACAAAAGTTAATTTAAAAACTAACTTTTCTATTCCCCTTCTCGTAAATGAAGATGAATTGGTACTCCTCCCAAATCCAGTACCTCTAACTTGTAGTAAAACAAAAATAATTAAAAATAATGCACTAATTGCTTGAATTATTTGAACAACCTCTTTCATGTCTTTATTTTATCACGAAATGATAATTTGTGCTTACACTATTCTTATTTAATCAACCAATAAATAAAAGAAGAAATTAAAGAATGAAGTAATGAAAATGCCAGGAAAGCTAAGATTCCTGTTAAGGCTATTGTGGGGACATCGAACCATATATTTGAATAACCACCAAAACTAAACCCTATTATTTTAAAGCCAGGTACAATTAAAGTAACAATGTAAAGAACAGCAACAGCTGCTACCCACCTAAAAAGCCCAAAGGTAATAAGATTTATAGGTAGCATTAATATGTTTATAACAGGTTTTGCTATTAAAGAAGCAATTGTTAAGCCAAGTCCGGTTAAAAGTAGTGTTTCAATTCCTTTTTCAAACATCATTCCAGAAGCGATGGAGGAAACTAGAAATATAGAAACTGAATCAATAACAAAATGTCTTAATATTCTTTTCATTACAAATTTAGTTTAGTAGATTTTTCTTAATTAGTAAATGATGGTACCTTCTAGCAAACCTATGAGATTCATTTCTAATTCTTTGTAAAAAATGTAAAGTTAATCCGTTTAATATTAATTTTCTTCCGTCAGAAAAAATTAACCTATCAGGGTTTTTGGCAATTCCGACAATAGGTACATTTATTTTAAATGCCTTAATTTGTAAAAGTCCTCCATCGACAATAATTAAATCTGGTTTTCCCCAATCTTTCAAATGTTTAATTCTTCTTCTTGAAACCTCCTTCATCGAATCAAAATCACTTGAACCATTTTTTTGTCTTACCTTAAAATGCCTGTAATATTCTTTTTCCGCTTCCCCTTTAATGAAAACAACCATTGAGGCTGTAGTATAACTTCCACTTAAATGTGCAATATCAAAACATTCAATTCTATTTAATTTTTTTAAGTTTAGTATTTTCTTTAAACCTTCAATTTCTTTATAATTAATATCTTCTCTAAGGTTTGGATTTTTTAGATATAAATCATCTGAAAGTTTAGGTTGAGTAATATAATCTAGAGCTTTAATCTGATCTCTTACTTGACTTGCCTTTTCAAATTTTTCTTCTTTAGAAAGAGTTATCATTTTTTTCTCAAGGGTTTTTCTTAATATGTTAAATTTTCTTGACAGTATTAGTTTTATATTTTTTATATTATTTTTGTAACTTTTAATTAAAATGTCTTTTTCTTGTTCATTCTTAATTGATTCAACAAAATTAGGACATGGATTACATAAGCCGATATGACTATATAAACAAGGTCTTTTGCCTAGTTTATGTTCTGAAAATGGGAAGATTTTTCTAATTAGTTTTAATATTATTTTTACATTCCCAGATGATGGAAATGGTCCAAAATCACCATCTTTTCTTGAAGTTAAAACTTGTGGGTATTTGCCTTTAGTAATTTTAATGTAAAGAGCATGTTTATCATCTTTCGAAATTACATTAAATTTAGGTTTAAAATTATGTATTAAATTCGATTCCAAAAGCAAAGATTCTAATTCAGAAAAAACCTTTAAGTAAGAAACAGATTCTGATTCATTAACCATTTCATAAGTTTTAGGTCCAAGTTTTAGTGATAAATAACTATTTAATCTATTTTTTAAATTTACAGATTTACCAATATAAATAGGAAAATTTTCCTTCCAGAAGATGTAAATACCAGGAGTTTCAGGAATTTTCTTGAAGGAATTTTTACTTATTTTAATTTTTTTAAGTTTGGAAAGATTCTCCATTTTTTTAATCTAAAGACAATCGTTATTAAAATAATAAGTGAAACTACAAATATAAATAATAAATTATAAATTATAACCTGCTGTTTATTTGTAGACACTGTTATTTCTTGTCCATCGACTTGTAGCATTACTTTATCAGGAGTTTTGGTAGCTAAAAAGGAAAATGGAATATCAATATATGATTTATATATTTGAAATGGTAATAAAATTTCGACTTGATTTTGGTTAGGTACTTCATTTTTATCAAAGAATATTCTTTGTCTTAGACTATAGACAGCAACTGGGCCAGGATTTGTAATATTAATATTTAATCTATTTGGTATTAAAGGAATAAATTTATCCAAACTTGCAATAATTTTTAGTTTTGAATTCCTCTCTTGAGGTAAACTACCAAAAGAGACAAATACATCCTTTTGAGGATTTGAACCCAACTTATATGAACCAGCAGCATATGGAATACTATCATTTTTACCATGTATAACAAATGTAAAATGTCTTAAATCAAGTTTATTAAAGTAATCTACGCCACCAGTAGTTGATCCCCATGTTGGGTCAACTGGTATCCAAGCTTCAGATTTAAAGTTATAGTACTCTGGCCAAGCATGTAAAACATCGTTAACCAATGAAAGAGGTTGAATCTCAGGATTTTCTGTATATGCATATCCATCAATTTCTCTTGCTGGAATCCCTGCAGCTCTGGCAATTGCTATAAAAAGATCAGTAAATTCCATGCAAATAGCTGAATTTGGATTTTCTAAGGCTTTCACTGCGCCTAATCTTTCTACATTTGCCTTTACCCTTGAATAATCATATTTTAATTTTGTTGATACAAAATCATATATTTTTCTTGGGGTATTATAAGTTTTGGCTAAATTAACAATTTCAGGATTAGTTGTTTGCCAAAAGAAAGTTTCTATTAAATTTTCATTTAATGAATCTTCAGTAGGTTTAGGATATGACCTTATTGATGCGAAGATTTGAACTTGTCCTGAAGCAACCACATCTAATCTCTGACGAGAAGATAATTTATATTTTGCAATCCAATTACCATCACTATCTACCTGCATACTAGTAGGTTTAGGATTAATATTTTGATAATAAATTTTTTGGAATGCAGTATCTGGAGGTAAACTAATTTCTGTTGTAGACTCTTTTGAAAGAGGATTTTCAAGGTGATAATTTAGTGTAAATGAAAATACTTGAAATTGGCCAAATCCAGCTGTTATACCTGTCTTTTCTATATCTTCCTTAAAAAATAAGTAATTAAAGTAACTATTAGAAATATTCTTCTCTCTAAAATTTGGTGAAATATATGCTTCCTGACCAAAACTTTCTGGGATAAGTAATTTTAATGAATAATTATTAAAATTAGCATTTTCTGATAGTCTCGGAATTGAAATTTCCCAAACTTCTCCTGTCTTAACTGCGAACGAACTTTCTTCAAAGTTTAACCAAAAGGTTCTTAATGCTCCTTTACCTACTAGAGAGTCATTAAATTTAATCTCTATCGTTGTTGCTGTATCATTTTTCGCAGAAGATACATTTAAAGGACCTTTTTCATCGTAACCTCTAATATTTTGTGGGTTAATACCATTTAATACAATTGAGTATGTTGTTGCATAAATATTGGAAAATAAATTTGTTAAAGTTATTTTATTTGAAACTTCTGTAATCCCATTTTCTTTTACTTTATATGTTGCTTCTAGATTTGTAGCAAATTCACCTTCAGCTAATACTTTTGAAATAAATGGTTTTGAAAAAGATATGGCTAATAGAAAAAATGTTAAAATTAAAAATATAATCTTCTTCATTTGTTTTATTGTAGCAAATACTTACCTGTTACAGAATTTTTATTTTTTGAAATATCCTTAGGTGATCCTACAGCAATTATTTCACCCCCACTATCTCCTCCTCCAGGACCTAAATCAATAACCCAATCACTATTTTTAATTACATCTAAGTTATGCTCTATTACGCAAACGGTATTTCCCTTAGATACAAGTAGTTTTAAAACTTTTAACAATTTTTCAACATCCGCAAAATGAAGCCCTGTTGTAGGTTCGTCTAAAATATAAAATGTTTTTCCAGTTTGTCGTTTTGAAAGTTCTGTAGCAAGTTTAACCCTTTGTGCCTCTCCACCTGACAATGTTGTTGCAGGTTGTCCTAACTGCATGTAGCCTAATCCGACATCTTGCAAAGTTACTAATTTTTCATATATTTTAGGATGTGATCCAAAAAAATCTAATGCGTCAGTTATGGTTAAATCCAAAACTTCTGCTATATTTTTACCCTTATAGTTAACTTCTAAAGTTTGCGAGTTATAGCGTTTTCCTTTACAAACCTCGCAAGCTATCCAAATGTCTGGCATAAATTGCATCTCAATCTTTGTTTGCCCTTGACCTTCACAGGCTTCACATCTACCTCCCTTTAAATTAAATGAAAATTGACCCTTTTTAAATCCTAATACCTTTGACTCTTTTGTTAATGAAAAAACATCTCTTATTGGATCAAAAAGACCTGTATATGTTGCTGGATTACTTCTAGGAGTTCTTCCAATTGGTGATTGATCAATTAAAATTGCCTTATCTATAAAATCTAGTCCCTCAATTTTTTTATAACTTCCCACATCTCCTCTAAAAAAAGGGTTTAATTCTCTTTGAAGTGCTGGAAATAGAGTTTCTACAAGCAGAGTTGATTTACCAGATCCTGACACACCTGTAATGCATATAAACTTTCCTAAAGGAAATTCAGCATTTATAGATTTTAGATTAAATTGATTTGCACCAAATATTTTAAGATTATTATTTACTGGTAATAAACTAGAATTAACTAAGTTTTGTATATTTATTTTTTTTCTACCAGAAAGATAAGCACCTGTAATTGATTTTTTATTTTTCATAATTTCAACAGTTGTGCCGTGAGCTACTATTTGACCTCCTAGTTTTCCTGCCCCTGGACCAAAATCCACCAAATAGTCTGCGTTCTTCATCATTTCTTGATCATGTTCTACAACTACAACAGTATTTCCTAAGTCCCTTAATGCTTTAAGTGTATCTATTAATTTACGATTATCTTTTTGATGTAATCCAATAGTTGGTTCATCAAGTACATATAAAACGCCAGTTAGACCAGATCCTATCTGACTTGCGAGTCTTATTCTTTGTGCCTCTCCACCTGATAAAGTTCCAGCTACTCTATCAAGAGTTAAATATTCTAAGCCTACTGAAATTAAAAATGTTAATCTAATTTCTATTTCTTTTAAAATAAGTTTTGCAATCTCTTTCTCTCTTGAATTTAAAATTAAATTTAAATTCTTTGTCCAATTAACCATTTGAACAATTGATTTTTTAGTAACATTTGATATTGATTCTTCATTAATTGTTATTCCAAGACTTTCTTTTTTAAGCCTTGCTCCTAAACAGGATTCACATAATCTTTCTCTCATATATTTTTCAAACTCTCCTTTTATATATTCAGAGTCAGTTTCTTTGTACCTTCTCTCAATGTTTCCTACAATTCCTTCATACTTTTGCCAAATTTTGGTAGGCCTTCCCCATCTATTATTTCCTTCGACCTGGTAGTCAATATTTCCTGTGCCGTAAAGAAGAATTTGAATTTGATCTTTTGTTAATTTTGCAATAGGGATGTGAGTATTTATATCAAATTTAAAACACATAGAAACAACGGTCTTTGCATACCATGTTTCATGCTCAAACATTGTCGAAAATGGCAAAATTCCTCCCTCCATAATTGATAGTTCCGGAGAAAAAACTAAACTAGGTTCAACTTTTAGTAGTTTTCCTAACCCTGTACAAGTAGGACATGCTCCATGAGGAGAATTAAAAGAAAAATTTCTAGGTTCAATTTCAGGTAATGAAATATTGTCTTTAGGACAAGAAAACTTCTCAGAAAAAAGATTGTCTTCAAACTTTTTTGGATAATCAGGAATTGAAAATCCAGAATCTTTAATTTGAGATAATATTAAATATCCATCTGCTAAGTTTAAAGATTGTGAAAATGAGTCGAAAAGTCTTGATCTTAATTCAAAAGAAGTTCCCGTAATTTTATCAACAACTACATCGATTGAATGTTTATTAGTCTTGATAAGTACAAAATCATCACTTAAATCTTTTATAAATCCATCAACTCTTACCTTTGTATATCCTTTCGCTTTTAAATTATCAAAAAGCGCTGAAAATTCTCCTTTTCTGTCTTTAACAACTGGTGCTAAAACATAAAACCAACCCTTTTTATCTTTCTTTGTCACATTACTAATTATTTGTATTGATTTATCAACAATTTCTTCCAAAGTTTGCTGAGATATTTCAGAGCCACATAAAGGACAATGTGGGTGACCAACTCTTGCAAATAGTAATCTTAAATAATCATATACTTCAGTTACAGTTCCAACTGTGGAACGTGGATTTCTAGATGTTGTTTTTTGGTCAATTGATATTGCTGGAGAAAGACCAGTAATTGAATCAACATCGGGTTTATCCATAATACCTAAAAATTGTCTAGCATAAGTTGATAAACTTTCTACATAGCGTCTCTGACCTTCTGCATATAAAGTATCAAATGCAAAAGAACTTTTTCCTGATCCTGAAACTCCTGTCAAAACAGTTAATTTGTCTTTATGAATATCAAGATCTACATTTTTTAAATTATGTTGTCTTGCACCGCGAACTTTAATTAAATTATCCATTTTTATTTCTAAGTTTTATTTAATCAACTAAAACTTCCTCTGCTAACGCAAAGGATGTTACAATTATACATCATGAATTTAATTCAGACACTTATCCTTTCTATTGTCGAAGGTATAACTGAATTTTTACCAATTTCTTCAACAGGGCATTTAATTTTATTCTCAAATTTATTAAAAATTACGCAAACTGAATTCATTAAGTCTTTTGAAATTATTATTCAATTGGGCGCAATTTTGGCGGTTGTCGTAATTTATTTTAAAAAATTAATAATTAACTTTAATTTTGATCTTTGGAAAAAAATAATAATTGCATTCATTCCATCAATAGTTTTTGGTCTAGTTTTCTATAAATTAATTAAGGGTTATTTAATTGGAAATTCTATAGTTGTTATCTTAAGTTTATTAACAGGAGGTGTAATAATGATTCTTTTTGAAAGATTCTATGAACAAAAAAATCAAAAATTTTATAAACCTAAAGATAAAGTATTAACTAATAGAGATTATTTAGTAATAGGTTTTTTCCAAGTTTTTTCAATGATTCCTGGTGTATCCAGAGCTTTTACGACTATCTTCGGAGGAATGCTTCTAGGAATGAAAAGAAAAGATGCTACTGAATTTTCATTTTTCTTAGCAATTCCTACGATGTTTGCTGCATCAACATTGGATTTATTAAAAACTGATTTATCAATTTGGACCAATACAAATTATTTAGTACTAGGCATTGGTTTTATGGGAAGTTTTATAACTGCATATTTAACAATTAAATTTTTAATCAAATTTGTTCAAAACCATAATTTTGTTAATTTTGGAATTTATAGGATAATTATTTCAATAATATTTGCAATTCTAGTATTGAAAGTGTAATATCCCAGTCATGAACAACATAGAATTAGGATTACCTATACCAAATGAGTTAATTGGTGCTTATCAATGCTCTGTCAGTGACGTAGACTCAAAACCTAATAGAATTTTAGTTATTAATAGTTTTTCAACTATACAAACTGCCTTAATTAACGCAAGAAGAATAGAAGCTTACTGTAAGGAGACATATCCAGGAAAATGTAACTCAAATTGTCCAATCTCTCAGAAAATTGAAGAATTGACAAATTTAAATTTAACAACTCAAGCTTCAATTATTGGACCAATAATTAGGAAATTTAGATCCTCAATTAAGTAATTTTATTTTATCTCTGATTTCAGCTGCTAATTCAAAATTAAGTTCTTTAGCTACCAATAACATTTCCTTTTTAAGATTTGTAATTAATCTTTTTTTATCCATTGGAGTTAGTCCATTAATATCAATCTCTGGTAATTTTGCGTAAGTGTTGGCTCCATATCCTAGTGCTTTTTCTGTCTCACTTTCACCCTCCTTTTCTATTAATTTTTCTCTAAAAGGTTTTTCTATTGATTTAGGAGTGATATGATATTTTTTATTCATTTTAAGTTGATACTGCCTGCGTCTCCTGACCTCACTTAAGGCTTTTTCTATAGATCCTGTGACACGATCCGCATACATAATAACTCTTCCCTTTACATGTCTTGCAGCTCTTCCCATTGTTTGAATTAAAGAAGTTTTACTTCTTAAAAATCCTTCTTTGTCAGCATCTAAAATAGCAACAAGTCCTACCTCAGGAAGGTCAAGACCTTCTCTCAAAAGGTTAATTCCTACTAACACGTCGTATTTCCCTCTTCTTAAATTATCTAAAATATCTGTTCTATCTAATGTATCTACATCAGAATGAAGATATTGGACTTTTAAGCCTTGTTCATTTAAATATGCAGATAAATCTTCAGCTGTCTTTTTGGTTAATGTGGTTACCAATACCCTTCTTTTATCTTTTATCTCTTTTTTAATTTCTTCTATAACATCCTTAATTTGATTTGTGGTGGGTTTTATTTCTACCTCAGGATCAGGAATTCCAGTAGGTCTTAATAATTGTTCAATAATATGACCTTGGGATAAACTTAACTCCCATTCATCAGGAGTTGCTGAAAGTGCAATAAAATTAGGAATTCTTCTTAGAAATTCATCAAATTTTAAAGGTCTATTATCAAGTGCAGAGGGAAGTCTAAAACCATAGTTAATTAAAGTGGATTTTCTAGAAAAATCTCCTGCAAACATTCCCCTTATTTGTGGAAAAGTAATGTGACTTTCATCAACTATTACTAGCCAATCATCATCCACTGATTTACTAAAATAATTTAGTAATGAATATGGAGCGTCACCTTCACATCTTCCGTCAAAGTATCTTGAATAGTTTTCAATGCCTTTTACATACCCAACTTCTTTAATCATTTCAAGGTCATAATTAACTCTTTGGAAAATTCTTTGAGCTTCTAAAAGTTTTCCTTTTTCTTTTAAATATTTAACTTGTTTATCCAAATCCTTTTTAATATCATTGAACGCTTCCTTGTGAATTGTAGGATCGGTTATAAAATGTTTTGCTGGATAAAGAGCAAAAGAGGAACTAATTTTTTCTATTAATTCACCGCTTACAGGATTAATTGTATTTATAGATTTAATTAAATCATTTTCTATTTCAATTCTTACTGCATTTTCGGTATAGGCAGGATAAATATCAATTTTATCTCCCCTGACTCTAAAAGTACCCCTATGGAATCCAAATTCACTTCTTTCGTACTGAAGATCAATTAATCTATCGATTGTTTGGTTTCTATCTATTTTCATTCCTTTAATCATTTCAAAAACAAATTTAGAGTATTCAATAGGTGAACCAATGTTATAAATACAAGAAACTGAAGCTACAACGATTGTATCCTTTCTTGTTAAAAGATTTGTAGTTGCTGCTAATCTTAATTTATCAATTAAATCATTAATTGCAGAATCTTTTTCGATGTATGTATCAGTTGATGGAATATAGCTTTCTGGTTGGTAATAATCATAGTATGAAACAAAATAACTAACGGCATTTTTTGGAAACAAATCTCTCATTTCTTGGTAAAGCTGAGCTGCGAGTGTTTTATTATGAGAAATAATTAGTGTTGGTTTTTGTAATTTTTCAATAACATTTGCAACAGTAAAAGTTTTACCACTTCCAGTTACACCTAAAAGTGTTTGATATTTTACATTTTTAGAAATATTTTTTACTAAATCATTAACTGCTTTTTCTTGTTCAGGAATAGTTTTGTAGTTTGATTTTAATTTAAATTTCATAGTATATATTGTATCAAAAAGATGTAGTTGACGTATTCGGGTAATATATGTAAATTATTAGTTACCACTATGGCACCAATAATTTACAAGAGACAAGGACAAATTTTAGATTTTATTTCCCAACAAATTGAAAGTACTGGTTTTGCCCCAACATTAAGACAAATTGCAGACGCAATAGGAGTTAGGTCACTTGCCACAGTTCATGAACATGTTGCAAGTTTAATTGAAAAAGGTCTTTTAAAAAGAACTTCAGGAAGATTAAGAAAGATGGAGCTTTCAGCTCCCGTTAGTTTCAATAACGAAGGAATGACTGTTCCAATATTAGGTTTCATTGCAGCAGGTCAACCAATAGAACCTTTCACAGATCCAAATGCACATATGTCAATTCCTCCAAACTTTACAAATAGACAAAAAAGAGTATATGTTTTGCAAGTTAGAGGTGAATCAATGATTGAAGATCATATTTCAGATGGAGATTATGTTATTTGTGAACAAGTTGAGACTGCTAATAACGGCGAAATTGTAGTTGCCCTTCTTAATAATGGCATGGCTACTTTAAAAAGATACTTTAAGGAGGCAACTAGGATTAGACTTGAGCCCGCTAATGTTAAAATGCAACCTATCTTTGTTAAAAATGTAACTATTCAAGGTAGAGTAGTAGGACTTATTAGAAGATACGGAAGAATTTAAATTTAATTTAAAAATTTGTTTTAATTAATTTTTTTAAAAAGCTTCAAGTAAATTTCTTCCAGTCATTTGAGTAGGTATAGAAATTCCTAATAATGACAAAACAGTTGGTGCAACATCTGCTAGTATCCCACTAGGTAGAAGATCACCCCTCCCCATAAATTCTTTGGTAACCATTATTAGAGGAACAGGATTGGAACTATGCTCAGTTTCTATTTGTCCAGATTGGCTGTCAATCATTTCTTCAACGTTTCCATGATCTGCAGTTATAATTAATACTCCATCGTAGGCTAGAGTAAAGTTTGCAAGTCTTGCCACGCACTCATCTGTAATTTCACATGCTTTAACAGCAGCTCCAATGTTGCCAGTATGGCCAACCATATCAGGATTTGCATAATTTATCAAAATAAACTTAAAATCTGACGAATTTTTAAGCTTTTTTAAGACTTCATCTGTTAAAGTAATTGCACTCATTTCAGGCTTTAAATCGTAAGTTGCAACCTTTGGAGAAGGAATTATCAATCTTTCTTCTAAATCAAATGCAATTTCTTGCTGACCATTAAAATAAAATGTTACAAATCTTTCTTTTTCGCTTTCGGATACTCTTAATTGTTTATAACCATTTTCAGATATAACACGCCCCAATGGCATATCTACTGTTTCTGGAGTAAATGCAACTTGAGCACCTTCATCCATTAATACCTTTTCATATTGAGTCATGGTTGCAAAATAAAGATTGGTTAATTTAGGACCTCTTAAAAAAGGCATTTCCTCTTTAGTTGGTAAACTTACTAGATGAGATTTTTTGTATTTAACTAAAAATGGATCGAAAGACCAATGTTTTCCTGCTTTACTAAAATCATTAAAAACAAAAGATCTTGAGAGTTGTCTTGGCCTATCTATTCTGAAATTAAAAAAAATTACAGCATCATTATTAGTAATTTTAGTTAAAGGAGCACCTTTTTCATCACAAATTAAGGAAGGTTCAATAAATTCATCAGTTTTTCCATTTAAATAAGAAGCATCGATTGCTTCTTCAGGTGTTTTTACTAAATTACCTTCATCATTAGTTAATGCTAAATATGCTTTGGCAGTTCTTTCCCATCTAAAATCCCTATCCATTGCCCAATAGCGACCCATTATAGAAGCTATGGTTCCAACATTTTCTCTTTTAGTAATTTCTCTAATTTTATCTATATATATTTTTGCAGCTGTTGGAGGAGAATCTCTTCCGTCAGTAAATAGATGCAAGAAGACTTTATTGAATTTATTTCTAGAACAAAGTTGAATTAAAGCAATTAAATGTTCCAAGTTTGAATGTACTCCTCCGGCACCAATAAGCCCCATCAAATGAAGGTTTGTATTATATTTTTTAGCATGTTCTATTGCACCTAATAAAACTTTATTTGTAAAAAAAGCACCATCAGCTATAGACATATTAATTCTAGCCAAATCTTGATAAACAATTCTACCAGCCCCTAAATTAAGGTGTCCTGTTTCAGTATTACCATCTTCACCGTGGGGAAGACCCACTGCGTCACCTGAAGCTTGTAGTTGAGTGTGAGGATATCCTGCAGTATATCTATTGATATTTACACAGTTAGCAAGAGAAATTGCATTACCAGGAGAAGGAGCGGAAATTCCCCAACCATCAAGTATTGTAAGAATTACAAATTTTGGATTTGCATTTAGTTTCATTTATTTTTCTTGAAGTATTCAAGTTCTATTTCAATAGCTGAAAGTCTATTATATTTTGCTACTCTTTCTCCTCTTGCTGGAGCTCCAAATTTTGCATAATCAGAGGCGATTCCGACAGAAAAGTCAGCAATAAATGTATCATTTGTTTCTCCTGATCTATGAGAAGTAATTATTTTAAAGTTAGCTTCTCTGGCAATTTTTACTACTTGTAATGTTTCAGTAACTGTCCCGATTTGATTAGGTTTAATAATAGCAGCATTACACGCTTTTTCATCTATTGCTTTTTGTAATCTCTTTGGATTTGTAACTAATAAATCATCGCCAGCAATTAGACAAGTATCAGAAAGGGCTGCATAGAATTTTTTCCAACTTCCCCAAGCATCTTCTTGAAAAGCATCTTCTAAGATAGCAAGTTTATATGTTCCTATCAATTCTTTGTAATAATCTAATAACTGATCGTCGGATAAAGTTGATGATCTATCTCTTATTGTATATTCTCCATCTTTATAAAAACTATTTGCGGCAACATCCAATCCTAAAAATACGTCTCTACCTAATGAGTAATTAGTTTGTCTTACTGATTCAACAAAAACTTCAAAAGCATCTGCATTAGTAAAAAGATTAGGAGCATATCCTCCCTCATGACCAACAGAATGAATAGCTCCTCTACGAGATAAATTCTCTCCAATAGTTTGATAAATTTCTACACTCATCTGAAGTCCTTCTGAAAATTTTTTGTTAGTTGCGGGTATTACCCAGAACTCTTGAAAATCAAGATTTCCTGCTCCATGCGAACCACCGTTAATCATGTTAATAAGTGGGGTTGGTATTTTAACTCCAATTGCAATTCCTTTTTCAACGGCAAGTTCATTAATCCATGAATAAAGAGATTTTCCTTGAGATAAAGAAGCTACTTTACAAACAACTTCAGAGATTGCAAGTATTGCATTTGCTCCGTATTTTGATTTATTTTCAGTTCCATCAATTGATATTAATTTTTGGTCAATATTAGATTGTTTAATAGGATCCATTCCAATTAGAGCAGGGCCTAAAACATTATTTATATTCTCACATGCCTTTAAAGTTCCTTCACCCCTATACCTTTTTGTATCTTTATCTCTAAGTTCTAATGCTTCGTGACTTCCTGTTGAGGTCCCAGCAGGAACAGAAGATGTTGCAAACCTTCCATCATCAAGTTGACAATAACTTTCAACAGTTGGAATTCCTCTGGAATCTAGTATTTCTCGTGCCCAAATTCTTTTTATAGTACTCATATTATTTTTAATTTATATGCTTTTTTCCACTTCGTGTATCATATTTCTAACCCTTTTAATTGCATCAGGATTAACAGAAATACTAGTTATTCCAGCTCTAACTAGTATCTCAACCATTTCATCATATGTCGATGCCGCTTGGCCACAAATAGAAGAAGTAATATTGTATTTATTACAAGTCTTTATTGCCTTTTTTAAAGCCCACAAAACTTCGGGGCTCATCTCATTAAAGGCAGTTGCAACGGTTGAATTGTCCCTGTCGGTGCCTTGAAGTAACATAGTTAGATCATTTGAGCCAATTGAGATTCCATCAATTCCTACTTTAATAAAATCTTCTAAACAAATTATATTTACAGGAAGTTCTACCATCATTAAAAATTTAAAATTAGGATCTTCAAAAAGACCAGCTGCCAAAACTAATCTTCTAACACGTCTTAACTCATCAGGGGACCTAACAAATGGAATCATTAGATGTAAATTGGAATACTTTTTTCTTACTTCAGTTATAGCTTGAAGTTCAAGATTAAATACTTCTGGATCTGAAATGTATCTATATGCCCCTCTAAAACCTAAAAGTGGATTAGGTTCCACAGGTTCCCAATTTTTACCCCCTTCTAAACTTCTATATTCATTGGTTTTAAAATCAGTAGCTCTATAAATTACTGGTCTTGGATAAAAACTTTCAGTAAATGTTGAAATCTTTTTAACCATTTTATCTATAAACAAATGCTGAGTTTTTCTTTTTATAGCTTCTTTAGGATGAATTCCAATATCAGCGATCATAAATTCAGCTCTTAAGAGTCCTACACCATCTATATCCATTTTTGATACCTCCAAAGCTCTATCAGGCTCAGCAAGGTTAACATATAGTTTAGTAGCTGTTTTAATATTTTTAGAGGATTTTTCCTGTTTTTTATCTACTACTTTATCTTTAATAAAATTATTTAGGCCTGAATAAATATTACCGTCAGTTCCATTAACCGTAACTATGTCGTTATCTACAAGGATTTTAGTAGCGTTTTTAGTCCCAACTACGCAAGGTATGCCCATTTCTCTAGAAACTATTGCAGCATGACTGGTCATTCCACCTTCATTAGTAATTATTGCTGTAGCTTTCTTCATTGCGGGGACATAATCAGGGGACGTCATCGGAGCAACTAACACATCTCCTTTTTCAACCTTTCCAATCTCCTTTGGAGATGATAATACTTTTACAATTCCTGTACCAATTCCAGGAGAGGCCGGAATTCCATTTAAGATAGGCGCAGAGTTTTCTGTACTAATAATTTTTTCTTTAATATTACTAATTTGCTGTGGTTTTATAGTTGTGACAGGCCTTGTCTGAACGATATAAAGTTTGTTCTTTTCCCTTGCCCATTCCGTATCCTGTGGAAAATAATAATGATCTTGAAGTTTTTGGGAAAGTTTAGCAAGACTAATTATTTCCTTATCAGATAATTTAATTTTATCCTGCAGTTTTTTGTCAACTTTTAATTCTTCAGTAATTTGCCCCTTTTTAATTAATTGAATCTTTTGATCATTTACTTCTTTACTTAAAATTGCAAAAGTTTCCTTTTGCACAACGTAACGATCAGGAATAACAGATCCTTGAACAATCATTTCTCCTAAACCCCAGACAGCTTCAATTACTATCCTATCTTTAAAATTACTAACAGGATCAATTGAAAACATTACACCTGAAACATCTGATTGAATCATTTTTTGAACTAAAACAGAAATTCCTACTTTTTCGTGTTTGATTTTATTTGTAATACGATAATAGATAGCTCTTGAAGTAAAAAGTGATGCCCAACATTCCTTGACTGCGATTTGGAGATTGGACTCCCCCTTTATATTTAAAAAGCTTGCTTGTTGGCCTGCAAAACTCATTCCAGGAAGATCTTCTGCTGTTGCTGATGATCTAACTGCAACTAAAGCTTGTTTAAATTTACCAGAAAGTTTTTTGTATGATTTAATTAAATCCTTAAATACATCAGCGGGAAAGGTTGAAGAATTTATTAATTTTTGAATCTTTTTAGATGCATTTTCAAGTTGAACAGGATTTTCTTCATCAATAACTTCTAATATTTCATATATCTTTTTAGATATATCGTTTTCTTTTAAGAAAAGATCGTATGCAGGAACTGTTACAGCAAAACCTGCTGGAACTGGAAAACCATTTTTAACCATTTCACCAATATTGGCTCCTTTTCCTCCAACCAAGGGAATTGATTCTTTATCAGTATCTTTAAAATCAACAACTAAAGGCAGTGTGGGCATAGTATAAATATATCATTAATGAACGGGTTGCGAAAGTGATTCTTTAAGTTTGATTATCCAAGGTTCTGGGCCTGGGTCAGAATCATCTAAAATAGATATATAAAAACCTAACCATGCACAAAAATGTGCGAGTTCAAGAGATTGTGATAATACACTTGAAGTTTTAAGTTCGTAAGTTTTCGTTGTTAAACCTTGTTCTTTAAATAATTCTTTAGTAATCTTGAAACGTAATTTAACTCGTTCATGGATAAATTTACTTTCAAAAAATAAATATTTCTTGCTCAAAGCTGAAATAGGTTTTTGAGTTGCCTCAACTAAAACATGGTTAACCTCTGGAAAATCATAAAATTCTGTAAAATTTCTACTAATTTCACACATTGCATTTCGTCCTGCGTTTAAACTACCTAGAAATGGTCTACCACTAAATAGTACGGGAATAGAACCATGAAGCCATTGGGCTATTTCTTTTGCATTCCAATTTTTTCTTGTTTCAATTAATTCATCAAGAGCGGAATTTAATTCTTCACTAGTTAGTTTTAAAACTCCAACTTTTATTAAAGCACCAATCAGTCCCCCTAAAGACACACCTAAACCACTTTTTGGAAATCCTGTTGGATTTGTTTCTTCAGGATTTATAATTACACCTAAAATTTCATTGTTTGTAATCATTTCTCTAATTTTTCCACCAGTTGCAATTGCAACTATTTGACTTCCTATTTTTTTTGCAGAAATAATAGCTGACAAACTTTCTTCTGTATTACCTGAATAACTATTAATAACTACTAAAGTATTTTTGTTAACCCAAGAAGGTAGGTCATAGTCATTATAAACAACAAATGGTTTATCATAAACACATTCCAAAAGTCCCTGAATAATTTTACCTGCGTTTGATGAGCCTCCCATACCAGAAACAATTACGGAATCAAAATTTAAAGATGGGATATTAGATTCCATTGCTTGTTTGAAAGTAGTTTTAATTTGTTCAGGAAAAAGAGTTAAAGCTTTTTCAACTCCAGAAGGATCTAGTTTTTGAAAGTCTTCGTTTAAATTCATATTTTTATAATAATTTAATTATAGCATTGGACAGTGACTTGTTTGAAACAAGAATATCCTTATCATTTATTGACCAGTGATTTCCCTTAAAGTTTAATACTTCTGCACCAGACTCTCTGGCAATGAATGCCCCAGCTATATAATCATAAATTTGACTTCCTGAATTTATATAAATGTCAGTTATGCCAGCAGCACAATAACAAATATCAAGTCCGCAGGCCCCAAAAGTCCTATTTGTTCTGATGTGATTATTTAATTTAGAAAGCGTTGCAACATACCATTCTTTATCAATGTTTTTCATACCTCTTCCAAAATCAACCAATGCTTTATCTAATTCATCTAATTTTGTAGGTAATATTTTATTACCATTAAGATATGCACCCTTCCCATTTATAGCATAGAATTTTTGTTTTAAAATCGGAGCATTAACTATAGATAAAACAGGCTCATTATTATGTAGTAATGCTATTACTGTAGCAAAAAAGGGGTTGCCAGCTCTATAATTTGAAGTTCCCTCGATAGGGTCTACTATCCATACATATTCAGAATTTAAATTTTGTTCGCCTTCTTCGGTAAACAAAGCAATTTGGGGAGTTTTATTTTTTAAATAAGATTCGTAGATTTCATTGCACTTAATATCATCATCAATTCCATAATGAGAATCTGTCTTATGGGTCATTTTTTTTGTTTTTCCAAAATTTTCTTGAAGGAACGAACTAACTTCATCAACCACTTTATCAGCTATATTGAATAATTCGCCCGGATCTGTCATATTGAAAGATATTCTCTGATACCTGCATTGTATTTAGCTGTAAAGGCTTTATTCACCTTTTCAACTGGATCATTTCCTAAAAATTCTAATAATTTGTTAAGTTTTTCATTTTTAATTTTAATATCTTTCTCGCTAATTAATTTTTCAATATCATTTTCAATTTCAAAATAATGTAACTTATCTTTTAATGGTAACTGCCAAAATAGTAAAAATCCTCTCTCAGGAAAGTCTACCCCCAATACCTTAAAACAATGAAGCATGAATAATTTTTCAAATTCTTTAATTAAGGCATCAGTTTTTTCCTTTGTCTGTGGTAAATCAGATATATTCACTGGTTTAGAACCAATTTCAAAATACATTTTTGCCTTTGGTTCAGTACCTGAAGGTCTTAAAGTAATTTTTATAGAAGTATAATTTTCAAAAAGTTCAAAGTGGAAAATCAAAACATCCTTGGTAATTTTATCTGTTTCGGAAAGAAACGGCAATCTGTCCCAAAAATCTTCTACATTATTAACAACATATTTACTAAGTTTGGTCAATTTTTGAGATCTTAATGTATCTTGAATACTTCTTATCTGAGACATGCCTTCAGCACCCGGTAAACGAATTTCTGTTAGATAATTTTTAAAATATCCATATTTTGAATAAGTATCGTCAAGATAATCAACTAATGTTTGGTTATTATCTTTAAGTTCAGAAGCAAGTTCAGCTAACCACAAAGCACCAATTGCGGCATCCTTATCTCTCAAATAGTTCCCTGCAATATAACCATGACTTTCTTCTAACCCAAAAATAAATTCATCAATCCTTCCTTCTTTTTCAATTTTATTCATTTCTTCACCTATATACTTAAAACCAACTGGTAGTTCTCCAATTAATTTAATATTATTTGCTTTACAAATTTCTGTTGCTAGATTTGTTGTTACTGTGGTTTTTACTACGATTCCACCCTTTTTACCTTGCTCTTTCCACTTTTCTATTGAGTACCTTGTTAAAATTGAACCTATCTCATTGCCATTAAGATAAACCCACTTATTTTTATGTTTTACCATAACTCCAATTCTATCGGCATCCGGATCACTATTTAAAATTAAATCTGCGTTTGTATCCATTGCAAATTTTAATGTAGTATCGAAAGATTCTCTTACTTCTGGATTTGGAATATTAAAGGTAATATTTTCAAATTTACCACTCTGATTACTAGTTTTAGGATCACTTGTTATATTAAAACCTGCTTTTTCAAGTAATTTAAAACACGAAGTAGAACCTACTCCGTGCAATGGAGTATAAACTAATATTGCGGATCTAGACTTAGATAAAGAAAGACTATTAATTTCTGTAAAATAAGCAATATCTTCTTTTTCACCCAATAATAAAAATAAGTTCTTGTTCTTAGCTTCCTTAATACTAATCGTCTTTATTTCTTTTACATTTTGGGTAACCTCAGTAACCAAATTTTCATCTTCTGGGGGAATGAGTTGTCCACCATATTCATCATAAACTTTTTTTCCATTATGTTCTGGTGGATTATGACTTGCATCAAACATATCCCCTGCGACAGCCTTTGTAAATCTAATAGTAAATGATAATTCAGGGGTAGTTCTTGGTGTATCAAAAATTAATACTTTTATTCCATTTGCTGTGTAGACTTCGGCAGCTGCATAAGCTAAATCTTTTCCTGTTAAACTTTTAACAGGATTTTCTAGATTGTCGTCAAAATGTTTATTTGTAAAAAATTCTCTTACTCCAAAAGTTAATACAACACCTCTTTTTTTGGCTTCCTCTCCATAGTGATTAATCAAATATTGTGAATGACCCTGGGCTGAAGCCTGTATTGTCCATTTATTAATTCGATTTGGACCAATTCCTACTTCTCCTCGCCTACCACCAGTACCAAATGCAATTACCTGGTAAAAACAATCAAGTAAGTAGTCCCAATCAAAAGATTTAATTATGTGTACTAGTTGAGCTTTATAGCCGGCAAACATTTTATCCTCTAGCCATGTTGCAATGTTTCTTATAGCTTCATCTTTATACTGTTGGCCCACATTAAGTGATTTGAATCCTATTTTTACTTCTTCAATAAACTTATTTGAATCCATTTTTTGATATGAAACTATCCTAACTTTTTCACTATAAGTAAGTCAAGTGAATCTTTTAAATTAGCCTTAGATGTTTTAACTTTAACATCAATATTACTTAAATCATTAATAATTTCTTTTAGTAGTTTATCAGAGAATTTATTTGACTGTGATTTTAGTTTATTAAGTCTCCAATCAGGGTAATTAGGACTACCCACTTTAGCCCAATAAAGATCACGAAGATGTCTTGTAAGCCAAAAAAAAGTTAATTCTATCGGTTCGTTAGTAGAAAGTTCGTGTAATAATTTTAAACAGACATTTGCATTAGTAGGATAAAAAGAATCTGCAAATTTAAAAACTAATCTTGGTAATTCAAACTTTTCTATCTTAATGTCTTTAGGCAATGTTTTAATAAAAAGTGCTGGGATATTACCTTCGTTGTAAATAATTAAATTACCATCATATTTTGAAAGATTTGAAATATCTTTTTTAGTTAGTAATTTATAATCTTTTAAAATATAAAATCTTTCAGCTCCAAAAAAACTTTGATTTGCAATTGAATCTAAATTGTAATCAGCTACTTCCCAACATCTATTTTTAGCTTCTTTGGTAAATTTAGTAAGTCTTTCATAAGACTTTAAAATATCATCTCCATGAAGAATTATTATTTTCATTTTTAGTTTAACTAATTTTTAAATAATCAGAAATTAAGTTTTCTAGTTTATCATGAAAACTTCCTTTTCTACGATGTGTATGAGCAACTAATGCTCCAGAAAAGTTTTTAGGGATATGAGTTAATTCATGCAAGAGAACTTTATCTTGTTCTCTTTGATTTAATTTATCGAAATGTTCAGAAATTACTTCAACTATATATGCAGGTTCGACATTTAATGTTCTCTGCCAAAGTCGTGGAAGTCCCCAAGCTCTTGCATAAGCTCTGGCCTTTGAATTAATAGATCTGTAAAAAAACAACCTTCCATAACTAAGCCACTCTAAATCAAGGGACTTAATTAATTTATTAGTTCTCTCTTCTATATCAGGTGCCAAAAGCCACTCAACTGACTTTGTAGATTTCTGTGCCTTCTTTTGTCTCTTCATCAACTTTTAATCCTACCACATCTTTATTACCAGCGTGATCTACTTTTTTATGCTCAACCTGAATTGAATCAACTGCCTGTTCAAAAAGATCTTCGCCATTTTGAACAAACTTAATTTTATCCCCAACAGAAAGATCACCTGAAAGTTCAACTACTGCGACTTTTATTTTGTCATAAAAGTGAGATACTTTACCTACTTTAAACATATTTTTTTTAATTTTTAATATTCACCTCCAATCAAAGGGAAGGAAACAATTTATCCTCATAAGTATAATCGATTAGGTTTTTTTACTCAAATCTTTATCTAATATTTTAAATTTGTTAATACTTATTGCATGAGTCATAGCAATTGCTAAGGCGTCAGCTGCATTATCAAAATGCGTTTTTTTATGAGCCTTACTTTTAACCTTACTTCCTAATATTTTTCTTACAGCAATTTGAATTTCCTTTTTATTGGCACGACCTGAACCTGTAATTAACTTTTTGATAGTTCCTGGTGCATATTCAGCAACAAATGTTTTAGTTTTAGAAGCTGCTAAAAGCATAACACCTTGGGCCTGTCCTACAGCTATTACAGTTTTAGCATTATTAAAAAAGAATATTTTTTCAAAAACAAAAACATCTGGCTTGTGTTTTTCAAGCAAATCTAAAGTTTCTATATAAATTTTTTCTAATCTATTTTCCTTTAGCCCATCTTTATGTGTTTCAATTAAACCCCAATTAATTACTTCCAAACCTTTTCCATTTACGTTTATTAAACCAAATCCTGAAGTTGCAGTCCCTGGATCAATTCCTAGAATTATCATATTTAATAAGTATACATTTTATTTACATCTTTTCTCTAAAAAAATTTTAATATTTTTTAAACGACCTTCAATTTCTATTTCTGCTTCTAATAGTTGATCAGAAGTTCCTACTATGGCTAATATATTTCCCTGATCATCTAGATTAACAGTATAGTCTTCACCAACAGATTTAAAAACTCTTTGCAAAATCTTATTTTGTAGATCAACTAAATGTAATTCAGAGCCTTTTTCGTTATTTTTCAGATACCATTGTTTTTTTATGGTTTCTGATTCCACCATGAAATTATTTTTTTACTGAAGCCTTTTTAATTTTAGCCTTTTCTCTTCGTGTTGCTCTTGAATAAATTTTATCTATTTCTTTTGTTGATTTACTTCTGGTGTAATAAAGTTTAGAACGATTAACTCCTCTTGTTCCTTTTTTAGTAACTTCAATTTTTTCAATTGAAGGAAGATCTACCGGGAAAATTCTTTCAATACCGATTGTTGCTTCACCAATTCTTCTCACTGTAAACATTTTTCTATCTCCTTCACCTCTAATTTTGATTACCATGCCTTCGAACACGGCAACTCTAAATTTTTCACCTTCTTTAATTCTTTGGTGAACTTTTATTTTGTCACCAATTCCAAATACGATTTCTTTATGTTTTAAAGTTAAAGCCATATGTGAGGTATTATATATCAAATAATTCTTACTCTCAATCTAGAAAAAATTATAATCTAAGAAGACTACTTATAGATTTTGTTTAAGAATTTCTGATATTTGTTTAGATAAGTTATCAGACCACTTTATTTTAAGTTTAGGTTTAATTTTTCTATTATCTTTTTCAAAAAGTAAAGTAGTCTCAATATCTCCAGGATTTTCTTGAAAAATTTGCTTTAACATTAATAATTCATCTTTTCCTATTGTCTTTGGAATTTTGATTACAATACTATTGTCAATTTCTCCTAAACTAATTGAATCCACTAACATATTTGTAGTATCTTCTCTAGAATCAACCTTGCCACAAATAATTAAAGGTTTTCCGTCAACCCAATGATCTTTAGTTTCCTGAAATATTTTAGGGAAAACTACTAAATCCAAAATTCCTGTTGTATCTTCAACTTTAACAAACGCCATTTCAGCATTTGATTTTTTAGTTAATATTTTTCTAACTTCTCTAACAACTACTGCAACTTTAACTATTTTACCCCTTTGTTCATCAGGATTTAATTCAAATATTTTATGTGTTGCTTGTAATTCTAATTTTTCTAAAAGTTCATTAATAGGTTTTCCTGAAAGTGAAAAGCCTAAAAGTTCCCTTTCTAAGTTTTGAATTTCATCTTCAGTATATTCTGGGATTGTATTATCGATAAAACTAACGTCATTTACTATTGCGGAAGTTTTTAAAGAATCTTCTTCAGAAAAAAGTCCTGATTGTCCATTATTTTCTTTAGGTTTAACTAATTTTGATTTAATTTCATCAACTGACGCCAAAAGTGCAGTTCTTTTGCCAAATTTCTGCATTGCACCCACTTTTATTAAACTTTCTAACACCTTTTTATTTACCTTTCTAGCATCAACTCTATTAATAAAATCTGAAAATGAGTTAAAAGGTCCATCCTGTCTTGCCTCTAATATGATCTGAATTGCTACGTTTCCAACATTTTTAATAGCAGAAAGACCAAACCTAATTGCCCCATCGACAATTGAAAAATCTACATCTGATTCATTTATATCTGGAGGTAACACATTAATTTTCATCCTTCTACATTCATGAACAGCAGCTGAAATTTTATCTGAATCGTCACTTTCCGCAGTTAAAAGTGCTGTCATATATTCAATTGGATAATTAGCTTTCATATACGATGTATAGTAGGCTACCATTCCGTAAGAAGCTGCGTGAGCTTTATTAAATCCATACGCTTGGAATGGTTCAAAAAGAGTCCAAAGTTTTTCAGCAAATTTTTGAGTTTGACCATGTTCAATAATTCCTTTAATAAACTTTTCTTTTTGTGCAGCCATTTCTTCAGGTATCTTTTTACCAACTGCTTTTCTAAATTTATCTGCTTCTTCCCAAGTGTAACCAGCCAAGTCTAGAGCACAAAACAACAAATCATCTTGATAAACAATTAATCCATATGACATTTTTAAAAATTTCTCCATACGAGGGTCTAAATATTTAATTAACTTATGATTATTTTTTCTAGCAATATATTCTGGGATAACAGCCATTGGACCAGGCCTATATAAAGCTACCATTGCCATTAAATCTTCAATTCTTGCAGGTTTTAGATCTTTTAAGAATTTAGTCATTCCAGAGCCATTTAATTGAAATGTTCCCATGGTTTCACCACGAGACAACATTTCGAAAGTCTTTTTGTCATTAAGTGGAAGATTAAGTAAATTAATATCAATTTCTTTTTGCTTTTTAACAATTTGAATTGCAGAACCTAATATTGAAAGATTTCTAATACCTAATATGTCAAATTTAATTAATCCTACGTCTTCACATGCATGCATTTCATATTGTGTGATAATTTTTTCTCCCGACGGTTCTCTTTGAATAGGAGCAAAATCGGTTAGGTTGGAAGGTGCTACAACAACACCAGCAGCATGAACTGACAAGTGTCTTGCATTTCCTTCAACTTGACGAGCTAAATCAATAATTTTTTTTGTATCAGCATCATTATCATAAAGAGTTTTTAAATCAGGAGTTTCATTTAAAGCTCTGTCAATCGTCATTGGAAAGCCTTGTGAACCTAATGGGATTAACTTTGCCACTTTATCTCCAGTTATATAGGGGTAACCTAAAACTCTTGCAACATCTCTTACAGCTGCTTTAGCAAGCATTCTTCCAAAAGTACAAATTTGAGCAGTTTTTTCAACACCATACGTATCTGCAATGTACTTTAAGACCTCTTCACGCCTATTATCTGACACATCGAAATCAATATCAGGTGGGGATGGTCTATATGGATTTAAAAACCTTTCAAAAGGAAGTCCATATGTTAAAGGATTAACAGTTGTAATTCCTAATACATATGAAACCAAAGATCCAGCAGCAGAACCTCTAGTGTTAGTTATAATTCCCTGAGAACCACACCAATTAACCATATCCATAACAATTAAAAAGTAGGGCGCATAACCTTTGTTATTTATAATATCCAGTTCATGGGTAAGTCTTTCCTCTGCTTCTTTTGTAACTTTTCCAAGTTTAATTGGAAGCTTTTCCCAAGCTAATTTTTCGATATATTTTTTATCAGTTAAACCTTCAGGAAGATTAAATTTAGGAAATGACCAAGATCCTAATGGAATTTCCAAGTTGCACTTTTCTGCAATCTTAACTGTATTTTCAAGTGCATCAGGATAATCCGGAAACATTTTTTGCATTTCTTCAGGATCTTTAATGAAAAAGTCGGGATTATCAATATAGCGCATTCTTTTTATATCAGAAGTATTTTTTCCAGTTGCAATACAGACTAGAGCATCTTGAGCTTCTGCATCTTCCTTTTTAATATAATGAGCATCATTTGTAGCAACTAACGGAATTCCTAATTCTCTGCTTAATTTAACAATTCCTTTCTCATAAACTACATAGTTATCAGCAATTTGACTTAAAGATTCTTTAAGTTCAGGAACTTTAATTGAAGGTAATATTTTATCAAAAGAATGTCTTTGAATTTCTAGAAAATAATCTTTACCAAAAACTTTTAAAAACCATTCAGTAGTTTCTTTTGCTTTCTTAAATTCGCCATTGATTAAGTATTGAGGAACTTCTGCTTGAGGACATCCAGATAGACAAATTATGCCTTTCGAATATTTTTCTAAAATATCTTTAGTAAATCTAGGTCTATAGTAATAACCTTTAAGATGAGCAATTGATGTTAAATTCATCAAGTTTTTATATCCTTGGTAATCTTTAGCCAGAAGTGTTAAATGGTAATTATCCTTAACTTTTTTTTCATCGTCTAAAGGAAAGTTTGTCATGTAAGCTTCCATTCCGATAATAGGTTTAACTTCTTGTTTTTTTCCTTCTTTAAAAAAATCTATTGCTCCATACATTGCTCCATGGTCAGTTATAGCAACAGCATCCATTTTCTTTTCTTTAACATATGAAAAAAGCCGTTTTATTTTAGAAAGTCCATCAAGAAGTGAGTATTCAGTATGCAGGTGAAGGTGAACAAATTTAGTCATCAATCTAATTCTACTACAACTCCGCTTCCCATAACTCTACCATTTTCGTCATGTGGTCTTAAATCTTTAGTCTTCTCTAAATGATTTAGAATATTTTTTAAATTATCTATAAACGGAGATTTAGGATCAAAAATTTTATACACTATACAATATTTAACATGCTCAGGTAAATTATTATTAATCTCATTGATGATTCTTTTTGTTCCTTCACTTTCAGTATTAATACCAACTACTATAAATTCATCCCCCCCCCATCTACTAACCAAATCGGTTTTTCTAACAGATGATTCTAAAGAATTACAAGCGTTTTTTATTATTTCGTCAGCACCAGAATGTCCAAATTGTTTATTAAGTCTTTTTAAACCTATAAGATCAAGGGCTATTAAACTATAATTACTGAATTTATTTAATCTTTCTAAATTTGATGAAATTAAATTAAATTCTTCTACAACACCAGTCCTATTAAGAAGGTTTGTAAGTGTATCTCTTCTAGAATTTCCCTTATAAAATTCTGCCAATTCATACTCATTCAATACTATTGAACCTAGTTCAGGATCACTTAACAAATTCCTTCCTTTGGGATTATCACCAAGTTCTCTATCAGCATTTATTGCTGCGCTAGTTTCTATATCTTTTTTTGAATCCATCATATTAATTAAAATTATCTTCGATTAGTTTTTGACCTTTATAAATAGAGAAATATAACACAAAACTGGAACCTAAAGCAAGTAATGTTAAAAGAGTTCTAACTCCAAAAAATTCAGAAATTACTCCTGAAAACATGACTGGAAATATAGTAGCAATTGTAATTAAAAACCATAAATTGCCAAAAACTCTACCTCTTAACCATTCAGGTGTGACTTCTTGTAAATAAGTTAGGGTTGGAATATTAACTCCCACAAACCCTACACCTACTAATGTGACCAAAATTGGACCGGTAATGAATCTAATTACACTAGGAACATATGAAAGTCCTAAAGAAATAGTAAACACAGAAATTACTATTACCAAGAGGCTAATATCAATAATTTTCTTTTTCCTCCATCCATTTTTAATGAGTCTATTAACATAAATTGAACCTAGTATTGCTCCTACTCCTGCAGGAACTACCACTAAAAGTCCAACGTATGAAATTGAAACTTTTAATATTTCTCCAGCAATGATTGGAAGATTAATAATTATCATTGTAAGACTTACTTGTATTAAAAAAAGGAGCGAGAGTGGATAAAGAACTGTTTTTTTATTTTTAATGAATCTATAACCTTCAATTATGTGATCAAAAAAAGTTCTTAATAAATCTTCAAAATTTTCTGGAATTTTTCTAATTGGAGCAAGATTTGGTAAAAAATATACACTTATAAATGCAATAAATAAAAATACACTACATAAAATTAAACTTCCATTAAATCCTATTATTTTTTGAATTATTCCAGCCAAGCCAAACCCAGTAATCAAAGAGGCTTGTTGAGTCAAGAAAAACAAACTATTTGCATGAGCTAATTTTTTTCTACTAACAACTGAAGGTAAAGTTGCACTTTCAGCTGGGACATAAAACTGATTTAGTAAGGAATAGACGATAACTACAGCATAAAGAAGAAATATTGATTCTTTATGTAAAAAAATGTAAGCTAAAACTGTTAAAGCTTGTAAAAGATTCGTAACAACTAGTATTTTTTTCCTATTTATTAAATCTACTGTTGCAGCTCCAATTGGGCCAAAAAAAATTGCAGGAAGAGCATATGAAATCCAAAGTAATGAAGTTGCAATTGATGAACCGGTTACTGTATATATTCTTGCTAAAAACAAAAAATTCATCATATTTACAGTTACCTGTGAAAGCATCTGACTAGTCCAAAGTAATTTAAAATTTTTACTCATGTAATTTTTCTAATAATTTCTGTTGAATTATTCTTGGATCACCTTTACCATTAAGTTTTTTTTGAATTTGCCCTATTAAAAACCCTATCACTTGACCTTTTCCATCTTTAAAACTTTTAATAACATCTGGATTTTCATAAAGTACTTTACTAATAGATTCTTCTACATCAGAAGAGTTAGCATAATCAACTTTAGTAAGTTCTAATATTTTTCTAATTAAACCTGCAGGTTCAGAAAAGTCCTTATCAAGGTTTTTATTGACCATCAAGTTTGCAATTGACGTAATTAGATTGGGTGATAATTTAAACGCTTCTTCGAAATAATTTGCTCTTTTTATATCTAATATTAATATTTCTGTATATTCTTTAGATAACTTATATTTTTCTGCAAATCTTTTTCTTTTAACCTCAGGAAGTTCTACCAGTTTAAGTTTTATCTTTTCAATCTCACTATTGTCTAGCTCAACTGGAGGTAAATCAGCTTCTGGAAAATATCTATAATCATGTGAATCAGCTTTAGTTCTTTGAGAAAATGTTGTCTTTTTAATTTCATCATAACCTCTTGTTTCTTGAATTAATTTTTCGCCACTATTTAAAGCCTTACTTTGCCTCTCTATTTCAGCATTAATCGCTTTTTCTAAAAATTTAAAGGAATTAATGTTTTTAAGTTCTACTTTGTAATTTGGTAATTTTCCGTCAAGAGAAAGGGAAATATTAGCTTCAAGTCTCATTGATCCTTTTTCCATATCGGCGTTACTAATATCTAAGTATCTTGCTATAAGTTGAAGCTCTTTAAGAAAAGCTATAACTTCAATTACACTATTAAAAACCGGCTCAGTTACTATTTCTATTAAGCAAGAACCTGATCTATTAAAATCTATTAGAGAAACTTTTTCTCCATCAATTGTTTCATGAACTAATTTACCAGCATCTTCTTCCAAATGAATATGATTTATTTTTTTCCCTAAAAGCTCTCCTCCAATGCAAAAGGGTGAATCAAGTTGACTTGTCTGATATCCTTTTGGAAGATCTGGATAAAAATAATGTTTTCTATAGAATCTACTAAAATTATTAATTTTTGAACCCAATGCTAAGCCTAATTTAATTATTTTTTCAATTGCTTCTTTATTTATATAAGGTAAGGCCCCAGGAAGGCCTAAACAAATAGGGCAAGTATTACTATTTGGTATTTTTCCGAAATGATCCTGTTGGCACCTACAAAACATTTTCTGTTTTGTGTTTGGTTCTATATGAACTTCAAGGCCAATAATTATTTTGTATTTATTCATAAATTTTAAAATGCTACTTTAGGCTTATAATCTGTTGCTAATTCAAAAATCTTTCCTAATTTAAATAGAATATCTTCTCCAAACCTTGGTGCCATTAATTGAAAACCTAACGGTAATTTCTTGTCACTAAAACCTGACGGAATAGCAATTGCGGGTATCCCACTTAGATTTGCAGTAGCTGCGTAAATATCTGTTAAATACATTGAAAGCGGATCATTTGTTTTTTCTCCTAACTTAAATGCCGGGGTTGGAGCAACTGGGGCAATAAGTGCGTCTACTTTGGTAAATATACTGTCAACCTCATTTTTTATGATAGTTCTAACCTTCATAGCCTTTTCATAATATGCATCGTAAAAACCAGCTGATAAAACATAACTACCCAACATTATTCTTCTTTTTGCCTCTTCTCCAAAACTATCTCTCAAACCACCATATCTAATCCCATCAAATCTACTTAAATTAGAGGAAACTTCAGCTGGCTGGATTATGTAATAAACAGAAATTCCATATTTAGTTGAAGGCAAACTGACATCAATAAATTCTACATTTTCATTTTTATAAATTTTAATAACTTCACCAATATTTTTTTCAATTTCTTTTGATAAACCACCAACAAAAAATTCTTTAGGTATTCCAATTTTAAATTTAGAATTTTTATTATTTATAGATTTTTCTGTAACTGTTGCGTCTAAATAATCTTTTCCTTTAATAACATTAAAAACAGTTTCTACATCAGAAACCGTATGAGCCAGAGGGCCAACTGTATCCAAGGAAGAAGCCATTGCAATAACTCCATACCTTGATACAGCTCCATATGTAGGTTTAAGGGAAAACAAATATCCATAATTTGCAGGTAACCTGATAGAACCACATGTATCTGTACCAATTGAAATAAGACTCATACCCGAAGAAAGAGCAGCGCCAGAACCACTTGATGAACCACCAGCAGTATATTCTTTGTTCCAGGGATTTAAAGTAGTCCCAAAATCAGAATTTTCTCCACTACTACCATGTGCAAAAGCATCACAATTTAATTTTCCTATAGAAATTACACCAGCATTCTCTAGTTTTTTAACTATAGTTGCAGAATATGGAGGAATAAAATTTTCAAGTATTTTAGATCCGGCTGTTGTTCTTATTCCTTTTGTCAAAAAAATATCTTTATAAGATCCTACAACACCGAAAAGAGGTAGGGTAAAATCTGAATTATCGATCTCTTTAGCTTTTTTATATGCTCCTTCTTCATTGATAGTTAAAAATATCTTATATTCATCATTATATTTTTTAATTTTTTCTAAATATGTATCAACAAGTTCTACAGCAGAAAACTTTTTAGATTTTAATCCTTCTTGTGTTTCTTTAATTGTTAATGGCAAATTCATTTATTAGTTCTACCTTCTAAAATTGCTGGCACTTTAAAAAAACCATTATATCCATCAGTATTTGAAAGAACTTCTTCTTGAGTTAAAGTTTCTCCCAATTCATTCGAATTTTCTCTATAAACATTTGTAAGTCCTGTAGTTTGACTTGTAGGTTTAATTTCTTTTGTATTGACTTTGGATAGTTGACTTACATATTCGATAATTTTTGAAAGCTGTGGTAAAAATTTCTTTACTTCACCTTCTGATAATTTTAAATTTGATAACTCTGCAACATGAAGTACTTCTTTTTTTGTTAACCGTGTCATTAAATGTATCATACTATTCTCAAGACATTTTTTGAAGGGTTGCAATTCTTTCAGCAATTGGTGGATGAGTATTAAAAAGATTGGCAAGTTTATTAACAGTTCTTTCTTGACCTAAAGTATTTGATTTAAATGGACTTACTATATAAAGATGAGCTGTTGCTTTATTTGCAGCTTCTAAGGCTTCTGTATCAGAAGATATCTTTTTCAAAGCAGAAATAAGTCCATCTGGTTGTCTAGTTATTTCAACCGATCCAGCATCGGCCATAAATTCACGCCTTCTTGAAATTGCCAACTGAATTAACTTTGCAATTATTGGGGAAAGAATAGCAAAAATAATTCCTAGTATTAAAATGACCGCTCCCAATTGATTTTTATCATCATTGTCTCTGCTTCTACCATGCCAACTAATTCTAAAAAACCAATCGCCAAGAAGGGCAATTAGCCCAACCATTACTGAGACAATTGACATTAAACGAATATCTAAATTTTTAACATGTGTTAATTCGTGAGCAATAACTCCTTCAAGTTCAGTTCTTGTAAGTTTATCTGATAGTCCTGTCGTAATGCAGATTACAGAATGTTTATGATCCCTTCCTGTTGCGAAGGCATTTGGGGCAGAATCTTCAATTATATATAATTTAGGTTTTGGAAGTCCGGCTCCAATACAAAGATTTTCAGCAACTGACATAAAAAGTTTATCTTCTTTATTTGTTGCAAGTCTTGCCCCTGAAATTCCTAAAACAATTTTATCTGAAAAATAATAACTTATAAAAGTTGAAATACCTGAAACTATTAAGGCAAGTCCTAAAAATCCAAAGCCTCCTGGTTTGTAACCTAAATAAATTCCTAAAGCTTGTGAAATAAAATAGACTGAAATTAAGACAAACAAAAAGAATAAAACAACAATAATTGTTGATTTTATTTTATTTGCCAACCTAACTTCGTAAATATTTTTCATCACAAATTCACTTTTGGTGACTTCATTTCATCAGAACTTACAGTGACATGGTCTCCTGTTTCTGCCGTTTCAAGACCCTTCAGTTCATCAAACTTAAACACACTTGCAACAAAACTTGATGGAACTGAAACTCTTTTGACATTATAATCAGCAGTTAAATCAATTAATAATCTTCTTGAATACATAACTTTATCTGATGTATCACGTAATTCATCTATCAATTTATTAATTACTGTGTCAGCTTTAAGTTCAGGATTATCCTCAACTGCAATTGTAAGTTTTGGTAAAAGATCTGAAATTGCTGAACTTGCCTTTGCCATTTTATTAACATCGCCAGATTCAATTGCTCCAGCTATTTGTTTTCTTGCAGAAGTCAAAAGTTCGAAAACACCTTTTTCGTGTTTTAGATATCCTTTGGCTGAGGATTCTAAATTAGGTATTAAATCTGTTTGCCTCTTAAGTTGATTTCCTATTTCTTGAATAGATGCTTTAATTCTAGTCTTACTTGATACAAAAAAATTGTATGTTGAAATAACCCAAAAAACTAAAACTAATATAATTCCTATTACTACATAAATCATAATTTAATCACCTCCTTAAATTTTTCCAAACTTAAACAGTTTACTATATTTTTTATCTCACACCAACCCCTTCTAGCAACAGAAACTCCATAGGTCATATTGTCTAACATTGATACATCATGAGAATCAGTACCCAAAGTCATTTTCACACCATATTTCACAGCTTCACGAACTAAGGAATCTGGTAAATCTAGTCTTGCTGGGTCCGCATTAATTTCTAAAAATTTATTATTTTTGATACAAAATTCAAATATTTTAGGCCAATCAAGTTCAATCCCCTCTCTATCATTTATTTTTCTAGCAGTGGGGTGGGCGAGTATCTTAATTCTAGGATAGTCTAAAGAGTTTAAAACTCTTTTTGTCATTTCATCTTTGGAAAGATCAAAACTAGAATGTACTGAAACTAACGCGAAATCTAAGGTTTCGAGGCCTTCATCAGAAATTGGCAAACTACCATCTTTATTTATATCGATTTCGAGGCTATTGAATACTTTAAATACTCTATTATTACAGTTATTATTAAATGAGTAATTTAATTGATCTACATTTTCACGCTTTCTTTTTAGTATTTCCACAACTTCCTTTTCAGTATGATTACTTTTACTTGGACTATGTTCAGTAAATGCTATATATTCATAATTTAATTTAATTGCTTTTATAGCAATATCCTCCATTGATGAAAGTCCTAAATCATGACTTGTCTCAATATCAAAATTACTATGTATTTGCAAATCTCCTTTTATATCTTTAAGTTCCATTAATTTTGGTAAGCTATGACTTTCTGAAGCTTCCAACTCTCCCATATTTTCTCGTAATTCTGGTTCAATATAATCAAGTTTTAATAAGTTGTATAATTTTTCTTCAGTCTCAAATTCCAGTATTTTATTATCTTTACTGCTAACTTTTTTAACACCATATTCAGATAAACTAAATCCAAGGGTTTGTGCATACTCACGAAGAGCTATATTATGAAATTTACTGCCTGTAAAGTGTTGTAATAATGAACCATATGAAGAAGGCTTAATTACCATTAAGTCTACTTGAATATTACCAGGAATTAAAATTGAAGCAGTATGATCCCCTTTCTCGATGATTTCTTGAACTTTTGGAAATTTCACAAATTGGTCAATTACTTTTGAGGAATTCTTTGAGGCTACTGAAATATCAATATCCCCCACTGTTGCAGCCATACGTCTTAAAGAACCGAGTGAATCTACCCTCTCTACTTCCGAGCATTTTAAAATCCATTCAGTGACTTCAGAAGCAATCATTTGAGCATAAGGCAGAAGATGTCTTTTGTTTTTCCTAGATATGTCAACCATTTTAAGTAAATCATTAATTTCTGATTTATTTTTCTCATCTATAAATTTTATTGCAGTCTTAATTCCAATTTTAGGTAATTCCATTAATTTAAAGGCTTCTTTTGGAATTCCTTTCATTAATTCCTCAAAGTGTTTAGACTTTCCTTTTTTAAATACTTCATCAAGGTGGGAAGCTATTGAAGGACCAATTCCAGGTACATCATCAAGTTTTCCATCATCCCAAAGATCCTTTAATTCAGACGTAGAATGTTCAACAGCTGTAGCTGCTCTATCGTATGCAATTATTTGAAATTTATACTTTATTGGGTCTTTAAGTTGATAACAAGCTGAAATATTACGTAACAACTCTGCAATCTCTAAGTTGGACATAAATTTATTATAAACTATTTACTCTCGTTCTCCTCTTGATACTCTTTGGGCTTCACAGTTTAATTCTGGAAATACTTCTCGTCCTAAAGCTTGACATCTATCATTAACATATATTGGACAATTTGAATAACAGCGTATTTCAAAATTTTGTATTTCAATAAATTTTTCTTCCATATTGTCGACTGCTAAAACTATCCTATTTGGGATCAATCTCGAAGCAACTCTTAATGAACTAGCGTGTTTATGAACTCTATGATAACCAGACATAATTATAAAGATAAATATATCACAGTTTTAAAATTGACAATATAACTTTAAATATGTTAATAATTGATGATAGTGAAATTTATTCTTCTTCATATGAAAAGGGGGTGGTATTAATGAGCCCTGAATCTGCAGAAAAAAGTAAAATTATTAAAGAAATTCCTACTGATAGATTGGTTGGTCCCGTAAAACAACCAACAATAGGTACAAAATTAAATAATGGTCATACACCATTACAACCTGTTCAAAAAATGACAATAGATTCTAATAGCGAAGCTAGTCATTCAGTAGAATCATTGTAATTATATAAATTAATAATAAAGCTAATCTATTTGGTAGCGAATTTGAAAATTATATAGTAGAATACATGTGTGTTTATTATGTGGGGTCGTAGCTCAATTGGTTAGAGCGCTTCCCTGTCAATAGAGGCAGCTTTTTAAAGTAATTTAAATTGAAAAACTAGGCTAATTCGGGGAAACCTTTAAAATGGTAATCCCGAGCTAAATCAATGTTTTAACAAACGTTGTAAATGTGTAGAGACTATATACCTAGCTCCTGGAATTTTTTCCAGGATGATAAGATAGTCCGAACCTCGCGGAAACGCTTGGAATTATTGCACGGAAGAGGTTGCGAGTTCGAGTCTCGTCGATCCCGCTCCAGACTTTAGGCACAAAATTGTAAATATATAGCTATTATTTATTAATAAATAGGTTATTAAACACTTTTATTTCCAAGCATATATGTGGCCAAACACCTTATCTTGTTGATTTAATTTTATCTTAAAACCAGCTTTTTCAAGTTTGTTTTTAATTTCATTATGTTTCATTGGGGAAACGTTATCATGATATTCCATAGATATTTTGTCGATATTTTTTAATACGTTTACAGGTGTTGTCATAAAAATTAGACCTTCAGCACCTTCACAATCTATTTTTAAAAAATTTATTTTGTTTAATTTTTCATCTTTAAAAATACTTGTAAGTGTAATTGAATTAACCTTTTTAATATTCTTACTTTTTGTTTCAAATATTGTATTTCCTCCATCAGAGATATTTAAATGCAAATTTCTAGGCTTGTTTGAATCTGACAAAGCGTAATTTCTAATTTCTATATTTTTGTATTTATTACAATTTTCTTTTATATATTTTATATTGCTTAAGGTAGGTTCATAGGCATACACTTTAAATGCACCTTTCTTTAATGCAAACAAAGAGAAAACACCGACATGTGCGCCAATATCCACAACTATGTCATTTTTTTGAATATCAACTTTATCTTTATATATGTATCTTTCAAGTAAAAATATTTCATCAACTATAACTGACAGGGGGCTTTTTGTAGAAGATTTAATTATTAAACCATTATTAAAAATTACTCTTTGAATATTAATATTTTTAATTCTTGAATATAGTATTTCATACCAGTTTCTATACAAAATAAAAAATTTAATCCAATATGTGAATCTTTCTATCATCAGACAATTATATCAATTAAACAACTAAAGTTTTAAATTCGTACCATTGACCCCGCCCCAAACTAATAAGCAAACTGTGTTTTGTACTTTTTGTCATTTAATTTATATTAATATATTGAAAAACATAGTTAAATTCGTTTAGCCTATCTGCAATATATCCTTTGTTTTTGTCTAAATTAAGCCTCCAATAGGTTCGTATATCGTCTCGTAGCCCCCGCTCCAGACTTTAGGCACAAAATAGACAGAATAAAATGTCATTTATTGTGTTAATTGAAGTATTTTAAATATTTTTCAATTTGCTTTTTAGTATGCTCCATTCCAGTTATATGCTTCTCAGCTACATACCATGAAATTAAACTAAGACTTATTCTTAAACCATAAAGACTTATTCTCAATTTATAGTCATTAGGAATTTCCGCTATCTTCTTATAACCTTCTTGTAAATTGTCATGACCAAAATAGTCTAACCAGGCAAAATCATAAACAGGATCTCCACTTTTACAATTCTCAAAATCAATAATTCCTGTTATTTCACCATCTCTCACCAAATAATGTTTTGGACCAAAATCACAATGCAATAGGTGAGGAGTTACTGTTCCAAAAACTTTTGTATTATCGTTTAAAATAATTAGGATCCTATCTATTTGATGTCTTGAAAGACCTATTTTATCTGCAGAAATATATAAATTTTCTATTTCTTTGTCACTATAATTTTTAAGCACATAATCAGTCCAGGTTTTATTGCTTCCAACACCACCTTTAATAAAACTCCCAAATCTTTCCGGTGCTACAGAATGTAGTTTTGCAAGTATTACACCAGCTTCTTCATTTATTCGTTTGATTTGATCCCCTGATAATTTCTCCTGTTCAATAATTTCATTAAATGAAACACCAGGAAGTTTATTTTCTATACAAACCTTAAGTTTAGTTCCATTGTTTTCAAACTCATCAATGAAAAACATTTGAGGTGTAGGAACTCCTACATCACGTGCAGCATTTAATGCCCATTTCTCAGTTAAAAATCTGTTTTCTTCTCCTCTTGAAATTCTTACAATAAAATTACCGTCTTTAGTTTTTGTATCATATACTTCGTTAACTTCTCCTGCCACAATACGCTTTAAGCTATCGACACCAACTCCCAATGCATTCGTGACAATATCATTAACAACTTCTGAACTTACGCCAAAACGAGTATGCTTTTCTTTTAAATATTGTTTGTATTTCTCATGACTGTTGTCTTTTGTAAACATGTTTTAGTATAACATTACAGACTTTTAGTTCTAAACTCGTACCATTGACTCCGCTCCAGACTTTAGGCACAAAAGGAACCTATTTATTGTTTTTCTTAAGAAGTAGGAAAGCTAATATTGAAAGTATTACAGCTTCAACATATTCAGCACCCTTCGTTGTAGATGTACCAATCCATGAGTTTGCATATACAAAATTCCCTAAAGAAAGTATCAATAACACAATTATCATTAATATTCTTAATTGATTATTGTTTTTAATTTTTTCAAATAATCCACCTTTCATTATTTCAAATTTTGATAAATTCACTCTTGGAAGTAAAAATATAAAATATAATAATAAAATTGAAAATATACCTGCTATTAAATGAAAAGGACTTCTTAAAGCAACATCAATACCATTTACAAATCCAAAAAGAGAAAAAACTATAAAACCTAGAAACAAAAGATTACCAAGTATTGGTGACATTGTTTATATTGTAAATCTTAAAATTACAACAATCAAATAGTTCTAAACTCGTACCATTGACTCCGCTCCAGACTTTAGGCACAAAATAAGAGAAAACTGTTTGAAAATGGTTGATCTATTTCTCGGAGCTAGGATTTTGAAGAGTGTAATCTAATTGACTCATAACAAGTGCAGGAAGTACCCATCTTTCCATGGTATCACTATCAGTAATCACTTCCGTGCTATCTCCAGAACTATTAATTGTAAAGCTGGAATTTGACAATTTGACCATAGATTGTCCTTCCCAAATATACTTAATGACTTTAATAGCACCTTCAAGGTCGGTCGTAACAAACCCTAAACGTTCCAGTTTATGTTCTTGTTCTACCATTTGCCACACTATACAACAATTTTACTTGATGTCAAACCTTTAAAAATATCTAATTTTCTTGTTATATTATATTCCTAGTAAAGTTCTAAACTCATACCATTGACTCCGCCCTAGACTTTAGGCACAAAAGGTGTATATTTTCACACTTTTGATATAATCTACGTATGAAGTTGGTTAAATCCACTCAAACTAAAAAATTTAAAAATAGTGACGTTTGTATAGCAATTGAATATCCTCTAAACGACAAAGATATAAATGTAGCAGTTATTAAATTAAAAGGTAGATACCCAAATAAAGGAAGTGCAATAAATAAAAAGTGTAAGGAAATGGCATATATTAGTAAAGGTAAAGGACAAGTTACAGTAAATGGTCTGACTAAAAAATTATCAAAGGGAGACGTTGTTCTTATAGATAAAGGTGAAAAATACTTTTGGAATGGAAACATGGAGATGGTTATGCCTTGCACACCTGCATGGACCCATCAACAACATTCTATTGTTGATTAAAGGTTATTCTAAATCCGTAAAATTGACCTCCTCCGCATTTTAGTCACAATATTACTTTATTGACAAGAATTTAGTATATCGTTATTATTGAGTTACAAAAAATTAATATGGCTATAGAGATATTAAAACGTGAACTTGATAAACCTCTAATGGATAAAAGCCCAAAGAGAAACGCTTTTTATACACGAGAATATCCTCTTACAGATGAGGAAAAGAAAAGACTTCAAACTTTCCGTAACATACTACCAAAGAATAGATATAGTAAGAGTGTTTAAACTGCTTCTGTTCTAAACTCGTACCATTGACCCCGCTCCAGACTTTAGGCACAAAAATACTAAATGTTTTCTTGGATTTTTCTTAACACTTCAGTGGTAGATGATATTTTTTCTAAATCTAATCCAATAAAACCAATACCGATTTCTTTGGCTCTTAATTCTTTTTTGGTCCAGTAATTATCTGCTGTTTTGGTTGTTATTAAAAAATCAGGATTAATTCTTTTATACATTTCCCTATATAAAAAATCATTTTCAGAAGAAGATTTATACTCTATTGCAAATTCAATTGGAAATACTAAGTCTACACTCATTAATTCTGATAGCACATTGCAGCGCCAATCAAGTCTATTTATTGGTCGATTTGAACTCTTTGATTTAAGGCTTTCATCCCTTTCAACACCAACAACTAATATGCTACATGTTCTTTAGCTTTTCTAAACAAATCAATATGACCGACATGTAATATATCAAAACAACCCGTAATCAAACCAACTTTTTTACCACTACTTTTTTTCTTTGATACCTCGTCAGCTATTTCATCAAGATTATGCAATTTTCCAAAAAATGGATTTTCCACAGTCATATCGCAGATTGTAATACACAAATATCAGTAAAACAAAGTATTACAAAATTTTAAACAAGAGGTAAATGATCTGACACATCGTTATCTAAAACTTCAAAATTATTAACTTTAATACCTTTACTGACCCAAATATAATCAACAACATTCCTATCTAGCTTATTTAATTCATTTGAAAACGGTCTAGTAGTTTTTATTTCGAATTTATCTACTAAACTTGTGAAATTTTTCCTAAATACTTTCATTGAAGGCGTACCTGGAAACAAATTAAAATCTCCACATATGATAGCTTCACCTTCTGCTTCTAAAGCTAACTTGTTTATTTTTTCACAAGCTTTTAATGATTTTTCATTACCCAATTTATTCCTTGTCCAAATTCCATGATAATTTAATACTCTTAATTGTTTTTTACCAATTTCTAGATCCGTTACTAATACAGTTCTATAATCTTCATCGGGCCATTTTGAGCGATCTGTTGTATATGTAAAATGATTTTGCAAAAAAATGTTTTGGCCTTTAGTAATTTTAAATTTCGATTTAGTATAATTACCCATTTCAGCTAAACCCCCTAAATCAAAATGAAAAGCATCATGTCCATGAAATCCTTTCATATCAAAACGATCCATGATAGAGTTAGGCCCAAAGAAAGCATAAATAAGTTCAGTCGTGGCAGTGTCAACTGGCCTTTTTGTAACATATTCGTGTAAAACTGTTGTATCTATTTCTTTAGTTACTTCCTGCAAACATAAAATATCTGCTCTTTGATCTTTTAAAAATTTAGCAAGTTTTAAATTGTTGGATTCAAATAACGCTACGTTTAAAGTAATTAATTTCATGATTTTATTATAAACATAAATTACTTTTAATCTAGAGATATTCTAATAAAGTTCTAAACTCGTACCATTGACTCCGCCTCAGATTTTAGGCACAAGAGTGTATCTTACTCGTAGCTACAATATTAACTTGAAAAAAGATGTAAATAATGTTCAATTTCTTCAGGTCTTTTTAGTATTAAAAGTTTTTCCTCATACTCCAATAACATAACTTTAAGTTTATTCCTTGAGAATATCCTATTATTTTCCTGAATTTTTTTAGTTGAGTACAAACCTGAATGTTGTCTAACAATGTTAATACTTAATCTCAAATTTTTGGCCAAACCATATTTATCTATTTGATTTTCATCATTAAAAAATCTTTTCCATTGATTTTCAAGACACAATAAAAAGTTAGTATCGGTAAAAATAATAGAATCGGCTCTATTAAATACATGTTGTGAAAAATATTTTCCTTCGAGAATCCAATTGTTGTCAGATATAATTGAAATGATTTTACTTTCAAAATCTTCTCGAGGTGTCTTTATTAAACCACCAGCGGAATTTAATTCAAAAAGTAAGTTATCTGTTTTGTAAAGTTCAATTTCAGTAAATTGAGACAATCTTTCTGCAACAGTCGTCTTTCCTGACGCAGATGGCCCGATTATGTTAATTCTCTCTTTCATAGATTTGTGAGCAATTATACATCAACAGTTCTAAACTCGAATCTTTAACTGATTAGTGTTATATTTCTAATTATGAAAATAGGAGAAGATTATATTGGTATTACAACTTCATTTTATTGTAACGACGGAAAAGGAAATTATCTTCTTCACAAAAGAAGTAAAAACTGTAGAGATGAACAAGGAAAATGGGATCCTGGTGGAGGTAAATTAGAGTTTGGTTTAACACCTGAAAAAAATGTCTTAAAAGAAGTTAAAGAGGAATATGGTTGTATTGGTGTAATTCAAAAAATAATCCCCCCTCACACAATAATTCGTAAACATAACGGCAAAAAAACTCATTGGATTGTTTTTCCATTTTTTATCAAAGTAAAAAAGAATGAAGTTAAAATAAATGAACCTAACAAAATAGATGAAATAGGCTGGTTTAAACTATCAAAATTACCTAAACCACTTCACACGGGCTTTAAGTGGACATTTAATAATTACAAAAAATTATTTAATAACAAGTTCTAAATTCGTACCATTGACTCCGCCCTAGACTTTAGACATGAAAATTAAGAATAATATAAAATTATTTAATATTGGGTGACAATAAATCATCGGTATCGTCTGAATGTTTAACAAGAACTCTTCTACCTGTAATCTTAGCAATTAGAGTGCCAGTATTTCTTCTAGTATTCTTTCTTACCTCATTTATATCAATTTCACTCTCAATTCCTTCAAATTGGTCTTCTGTATGTCTCCATGCTGCCTCCCATAAAAGTTTTGGACGAGTAGATTCAGTAAAATAGTCTGGTATTACCAAAACATCTCCGTTGTCGTAAATTTGTCCCCCATCGTCCACTGTGGGTTTATCTTCATCTTTTGTATCAGGATAACAAAAATTGAGGTTAAAAACTATAGTACTATGTGATAATCTACTTCCACCTACTGCAACTTGTCCGTTATATACCACAAATTTGTCTTGCTCATACTTATCAGTAGTTATCTGACCATCACCTGTTAAAATCTGTGCTGGTCTTTTAATATCATGTAATGGTGGGTTTTCAGTCATATACTCTTTAATACAATATTTTTTCTAAAAAATCAAATTAGTTCTAAACTCGTACCATTGACTCCGCCCTAGACTTTAGGTACAAAATAACAAAATTTCACTTTAATAGTATAATAATGCTATTATTTTTATTATGAAGTTCAATAATCAGCTATTTATAGGTATTTTTTTTTCTAATATTTCTTTACATCATTCTATTAAGTATTAAAAATTATATTAAGGGGGAAGGTTTAAAATTCTATTTAGTGGACTTGTTTATAAACGATCCTTTTTTTAAAACAAATCCAACTAAATTCGAAAGGTTTTGGTTACTAGTTTCAATTATTTTTGAAATAATCTTATTTGTTATTTTATTTTTCCCTTTATTTATAAACTCGTACCATTAATCCAACATAAGTCGATCTATTTCTGATATAATATAGCTACTGTGAAAAATTGGAATACTGATGTTTCTAGCTTCAAGAACAAAAGAGGAAAGATTATCTGGGAACTATCTCAACTTATAAATTATGGGTTTGATGATAAGCAATTATCGGAAAAGAATATTAAATTATATTGGAAAGAATTGAAACCCAAATTAGACCCTGAACGTGCTAGAATGTTAAAATACTTAATATGGGGAAAACTATCCTTACTCCCGAGCAAAAAAAGTTATTGGGGATTATCTCCAAAGATAAATTCATAACTTCCCAATTCTTCATGACAGGAGGTACCGTACTATCCGAATTCTATTTTAAACATAGATATTCTGAGGATTTGGACTTTTTTTCTGAAAATAAGTTCGATTCCAAAAAAGTGATGTCTGCTATAAGTAAAATTGGAGATAAATTAAATTTAAATAAAATTGAACAACAAAACTTAACAGGTCAAAACACTTTTTATCTATATTCCACTCCCAAAAAGTTTGTAAAAATAGATTTTTCAGAATTTCCTTTTTTACACTTGGGGATATTTAAAAAATTCAATAATTTAAGAATTTCAAGTGTAGAAGATATAGCAGTTAATAAACTACATGCAATAACTACTAGACAAAGATCGCGTGATTATTTTGATTTATATTTATGTCTAAAACAATTAAAGTGGAAACATACAGATCTCTTAAAAAATTACAGATTAAAATTTGATGTAATTTTACCCATCGAACAACTTATAACATCATACGTAAATGTTGTACAGGCTACAGATCTTCCAATATTTCTAGGTAATGCGAAATGGAAAGAGGTAAAAGCTTTTTTTCTTCACGAAGCCAACGGGCTAAAAGGTGAGATACTAAATTAAAGTTCTAAACTCGTACCATTGACTCCGCCTCAGACTTTAGGCACAAATTTAGATTTTACCTGTCTAAATGCATAGATTTACAAATATTTGCATAGATTTACAAATATGATGTATAATATTATCTAGGTATGAATGATAATCTTCTAACGATTAGTAAAACAGCAAAGCTACTAGATGTATCTATTGATACATTACGTAGATGGGATAAAAATGAAAAATTCTCTTCTATTCGTACCAGTAAAGGTGGAAATCGATATTATCGCAAATCCGATGTTGATTTATTTGTCAAAGACCCCTTAACCATGGCACAAAATTGGGCCACAAGTGCAATTCCTTATCGGCCAGAGGAGCAATATTACTGTAAAACTCGTGATGTTTTTCAGGCTAGACTGGAGCATTTCCAGACCGAGTTGTCAAAAGATATAAATAATAAATACACTTCATTAATTTCTGCAATTACAGGAGAAATAGGTAATAATTCTTTTGATCACAACTTAGGGAATTGGCCTGATATTTTAGGTGTTTATTTTTCCTACTCTTTAACAGAAAGAAAAATAATATTAGCAGATAGAGGACTTGGAATACTTTTTACTTTGAAAAAAGTTAGACCGGATTTAGAAAATCATAAAGACGCATTATTAGTAGCCTTTACGGAAACAGTTTCAGGGAGAGCTCCGGAAAGTAGAGGTAATGGCCTTAAATTCGTTAGAAACATAGTTACACAAAACCCTATAAAACTAACTTTTCAAACAGGAAACGCGTTCCTAGAACTTAAAAATTATAATCAAGGCATTGAGGTTGAAATTTCAAAAAGCTCTATACCTGGATGTTTGGCTGTTATAGAATATTAAATAAGTATGATAATTAATCTTAAAAAATTTGGAACAACATTAGTGTCACGGCCTTCTGGTAAAGAAGCATATCTAGCTTTTACTCCGACCTTAAGAGAAGTTAAAAATAATGAAACTATAGAGGTTGATTTTGAAGGAGTTGAAGTTCTTACTCCTTCGTGGGCTGATGAATTTTTGACCCCGCTCATCAATCTTTACGGTAAAGTTGTTGGTTTAAAAAATACAAGCAATCCTTCTGTTATTGAAAGTTTAAAAATATTAGATTTAGATAAAGTTTAATTAGTATGTTCTAAACTCGTACCATTGACCCTGCCCTAAACTTTAGGCACAATAGATGTATTCAGAATACTCACATTTTAAAACATTTAATTGTTTTTTTGAATCTGCTGTGATAGTATTTTGCATCTGAAATAAGTATGAAAATTGAATGTCCATTTTTATTTTATCGAAGTGAAGAAAACCAAGATTATTTGGTTAGCGCGCCTATTCACGCGATAACCACCTTCAAAAAAAGAACTGGTTTCTTACTAAATATGGTGTTAAAAAGGTCGATTATATAAATGTTCCAGTCTATGTAAAAAACCCATCAGTTGAAGCAAATGCACACTGTATGGTACCAAAATTTGTAAATTGTACTACGTATAATGAATAGACCCTCTTGACTTCAATTTGAATCTAGTTTAAATTGCAAGATACATTCTGCCCTTACAGAATGGTGGTGATTATTATTAATCTTAAAAAAACCTTAAAAACAATTAAATTAAACGAATCCACAATAAGTATGGTTTTAGGAGCAATTGTTGTTATTATTGTTGGAAGTTTAGTTATCAAGTTTTTAAGAAGCGACAGAGGAACAATTCCAACTGAACTTTTAAATCAAGGAAATTCAACAGTACTTACCTCTAAAACTCACAAAGTAGAAAAGGGTGAAAACCTTTGGGTTATAGCTCAAAAATATTATGGTGATGGATTTAAGTGGGTTGATATTGCAACTGAAAACAAATTAGCTAATGCAAGTATTATTGAAGAAGGACAAGAATTAACTATTCCAAATGTAGAGTCTGAAAAATCAATAACTACTGATAATCAAGTAGTAAGTACCGATTCAATTACAAGTGCTACATATGAAGTAGTGAAAGGAGATAACCTTTGGAATATTGCAGTTCGAGCCTACGGAGATGGTTATAAATGGGTGGAAATTGCTCGTGAAAACAAACTAGTTAATCCTAATTTAATTCATTCTGGAAATGTTTTAGTTTTACCGAGGTAATTATTTAGGTTTAAAATGTTATAATAATCTCGCATTTGCGGGATTAGTTAAACGGCTTAACGCTACCTTCCCAAGGTAGAGAAAGGGATTCGACTTCCCTATCCCGCTCAAAATTAATTAGACGAATTATCTTTTGTAGCAATATAAGGGTATTAAATCTTTTTCTCAACATCTTTAGGTTCAAATTGTTTTTTCAAAAGTTTATAACTATTTTCTTTAGCTTCTTCAACTGTCATACCCCATCTAGTAGCCATAACTTGAAAATCTTCATCAACTAAAGATGCTCCACCTTTTGAAAGTACACCTCTGCCCATATCATCATCTGGAATTCCACAACCACAGTTGTAACACATATAAAATTTAATTCACCTCCCTTTTCATACTTTTTAGACTTTAATATGTATAATAATATCATGAACTTAAAACTTGTTAAAAAAGTAAATGAAGCAAAAGGAACAAAATCCTTTTTTTTTGAACCAGACAGTATATTTACATGGACACCTGGACAATATATTTATGTAATTTTACCTAAATTAAATTATCCTGATATTAAAGGAGATACTCGTGACTTTACTATCTGTTCTTCTCCTACTGAAGGAAATTTACTTCAAATTACAACCAGAATAAGAGAAGGATCGGGATATAAGAAAACATTGGACGAATTAGCAATTGGAGGTATTGTTGAAGGAAAAGGACCATTTGGTACCTTTTTATTCGATCCTTCTATTTACAATAAAAACAACATTTTCTTAGCAGGTGGAATTGGAATTACTCCCTTTAGATGTTTTATTAAATACAACATCGATAAAAAACTAAATATCTCTATGCACCTTATTTATTCAAATACCAATAAAGATGAAATTGCGTTTAAAGAAGAATTGAAAACTTTAGTTAATGCAAATAATTTTTTAAAGTTAGATTTTATAATTTCTTCTGAAGAAGGTCATTTAGATGAAATTAAACTTAAGGGACTTCTTCCAAAAGGTATTTACATTGAATCTAATTTTTGGATTGTAGGACCTCCTATTTTTGTAACTACTATGGAAGCTATTTTGAGGAATTTAGGAGTAGCTTCTGATAAAATACGAATTGAGAAGTTTACTGGCTACTAAATGCCACCTTAGCTCAGTTGGTAGAGCAGTCCCTTCGTAAGGGAAAGATCCTCGGTTCGACCCCGAGAGGTGGCTCAAAAAAATTAAAAAAATATTAATTTTCTTTTTCCCTTAATTTAGTATGTAAATATCTTGCTTAGTATCAGATACACCAACTTTAATAGCTTCTCCCTTTAATATTCGCTCATATGGTCTACATTTCATACATCCATTGGTTGGACAAATAAAATGATTAAGTTGTCTTGCAAGTTTAATTCTTCTTGCAATTGTAATAACTTTTTCATATGAATCATCTATATTTGGTAATTTTTGAGTCGTTAAATCGTTATTTCTATCAAGGTACCAATATGAGGCTTTTGTTACTTTTCTTTTTTGTGTATTAGTTGCTAAAAGAAGATAAATAGGAAGTTGTAAGGATTTTTCATTTTCTTCATTTTTACCGGTTTTAAAATCTATAATGTGGAGTGAATCTGTCTTTTCTAGGTATTCAAGCCAGTCTATTTTCCCACAAAGAATGATATTATCTTCTTCTGAAAGGTAATAATTAGGAAGATTTATTTCACTAGTAGTAATTTTTACAGCCTTTTTTAATATTGGTCCAGGGTTTTTTTCAACTCTTTTAAGCATGGTAATTCCTCTATCTTTATAAATTTTTTCTTCTTCTTTGGTTTTAAAACCACCTCTTTTACCTTCAATTTTCTCCCAAACTACATCAAACTTTTTTAATAAAGAGACTTTTAACCTATCTTTAACTGGAAGAACCGACAATGATTCAATAACTTCATGAACTGCACCCCCCAATGACAAAGCTGGTGCTGTAATTGATATTTTACGATTGGTATGAGGATCTTTATAAACATTTCGAAGGTAATAGCTCTTAGGGCAAGCTAAAAAATCAGAAATTGAAGAGTGTGATACCCAAGTAGCTTTATATTTATCGGGCACCTATTTTTTCCTTTCTTCTTTTTTTATCTTTTTTTAATGCCTTTTTTATTTCATCCACTTTTTCTAAAGGTAATATTCTACCGGCCGTATCTATGTTCATACTAATTATTTGACTTACTTCTCCTGGAATTGTTGCAATAAGACCACTTGACGTCCTTACAACAGTTGCCCTTGATGTTATCTCTCTTTCACCCTCCTCTATATTTACTTTACTTTTTCTCCCAATAATTTCTGCAATTGTTACAATTTGATTATCAATATTATCTTCTTCACTAAAACCAATCACACCTTTCCTATTGGAAGCTTTTTTGTAAGCTTCAACCTGTCGATTTTGTTTCATTAATTTATCACTAATATTTTCTGGAGTCATACAAGTATTATACAGGCGTAGGTCAACAAATGTATTTAATAATTGAAGTTTCTGTTATGAATCAAATTTTTTTTATTACAGCACATTCAAAAGTACTGGCTACTTCTTCTTTTCTTGTCACAATTATTTATTATTTATTGAAATAAAAACTGGTTTATGATAGTCGTTTAATTCTCTTGCAATTCTTGCTTTAATCTTTGCTTCTTGAGAACTTGAAATTTTGGGTTCAAGTGGATTATCTAACCCACGAAGTTCTGCTAATAATTCATTGTTACTTTTTTTACCAGTTTTTAAATTTTCTACTCTCATAATCTAAAATAGCAAATCAAATTTAATATGTAAATACATAAAAATTGATGTTTTATAGTATACTAATAGCTATAAAAATGAATAAGTATTCAAGGCGTGCAAGTGTAGAAGAAAAAAAGAATATTAAAAATGCATATCTTTACGTAGTGTTATCAATTGCTGCAATAGGTTTTTTAATTTTTTTAGGACTTCCCACATTAATTAAATTTGCAGGCTTTTTAGGAGACTTGGGAAAATCTAATAAACCTGTTGATATAACTGATATAACACCTCCTGCACCACCACAGTTTGATTCAATTCCAGAATATACTAATAATGAAAAATTAGAAATTGCCGGAACGTCTGAAAATGGGGCTGTTGTTACTATAACTGCAAATGGTGATTCAAGTGAAGTTGTTGCAAATAGTGATGGAAGATTTAGTTTTTTGTTTAATTTAAACAAAGGTGATAACACAATTGAAGCCAAAGCAAAAGATACTGCGGGAAATGAAAGTACTAAAACTAAAATTATCAAAATAATATTTGATAATACTGAACCTAGTTTAGAGAACTTAAGTCCATCTGATGGATTATCTTTTTATGGTTCCGGGCAAAGGCAATTAGTAATTAAAGGAAACACAAATGAAAAAGTAAATTTATTAATTAATGAAAGAGTAGTATCTGTTAAAGACGACAAAACATTTTCCTACGCAACCACCCTTTCTGAAGGTGTAAATTCATTTGAAATAAAAGCAACTGATATGGCAGGTAACGAAACCAAATCATCCTTTTCTGTTAACTTTACTCCCTAATCCTAAAAGGATAAAAATCCAATACATTACCCAAGGATAAAATAGACTATTCGCAAATGTAGAGTGAATTAAAACTATCAAGAAACTAATAGTTAATAAAGGATAACTTGGAATTGAAAAGATAAAACTTATAAATAAAAATAAACCTACAATTCCAGTTGTAGCTAAAATAAATAATATTGAGGAATCTGATCCAAAACATGAATGAGAAGTAATATTAGTATCATTTAAATAAATTTGTCTTGCAGGACACAAATTATTAAAACCAATCCCGATAACAGGAGATTTAGTTATAATTTTTAAAGTTTCTTTGTAATTTATAATTTTTAAATTAGTAGATGAAGTTCTTACTAAATTAACTCCTTCTCCACCCATGTTTTTGGGAAGAAAAAATATTGAAATTAAAAATAAAAATACGATTAAATATTTTTTAAAATAAATTAGTAATAGTATAAATATTAGATATGAAACCCTTGAATACGTAAATAAAATACTTATTCCTAAAAATATTAAGCTTAATTTTCTATTTTCTTTTAAAGCAATAATCGATCCTAGAACTAAGATAATAGATGTAAAAGTAGGATCCAAAAAAGTTCCCACTAATCTATACAAATGATCATCCCAACCTAAATATTTTAAAGCAACAAGGTTGGGCCAATTTATATATTGGATCCATCCAAAGACTGCAGTCACAATTGAAATTGATAAAAGTGAATTTATTATAAATTTTCTGTCCTTTTGTGATTTGAAAAAATTGTATATAAAAATTGGAATCATTGAATAAAACAAAAGTCTTACTCCATACATCAAACCCTTTACCAAAAGATCACTTTTGAGAATAAATACATTTATACCCCAAGAGAAAAATCCAAAAAGAATAAAGGAAAGTAGGTAGATATACCATGAAGGTATTTTGGGCTTTCTAAGCAGTGTATAAACCACAATTAAAAAAACAGTCACGTCAAGAAAACTAATTGGTCCTAATTTTGCAATTTGTCCAAATGGAAAAATTACTAGGCTTGTAAAAAGTAAAGCTTTGTCCATGATAAAAATGAATGTAGAGATTGCATCAAACTAAACTCAAAACCTCTACCTAATAATAGATTATAGATTAATTTTAAAATTGGGTAAAAAATAATTTTACCTAAGTTTGCTTTTTTACCTTCCTTATTATTTTCTAAAGCATGTAAATCGGACTGAAAATTTATTTTTTCTATGTAATCATGTAGATTTTGAGCTGTTGTGTGAATAATATAATTTTTTAATTGTTTTATAGGTCCTTTAACCTGCCATACTTCATGAACTCTCCGAACCCATTTACCAGAATTTTTCTTTGCAAGCCTCAAAACTCTATCATGACCAATAATTTTACTTAAAAATTTAATTCTTCTCTTTATATAATAACCTTCATATTTATTTGGTAAATTATTTATTTCATTTACAATTTCATTTTTTAATTCATTGGTTACTATTTCATCTTTATCTAAAAACAATATCCAATCAGATTTTGATTTTTCTAAAAGATTATTTCTTTCTAATGAAAAATTGCTAATATTCTTTTTATCAAGAGTAATTATTTCTAAATTATTTTTTTGAATCATGTTTGTTTAAGTATTTTAATAGTCCAATACATAGACATCGGAATTGTGACAATAGTTCCAATTATTGTTGAAACTGCAGTTCCTCTAATACCAAACTTATTGGTTAAGGGAAAAATTGTTAAACCTAAACCTAAAATTCCAACAAGTGTAATCCAAGTAATCCAATTTTGTTTCCCAATTCCTAAAAATAATGGGAAAACCGAATTAGTCAAAGCTTTTAAAATTCCAAAAATAGCCAAGATTTGCAAAACCCCTACAGTATCAAGCCAATTTTTACCGAGTAAAATATTTACTGTTTGATATGGAAAAAGGAAAATTAGAATACCAAAAGGAATAACTAACGCAAAAGTTCCTAAAAATGTTTTCAAAAATACCGATCTCAAGTTTTTTAAATCTTTTTTATATTTCGAATAGTAAGGAAAAGTAACTTTTGAAAATATTTCACCCATTTCAGAGACAGGCAAAGAAGAAATTCTATATGCTTGTTGATATAACCCAAGTGGATATACTCCCAATACTTTCCCAACTACCAAGTCATCTCCATGCTGAAATATATAATTAAAAACCCCTGCAAATGTAATCCAGATACCTTTTTTAATTACAAATTTAAAACTTTCCAAATGAAAAATAAGTTTGGGTTTGGGTGAGATAAAGAAAAGAGAAATAAAAACTTCAACTAAAGCTCCTGCGATAAGACCACATATAAGTGAAAGTTCACTTTTTGTTAAGAAACCTAATAAAATTGCTGTTATAGCTTCTACAGAAATAAGAATTCCTTTAAATATAAATTCTTTTTTAAAATTTAAATTTTTTTGAAATTTAACCTCAGCTGGGTTTATAAAACCACGAATTAAAGGTACAAATGCTGTTAAATAAAGAATTTTAATTGCTGAAGGATTATTAAAAAACTTAGAGATTAATGGTGTTAAAAGAAAAATAATTAAACTTAAAAATATGCCTCTTATTATAGACACAATCCAAGAAGAACTAATATGTTTTTCTAGACCGTCTTTTTCTTGTATCAAAACTACGTTAATCCCAGTCTCTGTGATTATTTCTAAAAATCCCAAAACTAAAGATGCTATTCCAAATATCCCAAATTGTAATGGACTTAAAATTCTTGCAAGTATCAATGTCTTTATAAAAGCAAATGCTTTAGCACCAATTCTTAAGGCTCCCATCCAACTTAATCCATAAATTATATTGGTTTTATTAATCATTGGAATTATTTTATTTTACTTCTTACGCCTATTGTACCAGCTAAAAATCCATACATAGTAACAAAATCTGTTAAAACTTGAATTATAGGTAAATATAGCCTAGCTAAATTTCCCTTAATTAAACTTTTCCATTTTATTATTGGATAAAATAAGTATAAAGTCACCAAAATTATAAAATATGGAAGTGAGGAAGGATTGAAAAAAGAATAAACTAGTAGTAGTGTTCCTATTAAATAGCGGGTAAATATTGCTGATATTCTAATATTGTGCGACGAAAGTTGTTTTGTTGGATGCCACCAGATTTTAGCTTGTCCATCCCCTTTTGAATAAACAAAAACTTTTTGAAGAAAAGTTTTTAAATAAAGTGTCTTAACTTCACCCCACTCTACCCTAGCAGATTTTTCGCGTATAATTTTCACGCCATTTTTCACGCATTTATAGAAAAATTCTGTATCTTCACCACCTCTTTCTAAATTTTCATTAAACCCTCCAACTTCTTCCCAAACTGATTTTCTAAAAGCAACTGACCTTGCAGAAGGCAAAAAGGCTTGATCAAATTTTTGAGGTAATATTCCAAGATATACTCTTATAGCTTTCTGAAATGAATTTATGTAAGGCATATTATAAAAGCCAGCAATTAATCCTACTTTTTCATGCTTAAAATGGTATGTTATTTTTTCTAGCCAGTCTTTATTTGCGATACAACCTGAATCAGTTGTTGCAATAATATCACTATTTGCTAGTTCTATTGAAATGTTTCTACAATGCGCAATAGTTCCTTTCTCGATAAAAAATTTTATTCTATTATCTTTTTTTAAAAAATGACGAATTATTTCTACAGTTTTATCTTTTGATCCTCCATCTACAATGATAATCTCATCTGGTCTTTTAGTTTGGTGAGTAAGAGAAATTAACAAACTACCAATAGATTTCTCTTCATTTAGGGTAGTAATGCAGATGGATATTTTCATTTTTTGTGATTAGTGTAAATCAATATAAATATTGTAAGCCAAAATAGTATTAATTTAGGATAATAATTAAATTGAGAAAGAATTGAGATAGAGCTTAATAAAGATAATATATAAAGAAGTTTTTCAAATTTAGTATTTTTTACAGAAATAAAGCACAAAAGTATTAAGGGCATAATTGAAACATAAAGAAATCTCATATTAGATGTTATTATTTGCCTAGAAAAATCAGAAGGGAAAAACAAAAAGGGTATAAAATTTAAAACTGATATCACAATTAAACTTTTATTAATTTTTGACTTTGAAATAAATAAAAATATAGGAATCAAAACCCAAATTAGATACTCAGAAATTAGTGCCTCCACGAAGAGATATAAACCATTTGATGTAAGTAAAGGTTTATATGTTTCTACTAATTGAAAATCACTACTTCCTGTAAATCCCAAGATGTTTATTGGATAGAAAGGGTTATTAATTAATAAATAATTTCTAAAATACCAAAAACCACCAATCGTCAAAATTGGAAGGAAAAGATAGATTAAATTCTTTATATTAATTTTTTTAAATATTACTTTGAAATAAACAAGAAATAAAATTAATAGATAAACTAAACCTGAATATTTAACTCCAATTATTAATCCCAAAGATAAGCCTAACGGCAGTAAACTTTTTAATTTTTCATTTTCAAATTTTTTAATAAAAAGTAATGCTAAAGAGAAAAATATCAAAAGCCAAATATCTATCGTCTGATTAGGAATTAACCTAATAATCGAATTAAGTGTAATTACTGATACAGAAAATATATTTGAAACATATTTATTAATTCCATATTCATCGGAAAGGATTTTTAAAACAAAAAACAAAATAATAATTGCAACAATGTTAAAAAAACCTAATGGGATCCCTAATAAAATAAATATTGAAAGTATTACTTCTCCTACTGCAGGATAAAATCCCAAACCATGACTTAAATTTGGAGGATTTAAAATATTGCCTTTTAAAATACTTTCTGCAATTGGAATATGATAAGTAAGACTATCAGATTCATTTAATAGATTAGGGTTTGTTGTTAATGCATTGAATGAAAAATAAATAATAATAAATATAAATATCCCTATAAAAATTTTTGTTAATATCTTCATATCATTTCCATAATTTTAAATAACTATTTGTAACATCATTCCAAGTTACATTTTTAATTTTTGAATAGTTTTTTTCAATTTCATCCCAATAGTCTGCCTTTAAAGGATTATTAGGAAACGTCATTATTTTACATTTTAAATTTCTAGCTTCTAAATAAGATAAATATCCTGAAGGCACACAATATTCTGCTTCTTGTAAATATTTTTCTGGATCTTTGCTTCCTAATACTTTCCCGAATTTTCTACATTTATCTTTGAGGTCTCCTACACCTATAAATGTTATTTTATAGACAGGATGTAACTTTAACCACTTTAAAAATTCAAGAAGTCCAGTATCTTTTTCAAGTCTTCCTAAATAAATAATTGTGTTTGAAATTTTATGAATAGCAGACTCAATATTAATTTTATCTACTGCTCCATAAATAATAATATCACTTTTAATTCCATACCACTTATTTATATAATCGCCTACTGAAATAGTTTTGAGGGATAATTTATTTGCAATTCTTTTTTGAAGTATATTTATAAACGGTATTGGATATTTTCCTTCCCAACCATGAAATGTAGTAAATACACGTTTATTAGGATATAAAAACTTAAATGGCAAATACCAAATAAATACATCATGAACATGAACTATTTCGCTTTCCAAAATTTTCTTTCTATTTTTGAATAACCAAAACCATATATATAAAAGTCCTAATATCTTTATGTGTGGGTAATTAATATCTTTTTCAGAAATAGTTTCAATTGTATTTCCCAATCTTATTAGATTGAGGGTTATTTTATAGCAATGTTTTTCAACTCCACCTACGTGAGGCCAGACAAATTTAGATATAAAAAGTATTTTCATTTCTTTTTTGCAACTAAAACAACCAAATTTGGCTTGCGTACTTTTAAAAATTTGTTTATTAAGTTTTTTATAAAATATCTGTCTTTAAATGCAAATAAATATATTTCCTTTTTAATCTCAAAAGACGATTTTTTTAACTCATTTTTTATAATATTATGATTGTAAATTCTAAGATGCCCATTTAATAATTTATCTTTTTTTGATTCATTTAAGGGGACAGAAACTATTAACAAGCCGTTATTTTTTAATACTTTTTTAATTTGTAATAACGAGATATCTATTTTATTTTTAGGTATGTGTTCTAATATATCAATCGCTAAAACACAATTAAAAAAATTATTTTTATAAGGAATTTTAAATATGCTAGCCTTTTTAAAATCCCCTTTATAAAATTTTTGAGCAAAATTTATAGCATAATTTGAAATATCAATTCCATATACTGATAAATTTAAATTAAGCTTCTCAATTAAATACTCAATATAACCATAACCGAAACCGATATCTAATATGTTTCCAGATATTTTTTTTAATTGACTAATTATCAATTTATTTTTATGAATAAAAACTGGAGATTTCAAAATTATCTTTCTGTTATTCTTTAGTTTTTCATCCCAAAACTTATCTGTATTTGGATTTGGTAAATTATCTTCTTGACAACAATATCTTTTAAGTTTCATATTTATATTGGATGAATAAACATACAAAATTATTTCTATCTAGTCTAATATTTCTAATTGCTTCTATAGTATATATATTTCTTCCTAGAAATTCTCTATCTGCCGAAACTTTAAGTAGTTGGACAAATTCTGCTTCAATGCCAGATATCAATGGTGTTGCTAGTCACTATTCATTTATATCTAATAATAAACTTTATATATTAGGTGGAGCTAATTCTGAAGTGATATCTAGTGGTTTATACTCAACAATATCTCCGAACGGATTGTTATCTTCTTGGACTAACACCACCTCGCCACTTAATCAGCTTTGGCACTCTGGAACAACTTATGATAGATATGTTTATATACTTGGAGGAGCAAATTCTTCAATCCAAAACATTAAAGATGTTGTTGTTGGAATTATAGGATCAGATGGAAATATATCGTCTTGGAAAACTACAACACAGTTACCACAAACTTTAGCACTTGGAAGTGCTATCACTTTAAACAATAGAATTTATTTTGCGGGAGGATCAACTAATCGTTTTGAATATCAAGCCTCAAGAGATGAAATATATTTTGCAACAATAAACCCCACAGATGGAACTTTAGACTCATGGACTCTCGCAGGAAATTTACCAGAACCAATGGTGGGTTTTGGAATGGTTGAAATAAATGGCTATGTTTATATTATTGGAGGCAAAAACTTATCAAATCAAATATTGGATTCCGTTCAAAGAGCCTTTGTCAATCCTGATGGTACATTGGGTAATTGGAATTCTATGTTTTCACTTCCAAAAGCAGTGACAAGATCAGGAGTAGCCAAGACAAGTAATTTACTGGTTTCTGTAGGAGGAATCACTGTCTCAGGGATTACTGACTCAGGGATTATTGATGATGTTTTTTTTGCCAAAATAAAGCCTAATGGAGAAATTGATGAATGGACAACAAGCCCTTACAAACTACCAAAAATAAATTGTTGTTCCCCACTTGTTTCTTGGAATAATCATTTATATTTAACAGGGGGACATTACGGAACTCCGTATGGTTATTATAATGATGTCTTTACAGCTAAAGTCATTTTTGACACTCCAGAATACATATCTTTAGACGTGCCAAATTTAAAACAATATGAAGGTGGTTGGCAAAATGATTTTTATGGACATACAAATAAAACAATTAAAGATTATGGTTGTGCATTAACTTCAGCTTCAATGGTTTTGAAATTTTTTGGACACAATATTGATCCTAGAGAGTTAAACACCTGGCTAAAAGATCAAAATGATGGTTACATTAGGAATAATTTAGTTAACTGGCTTGCAATTTCAAGATACACAAAACTTCATGAATCAATATCTTCTCCAACACTTGAATATTTAAGATCATCATTTGAAGCTAATAAAATTCTTAATAATCTTCAAAACAACCTACCCACAATCGTTAAAGTTCCTGGTCATTTTGTTGTCACCAAAAGCCAAACTGAAACTTCTTTTGGAATAAACGATCCTGGATATAATGACAGAGATGAGTTATCACCTGAATATCCTGATAATCATATCCAATCCTTAAACACCTACACACAAAGTCAAACAGATTTATCATATATGATGTTTATAGCCGATAAAGATATTACATTTAAACTTTTTGATTCTTCCAATAATCTTGTTAATAATACCCAGACTTATATAGAAGAACCAATAAATGAATTAGACGGATCAAATAAAAGTGGGGAGCCCCTTTCAATCTTAATTTTTTCAAAACCTCCATCTGGTGAATATAGTTTAGAAATAACAGGTCCAACTGGACCATATCAATTTGATAGTTATTTATATGATGTTAACGGTAACGTAACACAAAATACATTTAATGGATACATTTTTGATAACGAAAAAGGTACTTATTTAATTTATTTTAATGGTAATAAAAACGTAGGAGTTTCATATTCTGAAATATACAAATCCTTACAAAAAGCATTTGAAAATAAATTTATTTTAAATAAAGGAATACTAACTGCAATAAAAGCTCAAATTCAAGCCTCAGAAAAACTTATTAGTAATAGTATGATTTTTCCTTCCAAAATTATCATTCAAACCTTGATAAAACAAATCCAAAATCTTACGCCAAAATTTATTGACCCAGAATTTTCTTTATCTCTCCTGTCAGATTTGAAGTCCTTAATTTATTGACAATAGATCCTAAAACTACAATTTGTAACAAAATAAAATAAATTAAAAATAATGGTTTTCTAGAATCAGTCCCAATAAAAATTGAGTGAAATGAAACAAAATAGAAAGCTAAATAATTTAATATATGCAGTTTTCTCCAATTTGTTTTTAACCAACCTGAAATATTTCTAAATTTCACTGCAATAACTGCAATAGTTACTAAATAAAAACCAATTCTACCTAAATTTATATAATGTTCATATGTTCCTTGGCATAATACACAAACATCAACAAAAACATATAAAGGGTCTAATTTCCCTATTGTGAAATATCTAAATAATAAAAACAAAACAGGATGAAGAAAAACAAAGATATAAGCTAAAATTCCATTCAACATATGAAATTTAATTGCTTTCCTGTTTGCACCAAGATAAATTTGTAATGCTAATAAGCCTAAAGCAATAATCCCTGTTATTCTTTGAAGTAAATTAATAATCTCTGAATTTGTCATTTATTAATCTTATCACGAAACTTTATTTTGACAATTTATGCTTGCTTTTTCTTGTTTTGCACATATAATCGGACTATCTAGATTGCTATGACAAAGGAAATTACTGAACACATTGAAGTTGTTGAGAAACTTTCATATATTAAGGTTTTAACTGAAAAGTTTAACCAAACAACACAAATCGCGGCAATTGCAGCATATGAAAAATCAGGTTTAGGAAACAAGGAAGATGCCGACCAAGCAGCTGTTGATGTCATGCGTAGATTATTAAATGGAATGGATATATGTGGGATAATTGAAGTAGGTGAAGGTGTAAAAGATAAAGCTCCAATGCTATATATAGGTGAATTGGTTGGTTCGGGTAAAGGACCGGGTCTATCTATAGCTGTTGATCCAGTTGAAGGAACTACTGCAACAGCAAAATTGATGTCTGACGCAGTTTCTGTATTAGCTGTGTCTGAAAGAGGAGGTATTTTAAGACTTCCTCCTGAACTTATTTATATGGACAAAATTATAACTGGTCCACAAGCTAAAAATTCTGTTGATATAAATGCTCCTGCAGCAAAAAATTTAAAAAATATTGCAGAAGCATTAGGAAAGAAAATTTCCGATTTAAGAATTAAGGTACTAGATAGGCCTCGTAATGAAAAATTAATTAGAGATATAAGAGAAACAGGTGCGAAAGTTGCATCAATAGATTATGGAGATCTAATGCCAGGAATTGGAACTTGTATACAAGGTTCTGATATCCACGCAGTAATGGGAATTGGTGGTGCTCCTGAGGCAGTATTGATTGCAGCTGGAGTTCGTTGTCTTAATGGAGGTATTCAAGCTAAACCTTGGACAGATAATAAAGATACTAAAAAAATCCTTGAAGAAAAGGGATTTTTTTTAGACAATGTTTATACGGAAAAAGGTCTAGTATTTGGTAATTTAATTATTTTTTGTTCAACCGGTATAACAAAAGGAGAAATACTTGATGGAGTAAGAACTTTTAAGGGTGGTATTAGAACACACAGTTTAGTTCTTGCAGCTCATAATGGTTATTCATCTGCTAAATTTATCGACGATACTGTTATTACTAACGTAAATGAAATTGAATTTAGAAAACAATAATTATTTATTTAATAAAACTAAAAAAAAGAATACATCTGAAACATGGATAAAGACAAACAAAAAGAAAGAAATTTTTTCTACAATACCCCATATATTTCTTTTCCTAAATATCCTAATAAATTAAAATTAGATGATCATGAAGTCTATGATTATATTTGTCCAGAGATAATGAGTGGATTAATTGATAACCTATCTAGAAAAATTGATTATTCAAAATTTGATACAGTGCTTGTTAATATGAAGGGTGGAAAATTTTTATATGATGAAATTGTAAAGAGAAAAAGTGAACCAATAAATCATGATGTGATTGAATATCACCAAGTAAAAGGAGGTTTTGGTGCAATTGTTATTATCCCTGTACCTAGAAACCTGGACGACAAAAAATGTTTAATAATAGATGATATTTTAGATACAGGGGGAGTTTTTAAAGAAATAATTAAAAATCTCTCTGAGGATTCTCTCTGTGTTGCCCTAGTACAAAAAATAAATATAAATAATCAAATAGAGATTAAAAATAAAATTGTTGGAACAAGAATTGATAATGTTTGGGTAGGAGGTTGTGGAATGAATCTTGAAACCGAAGGAGATGGTTTACCTAAAGACTATTTAAGAGAATATTCAGGATTAGTTGCAAAAATACTCTAGTGGGCGCTGTAGGAATCGGACCTACGACCTCTTCGATGTGAACGAAGCGCCCTACCACTGGACCAAGCGCCCTCTAATTATTAACTTAATAGTTTAACACTTTAATAATTATTTTTATAGAATTGACATCATCTGTGAAAACTACTAATCTTAAACATGTTGTGTATAAAAGTTATTTTATTAAGGTATGAAAAACATTTTTCCTCTGGCATTATCTTACGACGACGTATTACTTATTCCTAAATATTCAAAAATCAGTAGTAGAAACGATATTAATCTTGAAACTAAAATTTCTAAAAGAATTACTTTACAAATTCCTTTAATTTCAGCAAATATGAGCGATGTTACTGGTGTTGAAATGGCAATAACTTTAGGAAAATTAGGAGGTCTTGGAGTAATCCCTAGATTTTTGCCTCCTGATGAACAAGCTGAAAAAATAAGCTTAATTAAAAAAGGAAAAGTATTAGTTGGAGCCGCAGTTGGAGCCGCAGTTGGAGCTAGAAACGGCATAATTGATAGAGCTGAAAAATTAGTTAAGGCTGGAGCTGATATTTTATTTATAGATGTAGCTCATGGCCATATGCAAAAAAATTTAGATGCTACAACTAAATTAAAGCAAATATTTGGTAATTTTGTTGATATTGTTTCTGGTAATGCTGCTACTTATGAAGCGGCAAATGACCTTTTTAAAGCAGGAGCCGATTCAGTTAAAGTGGGTATTGGTCCTGGTTCAATCTGTACAACAAGAATTGAGACTGGTTCTGGAGTTCCCCAAATAACTGCAATATTAAATTGTGCAAGAGCTGCAAGAAAGTATAAAAAATATATCATTGCAGATGGTGGTGTAAAAACTTCAGGTGATATTGTAAAAGGTTTGGCAGCTGGGGCATCAGCCATAATGGCAGGTAGTATTTTTGCAGGAAGTGATGAAGCTCCAGGAAAACTAGTTATTAAGGATGGAAAAAAGTTTAAAGTTTATAATGCTTCAACTTCTTTAACTGAAAAAGTAAATCATTCCAAATTAAATAAAGATGAAGTTGAAATTCACTATATAAAACAAATTGAAGGTGTTGAGTCAATTGTTCCTTATAAAGGATCTCTAAAAAATATTATTGAAAGAATAACTGCTAATTTAAGATCTGGTTTTAGCTATTCAGGAGCAAAAGACATTAATTATCTTTGGAAAAATAGTTCATTTGTACAGATAACACCACAGGGTCTAAGAGAAAGTGGTGCACACGATGTGCTACTGTACAACACCAATTAACTTCTCTTATAATGATTAGTATGCTAAAACGTTTAGGAGCATTTTTTTTAGACATTTTAGAAGTTGTTGTTTTGGCTGTAGGAATTTTTTTAATAGTTTATTTATTAATCTTAAGACCTCATAAAATTAAGGGTGCTTCAATGGAACCTAATTTTCCTGACGGAGAGTATTTACTAACCGAGAAAGTAAGTTATTATACAAAAGAACCACAAAGAGGAGATGTAATTGTTTTTAAACCCCCTATTTCAGAGGATGAATTTATAAAAAGAATAATTGGTCTTCCTGGGGAAACGGTTTCCATTCAAAATGGTAAATTTTTGATTAACGACAAAGAGTTAGATGAACCTTACATTAAGGTAGATACGAATTCTGGAGGATTTTTAAAAGAAGGTGAAAAATATTTAGTGCCAAGTGGAGAATATTTTGTTGCTGGAGATAATAGACCTCATTCATCTGATTCCAGAATTTGGGGACCCATTAATAAAAAGGTAATAACCGGTAAGGCTTGGGTTGTTTATTGGCCACCAAAATCTACAGGTCTAGTTCAAATGCCTAATTATTAAGCTTTTTTTAAGAAGTAATTGCTTTGTAGATTAATTGAAGAGTATTTTCTGTCTCATCTAAAGATCCTTTTAATATAAATGTAATTCTTGTTTCTCTTCTACTTCTAGCAAGTCTTACTTGTTGACCACCTAAGGCTTTCTCAAAACCTTCTTTCATATTATCAATCTCATCAGAAACTACATGCATTTTAGGTAAATTCATTTTTGGTTTTTGATCAGCTTGTGATTTCATACGTCTTGCAAGTTCTTCAGCACGTCTTACTGAGCCTGATTCACGAAGAATTATTTTATAAGCTTCAACCATTAAATTGGTATCGTCAATTGCTGCTAATGCCCTTGCATGACCTTCAGAGATAAGCCCAGAAAGAAGTCCATCTTTTAATGCATCTGGTAAGGTTAGGAGCCTTAAAGAATTAGACACATAAGCTACGGATTTTCCAATTCTAACTGCTACTTCTGAAGTAGTTAAACCAAACTCATCCATTAATCTTTCAAATCCCTTGGCCCTGTCAAGTGCATTAAGATCGACTCTTTGCACATTTTCAACAATTGCCATTTCAAGCATTCCTTTAGGTGTAGTTTCTCTAATAATTACTGGAACATGGGTTAAACCAGCTAATTTTGAAGCTCTCCAACGTCTTTCACCCGCAATTATTTGGAACCCTGCTGGAGTTTTGGCAATTACTAAAGGCTCCAAAATTCCATGTTCTCTTATAGAATCTACTAAATCTACTAGACTTTCAGGAGTGATTGCGCCACGAGGTTGAAGAGGATTTGGTTGGAGTTGATTAATATCTAATTGAATTATTTCTTCAGCCATTTTATTTTATAATTATATTTACAATTTTCTTACCTAATTTTGTAGAAAACTTAACCACACCACCAACAACTGCGTAAAGTGTGTGATCCCTACTCACTTTTACATTCTTACCAGCTCCAATTTTAGTTCCGTTCTGTCTTATTAAGACTTCTCCAGCAGTAACTTTTTGCATGCCTGATACTTTTGTACCAAGTCTTTTACCTTTTGGACTAACATGTTGTTTAGCTTTTCCAGCTGCTTTATGAGTTGACATATCTAGATGACAATATAATGTATGTTTTCACAGTTGTCAAGTGACCAGAAAGATACTGATTGTATTATTTAGTTATAACAAACTGTTGGTTTAGAATGGTTTGTTCCCCATTTCCGATCAGGTTCATCAAGTAATAGATAGGCCATTTCAAAAAGTTCATCACTAATTTTTTTATGTTTAATTTTCTCATCTATACTTAAAATTTTAGAATTCTTAGTATCTTTATATATCATCATTAAACCATTAATTGCAGCCAAATTACCAAGTTTAATATCTAATCTGTCTGCTTCTTTTTCCATATAAATATTATTAATTAGGAGATTTTTTCGATCAGAAGTCTTGTATATTGAGGTCTAAAACCAATGTGTTTTCTCTCACGTGACTTGGCTTTATATTTAAACACTCTAATTTTCTCTCCTTTTTCAAGTTCAATTAAAACTTTTACCTTTACTTTAATTTTAGTTAAAACTGGAGTTCCAATCTCAACCTTTTCTCCATCTACAAAAAGCAAAACTTCAGGATCTATTTTTGTTAAATCAGAAAGTTTATCCACTAAAATTTCTTCTCCTTCAGAGACTCTATATTGTTTTCCACCGATTCGAATAACTACAAATTTATCCATACGTGTTGTATTTTATGTTTTTATACAATAAAATACAAGCAATAAATTTATGCATAAAGAAAAAAATGAATCTCAATTAAGAATACCAACAACTTTTACTGTTTCAATGACCCGAACAGAAGCATTTAATCGAATTCAAGCAGTAATGTCAGTTGATGGAATAGAATTTAAAATGTTGGGTCTAACCGATAATAATAGAGTAATAGAAGCAACTTTAGTAAAAACTGAGCAAGGTTTAAAGGCCTTCAATAAACTGCTCCAAGAACTTAAGTAAATATATTTAAAAAAAATATCATCTTTTAGTTCCCACAACTATTCCAAGAGCAGTCATTGTAGCAAGGAGAGATGAACCTCCCGCCGAAACTAATGGATAGGGAACACCTGTAATTGGAAGTAGCCCCATGTTCATACCTACATGAATCACAACTTGTGCAAAAAGAGTTAAGAAAAGTCCTGCAAGAAAAGCTCTAGCTGGAATATTTATTGCTTTTTCTGTATATGAAATTATCCTAATAAAAATAAAAACTGTTAAAATTAACAATATTATTGCTCCAATAAAGCCCATCTCTTCTGAAACAGATGCAAAGATAAAATCTGTTTGTCTTTCAGGAAGAAATAAAAGCTGGGTACCAACTCCCCTACCAAGTCCCCTTCCAAATAATTTTCCGGAACCTACTGAAATTGTTGATTGAATGGCATTGTATCCTTCACCCAATGGATCTTTGGAAGGATCTAAAAATGAAGTGATTCTTTGTTTTTGATAAGGAGCAAGAAACATAAAAATTATTGGGATCAATGCAAATACGGAAATAATTAATAATAAAATGCTTTTTTTATTTATATCAGCTGACAAAAATATTCCAAAAAATCCAATTGCTGTTAATGCTGTCACACCAAGCGATGGTTGGACCAAAATTAAAAATAAAGGTAAAATCATTAGAAGAATTGCTTTAACAATTCTTTTTATATCCAATTTTTTTTCTGTTAAGTAATTGGCAAAGAAAACTAAAAGAAATGGTCTTACAATTTCTGATGGTTGAATTGAAAGAGATCCTATTGGAATCCATCTAACCGTTCCTCTTGTCACTTGACCTATTATTAAAGTTATTAAAAGTAAAACTATACTTCCAATATAAAAAAATTTACTAAAAGCAGAAACTACTTCAAAATCGAAAAGTGAGAAAAACAAAAAAGCTACAATTCCAAAAATAAAATACCAGTAATATGAAGGAAAGATTGCGGGACTTATCGAATTTAAAACGAAAATGCTAAACAATAAGGTTAAAAATATTGGAAAGACTAAAAGTCCATCAAATTTCATCTTCTAATGATATACCAAATTCTCCTTTAACAATCTTATTAATAAGTGTCTTTTCAATAACCCATTTTTTAAGATTATCTGTTTTTGGCATCCATGGTGAAGATAAATTGACTTTATTATCTATTTGAACTCCTAGTTCTTTTCTAGCAGCTTGAATTTTTCTTATTAAATCTCTTGTATCAGCTTCCTCTTTTAGTTCTGGTGTAATTAAAAGATCTAATTTGTTTATTTTTTCACCCCAAGAAATTGACTTAATATTTAGTTCATCCAAAATTAATTTTTCAAGCCCGTTAATTTCCAATTTATTATTTTTAATTTTTAAATTATTTAAAGGTTGTCTTACAGGAATATTATTTTCTTTTCTTAAATAATGTCCTAATTCAACTATTTCTCGTACAATTTGCATTTCTCGTATTAATTTCTTATCACTTGGTTTTTCTTTTTTATTTAACTTAGGCCATACTGCTAGATGCACTGATTCTTCTTTTATTAAATTTACATATATTACTTCTGCTAAAAATGGTGTAAATGGGGCAAGAAGCTTACATAAAGTTATCAAAACATGATGAGTAGTACTAAAAAAATCTGAATTTTTACGATCTCTTGACCTTCTTATATACCACAAGGATAAATCATCAACAAACTTTTCAATCTCAGAGCTTGCGTTATAGGCACTAAATAATTCCAAACTATTGGTTACTTCCTGAATTGTTTCATCTAATCTAATTAAAATCCATTTGTCTAATACATTTTCAGAAGATATATTTTTAATTGGTTTCCACTTATCTGTATTTGCATAAGTTACAAAAAAATTATAAATATTCCAAAGTTTTAAGTGAAACTGTCGCCTTGTTTCATCAGCTAATTTATAACCAAATAATAAATTTTGAGAAGGATCTTGTCTAACAAACATCCATCTCATAACATCAGCTCCAATTTTATCAGCAGCTTCATTAAATTCAATTGCATTACCCCATGATTTATGCATAGCTCTTCCATCTTCACCCAAAGCCGTTGCATAACCTAAAACCTTTTTAAATGGATTTGTGTCTTCTAAAACTGTACTCATGGCAATCATTGAATAAAACCAGTTTTTAAACTGACCTGGAAAACTTTCAGTTATAAAATCAATTGGATACCATCTTTCCCATTCTTTTCTATCTATAAGATATAAAGGTTTAGATTTATTGTCTTTAGAAATTGTAGAGAATGGCACAATTCCAGCGTCAAGCCAAGGATTTCCTACAGGCTCAATTCTTGAAACAATCTCCCCACATTTTGAACATTTAATTTTTACCTCATCTATTTGTGGTTTATGGGGTGATTTACCATCAAACTTATCCCACCCTAAAACAGCTTTTTCTTTTAGTTCTTCTTTACTACCTAAAACATCAAAATTACCACATTTGGTGCATTCCCAAATAGGAAGAGCTAATCCCCAATATCTATTTTTCTTACTTATAAGCCAATCATGCATGTTGTCAAGCCAGTCGATTTCTCTCTTTAATCCAAACTCTGGAATCCAACTAATTTTGTTTGTTACCTTCTTCATTCTTTCACGAAGTGTTGGCTTACCTTGATCCATAGATATATACCATTCATCTGTAACCTTCCAAACAAGCTCTGTCTTGCATCTCCAACAAGCTGGATATCTATGTGTATATTTTTCAATCTTAAATACAAACTTTTTTTCTTCCATATAATCTAAGATAAGTCTTGGATTCTTTTTTGCATTTTGTCCACTTAAAAAATCAAAACCCTGAATATATGAAGCGTCATCATTTATTACAGGGATCATTGGAAGACCTAATTCTTTACCTAGTTTAAAATCTTCAGTTCCAGCAGAAACAGCGGTGTGCACCATACCCGTACCCTCTGTTGTGGTAATTGGCATTATTAAATCATTTGTTGCAATAACTATGTGAAATTTATCTGAAGATTTAGAAACTTCTGCTACTGCAGGTAGATTGTCAAAAGCACCTGAATATTTTAATCCTACCAGTTCTTTACCTTTGACTTTTTTAATTTCTTTGTATTCATGTCCTACTAATATCCTTTCTTTTGCTTCGTCTGCTAACCAATACCTAAGACCATCAACTTCTACTAAAACATAATCGATTTTTTTATCTACAGCAACCGCAATATTTGCAGGTATTGTCCAAGGAGTTGTTGTCCAAACTAATAAATTCTCATCTGTTCCATCGATTGGAAACCTCATATAAATAGATTCATGAGTTGATTCTTTATAGTCTTCAGTTAACATCTCATGCTGGCTAATTGCAGTCTCACATCTAGGACACCATGGTACAGAATCCTTACCTTTATAAAGCCAACCATTTTTATGGCAAACTGAAAGAAAATGCCAAATCATATAATTATTATCATCAGACATTGTGTAATATGAATTATCCCAATCAGCAAAATAACCTAGACGCTTACTTTGCTCAGTTTGAATAGCAGAATACTTTTTAACTCTTTCTTTACAAAGTTCTACAAATTTATCCACTCCAAATTTTTCAATATCCTTTTTATTCTTAAATCCAAGTTCCTTTTCTACTTCTACTTCAACCCAAAGACCTTGACAATCAAACCCATTTTGATGTCTTTGTTTAAATCCTTGCATATTTTTAAAGCGAGGCCATAAATCTTTATAAGTCCTTCCCCATGCATGATGTACCCCCATTGGATTATTTGCAGTTATTGGACCATCTTGGAAAGAAAAATATTCTTTTGAATCTTTATTTATATCTAAATATTTGTCAACAATACCATTTTTATACCAACGACTAAGCAGTTCTTTTTCAAGAACTATGAAATCAACTTTAGGATCTACTGGGTCGAAATAGGCCATGAAGCTATTTTACAACAGAAATCTAAAGTTTGCTCTAGATATCTTTGAATTAGAATTTATTTGAGGTTAATTTATCAATTTTTCTACTTCTCTACGATAAATTGCAGGACATCCATTCTCTCCCAAAGGACAATCTTTATTTAATTTGCTTAAATCAAATCTTTTCATTGCAATACTAAAGGCTACATAAACAAAATCATTTCTACCCCCATCTTCTTTTTCAAAGGATATTTTTCCCTCATCAAACTTCTTCTTTAAAAGACTATATGGACATTTTTCACAAGAAATCATTTTTCTTTAAATCGGGAACAATTTTTCCTTGTATTACAGTCTTTAGTACATTCTCTCGATTTTGTAAATTGCCTAATTCTTACACCACTTGGATAATTTTTGCCTACACCAGTATCATTACAGTCTGTTCCCATACCTTGATATTTACATATTTGAAAATCAATATCATTTGCATTAGTATCTCTATGTATTTCTGGCATATATAATTTATTTGAATTTTACTAAAATAATTAACTTCTCTCAATTCCCCAAATATTATTTTTTAAACTCTCAGGTCTATTTCTTAGAGGATTTTACTGAATTAAACCCTCAGTAATTCTTCTTAAACCCATCTTTTTTGTATCAGATTTTCCATTTTCTATACCTTCATTGATTAACATTCTTCCAATACGACATGCTATTTTTGAATGTTCACTTATTTCTAACTCAGATCTCTTCATAATTTAATGAATCTTTCTTAAGAAAGCCGGAATTTCAAACTTTTCTCCAAAACTATCGTCATCTTTAGAATCATTGTCATCATTATCTTCATAATCTCCATTTTTATCACTCATATTTCTTTCATCTTCACTTGTTTCTTCATTGTTTTTATTAACTTCTGAAATAACTCCTTGAACAATTGGTTTAATATTAGGCCTCATTTGAGCAATTCTACTTCTTGTTTCATCAAACCCTGTTGCAATGACAGTAATCCTTACCTGATCTACTAAATCATCTTTTATAACTGCTCCAAAAATTATATTTGCATCTTGATCTGCAGCTGATGAAATTATTTTTGCAGCCTCATCAACTTCAAACATAGTTAAGTCACGTCCTCCAGCAATATTAAATAAAACCCCTCTTGCTCCTTCAATAGAAAGATCTAAAAGTGGAGAACTAACTGCGGCACGTGCTGCCATTTGAGCCCTATTTTCACCAACTCCAGTTCCAATACCTAAAAGTGCTGTACCCGCTGAATTCATGATAGTTTTAACGTCAGCAAAATCAACATTAACAAGTCCTGGAGTAGTAATTATTTCAGCAATTCCACCAACACCTTGTTCCAATACTGAATCAACAACCTTAAAAGCATCAACTAAAGACATCTTTCTATCAATAACATCCATTAACCTTTGATTTGGAATAACAATTAATGTATCAACTGCTTCTCTTAACTTTTCAATACCATCTTCAGCAGTTACTGTTCTTCTTGTTCCTTCAAAAGCAAAAGGCTTGGTAACAATTCCAACTGTTAAGGCTCCGGATTCTCTAGCAAGTTTTGCAATAACAGGAGCAGCTCCAGTTCCGGTTCCTCCACCCATTCCAGCTGTAACAAAAACCATATCAGTATCAATCATTAATTCTTTTAGTTTTTCCAATGATTCTTCAGCAGCTTGAGCTCCAATTTCAGGATTTCCACCAACACCCAATCCTTTAGTTATTTTTTCACCAATTTGAATTTTAGTTGGAGCCTTGTTGGCAAGAAGAACTTGCGCATCAGTATTTACTGCAATAAATTCAACTCCGGAAATTGCACCATTTTCAACCATTGAAGAGACTGCGTTTCCACCACCGCCACCAACTCCAATTACTTTTATTTTTGCAAGTCTTGCAGAATCAGGTTTTACTAAAGCCATATTAAATTTAAAAATTACTGAGGCAGGTTAACTATTGGCATTATATCGACTTTCAACATAATGTCAAAGCCTATAAAAATTTGTTAAGGCAGAAGATCTTTTATAGATTCAACTATCTTATTAAAAAGTCCCTTTCCAGGTAAACTAATCTTCATTGGAAACTTTTTTCCTGACTCACCAATTTCTTGTTTTGAACCATAGATTAAAAGTCCAATTGGAACAGAAAAAGATGGATCTAAACAATCATCAATTAAACCTGAAATCCCAGATGGAGCACCTAATCTTGTAGGAAGAGTAAGCATTCTTTTGGCACAATCAATAATCCCAATAGTTTTTGCTCCACCACCGGTAATAATTGCCCCTGATGGAATTCTGTTTATTATTTTTTCTCTTTCAAGTTCAAGTCTTACCATTGTAAAGATTTCGTTTAACCTAGGTCTTATTATTCCTTCAACCAATGTTTTTTTAGAGACTTTACTTACTTCAGAAATTCCCAAATTTTGAAGATCTAGTTCATCTTTATTTTCTTTATCATTTTTATTTATTTCGGATAATGAAAGTTTTATCTTTTCAGCACTTTCTAACGAAACCCTTAAGCCAATTGCAATATCGTTAGTTACATTTTTTGCTCCAACCGGAATAACTCCAGAATAGGATAATGCTCCATCAACGAAGGCTACAACTGAAGTAGTACCAGCTCCAATATCAATTAAAACACAACCTAATTCTTTCTCTGTTTCAGTAAGACTTGAATATGAAGCAGCCAGCCCTGAAAAAACTAAATCAGATATTTTGATACCAGCCTCTTGAAGCGCTTTTGAAAGATTTTTAACTGCAGCGTTTGACGCTGTCACAACATGTGTTTCAACCTCAAGCCTAACTCCACTCATACCAATTGGGTCTTTAACACCCGATTCTCCATCAACAATAAATTCGCGGGGTAGAACATGCACAACTTCTCTTGATGCAGGAAGTGATATCGCCGACGCTGCTTCAATTACACGATCGACATCAGAAATCGAAATTTCTCCTGTTGGACCTGAAACTGCTACAACACCATGTGAATTTTGAGAATGGATATGTGCACCACCTAAAGCTATAAATGCTTCCGATAAATTGTGTCCTGCCATTCTTTCTGCAGCTTCTATAGAGGAAATTGCCGATTCAACAGATTCTTCGATATTAACAATTTGACCTTTTTTGACACCCTTTGATTCAACTGAAGCAACTCCAATAATATTTATGGTTTCTTCAAAAGTAGCCTCATCTATTGAAACCTGAGCAACAACTGTTGAAGTCTTTGAGCTTCCAATTTCAATTCCAGCTATAATTTTACTTTTATTCATAATTAGTCTATCTTAATACGGGATTTTTAAAACGCAAATCTATTTCTTTGATATCTTCCATTCTAATTCCTTGTGAACCATCATTCAAGCGTGAAAATATAAGTCTTAATCCGCCAACTAAACTATCCACATCACCCTCTAACGGAAAACGAACTAAAACACCCTCTTTTAATGTTAGTTTTAATTCTTCTTTTTCAATAATTCCTTCCTTAACAGAATAAAGCCATGCTACTTTTTCAACAATCTCTAAAGAAAATTTATCTTTTTTATTAATATTTTCCCCAAGCTTTATATCTACTCTACTTTTAACTATTGTTGGTAAATTAGACTCTTCAGTAATTTCTAAAACAGTTTCATCTTCATCGATTAGATAAAATTTACTACTTAAACTATCTTTAATTGTATATTTTGGTTTTTTTAAATTTAACTCAATTATTAATTTACTAGGGAATCGATACTGCATTGAAAAATCTCGAATTAAATAACTTTCTACCAAAACTTTTGTAACTTCTTTTTTTACTTTTTTATAATCCTTTTGTTCAAAAGTTTTTAATTTAGTTTCAATATCAAAAGGACAAGCATCATATTGACTTGAGCATTCTATTTTATTAATTTTAATTAATTTTTGAATCAAAATTGGAATAAATATAATAAATAATAAAATTAATACGATTGAAAGAATTTTAAAAATATTTAAACTACGTTTATTAGCTTTTCTTTTTACCACAAATTTATTATACATTAGATACAAATAGTAAATAATTTTAATTTGTATTTGAGGTATAATTATCAAAATGTCAAACGAAAGATTTACTTTACGAGCAGCAGTTTATTTGATACTTCTAAAGGAAGATAAAATATTGCTTTCACGAAGATACAACACAGGTTGGATGGATGGAAAATATAGTTTGATAGCAGGACACATTGATGGAAATGAATCTGTTGACAAGGCCATGATAAGAGAGTCATGGGAAGAGGCTGGTATTAAAATTGTCAAAAAAGATTTAAAACCAGCAACAGTACTTCATAGAAAATCATCGGATCAAGAATACATGGATTTCTTTTTTGTTACAAAACAATGGACTGGTAGACCTACAATTAAAGAGCCTAATAAATGTGATGATATGGATTGGTTTCCACTAAATAATCTCCCTAATAATCTACTCCCCCATATTTTGGAAGCTATTAAAAATTATCAAAACAAAACCCCTTTTTCAGAGAGTGGATGGGATTAAATATAATCTTCGATTAAATCCACGAGATTTTTAGAAGCAAAAACATCTGGGCTTACTAAATTAATAGTATTTTTAATAATCTCGGGATAATCACTAATTAACTTACTTATTTCTTCTTCCAATTTTTCTGGTGTCAATTTATCTTGTTGTAATATTCTGGCTAAACCCAAACTCTCCATATATTTTGCATTTTCTGTCTGTTCATTATGATAGCTCCAGGGAATTGGAACTAAGATAGAAGGCCTTTTTAAGGCAATTAATTCTGAAACTGTGTTTGCTCCTGCTCTTGAGATAACTATGTCCGATTTTTCTAATATTGAAAACCATTCAGACGGTTCGGCTTGTCCAATATGTAAATATTTTTCATTTACAATTTCTTTAAATTTATTAAAATCTTCATTTCCTGTCTGGTGAATTACAAAATACTTATTCAAAAGACTTTCTAAAATTGGTTTGACTGCGTTATTAAGCCAAGAAGAACCACGAGAACCACCGGTTATTAAAATTGTTTTAACTTCGAGACTATTAGTTTTTTTTGAAATTTCCAAGATATTTTTATTTATTGGATTCCCAGTTAAAATTAATTTCTCTTTAGGAAAATACTCTTCGCTTGTTTTTCTTGAGATAGCAACTTTTTTAGCAAATTTTGATGAAAATATATTAGCCCTACCAGCTGAAGATGTCTGTTCGTGAACAATGACAGGAATTTTTAAAACCCAAGACCAAAATGAGACCAATGATCCAGAAGATCCCCCTAAAGAAAGCGTTAGATCTGGTTTTATTTTGATAATCAAAAATAAGCTTTGGACAAAACCAAAAGGAATTTTTAATAAAGCTAAAATAGTGTATCTAGTAAACCTATTTTCTATTTTTCCAGATATTAAATTATAAAATTTGACACCCAGTTTAGGTAAAACTTTATACTCTAAAGATTCAAGTTTATTTCGTTCTCCTGCATGTTTTCTGCCTACCCAATAAATATCCCAATCTAAATTTCTAGTTTTAATTTCTTCTACAATTGAAAGTCCCGTGGTAGCACCATGACTACCTGCGAGAAGTAATTTTTTTAGTTTCATACTTACTTATATTTAATAGTATACCGCAAGACGCTAAAATCATTAAAAGAGAAGTACCACCATATGAGAAAAATGGTAAAGGAATTCCAGTTAGAGGGGTTAGTGCTGTCATTGAAGAAACGTTTAATAGAATTTGTCCACCAATCCAAGCTGTGATACCAATTGCAAGTATTTTTGAAAATTGATCAGGTGCACGAGATGCGATTCTAAATGCCTTAAAAACAAAAAAAACAAAAATCGCAATTAAAAGTATTGAACCTATAAAGCCGATTTCTTCGGAAATTGCTGCAAAAATGGAATCTGTTGCAGCTTCGGGTAAAAACAAATATTTTTGACGTGATTGACCAATTCCAAGACCGAAAAGACCCCCTGATCCCAATGCAAGTAAAATCTGTCTAATATGATAATCTTTTCCCAAAGGATCTGATGTAACTTTTAAAAAAGTTAATAATCTATCTCTCCTATATGGAGAGGAAAGAATTAAAGCTCCTACTGAAATTAATCCAATAACTAAAGATCCAAAAAAATATAGAACTGGAACGCCTGCAACAAAAATTTGAGTGATTCCAATAATTCCAACAACTAAAGTAGTACCTAAATCAGGTTGTAACATAATTAATCCACAGGAAATCGCTAAAGGTATAAAGTAAGAAATTGGTTTTTTAGAAGATTCTGAGACTCTAGCTAAATATAGCGCTAAGGTGAGTTTTACAATTTCGGAAGGTTGAAAATTAATAAATCCTATTGATATCCAACGTCTGGCTCCAAGTGCTTTTAAACTTAAGCCGGGGATTAAAACAATCATTAATAAAAATATAGAAATAAAAAATAAAGGGATTGCCAATTTTCTCCAAAAACTATAGTGAATTTTTGAAGTAATAAGTAATGCAATGATTCCAATTCCTGCCCAAACTATTTGTTGTTTAAAAAAATAGAACTTATCATTAAAAAAATTTAAGGCTTGCGGAGCTGAAATATCAGCCACAAAAACAAGACCTAAAATAACTAATGTAATAATTGTATAAAATAACGTTTTATCAAAAGGAAGCTTTGGTTTTTGAAGTGTAAATTTTCTTCGCATTTTTATTAATACGTTAAATTGTAGCTAACCAGAGTCCAAAAATAGCTAAAACAATACCTGCAAGCCAGGCTCTCATTACAATTTTAGGTTCTTCCCAACCAATTGCTAAAAATGTGTGATGAATAGGAGCTAACTTAAAAATTGGTTTCTTTAAAATTTTCCAACCTAATATTTGAATTGCTGATGAAGTTATTTCTAATACAAATATTCCTCCAATCACAACTAAAGCTATAATACTACCTGTTAATAAGCCTACAACAGCAAGGGTGGCCCCAAATGAAAGTGCACCACTATCCCCTAGCCAAATTCTTGCAGGATAAGTATTAAAGTATAAAAATGCAATTAAAGCGCCAATCCAAAGGGCAATAAAAAGAGAAAGTGGAGTATCTAAACTCCCTGCAGCTATTACTCCAAAAGCAATTAAACAAATCATCAAAAGACCAGGCGCTAACCCATCCAATCCATCTGTAATATTAAATGCATTTGTGAAAGAAACTATTACAAACGCAGCAAACGGAACATACCAAATCCCTAGATCAAGTGTTCTTCCTATTATTGGAATATGTAATATATTAACTCCAAGAGACTTATACATAACAAAAGAAATTATTCCAGCTAAAACCCATTGGGCAATAAATTTTTGTCTTCTGGTTAAACCAAAAGCTAAGCCTAAAACTCCCTTTGTGGGCTTTCCTAACATTTTTATATAATCATCAAGAAGCCCTAATAGTCCAAATGAAATAAAAGTAAAGAAAATAATAAAAAGTTCGATTCTTAAATTATATGCAGTCTGAACAATAACTCCTAGATATGAACTAATTGGAAATAAAATTGCAAAAAGGAGAGTAACAACTAGAATAATTAAGACTCCTCCACCTACAGGAGTTCCTGCTTTAATGTCATGCAATTTATCAAAAAGTGGAATTTTCCCATCTCTAGGAGCCTCTTTTTTTCTAGTAAATTTAATTTTATAAAGAAAGTCAATAAAAGGAACAACTAATGTAGAAGTTATCAAAAATGAAAAAAGAATAAGTCCCAAGGCAAGTGGTAAAAAGTTATTTGTACCCATACTGTATGAAAATTATACCAGCTTATCTATAAGCTTGTCTAAACCAATTGATCTTGAACCTTTAATTAATACATAAGTATCTTTTGAAAGAAGAGGTAAAAGGATTGATAGTACTTCCTTCTGGTCGTTAACTAAAAAGGTTTTACTTTTTGATTTTTTTACCTCATCTATTAAATACCTTGAAAGAATACCAACTCCTATCACTACATCAAATTTTGACTTTGAAACTTCTTTACCCACTCTTCTATGTTCCCCTTCTTCTAACTTTCCAAGTTCCAACATATCTCCCAAAACTGCAATCTTTTTATTATTTCCTGCTAATTTATTAAAAACCCTTAAGGTAGAAAGAGTAGCTTCTGGATTACTATTATATGAATCGTCTAAAATGATAGCACCAGATTGATGTTGAAATTGAAATAATCTATGTTTTGGATTTTGATAAGTTTTCAATCCTTTATCTATTAAATCATTTGATACTTTTAATATCTCTGCAACCTTTTTTGCCGTATTTGAATTTTGTATAGTTGGATCTACATTAGTATCAAAATAATAAACCTTTGATTTAGCTAATTTAGCCATATCTTTAGTTAATATATTTGAAGAATTTAACACTGCAAAACCATTTTCAGGTAAACTTGAAATTAATTTTCCTTTTTCTCCAGCCACTCCTTTTTCGTCACCAAAAAACTCTGTGTGGGTTGGAAAAACATTAGTAACAACTCCAATTATTGGTCTAACCAACCAAAGATAAAAATCCATTTCATGAGGATATTCAACTCCCATTTCTAAAATTAGATATTTTGTATCTATGAAACATTTTAGAATTGTAGATGGAATATTAAATACTGAATCAATATTTTCTTTTGACCAAACAGTATTTCCTTTAAGTTTTAAAATCCCTGCAAGCATTTCTTTGGTGGTGGTTTTTCCTGCGCTACCTGTAATACCAATAACTGTTAGACCAAAATAATTTTGCAAAATATATACATATAACTTGGCAATTCTTCTTTTGATTGGATGAAAAAACAAATCTAGAATTACATTTTTTAGTCCAGATTTTAACCTTAGATGAACGAATGGGAGGTGTGGTCCAACCAATGATTGAAAATATTTTTTCATTTTGTTTATATATTATAGCTCTACTCTTTCAATTTTTTTTGATATATCTTGTCCTAAAAATAGGGCTGCTGTTTTGACAAATCTTTCATTTACATCAGTTAAAAAATATATATCACTACCTACTTTATCATTAATATTTCTATCTGATTTTATTACATATTCATAAATAACTTTTGAAATCTCTTCAGCTGGATCAACCAATTTAATTTTTTCTCCTAAATATCTTTTTATCTGATTTTTAATAAGTGGATAGTGGGTACAACCTAAAATTAATGTATCTATTTTTCCTTTAAAAACTAAAAAGTACCTATCAATAAATAAATTAATTTCAGGTCCTTCTATAAATCCTTCTTCAATAAGTGGAACCAACATTGATGCATGAGCTCGAAGAGAAACTTCTTTATATGAGCTACTATTAATAGTAGCTCTTGTGCCAACAACACCAATTTTTCCGGATTTTGTAACCTCTAAAGCTTTTTTAATTGCTGGGTCAATAACACCAAAAACCGGTACGTTAGAATTCTTCTTTACAATATCTAATGCAAGTGAAGAAACAGTGTTACAAGCAACAACAATACAAGAAACATTTTTTGATAGTAAAAATAAAGTGTCTTCCTTTGCAAACTTTTCAATTGTTTCTTTACTTCTGGTTCCATATGGAACCCTCGCGGTATCTCCTAAATAAATTAAACTTACATTTGGTAGAAGTTTTTTGATTTCTTTTACAACTGTTAGACCACCAAGACCTGAATCAAATACTCCAATTATGAAAGGTTCCACACTGCCTCCTTAAATTTATTTCCTCTATCTTTATAATTTAAAAACATATCGAAAGAAGCTGCAGCAGGAGACAAAATTACTACACCATCTTTTTGTGTTATTCCAAATGCTTTTTCAACAATTTTATCAATACTAGAAGTTCCCAAATCTATAATCTTTCCTTTAAATTTAGCATCAACAAGAGCTTTTTTAATTTGATTTCGAATTAGACCAATAAGGATAATATTTTTGCAATTTTTTCTTTTTGAAATAATCTTGCCTAATTCTAGGTAATCTAAACCTTTATCAGACCCTCCTAATATTAATGTTTCATCCTCAGTAAATGAATTAATAGCTGCAATAGTTGATTGTGGTCCTGTTGCGAAAGAATCATTATAAAATTTAATATCTTTAAACTTTCTAACAAATTCCAATCTATGTTCTAAACCTTTAAAATTTTTAACTACTTCAAGGATTATTTTTTCATTAATATTTAAAACTTTAGAAACTGAAACTGCTGCTGCTATATTTTCTAAATTATGTTCTCCTCTTAAGATTAAATCTTTTTTAAATTCATTTTTTAATGTCTTTTTGGAAAAATACATAATATTTGCCTTTGTTTTTCTTGCAAAACTAGAAGAGACTTTATATTCCTTATTTATAATTGCCCAATCTGAAGTATTTTGATATTTAACAATATTTTTCTTAGCTTCTATATATTCTTCTTTACTTTCATGCCAATCTAAATGATCTAAAGTAATATTTAAAATAACTGCGATATCAGGACTAACCGGAAGATCAATTAATTGAAATGAGGATATTTCCATAACAACATAAGAACTACTTTTCAATTTAGGAAGTAATTCTAAAAGAGGTTTACCAATGTTTCCTCCCAAAAATACATCAAACTTTGCTTTTTTAAGTATTTCATAAATTAAGGTAGAAGTTGTTCCTTTGCCTTTTGTACCGGTAACTGCAATAACTTTTCCATTAAATTCATCAAAGAAAATATGTGTTGGAGTAGTTATTCTAATTCCATTTTCATGAACTTTAATTAATTCCTTTTTATAAGGATAAATACCAGGCGAGCGAACTATTAAATCAAACTTTTCTAAGTTTGATAAATAATTTTTATCAAATTTTTGATCTAATATAGTAACATAGCTTCCTTTATCTTTTAAGAATTTTTCACAATCTTGTCCTTCAAGACCATATCCAATTATTGCAACTTTTTTATCTTTATAATTCATTTTTGTAATTTTTTAATTGATAAATTATCTGACAAATAATTATTTTTAGTAATTACACTTCTACCAAGTTCCTTCTCCGTCTTTTTTCTTGCATATCCAGCAACAGATCCACCACGATTTGCGACTTTTTTGTTTTGAATAAACCCCTTTGGTTTTTCAGTTGTTGAAATTTCAGTAGTTACTCGTTCCCCAAGCATGGTAAAAATTAATTCTAGATCTGTCATATTATCTCTTAAGTTAATTTTTGTTTTATTTGGTATATTTTTAAGTTTTCTATATTCACTAGGGGTAATACCAAATGTAGCTTTTGATATTTCCGCTGTCAGAATTGCATAATCTAACTTATTTTTAATACCTCTCTCTTTCCATTCATCAGTTAAATTTTGACGAATTGCCATTCCCCTTAAACGTTTATCTATCCAATCTTTGGGATACCCTTTTTGTTCATAAATACTTTTCATTCTTTCCTGTGCAAGCTCAGGATCTTCAATTTCCTGAATACGATCATTACCCACACTTGCTAACCACCGTTTGAAAGGCTCTGCATTTGGAGACGGAATTGATTGAATTATTCGAAATAAACCTTCAGTATCTGAACAATCAGTCATCCTCATTTTATTATCATCGGCTTTTAACTTGAACTGTCGACAAATTGTCGATAGTTGTGCACCATCATTACTATTCATCCTAATTTTCATCTTAAACCAATAATCACTTGAATCTGTACTTTTTGTTAAAATCGAAACCACATCAATAACAGAAAAATACCACTCATTTTTGTACCATTTTCGTCTTATTTGTTTATTTTGAAAAATTACTAGACTACTATTTCTCTTCATATATTAATGTATTGTACTTCAGGTTCTAACTTTATTTTAAATTTATTATAAACATCATTAGTAATTTCATCTGCTAATTTTTTAATATCATTAAAATTACCTTTACCTTCTGGATTTGTTAAAATCAAGGCGTGTTTATCTGAAACTTTTACGTTTCCCAATCTTTTTCCTTTCCAACCCGCTTTTTCTATTAAGTAACCTGCAGGAATTTTAAAGCTATTTTCAAATGAGTAAAATTTTATATCTTTATACATTTTCACAAGTTCATTTTTTTTACTCAAATTAACTATTGGATTTTTAAAAAATGATCCTGCATTAGGAATTATGTCTGGATTTTCTAATTTTTCAGATCTTACTCTCAATATCTCATTTCTAATATTTTGTAATTTTAAATCAGTATCTACGTATTTTTGAAGTTTAAGTGTTACATTAGTAATAATAAACTTTTGAGAATTGTCTTTTTTCTTAAAAATACTTTCTCTATAGCCAAATCTACAATCATCTTTTTTAAATACTATAAATTTATCATTTTTAATATCATATGCAGTTAACTTAAAGAGAATATCTTTTAATTCTTGTCCATATGCTCCTATGTTTTGAATAGGAGAAGCTCCGACTGTACCAGGAATACCTGAAAGGCATTCTAATCCTTGTAAGTTTTTACTAACGGAAGTTTCAACTAATTTATCCCAAATTACGCCCGCCTCTGCTATTATTTTTGATCCGTCAACTTTTATACTATCTCCTACATATTTAATAACTAAGCCATTAAAATCATTGTCCGATACCAAAATATCACTTCCTCCCCCTATTATAAAAATTGGTAAACTATTTTTCTTTGCAAACTTAATTTGTTTGACCAATTCTTCTTTATTATTAACCTCTTTATAATATTTAATCTTTCCACCTACTTTCATTGTGGTTAAATCCTTAAATGAAATATTACCTTTCAAACTTTCTAGTATTTCTTTAGCCCAAAGATTACTATTTCCAGCTCCCATTACTAAAATAATATCTCCAGGTTTAATATCTTTTTTAATTATTCCTATAATTTCATCTATTGAATTAACTCCTATCGCATCTTTATGATTAGTTTCTTTTGCTACAATCTTGGGTGTTATCCCAAATGTTTTATTATCTCGTGCTTTAAAAATAGGACCAATAATTACTTTGTCAGCTTTTTCAAAACAACTATTATATAGTTTGAATAAAGCATTGGTTCTATTAAAACCATGTGGCTCAACAATTGCCCATATTTTAGTTTTTGAATTAGCATTTTTTAAAGCTTCTAAAGTTGCTGTAATTGCGGTTGGATGATGTGCATAATCGTCATACACTTTAATTCTATTTTCCTCTCCAATTAATTCCAATCTTCTTTTAATACCTTTAAAATTTTCAAGAGAATTAATGATATTTTCTTCAGAAATATTTAATTTTTTACCTAAACAAAAAACCATATTAGCATTTTTTTGATTATGTTCACCTAAGACTTTTAAATTAAATTTTTTATTAAAACTATCTTTTTGAGTAATTAATACTTTATCTCCTGTTAAATTATTAATAAACTTATCAAAACTTTCTCTAAGCTGTTTTACATCTTTAAAATAATCTGGATGATCAAACTCTATATTATTAATAATTGCAATTTTAGGATAATAATTTAGAAAATTATCATTAAACTCGTCTGCTTCTACAACAAAATATTTTCCTTTACCAAATCTATAATTTGCCTTCCATTCTGGAATATTTGCTCCTAGTATTACTATTGGGTCAAAACCATTATCTTCAAGAAGTTTTCCTACCATTGCAGTTGTTGTTGATTTCCCATGAGTTCCTGCAATTGCAATAACAAACTTATCCTTCATTAAATATTTACCCAAAAATTCCTGCCAAGTTATAACTATTCCCCTTTTTCTACCTTCTATTAATTCTGGATTATTTAAACTTTGGTAAAAAACAGCAGGGGTAACAATAAGTAAATCAATATCCTTCAAATGATCTTTACTATGACCTTCTTTTTGTAAATCACAGCCTGTAACTTTATAGCCCATTTTAGAAGCTAAGGAAGCAACACCTGAAACACCACTTCCCGAAATTCCCATGAAATGAATCTTTTTAATTATTTTTTTCATTTAAGTTTTAGAATTGTATTTGCTAATTTAAATGGATCATGTCTAAATAAATGTTCGTTTTTTAGATATCTTGATACGTTTTCATTTATTATTTTCATATTGGGAGCTATTTTTTTGCATTTTTCCTTATCTACTATTACCAAGTTTTGACCTTCTTCTTTATAAACCTTAAGGATCTCTTTGTCTAAATGATTTTTATTAACTATTAAATAATCGATAGCTTTATTATTACCTAAATAAAAAAGAAATGATTTCAAAAAATCTGAAGCTTTGAAATTATCTGTTTCTCCTTCTTTTGTGGCTAAATTTAACACAATGATCAACTTAGCTTTTGATTTAATTATTGCTTCAGTTACACCTTCAACTAATAAATGAGGCAGGATACTTGTATAAAGATCTCCTGGAGAAAATACAATTTTATCTGCATCTTTAATTGCATTTAAAACATCTTCATTGCTATCCACTCTTGAATCAAAATAAATTCTTATAATTCTGTCATTTGGATCAAAATTTTTATCTTTAACTCTTGTGTCAATGTTTTTTTCTCCAATTACAATATTACCTTTTTTGGTTTCTGCAACAAGTTGAACATTCGTTATAGTTGCGGGTACAATTTTAGCCATAATTCTAAAAAGTTCTCTTTCCGCTACTATTCCCCTGTCTTGACCTGAATAAATATGATCTAATCTTGCTGTTATTAAATTACCAATTGAATGACCTTTTAAAGGTCCAGATGATTCTTCTAACCTATCATCAAAAAGTCTTTGAGCTACTTTTCTTTGATTTTCATCTTCCATTAAGGCAAGCATACAACGCCTTAAATCTCCAGGAGGCAAAACTCCCAATTCTGTTCTTAATCTTCCAGAGCTACCACCACTATCCCAAGTACTAGCAACAGCTGTTATTAATTTTGTTTCGTTTAAATCTCTAAGTCCATCAAGAAGATGAAATTGACCAGTACCACCTCCAAAAGTAACTATTTTCTGTTTATATTTAGCCATTTATTCTTTTACTCATTTTTCTTTCTGCATTTTGTAATTGCTCTGGCGTATTAATTCCCTGCCATTCATTTGCATCAGGTAATTTATAAACCGAAACTTTTTGATTTTGGCTTAAAGCAAACTTAATCAAATCAGTTAAATAATATTCTCCTGTCACAGGACTTTTGTTAATCTTATTAATATTTTTTCTTAACCAGTTAGATTTAAAAACATAAAGACCATCATTTACTTCTTTTACCTTTTTTTGAGATTCATTTGCATCTTTTTCTTCAATAATTCCAATTAAATTATCATTTTTATCCCTAATAACTCTTCCTAATCCAAATGGATTTTCTTGAATTAAACTCACGAATGTTAAAGAAGCATTTGAGTTTTTATGTGTTTCAATAACATTTTTGATTGTGGCTGGCTTATAAAAAGCACTATCATCACCATATATTACTAAAATATCAATATATTTTAAATCTATTTTCTTTAAAGCTTTTAAAACAGAATTACCCGTGCCTAGAGTAGTTTCTTGAATAGCGTAATTGCATTCTTTCGATATTTCTCTTAATACTAAATTCCTTTTATATCCAACAACGGGAACTAAATTAATAACCCCTGCATTTCTTAAGTTTTCCATCGAATATGAAATCATTGGTCTATCACAAATATTATGTAGAACTTTCGGCAAATCTGACTTCATCCTTGTTCCTCGACCTGCTGCAAGGATAACTCCAGCCAAATCTTTATAACCATTCAAAATATTTTTGACAAACTTTTGATCACTCCAAGGATGTTCAAAACCCCCATAAGCCATAGTTATTTCATGACCTTTTCCACAAAAAACTAATGCATCTCCTTTTTTGGCAATCCTAATAGCATATGAAATTGCTTCACCACGTTCAGGAATACAGATATAATTTTTTGCATACTTTTTCATTTGTTTTAAAATATCAAAGATATTTTCACTTCGAGGATCTTCTGCGGTTAAAATTGAAATGTCAGCAATTTCACCTGAAATCTTACCCATTTTAGATCTCTTTTTAATATCTCTTTCTCCAGCGCATCCAAATACTGAAATTAACCTCCCTTTGGTAATAGTTTTTAAATAACCTAAAACTGCTTCTAAAGAATCAGGTGTGTGAGCAAAATCAACAAAAATTTTAATACCAAGAGAATTTTCTATTTCTTCAAGTCTTCCGATTGGAAGTTTAAATGAATTAAGTGCGTTTTTAGATTCTTTTTCAGAAATCCCAAGTTTTTCACATACTTCAATTGCTGTCTGGGCATTTATATTATTAAAATCACCTTCCAATATTTTTAACTTTGTAGACTTTGGACTAATAATTTGAATTTTGCAGGATTTTAAAAATGACATCTTAGTATTTTTATAATTTTTAAAAGTTTTATGATAATCAAGGTGTTCCGGAGCAATGTTAGTTAATACCCCAATGTCAAACTTGATTCCTGCAATCCTGCCTTGTTCAATTCCATGTGATGAAACTTCTAAAATTACATAATTAAATCCTTTATCAACAAAACCCTTTAACATTTTATTTAAGGTAATTACGTCAGGAGTAGTGACATGATATCCAGGAACTGAAATAGAACTTATAAGCCCTGCCTTTTTACCTAATTTAGTTAAAATATGGTAGATTAAATGACAGGTTGTTGTCTTTCCTTTGGTTCCAGTTACTCCAATTATGGTTAATTTACTTGAAGGATTTTTGTAATATTCTGAGGCTAATTCTCCTAATTTTTCTCTCGAATTTGAAACTTTTATATAATTTACACCAGAAGCTATTTTGATATTCTCTCCGCTATGATATTCAGTTTCGCCATAAATAATTTTTGCCCCGTTTTTAATAGCCTCATCTATATGATCATGTCCATCAGAAATTTGGCCTTTAATTGCTACAAATGTATCCCCAGATTTTATCAACCTTGAATCAAATGAAATCATATTTTAATCTTCTCTTTTAATGGAAGCTCCAAGAGAAGTCAAGCGGTTTTGGATATCTTCGTAACCTCTATTTACTACTTCTACATTTTCAATTGTACTAGTTCCTTCAGCTACCATGGCTGCTAGTATTACTGAAATTCCAGCTCTTATATCTTTACAAAAGAGTCTGTCTGAAATTAATTTTGTAGGACCTGACACAATTACCCTATGAGGATCAGCAATTAAAATATTAGCTCCCATTCCTATTAAATCATCTACAAAAAACATTCTCCATTCATACATCCAATCGTGACATAGAATTGTACCTTCAGTTTGTGTGGCAAGAACTATAAACGGACTCATTAAATCTGTTGGAAACCCTGGCCATGGACGGGTTTGAAACTTTCTTCTTTGGGCTTTTAATTTTGAAGGTAGAATAACTAAACTTTCTTTTTCAATCTCATATTTAATACCCATATTACCTAGATAATTTAGAATCATATGATAATTATTTATATTAAAATCATTAATTTTTACTTTCCCTCCAGTTATTGCTGAAGCTATTGCAAATGTACCACCTTCAATGTGATCAGGCATTACTTTATGTTCAGCTCCATGTAAGTTTCCTCCAGAGCAAACTAAAGTATTAGTTCCAATTCCTGAAATTTTAGCTCCCATCTTACACAAAAACTTGGCCAAATCTTCTACATGAGGTTCTGCTGCTGCATCCTCAATTATTACCTCTTCATTCATTGAAGATGCCATAATAAGTCCCATTTCAGTCGCTGTAACCGAAGCTTCTTCTAAAAATACTCTACCAGATAATCTTTTATCCCAAGAAAGATAAAACTTTCCATCTTTTCTTTCAAAATTTACCCCCAGTTTTTGCATTAAATTAAAATGGGTATCAAGAAGTCTATCTCCTATTTGATCCCCCCCAGGAGGAGTTATTACTGCCCTTCCGAAACGAACTAAAAGCGGAGCTGCTAAAACCACAGACGCGCGAAGTTTGGCACATAAATCAGAATCTGGTTCAAATGAATTTAATCCCGATGGATCAATTTCAACCACATTTTTCTCAAAAGTAACTTTTGCTCCCAATTTTTCAATAATTTGCAAAATTACTCTAACATCTGAAATATCAGGAACATTAGTTAAAACAGATTTTTCTGTTGAGGCTAAACAGGCAGGGATAAGTTTAAGTGCAGAATTTTTGTTTCCAGAAAGTTTTATTTCACCTTCTAGTTTATTTCCTCCTTTAATTAAAAACTTTGCCATGTAAGTAATATTATACCTAATTTTCAGGCTGAATGCCAAAATAGTTAAAAAGATCCTTTGCAATCGAATACCAAAGAGGAGCCGCGGTTTCTGAAGCCCACTGAGAACTTTGTGGCTCTTTTAAAGTCACCAGCATAATAAATTTAGGATTATTAGCTGGAGCAAAACCTACAAAGCTAGCAATTGTTTTTTCAGCATCATAATGACCAGAAATTGGAATTTGAGCAGTTCCAGTTTTACCAGCAACACTAAACCCTTTTAAATTTGTCCATTTAGATTCTCCATAGGAAGCAGCATCAACCATTATTGCAGTCATTTTTTGAGAAGCATCTTCTGAAATAATTTTTTCTTTTGTAAATGAATTATTGTTTTCAACTACCTTAGGAGTTATTAGATATCCTCCATTGGCAATAACCGAGGCTGCTCGAATAATTTGAATCGGGGTTGTGGCAATTCCTTGTCCGAATGATGCTGTGACTAAATCTACAATATTCCACGTCCATTTTTTACGTAAAGAAATATTAGATTCTCCTTGTAAATCAATGTTTGTTGCTTTTCCAATTCCAAATTTATCCAAATAATCATAAAGTAAGTTATTTCCTAATTTTTGTGCAACAAAACTCATTCCAACATTGTCTGAATGAACAATTACATCTCTCATTGTAGAATCTGGATAATATTTTTTATCCCACGTTTCAATAAAATATTTATCTACTTTTAAAGGACCTGTACATATATCACAAATTGTGTCGGGTTTTACTACCTTAGCATCAAGTGCAGCTGCCATAACTACAATTTTAAATACAGAACCAGGTTCAAATGTATCAGAAATTACTGGATTCCTATAAAGAGAACCATCAAATTCATTATATTTCGCTGGATCATATGATGGATATGAACTCATTCCTAATATTTTTCCTGTAAAAGGATCCATCACTACAACAGATCCCTCTTTTGCCCCATACTTTTCAATCCCTTCTTTTAGTTTTTCCTCAATTGAATTTTGGATTCTTTTATCAATAAAGGTAATAAGATCAGTTCCTGCCAAAGAAGTCATTTCAGAAACTCCACCAGAAAGAAGAGGAACGCCTCTTAAATCTTTTTCTCTTTGAATATAACCACTTTTTCCAGAAAGCAGAATATCATAAAATCCCTCTAATCCAAAATAACCGGTATCGTTTCCCTCGTCATTTTTGCCTACAAAACCTAAAAGTTGTGCGGAAGAAGATCCTTCTGGATAATATCTATTTTCTTCAGTTTCAAAACCAAGCCCAGTAATTCTTAAGTTTTCAATTTTTTCTTTTATATCAGCAGTAATTTTATGTCTTATTGGAACCCAAACTACACCGTCCCTATTTAGTATTTTTTCTATCCTATCAATTTCAATAAGAATATCTTCTTGTGGAACTAAAAAAGGTGCAATTAAATTAGCAATTTCGTTTGTGGGTTTGGATAATTTAGGTAATTCCGCAAAAAGTAACCAGTTAGTGCGTGTTACAGCCAACCAAGTACCATCATTTGCATAAATGTTTCCTCTTGAAGCCTCAATTTTCTTTGAACCGGAGTATTGTAAACTTGCTTCCTGACTTAATTCTTTACCTTTAACTATTTGCCAATAAAATAATCTAACTGAGACCGAAGCAAAAAATAGAAAAAATACAAAAGCAGCAATTTTAAGTCGCATTTTAAATAATATAATCTTAGAAAATTTAAAAATTAACGAACAGGAAGTTTGGCAAAACCACTATCAACCGAAAAATAATAAACTCTAGTAGGTTTAGCAAAACCCAATTCTTGTGCAATTTTTTGATTACTCTTTTCAGAATTTTGACTAAATATCCCTTCCGAAAGATTCATCTTTTGTGTAGAAGCCGTCTCTAATTCATCTTCTAATTTCGCAATTTCAGCACCTCTTCCTGCCTGTTCTATTCCTAAGAATACTAAAGATGCAAAAAGTACTAAATTAATTCCTAATATTATTTTTAATTTTTTCATAATTTTTTATTTCAAGCCCTGCTTTTAATGTAATCACAAGCTCCGCTTATAATTTCTTTTCTAAAATATATAACTTTGCACTCCTTGATTTTTGATTATTAAAAATTTCTTCCTGACTTGGTAAAACTACTTCACCTTTACCTTTAAAAAAATCTTTAACAATTCTTTCTTCACCCGAATGAAAAGTTATTACTAAAAGTCTCCCACCATTTTCTAAAAGGTTAAAAGCTTTTGGTAATACCTCTTCTAAATTTTCAAGTTCACTATTAACTGCAATTCTTAAGGCTAACATGGGTAGTGTTGCTGGATTTAAACTTCGTTTATGTGGCAAATCTTCTAAACATAAATTTAATTCTCCAACTGTTGTAATAGGCCTAACATTAACTATTCTTTCAGCAATTTTTTTTGCGTTAGCAAAATTAACAATCTTTGCAAAAAGATTTGTCAATTGAGTTTTATCTAAAACATTTAATAAATCTGATGCCTTCACCCCTTGTGAGTTAGGATTAAGTCTCATATCAAGAGCTTGACTAGAATCACTAAATGAAAACCCTCTATTGTCTTCTTTTAGATGAATGTTTGAAACTCCTAAGTCAAGTAAAATTCCGGTAACTTTACTAAAATTATTTTCTTTAGCAATTTTATCTATATTGGTAAAATTTTCTAATACAAATTTGCCCGTTTCTTTTAATCTATCTTTAGCAATTGCTAAAATTTTAGGATCTCTTTCAATCCCCAGGACTTTACCACCTAAATTAATAATTGCTTGACTATGACCACCTGTTCCTAAAGTTGCGTCTATTATTTGTGAACTTTTATTAATGTGCAAACTCTTTATAACTTCTTTAACCATTACCGACTCGTGGTAATTATTTTTCATTTTTACTTAAATTTTCAATATACTCTTTAGTTGTTTGTGCCAATTTAGTTGATTTCTCGTCCCAAACTGTCTTTGGCCAAACCTCAACTCTGTCTATTAATCCTACAAAACAAATTTCTTTTTCAAATTTTGCATACTCAGCTAATATTTCAGGGATTATGATTCTACCTTGCTCATCCGGCTTTTGCTCAAAGGCAGATCCTAAAATAAACCTTTCGATATCTCTAACCCCCAAATCTCTTGCTCTTTTACCTCCTGTTAGTCTAGTTGATAGATTTTCCCAAAAATCTGAGCTTACTAAAATTAGACAATCCTCATACCATTTGGCTAAGATAGGGTTATCTCCTAATTCATTTATAAATTTTTTAGGTACCGCGACTCTACGTCTGTCGCTTAATATTCCCAAATAGGTTCCTATTAACATAAATTTACTTTCTTGGGCAGGAACCACTTTTCACCACTACAAACCATTTTGATATCTTTTCACAACGATGTCAAGAGGTATTTCACGAAGAATTATGTAACTTAAGTATTATTTATAGAAGATATTTGCACCAACTTTTTGCCAGCCTTCAGCCGTGCCTGAAGGAAGTGTATCTGAAGCAAAAATTCCGTAAGGACCAGAGGTAACTGTTGATGGTCCGCCACTTATGAATCCAAAAGTTTCCATTGTTACAAAAAACATACCTTTTGGTTTTTTATCCAATGTATACTTAAAAGTATCATCAATTGAGGTTAATTCTAAATCTATTGACTGTAGATGAAACTTAGTAGAAAATTTTGCTAATAATTTTCCTTTAGAATCTCTTAATCTTATAGTTAAACTACCATCATTTACACCCTCATCATATCTAAACTTACCAGAAGACTCGGAGCCTAACAAAAGCTTCCTCTCAATCTCTGTAGCCCCTTTTAAATCGATGTTACCAGGTACACCTTGTGTTCTACCATCTGGAAGCGAATATAAAAGCTCATAATCGAGAGATGTAACTTTGGCAAGTTTAATTTTTTCAATTTTTAGAGTTAAATAATGACCATCAGAAGTTGGAGTTAGCGAAGCTACTGGTCTATCAGAAAGACCTACTTCAATAACAGCATTAGAATCATCTACAGGAGTTGCTCTACCCTTTTTAATAAATACAAAAACTAAAACTAAGATAAGAAGACCTGCTACAAAAAGAATTATCGGCAAGATTTTTTTCATCTATATATATTTATCCATTTTTTTATAAGAAGTGTCAAGATGTAAGTTTTTGTGCTAGTATGTTTTTGTGGCTATAAAAAAGATTTATTACAATAAATTAGTTAGAGATAAAATTCCTGAAATTATAAAATTAAAAGACGCAAAGGCAAAATTTAGAAAACTTACTCCAAAACAATTTAAAAAATACTTACTGCTTAAGGTTGAAGAAGAAGCAAGCGCATTAAAAACAATAAAATCAAAAGAAGAAATTACAAATGAACTGGCAGACGTTATTGAAGTTATAGAAGAAATAAAAAAATTCATGAAAATATCTGAAAATGAAATAGAAATTGAAAGAAAAAAGAATATGGATAAAAAAGGAGGTTTTAATAAAAAATTATTTTTAATTTGGTCAGAAGATACCGGATATAAAACAAATGAAAAAAGAAATGCTAAATAATTACTTTAATTTCTCTGAAAAATAAGAATCAAGTTTTGAAATTTCAAACCTATCCTGTTTTCCAGTATCCCTATCTCTAACTGTTACCTTCTCATCTTCCAGTGTTTGGAAATCAACAGTAACACACCACGGAGTTCCTATCTCATCCTGTGCAAAATAACGTTTACCAATATTTCCTCTATCATCCCAAATAACTACAAGATTTTCCTTTAACTTCTCATATATTCCTTTTGCTTTTTTGACCAATTCTTCTTTGTTTGCAAGAAGTGGAAAAACAGCAACTTTATATGGAGCAAGTTTAGGACTTAATTTTAAGTAAACCCTTCCCTCGTCCTCTCTGTATGAATCAATCAGGAAAAAAAGTGTTGCTCTATCTACTCCCCCTGAAGTCTCAATTACCCAAGGAGTATAAACTTCACCAGAAATATTATCCCTATAACTTAAATTATGATTTTTTAAATCAAAATCACCTCTATGATGAATTCCTTCCATTTCGCTCCAACCAAAAGGTGATTCATATTCTATATCTGTTGCATATTTTGCATAATGAGCCCTTTTTTCAGGTGCATGGTCTGCAAAATGCAATTTTTTCTCATCCATTCCTAAATTTATATACCAATCCATTCTTATCTTTTTTAATTCTTCATAAGTTTTCTCACTTATTTTTTCGTCTGGTTTAACAAAATACTCAAGTTCCATTTGCTCAAATTCACAAGACCTGAATGTAAAATTTCCTGGGGTTACTTCATTTCTAAATGCTTTACCAATCTGGGCAATACCAAATGGAATTTTTACTCTTGTTGAATTAACTATGTTTTCAAAATTAACAAAAGCTCCTTGGGTTATTTCACCTCTTAAATATGCTTTATTTTTTGGTTCAGTTGTTCCTAATAAAACTTCTGTCATTAAATTGAAAGTTTTTTCTTCGGCCCAATCTGATTTACCATCATGTTCTTTTTCGTGATTTTTCAAAATATTTTCTTGATCTCCTCTAAATCTTTTATGACAAATCTTACATTCAACTAAAGGATCAGAAAAAGCTTTTAAGTGTCCTGATTTTTCCCAAACGATTGGATTCATTACAATTGAAGCATCAATTCCCACAACATCATCTCTTTTATAGACCATTGTCTTCCACCACTCATTTTTAATATTTTTCTTTAATTCAACCCCCATTGGGCCATAATCCCAAAAACCTTGATAGCCGCCATAAATTTCACTACTTTGGAAGATAATTCCACGTCTTTTAGCTAAGCTAGTAATTTTTTCCATTAAATCCATTTTCTTATTATATGTTATTTTTGAATTACTTTGAAATATTCTTCTTTTAATAATCTTTTAAAGAACAAAAACATAATCTCTTTGTTCTTTGTTTGTGAAACGTGAGCTTTTATTGCTTTAATCTTAGTATCTAAATAAGAACTTACATCTACGGCTAAATCCATATCATTTTTGTCTAAACCTTCAGGAAAATAGACAAAGTATTTATTTCCCATTAATTTTTTAATACTTTTAAGATGTGTAAAATATAATATTTGTTTAACAAATTTAAGTCTTTCAAAAAGGTATGATGTTTGCATAGAAACAGCAATATGATCTAAATGTCCTGAAACACCATTCATATTATAAGTAAGAAGTGTGTCAGGTTTTATATCAAAAAGTATTTTTTCAATTTTCTCAACAACCAAATGATAATTATTATTATTTAAAGTCCCATCATCAAAACCCAATAGGTAGAGATTATTGTTGTTTATTCCAAGAATTTTAGTTGATTTTTGAAGTTCTTTTTTTCTTATTTCACCCAATTCACTACTACCATTAGCGTTTCCTGAAGTAACACAAATTAGATAAACCTTACACCCTTCTTTCAAAAAATGGACAATTGTCCCTCCCGGTCCCATTGCTTCATCGTCAGGATGAGCAAAAATACAAACAATTTTTTTAGGTGGTATCATTTTGTTCATTGTAAAATCTTTTTACCGACTCGGAAAGAGTTAATTTGCCTTTCAACAACTTCTTCCAAAACCATGTCTGCATCTATTAATTTTTTATTTTCTGGCCAGTATCCTAATTCCTTTAATAATTCATATAAAAACTCATGTCTTAATTTTTTTAGTTTAGTTTCATTTTCTAATCTGCAAAGAAATACTGTTAATAAATTAAAAACATTATTATGGATTTCGTCTTCTCTTGTTATCTTTGTTATTACTTCGCAAAAATAATATGCAAGTGATATTTTATTCAAATTGGTTCTTATTTTTGAAAAAGTATTTATTGTTTCGACCTCAGTGATAATATCCATTCCATGTCCTCTTGAGGCTGAAAATTTAATATGACTAAATACTTCTAAATGTCCTCTTTTTTTGGATTTTAATTTCCTTATTCCTTTGGCGAGCAAACTTATCTTTCCGTATGATTTACTAAAACAGGTAAGTATTCTGTCTGCCTCTGAATAGTTTTTTCGAGCTAGTATTATTCCTTCTGAAGAATAAGTCCTAATTTTCATTTAGGCAAATTTCATGCTTTCCAAGTTACTAACTCTTTCTTCTAGTTTATCAACTCTTCTTACTGATGATTCATTTATAGCAACTTCTGCAATTCTTTGGGATAGATCATTTTTTGCTTTTGTAATTCTTATTGCAGTTCTTTTTTCAGAGCGAGATATTTCTATCTTTAAACCATCTTGAGTCACAACACCATATTCCTTAAATGCCTTAATAAGATCAATTTTTGTAAGAGATTGCATATTTTTAATATATCACAACTTTATTCTTATTTCTTTATCTACATTAAGTAAAAATTCTTCTTCTAACTTCCCAGATCTTAATATATAAAGTGGAGCATCTGTTCCAGGTTGTTTTTGGATAAACATTTTTAAATCTGTTGATTTCTTGAATGGAAGTGAGTATTTAAAAGTTACTTTGGATACCCCTTCTGGTCTTAATTTAAAATATCCTGAAAATACTGTTTTTCCTAATTCCTCATATGAATCGTATTTTTTTTCTAAACCTTCAACAGCAATTAAAGTACTTCCTTTTGGAACATATACTCTTACCCAATTAGGAAGAACTGAATTTAGCCAACCATCATATTTTTCTGGATTTTTGTAAGTTATGGTAACTGTCTTTTCAATTGACCCATCTTTTGTAACAATTATTTCTTGATCAACTTCTTGTTTAACATAAAGATTGGATTTTCTTCCACCTAAATTAGAATCATTTATATGAAGATAATCTCCTTCATAATTTTCAATTCTTCCTGCGATTCCAAATCCTTCAACTGCGCTTTGAGCTTTTTCATCGTAAAGATAAAAAAGCACGTGTTTTTCCATAACTGATTTAAAAATAGAATCCATAAGTTTTGGAATTTTATCTTTAGGCTGTCCAAAAGCATTAGCTAAAATTGAATTCATCAAAGGACCAATTATCTTTTTCCTGTTATCAGAATTTGCAGGTCTTAAAATAATTTTCCCTGTAATAGGATCCCAAATAATTGGACCTTCAACATCTGCAAAACTTTCAAGTTCATAAATAACTTGTGGACAATTACATTTAGGTTCTATTTTTGTAGAAAAATTTCCAAATCCTGGTACACCAATTTCACCCAATGCATCCAATAAATTAACCAAAAGGCCCGTATCAACTGCAATTATTCCATCAATATTTTTTAAACCTACTTTTTTTGACTCTTGGGTAAAAAGATCCATTGAGACTTTAAAATCCGGGTTATAGTTTAAATCACGTAAGCGAATATTTTGAGATAATACATAAGGACCCTTTATTAAGTCTACAATTGCAATAGGTGCTGGAAGAACTGGTTTATATCTTGCATCTAAATTATAAATATCATCAGAGGAAACTGGCTCAAATTTGGCTTTTGATACTTTCATAACTGAATATGCAGTTAAAAAACCTCCAGTTGCACGAAGCTCTTTGTCATTTTGAAAAAGTACTAAATAATTTCTATCTGAATCAATTCCTAAAAGGTAGGGCATACTTTCCAATAAAGGCTTACTATCTGAAATATATGAAGAAACTTTTTTGAAAAGATCAAGAATTGATCTTAATTTTTCTCTAACTGGAATATTTTTAATTTTTTCTGGATATCTATCAGGATTAATGTTTGAAAGTTCTTTTTCAGCCTCTGCAAATTTTTTACTAATTTCATCTGTTTTAGGAATTATTCCGGGAATGGAAGATATTACAAAATCAATTCTTTCCTGTGCGGTTTTTTCTCCGTCTTTTTGACCATTATCTTTAAAACCTAATTCTGCCAAATAGGGATCGATTGTATCAAGAGTTATTTCTCCTGCATCAAAAACTAATCCTCCAGCATTTAAACCATGGCCTAAATCGGAAACGTATGAACCAAAATATGGAACGATTTTCATCCAACCAATTAATTTATATGAATTTCTGACTTCAGAAACAGAAGTTTTAATAGTTAATATATTTGTTTTAATTTTATTTACATCACTAAAACTTGAGGCTACAAGTATTGGTTGAATTTTTGCATATTCTGCTTTAACTTTTGTAAAAAAAATTAGAAGTGGAACTATAAAAATTGCCAATAAAGCTAAAATTACTGAAGGAATAACAATAACAATTGGTTTTATTTTTAACTTTTTTTTAGATTCTAGAACCTCTCCATTTTTTTCTGGATCAATTTTAGGAATTAGTATGGTGGGCTGGGGTTCCATATTATTAATTCATTGTATATCAATGGAGAAAAATTATCGAGCACCCCTTCCAGAAATCATAACCCACGGAGTTTTAATAATAATTAAAAAATCAAAAAATAAAGATTTTTTTCTAGCATAAAACGCATCCATTTCAATTCTTTTATCAAAATTAACATCACTTCTTCCTTCAACCTGCCAATAACCAGTAATTCCAGGTTTTACTTTTTGCATCTCTTTTACATATTTCTCAGTGCCAGGATATTTTTCCATCTGCTCATCTAATTCTTCTTTTAGATAGGGTCTAGGGCCAACTATACTCATGTCTCCCATTAAAACATTAATGAGTTGTGGCATTTCGTCTATTGAATGTTTTCTAATAAATTTACCTACCTTTGTAACTCTCGGATCCTTTTTTGGTTTGTAACTACCTCCAGAATGTTTTTGAATATAGGCAATTTTATATTTAGGATGAGTTTTTTCTAAAATGTCTCCATACAGAATCATTGATCTAAATTTATAAAGTCTAAAGGTCTTTCCATTTTTCCCTAATCTTTTCATATGTGAATTGGTTTTTTCGACAAAAATAGATCCCTCAGAAGTAATTTTGATAGCTATGGCTGTAGCAATTATTATAGGAGAGAAGACAATAAGAAGTATTATTGAGGCGACTATATCTATTGTTCGTTTTATAATATCAAAAAACATAAGGCAATTTAAAGAAGTTCTTTCCTTCCCTGATCCTTCAAGAGTTCGACAATTTTTTTGACGGATTGTGCATGGCTCTTAGAACATACAAGTAACGCTTCCTTAGTATCAACAATTATTAAGTTATCAACATCAATTGCAGCTATTAATCTACCATTTGAGTGAATCAAAGCATCGGTTGTATCAATATTTATTACTTCTCCACCTTTCTCATCACCCTTAATTACTACGTTTCCATCAACATCTTTTGGTAAATTCTTCCAAACCTCATTCCAATCTCCAATATCTGTCCAACCATAATCTGCAATTATCATAAAGAAATTTTTGGACTTTTCAGATATAGCATAATCGATCGAAATCTTTTCAAATTTCTTGTATTCCCTTTCAATAATCCCCTTTTCATCACTTTTACCCAAGTTTTCTTTTATAACCTCAATTCCTTGATAAAGTGTTTTTGCATAATTTTTAACTTCATCTAAAAATTTGTCTGCTCTCCAGACATAATGATTTGCGTTCCAAAAATAATCACCAGACTCTGTATATTTTTTAGCTATCTCAAGGGGTGGTTTTTCAACAAACTTATCCAATTTATATACATACCTTCCTTCAGATACTGCAACTTTTTCTCCTTTTTTTAGATGGCCCATTCCTGTATGCGGATACGTTGGCCTAATACCAATTGAAATTAAACAATTATTCTCAAAAGCATATTTACTAGCAGCAAACATTGTTTTTTCATAATTTAATTGAGGGCTCACTATATGATCAGAAGCAGCATTAATAATAACAGCCTCGGGATCTTTATTCAGTATATAAATAGCTCCTAAAGCATGTGCCGCCGCACTATCTTTTCTTTCTGGCTCAACTAACACATTTTCTGTTGGAACTTTAGGTAGAAGCTTTTTAATCTCGTCACCATATGGCTTGGAGGTAGTGACTACAAATATTTTATCCCAAGGTAAAAATTTACTTAATCTTTCACCTGTAATTTCAACTAAAGTTTTATTATCAAATATCTTTAAAAATTGTTTTGGAGTCCTTTCAAGAGATTTTGGCCAGAGACGAGTTCCCCCACCCCCTGCTAGTATAAGCGCGTACAAGTGATCTTTGTAGGTTTTCTTTAAATCTTTCTTTTGAAAAATTTTTAGCATTTTCAACTAGGTACTTATGATTAAAGCTTATTTTACTACATTTTGCAATTGCAGATGTCAAACTTTTAATATTTTGGTCCTCAAATAAAACCCCAGTCATGCCATCCACTACTGTATCTTTTGCTCCACCCCTATTGTATGCAATAACTGGGACACCAAAACTTTGAGCCTCAATTGAAGTCATACCAAAATCCTCTTCTTGAGACATAATTAATGCTTTAGCATTTTTATAGTACTCACACAATTCTTTGTCAGAAATATTTCTAACAAATTTAATATTATTTTTTGCTCTAAGCTTTAAATTATTAAATTCCAAACCATTTCCAACTATAACGAGAGGAAGTTTTAACTTATTAAATGTATCGACAACTAAATCGACTTTTTTGTAAGTAACTAATCTACTTACAACAAGGTGATATTTTCCTTCTTTAAAATCTATCTTTTCTTCAAGATTTTTAGATAAATTGACAGGTGGAAAAATTATTTGACTTATCTTTCCATAATAATTTTTTATTCTCCTTTGAACTTCAGTAGAAATTGCAATTATTTCATCTGGTTTATTACTTGCAATTTTGTCCCAATCTTTTAAATAATTAACAACTGGTTTAGAAAAAAATTTCAAGATTGGATTTTTAAAATACAAATTGTAATGACTCCAGAGATATCGAGTGGGAGTCAAAAGATAACAAACATGAAGAGTGGCAGGTTTTGTAATAATTCCCTTAGCTGCTTCAGATGTAACTGATATGACTAAATCATATTTACTAAAATCAAATGTCTCAAAGGCTAGAGGCATCAAGTAACCTATATATTCATGGTTACTTTTTGCAAAAGGAATATTTTGTAAAAAAGTAGTATAAATTTTTGGGAAGACTTTTGCCCAAGAAGCACGACTAGGATCATAAACAGCTGTATAAAGTGGAGCTCTTGGAAACATCTCATGAAGTGTTAAAAGTGCTCTTTCTGCTCCCCCCCATTTATTTACCCTATCATAAACAATTGCAACATTTTTGTTATCTAATAGATTCATAAATTTTTATAGTTTCTAAAGTCGTTTTTTCCCATGAATATTTTAAAATAAATTTCTGACCATCTTGAATCATTTGTAATCTTTTAAGAGAATTAATTTTTAAAGCTTCATTGATAGCATTAGCTATTGAATCTGAACTATTAGGGTCAAAATAAATTGCATTATTTTTATAAACTTCTTTGAATACAGGAATATTTGATGCTAAAAGTAATGTTCCTGAAGATAATGCTTCTAAACCTTGAAACCCAAATCCTTCAATTAATGATGGATAAATAAATCCAACTGAATCTTGGTATAATTTTACAATTTCTAAGTCATCTAAAAACCCTAAAACTTTAACATATTTTTCTAATTTCTTTTCTTTAATAATATTAATAAGATTTTTACTAAAACTATTTTTAGAAGTACTTATTTTTAAGGTAACTTTAGAAAGTCCAATCGCATCAATTAATTTTGTTAAATTTTTATGTGGATAAGCATTTCCCACATAAACAAAATATTTTTTAGTTATACTTTGTAAATTAGGCTTCAAAATTTTATAATCTAAACCTAGATAACTAACTTTAATTTTTTCCAAATCTAATTTAAAAAAATCATTAAGTTCATCTTTAACAGTCTCTGATGGAACAATAATCTTATTAGAATTAATTAAAGCATTTTTAAAAACAAATTTATAAACAAATCTTTTAATTAAATAGTAGATCGGATTAAGAGTAGTTGTTTCCAGGCCTTTAGATTTATGCATTATCATGTCATGAATTGTTACTACGTAAGGCTTTGGAGTTAAAAGTGGGGCGTTAAAATGAAGGAAATGAGAAAGGTCTGGTTTTTCTTTAAATATTATAAATGGAATAGTAATCTGTTCTAAAAAACTATATGGTTTTAAGTCAACCAAAATCTTTTTAAAATTTTTGGGGAAACTTAACTCCTCAAAATATTTTTTACGCAGTAAAACTGTATACTCATTGTTTTTATCAATTGAGGATAAATTATTTAACAAATTTATGGTATATCTACCTAAGCCACCATTTTCTAATCCATAAAATCGACAGTCTAGGAGTATCTTCATCTTTTTTTTAATTTAAGAGGTTAGTCTTACTTTGATAAACCTTACAACTTTAAATAACTTAATTCCTAAAATAACAAAATAAGAAAATAAAAGTGGATAATTATTCCAGAGATTTTTTCTATAAAACCTTTCCATTGAAGCAACTCCTGCTAGACGAAGTTTCATTTTTTGTTTTGGATCAACTTTATGATTCCATTTTTTAACCTTACCTTTGGTTACACCTTTTAAATGTGTTATGTAAGTATCTGGATAATAAACAAGTTTATATCCAGCTTTATGTATTTGATAACAAAGATCGATATCTTCTCCATCAAAAAAATACTCTTCATCAAACCATCCAACCTTATCTAAAATTTTCTTCCATGTCAAAAAGAAAGCTCCTTGAATAGCATCAACTTCATGAGTTGCATTCTCTGGAATAGACTCATAATAATACTCTTTATTCATTTTTAAAATTAAATGACTAAATGAAATCCACGGAGTAGGAAATCTTCTTCTTATGTCTTTATCAATTTTTCCATTTTGTAAGACTAATTTACAAGTTACTGCACCAACATCAGTGTGTTCTTCTAAATATCTAACAGTTTTTAAAAATACATCTTTATGAACTACAGTATCAGGGTTTAAGAAAAGTACCATTTCACCATTGACTAAATTTTTAGCTCTATTGTTTCCTTTGGAAAAACCACTATTAGGCCCTTCGGTTAATTTTACCCAAGGAAAATTTTTTCTAATCATATCTGGACCACCATCAGTTGAAGCGTTATCAGAAACAATAACTTCCATAGATACTTCGTCCATATAAGTTTTTACAGATCTTAAACAATCTGCTAAAAGTTCTTTTGTATTGTAATTAAGAATTATTACTGATAGCTTTGGTTTGTTCATATATTTTATCTAAGTATTCCCCCATTTTATACCAACTATATTTTTCTTCAACTAGTCTTCTTGCATTATTGGCAATTATTTCTGCTAATTTTATATTTGATAGTATTTCAAGGGTAGCTTTAGCTATGTCCTCGGGCGTATCTCTTACAATAATATTAACGCCATCCCTAGCACCTAACCCTTCTGCTCCAACTGAAGTAGTAATAAGTGGAAGTTTAGCCGCCATTGCACCAAAATGTTTAAGTCTAGTTCCGCCTGGACCCCTTAGAGGAGAAACAAATACTGAAGATTCATAATAAGCTTGTCTTATTCCGTCTTGATCATCTTCTTTTAAATTTCTAACAATAATATTTTTTGAAGCTTTAGAAATTATGTTTTCAGGAACATATTGGCCAACTATTAAAATCTTAGCTTTTGAATTTTTCTTTAACACAACTGGAAATACTTTCTCTAAAAGAAGTTCCGCAGCCTCAGCATTTTGTAACCATTTAAAATTCGCAACAAATAATATTTTTTGGTCTTTTTCATCCCAATTAGTTTTTATTTTAAAAAATGAAAGATTTACTCCATTAGGGACTAAATCAACAGAAAGATTTGAAACTAATTTAAGCATTTCCCCTTTATCAGCTTCTGATACTGCCACCACTCCATCAGCTTTTTTCCAAAAATTTGTTTCCCAAAACTTTAGTTTGGTTACATCAATTGAAAGAAGCCATTTTAAAAGTGGATTTTTTATACTTTCAACATAATGTTTATAAACTAAGTATTCAATTGTTTGTTCAACTAATAAAATTGGGATCTTCGTGTTTGGGATATGAGGCATTACATAAAAAGTTTCCGCATGAATTAAGTCATAATGATTTTTCTCTATTTCTTCTTTTACTGCATATTTTTCTTTTGGTGAAAGATTTCTTATAACCAAAAATGGATAGGGACCAAATCCTGTTAATAAAATGTTTCTTAAAGTCCAGGGAGACTTGGACCTTTTGAAGACTTTAATTTCTTTACAATATTTTTCTAATTCTTTGGTAAAACGTTTTTCTGAATCATCTTTAATTAAAGAAAAAAGAGTAATCTCATGTTTTTTACTTAAATCTTTAATTAAATTGTAAGAACGAATTTGTCCTCCTGAAGAATCAGGAAAAGGTAGGTAGGGAGTAAGCATTAAAATTTTCATATTTTAATTATTTATTTACTAATTCTTTATGTAAATCAAGAATTATGTATTTACTAGTTTTTTGTAATGTCACAAATCTTTTTTCAAAATCAGTTGTATCTTTTGAACCCAAATCGATCGAAACATAATAATCTGCTCCTCTTTCTATAATATTATCAATTGAAGCGTCAATTGCTGGCCAGCCTTTTCTGTTCATTTGATATAAAAATGCCGTATCTCCTGTATAGGGAGCAATTATTAAAGCGTCTTCAGGAAGTTTAGTATCAACAATTTTTCCCACCTCAATTAATTCAGGGTGATTTATTTGATAAAAGGGCTTGATTTTATCCCAACCAATTATCATCATAATAAGTATTGATAAAAATAGAATTATTTTAGACTTTTTCCAAAGCCAAATTGATCCCAAAGACAGCATAAGTGAAATTGCAGGTATAGTCATAATCTGATAATAATCATGTCTAACATTAGCTGTAGCTACTACTGTTACATAAAGAAACATTCCTAAAATAAAATGTAGAGAAAATTTGTTTTTAAATTTAGCAATTATTCCTCCAAAAAATGGAACTAATCCCCAAGTACCTAATATCAATATCCCCAGTCTCTCTCCAAATATCCATCTAAAAAATGCTGGGTGAAACCTTATTCTATCTCCATTAAAAGCCCACTTAAAAAATGGGATTCCTTCTGGAAAATTTGATATCCAAAAACGCCATAATAAAAGAGGTAAAAATGTAATTAAAGAAAATATTACTAACTTTTTAAATAATTTTACTTTCCACCAAAAAATTGGGATAAATGGAATGAAATAAAAAATAAAGAATGGTTTAATAAGTAAACTTAATGAAAAAAGAATACCAGATAGAATTAAATTTAAATAATCTTCTTTTTTAGAAAAACAAATTAAAAAATACATTCCAGAAAGAGCAAATGAAACACCTAATGATTCAGGAAGTACTGTCCGCGTAAAAAATATGTTATAGGGAATGATTAAATAAAAAAACGATGCAATCAAACCAATTCTTGATGAATAAATTTTTTTGCCTATTAAAAAGAGGAAGCAAGCTGAGATTAGGGCGAATAATACTGATAATAATCTTCCCCAGGTTTCTAAATTAAAAAAACCTACAAAAGAGAATGCAGTTGCATGAACTGCATTATAAATCGGGAACTCAACCATTCTCAAGCCTTTTGGATTATCGATTCCACTTTGTATACTACTTATGTCGTCATAAGTAGGGTAAAGCATGTTTATACCATTTTTAATAAAATTACGAGATACCGCAGAAGTATCCGATTGTCGCCAAGAATGCCAGTCAGCAATTGGATTATTGATTTTATAAAGCCTTATAATTAAGCCTAAAAGAACTATTAATGAAAGAATAAAATACTCATTTTTCACGAGAGTCTTTAAACGTATAAATATATTGTTCATATTAATTTAATTTTGTTTTTAGTATTACTAAGTCGACCAATCATTAATCCCATCATTAACCAAAAAATTATAGCAAATTTAGAAGCTTCAAATATATCAATAAAAAAAGCTGTTAATAAAATACCTATTGTTGAACCTATTAAACTTGTAATTAATATTAAATCAAAACCTTCAAAATATCTTTCGAGTGGCCACATATTTTTAATAGATTTAAATATATGAATAAATATTAACCCAAAAGCAAAAAAACCTAATAATCCTACTTCTCCCAATAATCTTAAATAATCATTATCGGTTGCAAGATTAATTGATGAATATCCAGTTCCAAGAAGTGGGTTTTTTGTAAATGCTCTAACAGCTCTGGGCCATTCTACATTAAATCTTATTGAAGTTGATCTATCCTCAAAAACTTGAACTTCCTCTGTGTCCGCGGCTATTACAATTGATTGAACAGTTGATATTTTATTTAAAGTCACGTCAATAAGTCTTTTAAATCTCACACGAAGGTCAGCAGAAAATCCAAAAATTAATGCACTTATTAGAAAGATAACCAATATTTCCTTATATTTTTTAAGTAAATAAAGAGTAATTACACTAGCTAAAACAAATGAAACAATTGAAATCCGCGAAACTGCCGATGAAAAAAGCCAAAAACCAAAACCAATTGATATAGCCAATATTATTTTTGTAAATTTATTTTTTAACGTAAAAAAACAGGCTATAAAAATTGGGATCGTTAATACTAGATATGAAGCAAGATCATAATGACCAGCAAATGTTGAATTAATATGTGACCCTGGTGTCCAAAGAAGTGCAATTCCTTTTGAGTATTCTTCATTCTGAGTAATAATTACCGGCAGGCTGAAATATTTTTGTCCAAAACCATACAAAAATACCAATAAATTAACTAAAAGAAGAATTTTAATTAAATATTCTGAGAAATTTTTGTCCTCATTAGACTTTAAATATAAAAATCCAACAAAGAACATTGATAAATACTCAATTCTTCGTAATAAATGTAAGAAACCTATACTAGATACAACAGTTTTAGTTAAATAAAGTCCCGATATTAGTGAAATTAAACCTATACCTAAAAATATTAAAATAGATCTTAAAATTTTATTTGAAAGTATATTTTTAAAAAACTCTTTTCTAAAATTTTTAATTAGTGGAATAGAAAATAAAACCAATGTAATTGCAATTAAAAAATCTTCCAATCGAATTGAAACATATGTTCCAGGAATTCTAAAAAGTGGAAACTTAGGATACAGTGGAACTGAAATTAATATTGCAGTTATTAAATATTTATATAAAGAATTAGATATTTTTAAGAATTTTTGCATAAATCTTGGCTATATCTGGCTTTGATAAACCATAGAATAAAATTCTAATAAATGCCCCAAATTTTAGGGTAAAAGTTAATATTGGTAATTGCCAATTCGGCATATGTTTTTTGTAAAAAAGTTTTAAATTTTGCATTTCCATTGTCATTGCTTTTTCACTACCTGTCGTAATCATTCCATAGTGTAAAGTCTTCCATTTTGGTAGATACCAAACTTCCCAACCAACCTTAACAAATCTATATGCAAGTTCTACTTCTTCAACATATAAAAAGAAATCTTCATCAAAAAATCCTGCCATATCCATTGCTTCTCTTCGCATAAAGAAAAATGCTCCTGTAACCCAATCTTGTTTATGAATCTTTTTAAAGTAATCTTCGTTTGTGTGAAAAAATGAGAATCCATGCATCGGGTGATATGGTTTAATTATTTTATCTATATATGGAATATCATCCAAAAACGTCATCCAAGCAATAACTCTTGAAAGAGTTGGAAAATATCCACCTGAACCTTGATATGTTTTCTCATCAGGATTTACCAAAGCGCAAGAAGATAGACCTACTTTAGGATGCAAATCCATCCAAGCAATCATTTCTTTAAATATATTTTTGTTTAATATCTTAGTATCATCGTTTAAAAGAAGAATGTATTTTCCCTTGGCAATTTTCATGCCCATATTATTGTTTTCACCAAAACCTCCATTTACTTCTCTTCTTATTATTTTTACCTCAGGAAATTTTACTTTTATTTGTTCTCCCACTTTATCTTGTGAAGCATTATCAACAATAATAATTTCGTTTTTAATTCCTTTTAAGGCTAAATATGCGGTTTTTAAACAATCAGTCAAATAATCAATCTTTGAAGATATTATTACAATAGATAACTGTATTTCATTTTTTGACATAGCTGTATTCTCTCACTAAAACAAATGTAGTCGCAAGAGTTAAACCTAATACTAAAAATCTAATCCAAATTGAACTTGGAACATACCTTATAATTATTTTTTGTCTCCAGTTTCTACCTTCAATAATTATAGTATCTTTTTTAAGTTTTGGTTCAAAACCGTTAATATAAATTGATTCTCTCAAAGGATGGACAATTTCTTCTAAGAAGGTGCTCATTGTTTGATCTCTTATAATAGTTTGTGATTCTTCAGGTGGGTAATTTAATCTTGGAGTATAAATATTAAAACCTTTATTGAATTCTTTTTTGTAATGATTAATAACTTCTTCTCTGGTCAAATTTGTAAAATAAGCTCGTCTTAATGAAGTTTCAGAATCGGCAGGTTCTTTTGATCGTAAAGAATCAGTAGGAGGCTCTGGAAATTCCGGGTTGGGTAAATTTACATAGACAAAAAGTAAAACACTAGAAATAAAAAATAAAATAACTAATAATTTCTTCATTTATTGGAATAATCTAGCACGACCAAGTTTATAATTTAAATCTTTAATTGGTCTTTCACCAATTAATTTTGCAGGAACTCCGCCTACAATTGTAAAATCCTCTACATCTTTAGTAACCACAGCTCCTCCTGCGATGACTGCCCCTTTACCAATCTTTACTCCAGGCATTATGGTTACTCTTGGACCTATGAATACATAGTCCCCAATTTCAACAGGAGCTAAGATAGCTGAAAAATCAACTTTTCCTAAATCATGTTCTGAATTATAAATCATTACAGAGGAAGCTATATCAACATGATTTCCTATTGTTAGTTTATCTCTACCATCTAAAAATGCATGATCCCCAATAATTGTGTCTTCTCCTATTGTTATATTTTTAGGATCAAAGAAACTTGCCCACATATGAATAGTTGATCCTTTTCCTATTTTTATTCCAAAAATTCTATATTTTAAATTTCTAACAGAATGAGAAGGGAAATGACCAATCCAGCGAAGCAACATAAGTGTGAAGTCTAACCAATAATTGCTAAGTCTATCTACTATTTTAAGTATAGCCTCATTAAATTTTAATTCTTTTCCGTTTTTATCTTTTAAAAATGTCATATTTAAAATTATTTACTTTTTAAAATTATTTCTAATGTTTTCTTGCTACAGACTTCCCAGGAGAACTTTTTAGCCTGGGCAAGACCTTTTTCAACTAACTCATTATATTCTAATTCACTCATATTTAATACTTTTTCAATACCTTCTCTAATACTTTTCACACTATCAGGATCAATTAATATGCCTGCTTCTCCTACAACTTCAGACAATGACCCTACATTAGAAGCAACAACTGGCACTCCTAAGGCCATGCTAGTGACAATATCTAATCCGAACCCTTCCCAAAAAGAAGGAAGAATAAAGACTTTAGCACCTTTAATAAGTGCTGGTTTGTCTTCTTCTGGAAAAAAATCAGTAAAAATAACTCTGTCTTCTAATTTTAATTTCTTAACTCTTTCAAAAATCTCTCCATACATCCAACCTTTCTTGCCAGCGATGACTAACTTGATATTTTTAGCAATTTCAGAAAAAGCATCTATCAATCCAATAATATTTTTTGATGGTTTAAGGGTTCCAAGATAAAGAATATAGTCATCAACTATGGAGTATCTATTTTTGATTCGTCGTACAAGGTCATCAGAAATTTCGATTTTAGATTTATCTCTCTCGTATCCTAATAGCGTAACTGTAGTTTTTTTTGATGCAAAAGGATAATGTCGTACAATATCCTTTTTAGTACTTTCTGATATAGTAAGTATCTGTTTGGAGACCAAAATACTAATAGCACTCCAGCACTTTAACTGCCAAAGTACCTTTTTTTCAAATTGTCCCGAAAACTTGAGGTAACCTAGATCCATTATTGAACATACGCGAGGAATTGTCAATAATGGGGGTGTGTAATGACTTGGAGAGAATAAAACTTCAATTTTTTCAGGATTTCTAAAAAGGTAAGGGGTTAGTTTTGTAATTATCCAGAGTCCTCCTCCCGGAATTACCTTTATTTTAAAATTTTCTCTTTCTTTTGGAAGATCTTCTAAAGGTACATTTTTAAGATAAACTATGAGATTATGTTCATAAGGCTTATTTTGAGTTAATTTGTATAATCCCCAAATCATTTCAAATGCATATTTATTAACCCCTACTCTATTTTTTACATTTGCTTCATTTCCATCAATTCCTATTATCATTATAATAATTTAAACAAATTTTGCTCTATGCGACAAGATATTTCCAAGAGTCATAAGGCTTTCTGCATTATTTTTTAAATCTCTCTTCGCAACAAGGTAAGATCTTAAGAAAAAATCCCAGGTTTTTTGAAATCTAGAATTTACTCCTCCCACTTTACCTATATAACTATCAGTATTCTGTATAAAAATGTTAATTTTTCTATTATTCCTGTCAAAATCATCGGCAACCCAATTACCGATACGATTTAGGTTCATAGCTATATCCATTACTAGTTGTTTTTGTTCACTCATTTTAAAATTTTATTAACAATCATATTAAATTTTCCTCTTATTTCTTTCAAAAGTATGTCACGGCTAGGATTTTCTTGATTTGGTCTTAAATTTATCATAGAATTATAATCAATTTCACCTGTCTCTAAATCTAAACCACCTCCCCATAAATTAACTTGAATAGATCCATCTTTTAGAAGTTCTTGTTCCTCGTCTACATGTCTATCCGCTCCAGCACATAAAATCTCTTTTTCTATATCAACTACCACTTTCACATATCCTTGAAAATGTTCTCTGATCTCCAAAAGTTCATCTTTAGTAGCTTTCGTAGTCAAAATCAGCACCTTCATATTTAGATTGTATCATTGACTAAAAATTAAGTCAGTAATAATATGAATTCATGACAAAGAAAGATAAAAATGAAGTTGTTGAATTATTCAATCAAGGTATGTCTGAAATAATTCTACCTGTTCTAGATGAGATGAACAAAAAGATGGCCACAAAAGAAGATATTAAATCCATTAGAAGTGAGATGGCCACAAAAGAAGATATTAAGGATGTTGGAGCACAATTAGATTCAATTGAAAGAAAGGTTGAAGCACAACAACTTAGGTCAGATCGTCATGGAAAAGATATAGAAACCCTCAAAAAGGCCTGTGCATTTGCCTAATTTTAAATAATTTCTTTATAAACTTTTAGTGTTTCTTCTGCTGTATGTTGCCAAGAGAAGTCTTTTATTCTTTTTAGACCTTTATCTATAAGTGTTTTAGGTTTTTCAAGACTTTCTGTAATTCCATCTGCAATTGAATTTACGTCATAAGGATCAACCAATATTGCTGCTCCTCCTGAAACTTCAGGCATACTAGAAACATTTGAGGCAACAACAGGAACACAACAATTAAAAGCGTCAAGTATTGGTATGCCAAATCCTTCGTAAATAGAGGCAAATACTAAAGCTTTAGAACCTGTTAAAAGAGCTTCTAGATCTGAATCGTCTACATGTCCTAAAAATCTTACCCCTCTTTCATCCAATAACTTAGAACCTATCATCTCACCCACTACAATCAATTTTAAGTTCCTTCCAGCTTTAGAAAGGTGATATCCTTCAATAATTCTCTTTACATTCTTTCTAGAGTTAACTCCAATCGTAATAATATAGTTTTCATGAATATTATATTTCTTTTTCACTGCTTCTACTTCTTTTTCACTAGCCTTAAAAAGATTTGGAGCTTCTGGAATTACTCTTATCTTTTCTTCATCAAATCCTAAACTAATTAGATCACCTTTAGTACAAAGACTGGGAACAATAATTCTTTTTGATTCCTTAGCTACCCACTTTAATCTTTCTCTATGTGTTTCAACTATTACCCTTGGTGTTAGTTTTGGAAACTTAATTGGAATTAAATCATGAATTGTTGTTACTTTTGAAATTTTAGTTGGAGGCTCTGCCCAATCAGAAGTATGGATTAAGTCTACTTCCCCTATTAATTTTTCAATCGGTAAAATATGTAGTTTATTCCAAATCAAGTTAGCCAACGTTGGAGGAATTGGGAATACTTTAACATTTAAATTACTTCCTAATTTGTTAATCTTTTGTTCTAATTCTTTTTTCCTTCTTAATGATCCTCCATACAACAAATACTCATTTTCTTTACCAGCACCGCTGGCCAAGCTTTGCTTATTAATTTTTAATAAATTCCTAACCAGGTTTTCTCTATAATGAGATACACCAGTTCCATAAATAATTTGAGATAAATCAATTGCAATTTTCATAAATTATTATTTTTTTATTTAAAGTATTACTACTCTTTAATAAGATATTCTACTTCACCCACACTATTAAAGCTAAACGTTTTACTTTTTTTATATCCATAACCACTAAGCTCTTTTCTAACAATTTGGTTTGGATCAGTTAAATCTTCAAGATAATTAAAATAATAAAGTCCTTTGTAATTTTGCAAGAGTTTTGAAACTTTAGTTTTTGTTAACTCAGAATTAACTGAAATTGAATCTGCGGCTGAAATAACTTTATTTCCCTTAGTTGAATACCACTTATATGGTGCAAAAGGTTCAGGATAATTTAAAACTATTGCTTCATTTGTTTTTAAGTTTGATTCGACAAAATAAACCGCTTCTTTCCAGTTTTCCCTTTGTTGAGTTTTATCAGTTACATAAATCCCCCATCCTATTAAATTTACTAAAAGCATTAATGTAATTAATAATTTGCTTTTTGTTTTAGAAACTAAAATATAAAAAGCTGGTACAACAAATAAAAATCTAAAATAGATAAATGCAGGAAATACAAATGAGACTACAAAACCTATTGCGGGTGGAACTAGAAACCAAAGCCAATAGATTAAATTTTCTTTCTTAAAACTTTTCTTTAAAGAAAGAATAAATGGAATAGAAGAAAGCAAAATAAGTCCATAATAAGTTTGTTTTGGATAAAAAGAAATTCTTCCCAAAATTAATTTATTCCAAAAAAGAATCAATTGTTTTAAAGTAGCTCCACCTGCAACATTTTGCCAAGCTGGTAGTGTTTGTAATAATCTACTTCCACTTTCTGATTGAAACATAAATACAGGTTCCCAAAAAAGCCCTAATAAAATTAGTGGAATATGAGAAAGTAAAAACATTTTCCACCAAGCTAAATTTTTTTTAGTTAAAATCGCATATATCCAAAAGACAGGAAGTATAAATACTGGTACATAATCTGTAAAAATTAAGGCACAAATTGTTAAAGAAAGTAGTAAAAATTTATTTTTAATAAAAAGATATACGGCAAGAATAGATAAAAATCCTGCCATTACATACATTCTTGCTTCCTGAGAATAATAAATATGAAGTGGAGCTGTTGCAATTAATAGTGTAGCCATTTTACTTTTGGTTAATTTATAAACTAAATAAATAGTTCCAAGACCAAAAAGAACTGATAAACTTCTTAAACCAATTTCAGAATACCCAAAATAGTTTGTCCAAAGTTTTAAAGTTAAATAATAAAGGGGTGGATGATTATCAGCTAAAGAAAACTTAGTAAAAATATCAAAATAACTCATATTCTTAACTACCAATGCCCCAATTGCTTCATCAAGCCAAAGAGATTGATTAATTGATACAAGTCTTAAAACTGTACTTAAAATAAGTATTAAAAATATCGCCATACCAACTTATGATATCATCATTCTATATGAGATTCCTCACCGTAGGACTTTTTATAATTCTTCTTATTTTTACAAGATTTTTTAACCTTGAAAAAACTGCTAGATTTATTTGGGACGAATCAAGCGATCTTGTGAATATCAGAAGAATTTATATCCAAAAAGACATAACTTTAATAGGTCCAATTTCTGAAGATGGAAACAAAGTTTTTGGATCCTTAACATATTACATGTTAATTCCATTTGCAGTAATTGGAAACTTTGATCCGGCAAGTACAGCTTACGGTGCAGCCTTTTGGGGAGTTATCACGGGAATACTATTTTTGATAATTAGTTACAAACTAAATAAAAAATCTGAAGTTTTAACTTTACTTTTAATAATTTTTTGGTCAGCAATTCTAATTCCGTCTCGTTGGGCATGGAATCCTAACTTTATGCCTTTTTGGTCAGCTCTTTCAATTATTATGCTTCTTTCTAAAAATAAATTTAAATACATTCTATCAGGATTATTTTTAGGACTTACTATTCACCACCATTATCTTGGAGCATTTACTACCTTTGGACTTTGGTTAGTAATTTTAAAAGATTCTATAAGAAGTAAAAATTACAAAGACATAATAAATTTTTCATTTGGGTCATTTTTTGCAATTTCACCATTCATTCTTTTTGATCTAACTCATAAACCTGATTTATTTTTATCAAGAATTCTTTATTTTAATAATCTAGATAGTAATTTAGGAATTTTAGGTACCTTCTCAAAAATTGGAAACTATGTGATTTCAAATAATTATTTAGTATTATTTTCAATTATTTTTATTGTTCCTTTAGTTTGGATAGATATTAAAAAAAGATCTTCCTCTTTAAATTATTTATTTATTTTTATCTTTTCTGGTTTACTTTTAACTTTAACTAAAAATTATTACGATCATTACCTATTAGCTTCTCTACCATTTTTATTTACTTATTTAATTTACAAACGAGAAGGAATAGGAAATCTAATTTCAAAAATACTTATATTTATAATCATTATTTCTTCTTTAATTAATTTTCCTAAAATAATAAATAATGTAACTTGGGAAACAAATATTCCTGCAATTAGAAATATTGCCCAAATTATGGGAGACGAGATAAAACTTAAGGACTTAAAAAATGTAAACACAGTAGTACTTCAAAGTCCTGATCCAAATACTTATGGCAGAAGATACAGAGATCTTTTATTAATTAAAGGGATTAATTTAAAAAATAAGAATGAATATGAAATTTCAGATCACCTTTTTGTAATTACATACAAACCTTATGAGGAAATTTTAAAAGACAGCGCATATGAAATAAAGATATTTAAAAAAGGTAAACTAGAAAATTCTTGGGATATACCAAATTCATCATGGAAAGTTTTTCTTTTGGGTAAATAACTTTATTATTTGGATCCTTTTTTAAAAAAAAGATAGTTTAATATTCCTATAAAGATTCCAAGATCGTAAACTATTTTAAATAGAATAAAACCAAATTGGCCCGATATTACTGCCTTAAATAAACCTACTAATATTGAGGTTGGAAAAGATGAACGAATGAGTGCAAAAATTGTCCCTAAAATTCTAAATTTATAAGGTCTTTTACCCACCCATTTAGCAGATTTAAATACTTCCTTTAAACTTTCAGGGTTTTTATGATAAAAAATTGCGTTAGTTGCTACATCTGATTCATAACCTAATTTCTCAGATAAACTCCAATCATCATTGTAACCTCCTGGAGTAAACCCACCAACTTTATTAAATTCTGACCTTAAAATAGCTCTAAATACTTTCTGTTTATCAGGATAGTTATTAGGATGTCGCATTTTTTCTTTCCAACCTTCATTTATGTTCCAACACCTGGCCCAAATATTATTCCAGTTAGCTACATATTCATTTTTGGAAAATGTTCCTTTAGTTTTTCCAGAAATTATTGGTTTGGTTAACATTTTCAAAAAGTTTCTATCAAATGTCATGTCAGCATCGACAAAGACTAATATATCTTCCTTAGATTGCTTTGCCCCTAAGTTTCTACCAGCTCCTGCACCTAAGTGTTTTTGAGAAAGAATCTTTAATGGAAAATATCTTTCTAAAGACGATGATTTAATTTTCTGTATGGTTAAATCAGTAGACCCATCATCAACAATGATTACTTCAAAATCTTTAATTGTTTGTTTTGAAAGTGACTCTAAACAAGTCAAAATTACTTCTTCTTCGTTATATGTGGGAATAATTATTGATATTTTCATAAGAATTTATTTTTTTGTAATTTTATAGAGACTAAAATCGTCTCCTATTTTTTCTATAACTTCTATATTATACGGCTTTAAAAATGTAAGTTCCCACGGAACTGATCCTTTAAAATTGTAATTATTTTCAGCTAACGAAAAAATCTCAGGTGAAGAAGGATAATCTAAAATCCCCATTGGAGTTTTATTGAAAATATATTTAGTAAGATATCTTAAGGTGTATCCTCTTGTATCAAAATCGTAAAGAGTAACAATATTAAAATTATTTGATGATTTTTCTGCAATTATTTTAGACGTTTTAATAAGTTTGGTAAGATTAAGACCTTCTGACATACCTACAGGTTTATTAAAATTAATCAAAGAAGAATTAAGGTTAACTATTATATAAATAACTATCAATAATATTCCTAAATGTTTATTTTTTTGAATAACAATATAAACAAGATATGAAATAGCTAAAATTACTAATGGCCAAAAATGTAAAAAATGATAATAAGTAAAACCAGCATCAGAAACTCCTCTAAATGTATCTAGAGTATATTGCCACAATGTTTTTAAATGATAAAAATTGTGTTTTAAATCAAAAAGTACTTGGGGTAAATCTCCAACAACCGCACCTATTAAAAATACTGACAATGTCTTTAATTTTTCTTTTGAATATTTAAATAAAACATAAAGTACTATTAAAATTGTTAAAACATATAAGTATTCAAGCCCAAACCCAATTCCAGATAATACACCTAATAAAAAAATGTCTTTCCAACTACTTTTTCCTTTAACAACTTTATATAAAAGATAAAAGGTAAGTATTCCAACAAGTGGCAAGTAATTTAAAACCCAAATAAACATGCTGTGATAGATCATTAAATAACTAAAGACAAATAGTGTAAAGGAAATTGCTGCTAATTTTATATTAAATATTTTTTTAACGACAAAATAAAAGACAATTGCAGTAATAATATTAAGAAAAGCAAAATATAAAGTTATGGGTAACGGTTGATACTTAAAGATAAAAATTAGTGGAACAAGTGAATAGTTAAATATCGCACTTGTAAATAATTTTTGTCCTAAACTATTAGTTCTAAAATATTCTTGCCCCAAAAGGGATGGTTTGTCATTTATATATTCTGAAGATACTACTAAACTTCTTGCTTGTTCAGGACCAAACGTAACTCTATTTGAAAAATTATAGAACCTGACAACAAAAGCTAAGATAAGAATACTAAAGATTAGTAAGTATTTCTTCATATTTTTTAGTAATTTTGTCCCAATCAAATTTTTCTGCTTGTTTCCTTGGTTTATCTTCCCAATTTAAACTTAAGGCTTTTTCTAATTCTTTTGAATAACTATCGATATCCTCAGGGTCAGCAAATAAACCTGCATCACCACTAATTTCTTTTCTTATTGGATCATTAGTAACTACAACTGGTAAGTTAGTAGCCATTGCTTCAACTATTACATTCCCAAAAGATTCAGTTGGAGTAGAGGCAAGAGTAAACAGATTAACAGATCTATAAACCTCAGGCATTTTTTCATATGGCATTTCAATAATTTGAAACCTATTAGAACCTAATAATTTATTACCTTTAATTTCAAGTTCATCTTTTAAGTTTCCCCCACCTCCAGCAATAATTAAACTTACATTATCTAATTTTGAAACAGCATCAATTACCAAACCATGTCTTTTTTGTTCTGTAAAAGCTCCAACAGATAAAATAATTGGGCTTTTAAGATTAGTTTTAAATTTTTCTCCTTCTGGTTTAAATTTATTTATGTCAACTCCATTCGGAATATAAACAAGTTTTACAAAAGGATTTACCTTTCTAGCCCAATTTAGGGCTTTTGAAGATAAAGCTACAAAATAATTTGGAAATGTACAAAGATTTATTCTATCATCTAATCCCTTTCCGGATTGACCAGAGATAACAACTTTCGATCTTTTAAGCCAAGTTATAATTCTTACTAAAATAGCTTGTAATCTACCATTAGTTGGAATTATTAAATCGTAATCATTTTTTAACAAACTAAAATAGTTAACATCAGAAATAACATCAACTTTATGATTTTTAGAAAATCTTTTAGAAAGTTCTAATACGTAAGTTTCAGCACCTCTATTAACTTTGTTTTGGTATTTATTTAAAAATGCAATTTTCATTAATTAATTTAATTATTCTTACTACAAATTGAAACCCTTTCAGACATTTCTACACAATTATAAAATCTTTCTAAAAATACTTTCATCTCTTCCCAATTATAATCAGGTTTTGTACCAACTACTATTTGTTCTGGCATTTTTGTCTTTATATCAGAAAATATCTCTTCTTTAACATCTGGAACACTAAGGTACCAAGATAAATATGGGATCCATGGTTTAGTAACTGGCATTGAATCAGTTAATGCATAAATGTTGTCCCAATAATTTAGAACGAATATGTCATTATGGTTTGGGTTTAATATATTTAATTCAGTAGCCACATCTTTTACATCTTGCTCATAGAAACGAACTTCTCCACCCAAGTTTCGAGATAAAAACCTAATAAAGATTACCACAACGATTAAAATATAAAATAAAATTAATAATTTTTTAAATTTATCAGTTTTAAAAGAAAAACTTTTTAGGTTTGCTAAGGCTAATGCAAAAGAGATTGATAAAAAAGGAAGTGCTGGTTGAAAATGGAATAGACCCCACCTAGGATAAACCCCCATTAACCCAGAGACTATCCAGGGAATAAGTGTCGGAGAAAAAATAGAAATGGTAAAAGGTAAAAATGCTAATCCAAGTTGTCTCAATGTAGGTAATACTACCTGGCCAGAAGCAGTGGGCAAATAAAACACACCAAACTTAATAGCCCAGAAATAAAAATCAGCTAAAATTCCAAAAGATAAGAGGGATAAAACAAACACAGTAAGTACTGCAACTAAACCAATCATAAATTTCTTAATAATTGGTACTAGATTTTTTTTGTTTTTAATATTTAGTAAAATCAGGGGAATTAAAAAATAAATAAATGTTTGTTTTGTCAAAAAACCCAATGCAAACATAATTCCAGTTAATAAATACTTTTTTTTATTTATTAAATAGAAAAGTAATAATGCAAAAGGTACCAGTGCTAAATCGAACCAGAGACCATTACCTTCAAAGAGAAGTTGTATCGGAATGTAAAAGGCTAAAGCCAGAATTGCAGCATTTTTGTTGTAAATCTTTTTAGTAACCCAGAATAACAAATAATAATTAACTATTATTAAGGCCCAAGTAAAAATCTGTAGTTGGGTAATTCCAGTTCCAAACAATTTATAGAATAAAGTTAAAACAATAATTAACAAAGGATTATGGGCAATTGCTATGTCTTTATATGGAAGCCATCCATTTAAAATAAAATATGGCCAAGCAAGCATTTCGGGCCAAGCTGTAAACATTAACATAAATATAATTTTATCTTTTTTCTACCTCAATTGTATTATCACCCTTATTGTAGACGAAACTGTATTTTGAAGCTATTGTTTTATTGATAAATAAATCAATGGTTCCTGACTCTAACATTAAATTAGCATCTCTTTCTAAACTAATATCAGATATATTAATCTTTTTAATTTCGGGGTTAACATTAATGTTTCCTTCTACACGAGAAACAACATTAAACATAGATACCTTTTGCCAATTAGGAAACTCCTGCCATGCAATTTTAGGTAAAATACTTCTTCCTCCAAATATAAAAAGAATAAGAATATAAATTATTGATGTTTTTATATTCAACTTAGGTAAAAACATAGATAAATATATTAATAAATATCCGAAAGGCATATAAATGTAATACATTTCTCTTCTATTAACCAAAAGTGACGCAGGTATTAATGTAATTAAACCAACAAGTAAAAGTGGCAAGTATTTATACTTTTTAGTAAGAATCGGAAGTAAAATTAAAAGAATTAATATTTTTATATCTACAAAATATAAAAATCCCCTAAACAAATCAACTACTTTAGAAGCTACTGTATATGAAAAGTTTGGTGTAAGTACCTTTTGTGTAATAAAAAAGTAACTGGCATAGATCCCATATAAAACTGAAATTCTAAATAAGTAATAGATCTTTTTTCTATCTAGCTTCTTGAAAAATGATATTGCAAAAAGAACCAAAGGAACTGTAAATGCAGTTTCTTTTGTAAAAAGGGCCAATATAAATGAAATAACACTTAAGTAGAATTTTTTAGGATAAGTTAAAAATAAGTAGATTGTTAAAAAACAAAACAGAGCAACTAAGTGTTCATGTATATTTGAATAATAGAAAAGATAATTTTTATTAAATATTAATGATACAAAGAAAGCTGTAAAATCATTTTTAGTTAATTTTTTAACAATTAAAAATAAAATAATTAAATTAATAGTATTTGTTAAAAACATAAAAACATCAAACGCGTAGTTATTAGTACCAAATATTTTAAAAAGTGAACCAAAAAAAACGAAACCTGTTAATTTTCTAAAACCAAAAACATCTCCATTTATTAAAAAATCAAAAGACATCTGTAAAATATTATGATTCTTTAAATAGGCTAAGACTGCGAAATCATCAACTGAAAAATAAGAGTTGGTTCTTAATCCAAAAATTAAATATCCCAAACTTAGAATAATAAGAGGAATAATAAATAAATATACCGAATTAAAGTATTTCTTAAACATTAATAACCTACCTTGCTAAAAATTCTCCTGTTGATTTTTCGAAATGGAGTTTCAACAACTGCTCTTGAAATATATTTAAATGATTTAGTTTTCCATGGAGAAGAAATAAACCCAGGTTTTCCTTTAAATAGACTTTCAGGATAATAGAAATCAAGTGGAAATTTTTCTCCAAGTTCATATTTAAATTTAAGTTTTCTTTTTGGAACATTTAGATCATCAATTCTTCTTTCCCCTCTTGGAAGAAATGTTGTGTGTAAATATGGTGTATCTAATAATAATTGTTTATCTTCGTCTCTATCCTGTATCATTTGGTTTTCATCATCTACCCAACCCCAAACACCATGGACTCCTTGAGAATGTAATCCTGAAATTTTTTTGTTTATTGCCCTTAGGTTAAAATGTCCTGTTTTACCTTTAAACGTATACTTTCCAGCTTTTCCTTCTTGAAAATGAAAAATATCACCTACTAAATTTATTGTTGGAACAATTATAGATTCATGTTGGTCATTATCATTTCTAATTGTTTCAGTTAGTTTAATAATTTTTTCATCCCACCAAATTTCGTCAGCATCAACTACTAAAAACCAGTCAGAAGAGGTAGCATCAAGCATTTCTTGTCTTACTTTTGTAAAAGTCTTTGAAGTTACCTCTCCATACTCTTTAAGTTCAATTTTAGTAGGATATTTATTTTTAAGTAATGTTGCTATTTCCCAAGACCTATCAGTTGATCCAGTATCCCAAAGTAAAAGTTTATCAACATGGTTAATTACAGAAGTTACAGAATACCAAAGCCATCTTTCTTCGTTTTTGAATAAAGTATGAGCAAATATTTTCATACTCTTCTATTTTAAACTATTTGGATTAAAATATTCATTATTAATATGTGTGGAATCGCAGGGATAGCCTATTTTAATAATAAAAGAGAGGTTCATCTCCAAGAACTTAAATGTATGTCTGCTAAAATTGCCCACAGGGGTCCAGACGATGAGGGATTTTATATATCAAGAGATAGAAGTGTTGGATTAAACAATAGAAGACTTGCCATAATTGATCTTTCCAAAAAAGGTCATCAGCCAATGAAATATCAAAATCGCTTCGTAATTACTTTTAATGGAGAAATATATAACTACAAAGAATTAAAATTAAAACTTGAAAGGGAAGGCTATAAATTTAATTCAGACTCAGATACAGAAGTAATCTTAGCTTTATATGCAAAATACAAACAAGGATGTTTAAGATATTTAAGAGGTATGTTTGCATTTGCTATATATGATGAAATTGAAAAAACATTATTTCTAGCAAGAGACAGAATTGGTAAAAAACCCCTTAAATACTCTTTAAATGAAAATGGAATTGTATTTGCATCAGAAATTAAAGCTATTCTAACCTACAAAAATATTAAAAAAGAAATAGATTATCTTTCATTACAAAAATATTTTCTCTATGGTTATGTTCCTGCCCCTATGACAGGTTTTAAAAATATTAATAAATTAGAGCCAGGAAGTTATATATTTATGAATCTTAATAAAAAAACCTACACTAAGAAAAGATATTGGCAACCAAGATTTAATAAAAAACTACAGTTATCTGAAAAAGAATGGTCTAGAAAAATTTTAGATACCCTAGAAGATTCTACAAAATTAAGAATGATATCTGACGTTCCAATAGGTGCTTTTCTATCAGGTGGGGTTGATTCAAGTGCTGTAGTTTCCATGATGGCTTTAAACTCCAAAAATCCTATAAAAACTTTTACCGTAACTTTTGAAAATCCAAAATATAATGAGAAAAAGTATGCCGACTTAATTGTCAAAAGATATAAAACAGACCACACTGAAATACTTGCAAAACCAACTTCTATTTCTAACTTACCTGAAATTGCCTATCAGTATGAAGAACCATTTGCAGACAATAGTTCTGTTGTATCTTTTATGGTTTCTAAAGAAGCAAGAAAACATGTAACTGTTACCTTAAATGGAGATGGAGGAGATGAAAATTTTGCAGGATATCCAAATCGTTATTTAAGACTTAAAAGAGATGTTGATTATGCTAAATGGATATCTAAGTTAAAACCCTTGACAGTATTAAAGATAAAAAGAGTTTCAAACTTTTTAGATAAATCAAAACTACCTTTATATGAAAGATTCACAAGTTATAGTCAAATTTTTTCTTTAAATGAAATTTTTACACTAACCAAAGGTGAACTTAAAGATACATTAACTTCAAAATGTTTATATTCAAAAGCTAGAGAATGTTTTGAAAATTTTAAAGGTAGGGATTTAAAAGATGCAGGTTTAAAATTTGATTTACTTTATTTTTTGCCTGATCAGTTATTAACAAAAATGGATATTGCTAGTATGAGATATTCTCTAGAAACAAGATCCCCCCTCTTAGATCAAAAGTTAATCGAACTTGCTTGCAAAATCCCTTTTAGTTTAAAAGTTAAAAACGGACAAACTAAATATATTTTTAAAAAAGCATTAGAAAAAATTGTGCCAAAAGAAAACCTATATAGACCCAAAATGGGTTTTACAATTCCCCTCGAAGATTGGTTTAAGGGAGACATAAATTCATATACTAAAAGTGTACTTTTCTCCCAAAAAACAATTTTGAAGAATTTTTTTGATATAAGTAAATTAAAAAATCAAAAGTTTAGCCAAAAGACTTGGTCACTGATAATGTTGGAGCTATGGTTAGAAGCATACTTAAAATAAACTAGTTATTTATCAAACCAATAATATTTAATTACAATTAGCCAAGTATAAATAGCTAAAATTGTATTAGTAATTCCAAATGTTAAAGTTGGACCTATTGGGCCATATTTGGGAATAAAATAAAGATTAAGTAAAAATATTGCAGCAAGCTGGAAAAAACTAAAAGCTCCTATATAAACAGTTTTCTTCATAGCATATACAATTGCAGTAACAGATGGAGCTGTAAAAATAAATGGAATCATTGAAATAGTTAATGCTTGAAAAATTGGAACAGCACTTAAGTATTTATCTCCAAACAGAATGACAATAAAAGGTTTAGCTATAACAACCCAAAGAACTAATCCAGCAATTATTGGAATTAAGGCAAGAGTTGCTTTAATAATATATTTTTTCTCCTGATCCTTATTATTAAAGCTAGCAAGTCTTGGAGCTAACACCCCTGAAAAACTTGATGTTAAAACAATTACAAAACCTGCAAGCCTATTGGGTATTGAATAAAGACCTGTAGCAACAGCTCCAGTCATTACTGCAAGCATTTGAATATCAAGTCTTCCTGAAATAGATGAAATTATTCTATTTACTCCAATCCAACCTGAATATTTAATAAGTTTTTTATATGTTTCCCTAGTTGGTTTTGATTTTAGAAAATCTGGCTTTATTAAAATAATTCCCACTATTGTTCCTACAATTCCACCTAAAACAAACGATATTAGGGAGTTACCTATTGTAAGCCTTGCTAGAAACATAAAAACAAAAGCAAATCCAAGACGAGACAAGTAAAGTAGGTTATCAGCAATTATAGAATTCAAAAATTTCTTTTTGGCTTGAAGAATAAAAGGAACTAACATTGGGAGAGCAAGAGATAAAGTAACTACACCAGTTAAAATTGCAACCATAGGGTCATTGGTTGCCAAAAATTTAACTGAAACAAACTTTGAAAAAATAATTACTAATAATGAAACTATCAGTGTAACGATTAAACGGATAACTGAAGATGCTTTAATATATTCTTTCGATAATTCAATTTTTCCACTTGCATCAGCTTCAGCTACAAAACTTACGGCTCCAGTTGAAATTCCCAAATCGGTAATTGACGTTAAGATAATTACTAAATTAACAGCTGCTGAAAAAATACCAAAATCATAAATAGAAAGTGCCCTCGCAATTATTAAAGTATAAACAAAACCTAAAAATGCAGAAAGCACATTTCCTCCAAAAAGAATATAGGTATCTTTGGCCGTTGAAGAAAAAACCAACAGTTTTGCTTTATTTATATATTTTTTCATTAGTTTATTTATTAGTAAAACCATAACCCTTCTTTAAGAAAAACTTAGCAATTTCTTTTAAATAAAAATATGGATTATCAAGATATACAGCGACAGGTCCAGTTCTTTTTAATTTTGATTTGTTTCTTTTAACAAAATCTCTATATTTCGTAATTATAATTCTAAAATCCAAGTCATTAATTTCATTCCATTTAATTTCTTTCTCCCAATAATATTCAAACTCTTCTTCTCCAATCCAGTTTGAATATTGAAATTCACTACTGTATAAAAGTGGATAATTTTTTGGAATTATCTGCACGATCTCTTGTTTTTGGTAGAAAAGCCATTTATGATGGCTTATTCCAGGAACTCTCCTTATTCCTGTTAGCCAATTAGTTATATCAACATGAGAAAATATAATATCATTACCAAAAGATGGAGTTACTAAATATCCTCTTTTTGCTACTCTACTCATTTCTTTTAATGCTAAAAATGGATACAGTAGATCCTCTATAGTATGGGTGCAAATACAAAAATCAAATTCATTATCCTCAAATGGAAATATATCAGTATTTAAATCTAATCGGACAAATTTCTTAGCATATAGTTTCTGACTGCCCATATGAGACTCGCTTGGATGAAGAATATCAACTAAAGTGTCAATTTTAATATCAGTGTGTTGTTTCATACTTCCACCAACATCCAAAATCCTATCTTTAGGTTTAAGTTTAAACTTATTTATTATTTCTATATCTGTTAGGGCCATATTTTTATTTTTCACATTCTATTATATATGAATCAATCTAACCATTAAAATAATATAATTATATTATTAGCAATACTCATTACCCTTCTGTTATTATATATTCTAAATGAAGATCTCATTAAGGTATAAGTTTTTTATACTTCTTTTAATAGCTTTTCTTCCCAGAATTGTGGGTTTAAGTAAACATAGTATATTCGCTGATGAAGTCACCTGGATGGTAAGGGGAAAGGGGGTATACGCTGCCATTCACTCACGTATTTTTTACTATTTTGATAACGGTTGGTGGCTCGACAAAACTACATCGGAACCAATAGGATTACCTATGTCTTTTTTGGGAGGAGTTGCAATGTCTTATTTGTCTCCTGGATATAGTAACTATTCATTAAATATAACCAAAGATTTTATCGCTACACGTATACCTTCAGTATTTGTTGGTTCATTATTTGTACCAATATTCTACTTATTACTACGAAAACATATAGATGACAAACTTGCTTTTATTACTTCACTTCTCATGTCTCTTGATCCTATATCAATTGCCTTAAGTCGATGGTTTCATCAAGACATGGCTTTAATGATCTTTTCAAGTCTTAGTCTTTTAACGTTTATATATAAAAAGAATAAAATTACTACAATAGTTTCTGCGTTTCTTGCAGCAATGGCCATACTTACAAAACCACAAGGGTTTCTTGTGCCAATAACATTGATTATTTTTTCTTGTGTCCAATTTTTAACAACAAAAAAAGTAAATATCAAAAAGTTCATTTTTTGGCTAATATTAACAAGTATTTTTATAGTTTTATTCTTCCCTTTTCTTTGGAACGAACCAATCAATGGAATAATTCAATATTTAGCAATTCAATACACTAATGCTGTAAACGGACAGATAACATTTTTTAACGGCAATATCACTACAAACCCACTATGGTATTATTATTTTGCAATTTTTCCATTTAGAATTCCTGAAAGTATTTTTATAGGTTTTATAATAGGATTTATATTGACACTTTTTGGTTTTAAAAAAGGTTTTATAAAAAATAGTTTTGTTCAAATAGCTTTAATATATTCAATTTTATTTATTACGGTCATTTCAATCTCTAGTAAAAAACTAGGAATAAGATATTTATTTGCTGTATGGCCGTACATTTATGTACTAGCCACATATGGTTTATTTAAGCTTTCAGATAAATTAAAGTGGATAAATAAAAAAATATTTTGGATTGTTGTGTTTGTGTTTCAAGTTTGGGGAATAGTTAAATTTTATCCATCTTATTATCTTTTCTACAATCATTTCATTACCCCCCAAAAAATGCAAAATTTAGAATCAATTGCATTCTGCGACAGTGTAAAACCTGCCATAGAATATTTGGAGCCTAATTTATACCACGGAATAATAATTATGCTTATGGGTTGTGATTCTACTATCAATTATTACACAGGGAATACTATTAAGAGTGTTTACAATGTAAACGATAATCCAAACTATATTATTGAGGAAAATTATGACGCACAATTAAATCCTAATAGGGTTTTACAAATTGAAAACAGTGAATATAAAAAAATTAAAGAAATATATTTCAGAGGACTAATTATTGCAAAGATATATCAAAAACCCTCAGATATTCAATAGATTTAGTGAACGAATATGGTAACTATCTGTAAACGCAGTATTTGTGGTCAGTCTTTTATAAAAAGTACGGCTTTAGCATCTTGTCTTTGATAATTATCTTCTGCTTTAAATGTGTATTCTCCAACAAACTTAAAATTCTTTAAAACTGTTTGAGTTTTAGGATTATTAAACATTTCTCTCCAATTTATTCCCATATAATAGTTTTCATCGTCTATTAAATAACTTGTTAAATAAATTGCATCTATTTTATCCATAACAGGAATAATCATTGAAGGCTCTAATGGAAACCAAACTGTTTTTCTTTCTCCATACCAACTACCCCAAGTATCAAGGTTGGTGAGAATAATATCAGAAGGATCAGTAATCTCTTTTAATTTATACGAAAGAACTGCATAAACTGGTGGTTTGTTTTTATTTATTGTTTTTACTTTAAACCTAGAATCCAAAAAAATTACTCCCAAAGTCTGTCCTATACAAAAAATAAAAACTAAAATTAAGGAAATTAACTTTACATGTTTTTTGTTTGCTAATTTTGAGACAATCTCAAATAAAGTTGCAATAGCGATTATATAAACAAAAGGTATAACTGGATGGATATATCTATAAAATGGAATAGTTAATGCAGTTATTAAAAAGGTAACTAGAGTCATGAAGATAGCTGATATTTTAAAATTATTCTGTAATTTGTCTTTTCCCCAAGTAAACAGTCCTACAAAGAAAAGTCCCCAAAGATATGAATTTGCAATTTCTGGAAGTGCTTTATAAAAATTATAAAGGTTATAAAAAACCTTTTTAAATACATCTATTATTGTTAATGAAGAAACTGTACCACCTCGTAATCCATCCGAAACCGCATTAAAACTTGAATAAGTTAAAATTGACTGCATACCCCTCATAAAAATTGGTGTTACTGGAAATTTAAATGAAAGTGGATAAAGCACTAATTTATCAAACAATAATCCAATTACACCCAACCCAAAAAAGTAAACTAGTGCTTTTTTAAAACTAAATTTTAGAATTAACCAAAGAAAGATTAATCCTGCGATAAAAATAAAGGCCTGGGGACGAGAAAAGTACATTAATCCCATTACAAGAAAAAAAAGAAATGTTGTCCATCTTTTTCTTAATACTAAAAGATATGTTGCTAAAACTATCTCAAAAGCAAAAAAGGGTTCAGATGCACCAGATGTTGCATAACCGATAAAATTTAAGTTTAGTAGGACTACCAAGGAAGATAACAGCCCAACAAATGGATTAAATATTTTCCTACCCAACAAAAACACAACCAAAGAAAGTAATAGATAAAAAGTAAAAGAAAAAGCCAGAACAGAAAAATCATTGGTTCCAAAAATATTCATAAAAAGACTCATTAAATATGGAATAAATACTGGTATTCCACTTGTACTAAAGAAACCTTCCCCCCAGAAAGAGAAGTCTGTTGAAAATCCGTTACCTAGGGCTAATTTTTTAGCAATAATTGCAAATTTTGCCCCATCTGAAAAATGTAGGTAAATATTATTTATTAAAAAATTCATTGATAGCTTTGCAAACATAATCAACCTCTTGTATTTGCATAAATGGGTGGCACGGAATGGATAGGATTTCACTTATTAATTTTCTGGTCACTGGAATTTCTAAATTATTATACCTTCCCTTAAACATTGGTTGATCAGGAATACTGATTGGATAATGTATTAAAGAAGGTATACCATTTTTCAATAAATATTCTTTTAATAAATCTCTTTTAGAAGTTTTAATAACAAATAAGTGAAAATTAGAATCATCAAAATTACTGGGCAAAATCATTTTAATGTTTTCATTTTTTAACAACCTATCAACATATCTTTTTGCAATTAAACTCCTTTTATTATTATCTTTATCCAAAAACCTTAATTTTTCTCGAAGCACAGAAGCTTGAAGTTCATCTAGTCTACTATTTAAACCATATCTAGTATGCATGTATTTAGTTTCTTGCCCATAATCTCGAAGTTGATACATAATTTTTGCCATTTTCTCATCATTTGTTGAGATAGCTCCCCCATCACCAATCGCTCCAAGATTTTTAGTGGGATAAAAACTAAAACAGGATATATCACCAAAAGTTCCTGCAATTTTACCTTTAAATTTAGTCCCATGTGCTTGGCATGCATCCTCAATTAAAAATAATTTATGCTTTTTACAAATATCATTTATTTTTTCAATCTCTAGTGGTTGCCCATAAAGGTGAACTGGCATAACCGCCTTGGTTTTTTTTGTTATTGCTTTTTCTATTAGATTTTCATCTAGTTGTCCATTTTCTTTAATATCAACAAAAATTGGAGTTGCATCAACTGCCATAATTGCAAGAGTTGTTGCAACAGCCGATAAAGGAGTTGTTATTACTTCATCGCCATTACCTATTCCAATAGCCATTAGAGAAATTTGTAATGCCTCCAAACCATTTGCAACTCCGATACAGTATTTGGATCCTAAATATTTTGAAAATTCACCTTCAAAATTGTGAACTTCATCCCCCAAAACATATACACCTTTCTTCATAACTCTATCAAAGGCGTTTAGATAAATACCCTTTCTTTCTTTATATTCTTTTGGAAAATCTAAATAATTGATTTTTTTCATTTATATATTGATTTTAAGAAATCTTCATAATTTCTAACATAATCACTTTCTACATGCCTTTTGGAAGCAAGTACTAGAAGTATAGTATTTTTTTTGAAATCTGACATCTCATGCCAAACACCAGGTTCCAAAATAACACCTACGTTGGGTTTATCTAAGTGTATTGTCTCTTTATTCTTACTGTCATCTAGAATTATATCAATTGATCCTTGTATGCAAAAGATTGCTTGCACTGTCTCCTTATGAGTATGTGCACCTCTAACTGCACCTTCAGATACACCATAAATAAAATAAACTCTTTCAATTTTAAAAGGGATTTGATTAAGGTATTGTAACTGACAAAGTGATCCGTCAGTTGTCATTAATGGAGCTTCAATTAATTTTGCTAGTTTCTTAGCCATCCTTTTATTTTCCAATAGAAAGGACCAAAGTATTTGGCCAATCTTTGCCTCAACATCTGTGTTTTATTTTCATTATTTTGTGGAGGTTTAATTTCAAAATTTGTATCATATTTTTTGACAATTGCGTATTGTTTTCTCAATTCCTCTTCATATGGTTTATATATATTATTAACAATATCGCTAGATAAAGTATAACCTAATACCCTACTGAAGTGATCTGGTCCCAATATTTGGAACTGGTGAAAATGATAACAAATTAGTTTTTCATTATTAAGAAAGACGTTTTCATTTTTATTACTTACTTTGTATTGAAATATATTCCATGGTGCAGCGTCCACACCGATATTTTTTGAAATTATCAAATTATCTTTATATAATTTTGGCCACTCATCTAAATACATTTGATCTCCTAATTTTCCATCTTCAAGTTTCCAATAACACCAATCAATACACTGTTCTCTCCACCTTTTTAGACACTTGATTCCGATTTCATCTTTTCTAAAAACATTAAATGCTACATTAAATCTTCCCGCACTTTTAGATAAGTGTTCTCTACCTTTAGGAAAACGGTGCTCAACTGCAAGTATAGATTTATCTTTTATTTCGTTTACTGCGAGAGTAGATGAAGAATAAAAATATAAATCACCATCTAAATATACTACTAATTTAGTAGATGGATTTTGGTTAAAAACATAAAGAGGCCAAGAAGGAGTACATGTCCAAATATATTCAACTCTACTTCTAGTGTGTTTTATAGCTTTTAGGTCTTTATCTTCGAAATCACTAAATGGTACAACAGTTACTCCTTTTAGTTTCATTTTATTTAAAATCTCTTCGGTATATTTATCAAACGCAAGAACCCAAAGTTTTGCGTTTGGGTTGTGCTTAATTAAAGATGAACGGAGTGCTAAACCTTTTAGTAAAAAGTTTATATCGAAGTAAGTGCAAAATATAATTTCATCGTTCTTCATATATTATGAAATATATTATAACTTATTGAAACCTTGTGTCTATCATAAATGTAGGCATCCCATTTTTAAACCACTCAATAATTGGTTTATGTTGTTCAATAACCATGGCTAATTTTTCATTTGTAATTTCAACAAAATCAGATTGAAGTAATCCCATCTGTTTTTCATCAAGTAGAATCATAAATAAAAGAGTATCTGCAACAGTTTTTCTTTCTGGTTCAGGATATTTTGCAAACGCGACCAACCTTGTATTTTTTAAAAGACTATCAATATTTACCTCTTCGTTAGATATTTCATTTCTTAACAAGAAAGGTAATATTTCATCACTTTTCTTATTACCAACAAATGAACCAGGTATGTGAAGTTTTCCATCCCATTCTAATTCACCATTTCTAGCTGTACTATCTTTTCTAATTTTTAAAACAGGGTTACCATTTGGGCTAACAAGAAAAAGTTCGGCACATAAATATGAGCCCGAAGCTTCTAATAATTTTAACCAAACCTCTTTTGGTAAATTTCCATTATTTTCATTTCTCTCTTTGACTATTCTATTTGTAATATCCGTAAATAAATTTAAGAATTCAGATGAAGAAATATCCATATCTTTATAATCTGTATTTTCCATAGTTTCATTTTAACACAACGATTATTCAATTTAAATCTAGGTAATATATAAATTGTATTTTCTTACATAGATGAAATAAATGGCTTTGTCTTGTATCATATAAAGATAATGTCAAGTATAACTACAATAACACCAAAAACAAATCCTTTTGATATCAACTGGAAAGAAATTTGGGAAAGCAAAGATTTGTTTTATTTTTTAACCTGGAGAGATATTAAAATTCGTTACAAGCAAACAATACTAGGGGTTTTGTGGATTATTTTACAACCACTAATTTCAATGGTTATTTTTACAATTGTTTTTGGAAATTTTGCTAAAATTCCATCAGATAATATCCCATATCCAATATTTGTGTTTATTGGTTTGTTATTCTGGCAATTTTTTTCTTCTATATTAAATAGCTCTGCAAACAGTCTTGTTTCAAACGAAAGTATTATTAAAAAGGTTTATTTTCCCAGAATAATGGCTCCAATTTCATCAACATTTGCCCACCTTATTGATATGATTCCAACTATCATTATTTTATTTGGGCTTTTAATTTATTATAAAGTAAGTCTTACAATTGAATCATTAATTTTTTTACCACTCCTTCTGATGTTAGTTTTGTTCTTTGCTTTGGGTATAGGAATGTTTCTTGCCCCATTAAATGCAAAGTTTAGAGATATTAGATATATACTTCCATTTTTTATACAACTAGGAATGTATGCCACTCCTGTAATATATCCCTCAAGTTTATTCGGTGGATCAATGAGATATATAAGAATATTTAATCCCATTGCTGAGGCAATTGAAGTTACAAGAATGTCTTTTTTTACAGTTAGAACCATGGATTGGCCAATTCTTATATTATCAATTGTGATTACGTTTCTAACATTTTTAATTGGATTTTATTTTTTCAGAAAACAGGAAAGTAATTTTATTGACATACTATGAACAAAGATATAGCAATAGAGGTAAAAAATTTAAGCAAAAAGTATAAGATAGGTATTTCAAACCCAAGTTACTATACATTAAGAGATTTAATATCAGATATACCGAAAGCAATTAAAGATGGTTTTAAGAAGGGGGTTAAAAAAGAAGAAATATTTTGGGCTTTAAATGATATATCTTTTTCTCTTAAAAAGGGTGAAGTTTTGGGAATAATAGGTAAAAATGGGGCTGGGAAATCTACTTTACTTAAAATTCTTGCCAGAATCGTTCCTCCTACTCATGGATCTATTGAAATTTCAGGCAAGGTTTCAAGCATGCTTGAAGTAGGAACTGGATTTAATCCAGAGTTAACGGGAAGAGAAAATATATATCTAAATGGTGCCATTTTAGGTATGAAAAAGGCACAAATTGATAAAAATCTGAATAAAATTATTGATTTTTCTGGAGTTAGAAAATTTATAGATACCCCAGTAAAAAGATACTCCAGCGGGATGCAAGTAAGACTTGCATTTTCAGTAGCTGCCCATCTTAAACCCCAGATTCTTCTTCTTGATGAAGTTTTATCTGTTGGAGATATGGCATTCCAACGAAAATCACTTGCAAAAATGTATTCTATTACTAAAAACGAGGGTACTACTGCAGTTTTTGTAAGTCATGATTTAAATTCTGTGGATATGTTGTGTGATAAAGCGATACTTCTGGATGATGGAAAAATTGTAAGTTTTGGGAAAACAAGAAAAGTTATCTCTGATTACGTAAAGGATTTTTATGAAAGCAGGAAGAAGGTAAAATTAAACACATCAAGAAGATCAGGACCAGGACCATTAAGAATAATTAAATTTTGGATCGAAAACATGAAAGGCCAAAAAATTGTAACACCATTTAACGGAAAGCCATGCAAATTTGTTTTTGAATATAAATCAACCGACAATTTACCTCAAAAAGATGTAGACTTTGGTTTTTCGGTTCACACACTTACAAGACAGGCTCTATTCCTTCACTATTTTTCTTTTACAAACCAAGTTATGGAAAAGTGTCCTGCAGCTGGAAGATTCTATTTTCAATTTGACAAACTTCCGTTAGCACAAGGAAGCTATATTATTGCAACTCGAATATTAATTGGAGATAAGGAGGTAGACTATGTACCCGACGCATCCGAATTTTCTGTAGACGAAGGCGATTTCTACAAAACAGGGCTACCTGTTAGACAGAAACACAGTCCGTTTTATGTGGATGGCCACTGGTTATTTTAACAAGAGATGAAAAACAAAGTATTTATTGTTATTCCTGTCCACAATCGAATTAATTATACAAAAAAATGTTTGCACTCATTAGAAGGACAAACTTACAAAAATTTTGAGATAATTATTGTCGACGACGGATCCACAGATGGCACAGAAAAATATATTAAAAATAAATATCCTTTTTGGACAGTCTTAAAAGAAAATGGTGATCTTTGGTGGACTAAATCAATACATAGGGGTATTTGTTATGCTTTGAATTATTCAAAAAAAGGTGATTTTATACTGTCATTAAATAATGATTGTTATGCAAAAAAGAATTATCTTGAGAATATTATAAATTCAAGTTTAAAAAATAAACGATCGATAGTAGGTTCATTTGTAGTCGACGCGAAAAACCCTAAAAAAATTATAGAATCAGGTATCAAAATAGACTGGTCGAAACACTCAATTACTGGGGTAGTTAATAAATTTAAAGATTTAGATAAACATATAAATTCCAATAACATAATAATTCAAATTGATACACTACCAGGCAAGGGAACTCTCATTCCCATAGAAGTTGTTGAAAAAGCTGGTAATTTTAATTACAAAAGACTTCCTCATTATATCTCTGACTATGAATTTTTTATTCGAGCAAAAAGATACGGATTTAATTTAATAGTATCTATTGATTCAAAACTTTACAATTTTTCTAAAGCAACTGGCACCACACACCTTGCAAATTTTAAATCTAGTTACAAAGAAGTTTTACATGCTCTCTTTGCAAGAAAATCTAAACTTAACATTGTTGATTATTTAAATTTTATTCTACTATCGTGCCCAAAAAAATATCTATATATTAATCTTAAACATTTTATGTCAAGAATATTATATTTTATTTTCAATCTTTTTCCATTTTGTTATGTAGGATTAATTGTATCTAAAATTTCTCTATTCTTTCATAATTTACCAATTGTAATTAAACAATTAAATAAGCAATCAATAGGTAAATATAAATGCAAAATCTGTCATGGTTGTACATATCTTAAACACAAAGGCTTATTTGACGATAGACATGGATATCCCAAAAAATTTGATATTTATAAATGTTTCAATTGTGGTTTTATACAAACGCAACCTCAACTATCTTTCGAGGAATTATCAGATATCTATACTAATTATTATCCAAAAAGAGATGCTGATATAGACGGTATTATTGATAGTGCAAAAAATATACCAAATAAAAATACTATTTTAAAAAATGGGTGGAGTACTACTTGTCATTATCAAACAAAAACAGGTCAAAAAGTACTTGATGTCGGCTGTGGCACATGCCAATCATTACTTGAAATTAAAAGATTCGGCGGAAAAGCTTGGGGAATTGACCCTGATAGAAATTCAAGGGAAGTTGCTAAAAAACTAAAATTAAATTTTCATTTAGGTACGATTCATGATTTTAATGCTAAAGAGAAGTTCTTTAATTTAATTACAGTTTCTCAAGTCTTGGAACACGAAGCTGATCCATTATTATTTTTACTAGAATGTAAAAAATATCTAAACAATTCAGGCAAGATAATTCTTAGTTTTCCTAACACTGGTTCACTATCACAAAATATCTATGGCAAAAAGTGGATTCATTGGCATATTCCCTATCACTTGAATCATTTTAATAGAAAATCATTTGTTACTTTGGCTCAAAAGGCTGAATTAAAAATAGATTCGATAAAAACTGTCACACCGAATCTGTGGACAATCCTTCAAATTAAATTTACCCTGAACAATATCCGAAGGGGGCAAAGGGATTCAATGTGGGACAGTGGAAACAAGAACACTAAAATAATTAAGGTTTCAAGAAAAAAACAACTACTGTTAAAATTAATACCTTTAGTAAATAATTTACTTTTTTTTAACAGGATAATTGATCTTTTGAATATGGGTGATAGTTTTGTAGTTACTCTTAAAAAATAATTACTTATCTTTTTATTTTTTTTCTAATAGATATTGAGTAAAAAATATTTTTTCATCTATCCCGTTGACATCAATAATTTCTAACGTATAATCACGTTTAACAATTTTTAATTTTAAACGGCTAAACATATTTTCCAACTCGGTTCTGTTTAATACAATTAGTGTATATTTTTCATTTGAATTTTTATAAATAACCGTCTGTTCAACAAAACATGTTTCGTTATATTTAGATACAGGCATTCTTAAAATCATCACATATTTATTAGATACTCTTTTCATTTCGGTTAGAGATTCTTTCCACCTATCTATTGTGTATTGTAATGATGCCGAACTAAATACAATATCATATTGGTTATCGTTTGCTTCAATGTTGTCCGCGTATGACTTAAAGAACCGACCTGAAGGACTTGTTTTCTTGCACAAATTTACTAGATAATCATTTATTTCACATCCGGAATATTTAATGTTAATTTGGATAAAATTTTTAAAAAAATTATAATATTCACCACTTCCACAACCAACATCCAACAGCTTCAATTGGTTACTAACCTTAAAAAAAATGTCTTTACATTCAATATTAAAAAAATATCTAAAATCATCAACAGCTGGCGAAACTTTAGATTGAAGAGAAGTATCTGTGACAGTATCTGGTAGATATCCGCTTCGTGTCAAAGTAATTTTGTCTACCTTACTGTAACTGATTTTGGGGAAATTATTCATATTAATATATTAATTATTACTAATTACTACATTCAAAATAGCAATCAGATCTTTGTTTGTTCCAAGTTGTTTTTTTAAGCTTTACATTGTTAAAAACTTCTTTTAAGAATTTTTTAAGTTCTATTTCAGATATAAACTCATTTTTATGTTCCCAATTGCTAATATCCTTTTTATCATGGTTGAAAATTGGTGTTGATCCAAGTAGCATACCATTTTTCTTTAAACCATTTTTGATATTTTTAAGTACTTGAATTCCGACTTCTGGTGGAAAGTGCTCAATCACGGCGTATAAAGTAACTATTTCAAAATAGTTACTCGGTATCTTCCATCTGGTTATATCTTTTTTTTGGAAGAGAATGTTATCTTTCCTGTACAATTTGTTTGCGTGGACTATCGCATTTCTATCTTTATCTATTGCTAATATTTTTTTTGCTTTATTTGTATAAAATACCCCATCAAACAATCCATCACCACAACCAATGTCTAACAATGAATCATTATTATTTATCCTGTCCAAAGTATAAAACGCTCTTTCCAACCAGAAAAAATTTTCAACTCCTCGAAGATAATCATATCTATGGTCATACCAAGAAGTACCTAATACACTAAACAATAATGTATATGTCTTACCTATTATCTTTCCAAATTCTATGTTAACAACAGCTAACACAGAAATAGATTTTTTGATTAAACCTCTGAGATTTGGATGCTTATTCCAAAATTTAAATATTTCATTTTCGTAAATCATTTGATGATATTAACATAAACAGTTATGGATTTAAACATAACCTGAAATAATTTTTACTAATTCTTTCATTCTTATATTATATGTATGATCTTTTAGTGTTCTAGATTGGCCATTTTTTGCAATTTCCTCTCTTTCTTTATCATGGGATAAGTAATAATTGATTTTATCAAACAGCTCTTTATTACTATCATATTCCACAATTTCTTTATTGACCTTAAACAAGCTTGATAAGTTTTTTTTCTTATCTGTGATTAACAAAGCACCCATACCAGTTGCTTCAAAAAGCCTCATGTTATTTGCATAATTCTCAGCTACATCAATATGCCTATTTATAGTTATCTTACTTTCGGCTATTTTCTGATACATTTCCATTGCCCACGCCTGACCATGATGATATCTATATAATTTTGAAGAATGAGGTAATAATTCTTTTCCATATCCCCATACATCTAATCTTAATTTATTAGCTATGAAATTTAACATTTTTGTCCCTTTAACATGAGATGGACTAATTCCACCCACAAAAGTTAAATCATATTTTTTATTTACACTCTTTATCTTTTTAAGAATTCGACTTTCAAAAGCCAAAGGTAAATATTCACTGTTAATACCCATCTTCTTAAATTTATCCACATAATGAGGAAATGATGTTATAATTAAATCAAACTCTTTTAAATTTACTTTTGCTGATAAAGGGCATGCTATTTGTCCAACTAGAAGTTTACAATATCGCTTGGCTTGCCTGAGTGTATCAGGATTTAAAATACTTAAATCCTGTATATAGATAATATCTACATTCTCTTTCTTTATTTGTTCAAGAGCAACTTTTTGTACCCAATCAGGTCTACCAATAAATTTATGAATATAAGGTAAACTTTGTAATTTTGAAAAAAGATTTGTCTGACTAACCTTTATTCCATTTTCCTTCGCCCATTTATATTGTAAAATTTCATCATTTACAATTAAATCTACTGCTTTATGGCCTATTTTTTTTAAATTATATGAATAAAAATCCGAAGTCCCAAAACAGGCATCTAATAGCTTCTTTTTAATTTGCTTATATTTTTTTGTCCTGAAGTCTTTATTTTTATTCCAAAAATTATTTAAAAAACCTTGATAATATGTATCAATAATTACAAATTTCATTTTGTTGCGACAATATATATCGATGAATACCTTTTATTTATATCTTCATTCTTTCTATAATTTCGTTCCTTTACTTTTTTAAATCCTACATGTCGTAATTTTGAAATAATCGAGGTTTTATCAAAAAATATTTTGTGTTCTCCATTTCTGTAAAGCAACCACATAATTATATCAAATGGGGTATCATATATTTTTTTATATTGTTGAGGAATGTCATTAATTTTATTTCTTAAAAACTTCAAATCATTTTTTAAATATGCATTTATATATGGATTCAAATGGGGAACTGTAAAATTTAAATCTTTTCCTTTCTTCAAGACTCGATGACATTCAGATAGAACAAACAATAAATTATCAATATCTAAATGCTCAAAGAAATGATCAGATCTTATTTCTTCAACTGAATCATCGTCAAACGGAATGCCTTTTGTTAAATCCCAAACTAAATCTGCATCATTAGTTAAATCTATTCCTACATATCCATCACTCTTCATCCCACTACTTCCTAAATTTAATTTAATACTTTTTAGTTTTTTCATTTTCCAATAACAACAAATCTAATGACTTCAATATTGAAATGTCATTAAAATATTTAAAATATCTCCTATTCTTAAATAATTTTAACATTTCATAACCTAAAAAAGTTCTCAACAAATATCCAAGCTTAATATATCTTGAAAGTCTGAAAATATTTATATTTGGTAATGGATGGCTACAAACGGCATCGAAATCTAATGTGTTATCGTTTGACACGCTAAGATTCTTATCCTCAGGATATATTCCAAACATTCGAAAGTAATTTTTTTGCCATTCTCTATTTTCAAATAAGTTATTTGGTAAAGCTAGTATTTTAGAGACATTATTAAATGACAAAAATGGTGACCATGACGGCATACCAAAATAGTCTGGAATAGTCATCAAATATGACAAAAGTGAAAATTTTATACGAATAAATATTAATAAATTTTTGTTTCGATGTAGAAGATGTTTTTTAAAATCAGAATAAAATTTCTTATAATCTTGAATTTTCGGTTTTGTCTTTAAAATTGAAGGGTTTATTCTAAGGTCGTGAGAATAACCAATTTTCCACACATCAGAAAGACTTAAAATATTAATTGGGTTTATATTGCCACTCCAAGCATCACCATATATCCCACTTAATACACTCATATTATTTTTTTTATGAAGCATTTTTCTAATTTTTTGATAAAATTCAATATGATACATTCCATGTAAATGGGTCGATATACCATATAATTGATACCATTTTAAATAATAAACTAGATATTTAGAAAGGTATATATTTTTCCACCAAATATTTAGTTTTTCAGTAACATATTTTGCATTTACAATTTCAGAACTAGGTTTATATTTATCATTGATTATTCCATATGTAAAAGCTCTAATTCTTTCTTTATTAGAAATAAGTGAATTCAAAAATCTAGAATCAAAACCTCCGCTAGTAGGAATAATTATATTACCTTTAATTTTTTTTTCTGGTATTTTAATATATTTATTAATGGTTTTAACAACTAAATCTGAGGTTGATTTACGTTTGTTAATACTAATTTTTTTCATATATATATCATCTTTAAATACTCGTCTTATATCCTCATTTATAATTAATTTACTAAAATATCTCATTAATTGAACATTATCTACTGGGGTTTTTTCGAAACTAACGTATCCAAAATCTAAATAGTTATATAATCCACTGATGTTTAAAGTCATATTATTAACATCGTAAGTTTTTTTATATAACGTACTAATTATTTTTAACTTTTTGTTGTAGTAAATAGGAATTGATCCAAGCCAATCATTTTCAATTATTATTGAATTATCATTAAATTTTATTAAAACATTTCTATCATCGAGCTTCTTATATAATGGAAACGAAAGCGAAATAGTATTTTTATCAAGATAGCATTTATTTAAATTCCCGATACCCCAAAGATAAATGTTGTATCCTAAATTTATGAAACTTTTTATCGACAATCCTGAATTAAAAATATCAATATCATCACAGTTTATTTTACTTTTGGAAATAGCAAAACCTATTATCTTGTTATTCATGATAGTTTACTTTTGATAAATGATTTAAATTGTCTATATTTTAAATTATCAATTATGTTATTCTTATTACCTATTTTATTTGTTAATACGCTTATCGCATTTAATATGAATTCTCTATGTGACCTATTTCTAATTAAAACTGACAACAGTAACAAATTACTATTATTAACTTTAAAATTCATTTGACTAAAATAGCCTTTATAATAGGAATTAAACATATCAACAGACAGTATATTAAGAATTGAATTATACTTATTTGAATCTTCTAGAACATTATTTATGTTTTTTAGATACTTTTTTTCTAGTAGGTTCAACTTACTTACATTTAAATCTTGGTAATTAGTGTGAACAGCATAAAGATTACCGCTTAATATATTATTTCTACCTATCTCCAAAACCAATATATTTCCATAGCTTTTTTTATACGAGGAGTGAATAAAATTTCCTAAGCTATAATAAATTAGCCCATTCTTATATTTTTCATATCCTTGTGGTATGTGTGGATGATGAGAAACAACAACCTTTGCTCCAAAATCAATCAATTCTCTATATCTATTTCTTAAATAAGAAGAAGGTAATGGAATTTCTTCACCACCACCATGTCCGTATATAATTACAATCTTTCCTAATTTACACAGCATCTTTACAGTTTCAGTAATTTCTGTATTGTAAATACTGTAGTATCCAAATTGAGTATCACTTGAAACACCAAATTCATCTTCAGCGACAGCTAAAACAACAATTTTATCAGTCAAATTTACATATTTTTTTGACTCATCTTTATTTCTTCCTGCACCAAAAAAAATAATATTTTTTTTTATTAAAAATTTCTGTGTTGACTCTACCCCGTCTAATCCATAATCAGATATATGATTATTTGCACCACCAAAATAATTAATATTTAGTATTTTGCATAACTTATCAATACTTTCAGGAGTCTGAAATAGATTGGAACCAGCTTTAGGTAATGGATGTTTAGTCTTTTCTTTAACTAATATTGGAGCCTCAAGATTTGCAATTCTAAAGTCTGCTTGTTTAAATAAGTCAATTGTAGATTTCGAAATATTATAATCGTCATCGTTTAAACAAATATCTCCACAGAATAATATTTTATTCGACGTTTTAATACGAGAAAAAAAAGGTTCTTTATTTTTCATTTAAAGCTTTATAGGAAAAAAAAAATAGATTTTCTTTTATTTGAGTAGAATTACAAACTACAAAATTATTGTCATGTCTCATTTTTGTCTCTTTTGGTCCTTCATACCAATATTTAGATTTAACTTCTTTATCCTCAATACATTTAGAAGGAGTTACTGTCCAAAATTCTATTTTTTTCTCAATGGCACTCGATTTAATCGTTTCTAAAGATGTCGTATCAAGAGTCTGTCCGCCATAATAGCAATTAATTAAAAACGACCTCATATATCCCTCATCATCATACCAAATCATATCAGGATCATATCTTGCTAATGATACGATTCCCCCAGGAGGGTTTTCACACCAAATAACAGCATCGTACACTCTTGGCAATCTAAACTTTATCCAATTATATATATCATCTTTACCAATAGAATAATTAATTTCGTTCCAGGTAAGAGTTACTAAACTATTAGTCTTATTAACTACAATTATATAATTTCGAATTATTGATAATAAAAATAATACTGCAACAATAATCTTAACAAATTTAGGAAACATATTACTCTTTATAAAGATATATGAAGAAATTGTAATTGAAAGTAATATTAATATTTGCATATGTTGATGATACCTAATATAAAAGCCTGATAATAACCTTAAGCTAATAAGCTCAAATATAAAAATAAAAAGATAGAATACAACTAATTTCTTTTCTTTAACAAATTTTTTACAAAATATTGAGAATGTCGAGAGAAGTGCCATAATCACAATCGGCTTACCGCCGGGAATAAGGCTTAATATTATACTTTTTATATTAACTAAATTTATTTTAGTGGTCCATTCCCCAAAAAAGGAAGCTCCTGTATTGCAATCCATTGCGTATTTACCCCAACATGGAAAAAGAAATGGATAAATAGGATTCCCATAAATTATTATATTTTTTATATACCAGTATCCTCCAAACATCAAAAATATTAACGTCAAATAGACAATGTTTTTTATATATTTTTTAGTAAATAGTTTTTTTATTATTGAAAAGTTAAAGATTAAAAGCGCCAGAACTATAGGAATAAATGCTGTAATTATCGTATATTTTGTACCAAGCGACATAGCTAAAAATATTGTTGCTAAAATTAATATTTCAAATTTATTTTTCTTTTCAAGTACATTTAATGAAGAAAAAATCAAGCCTAATATAAAAAGGGCATAAGCAGAAATATCAACAAAACCAACAGTTGATGTAAAAACTATATCCTGAGGAAGGCTAAAAAATAACAATACGAAGAAAATGCCAGTAAAAAGATTGAGACGTTTTCTTAAAAAATGTCCAACAAAAACTATCGACGTAATAAGAATTGAAAATAATGTAAGTCTTACAATTGAATAAGTTTTGGTAAGAGAAAATCCTAAAACAAAGAATGTGTCAATTAATCTGGGTGCGTTATTTAGCACTCCCCCATCAAATCTCCAAACATCAGCAAGCTGATAATTTGCAGTGTATGGAGATATAAAATGATAAGCCATTTCATCACTATAATATGGAGGTAGTGAAGCCTTAACAAAAACAGCAGGTAACAAGGGTATTACTATTATTAAAAACGGGAAGAGAATTTTAACTTGCTTTATTAATTTTACATACTCTTTATTTTTAATATACCAAGGTAATGTTAAAACCAAAATAAATGTGGCACTAATTAATATTACTAACTGTGTTGGACGTATTAGAAACCCTGCCAAAAACCATAGAAATATAAAAAAACCAAAACCAATTAACCAATTTAAAATTCTAGTATTATCAGATAGTTGACGATTTTTGATAAAATATTTTTTAATAAAAGTTCCAACCACGTCAAAGAAAAATATCATAATTATAAATATTAAAATATTTCTAATATTTAGCGGTTGAAAATAATCAGAGAGTTTAGGTGACATATTTAGTCTAAAAATACTTGTATGCATTGTATCATTATGCATAGAAATTTCCTACCAATACTTGTATCATTATTAAACTACTATGAAATTTGCAGATATAACTACACCAGTAAGAGCTAAGTTAATAGCAAAAACCTATAAAGATTGGATAAAACCAAAAGATAATGTACTAGATATAGGTTGTGGAAATGGAGTTGTAAGTCTTTTGTTAAAAAAACTTCTAAAAATTAACATAACCGGATGTGATAGAGAAAAATATTTGATTAGAAATATAACCTACAAATGTATGGTAAATGATTCTACATTACCGTTTAATAATGAAGTTTTTAATGTTTCAATGTTTAATGATGTCCTCCACCATACCTCTTACAAAAATCAAATTGGACTAATTCTTGAGGCATTAAGAGTATCAAAAAGGGTAACTATTTTTGAATTAAAACCAACGATTATTTGTAAGTTTTTAGACTTTACCTTAAACAAGATACATAATCCAAGAATGGATATCCCTTTCACATATAGAAGTGAAATAAAATGGGAAAATTTATTCAAAAATAACAATATTAGTTACAAAAAGAAAACTGTTAAATCTCCAATTTTTTATCCATTTTCTCATGCAGCATATTTATTAACGAAAACAAAAACTCTATTGAAAAGTTGAGACATATATTTCAAACAAAAACCTCATTATTCCGTTAATATTTCTTTTATCTAACTCTCTATAAAGTTGTTTATAAGAATTCCATTTCTTTAGTAAATTTTCACTATTTAGCGAGACATTCTTCTTATGATATCTATATTTTACAAGTCTTTCTGGAACTATAATAATATTTTGTACCCTATCAATTACTTCTAAAACATACTTCCAATCTTCACCACCATGATTATAATTACTATCAAATTTTAAACCTTTTATTTTATTTGCTTTAAAAAGCATATGGGAAAGTTGACACAAGTAAAAACCCCCTTTGGGCATCTTTCCACAATTTAAATAAATAAATATCATTTGAAAAACATCTCTTATCAAAGAAAGTAAATACACTTTTAACTTGAATGATTTAGATAAACACTTGGCAAAAATTGGTTTAGATAACGCGACAGTTACATCTGATTGTGTAATTTTTAATTTATTAACTGATTTTTCTAAAAAATTAGGATCCCACACATCATCTGAATCTAAAAAGGCTACATATTCTGAATCTAAATACTTTAAAGCTTGATTTCTAGATGGCCCAGATTTTAAATTCTTTTTATTTCTAATTATTTGTACTTGAGGAAATAGCCCACTAATAACTTTTTTTACAGGCTCAGGATAATTGTCATCGATAATTATAATTTTTATCTTAAATTTACCTTTTTGACTATAAACACTAGTCAAAGTCTCAATTAATAAATCGTATCGACCATAAGTTGGAATTATTACGGTTACAGAATTTTTACTTTCTTGCATAGATATATCCAATGTCGTTTTCTATTGAGTGATACCAATGTTTTACTTTAAACCCTTTCAATTTCAACAAGTCTAATAAAAGATTATGATTTTGTTCTGGAATAAGTTCATGAAATTCCATTGTTATTTTTTTAATATTTTTAAATACATCATCTGGACAATTATTTAAAATGTCATATTCTGCACCTTCACAATCAATTTTAAGTAAATCACACTTCTTAATATTATTTTTTATAAAAATATCTTTTAAAGCTATAATTTTAACGGATTCAAATTTTTTCTCTCCCCTGGTTTTATATACACTTCTTTGACCAGATATACCCATATCATATAGTTTGATTTTTCCACTTTTACCACCAACGGCATTTTTAATTGGTATTATTGAATTTTCAAATCCGTTTAAATTAATGTTTTCTACTAATTGGTTGTAAGTTTTTTGGGAAGGTTCAAAAGCAAATATTTTTGAAGTTTTATTTTTATTCGCAGCATAAATTGAAAATACTCCGATATTTGCACCTATATCAATAATTGTAGAATGATTTTTCAATTTATAAATTTTGTAATCATTATTATTAAATATTTCATTTATTATTAAAGTGTCCATAATATGAATTACTTTAAAAATTATTCCGTTTTTTAATTTCATAAAATACCCCTTTCTGAAATCTAAAAAACCAAATGCAGATAATGGAATTAAAATCCAATTTTTAAATGTATGTATCATCCCGATAGAATTACTAAAGTATAAAAATTTCTTTATAATTTTTGGTTTTTTAATTGGCTTCTTCATACAGTATATGTTTTATTCAAGGTAATCGATTAACCAAATGTGTTTTAACTGTTTCTATTAAAAACACCCAGATTAATACAATTGACATTATAGCTCCTAAAAGCATTTTTGTACCCATATGTTTATCTGGTAAGAGATATATCACTAACCCAACAATCAACAAAAAAAGTAAAACTATTGGAACCAAATAGTTATTATTTATCAATTTTGATACAGGGTTATGTACAGATTCTATAGCAAAACCTAAAAACGTTAGTGCTAAGAAACTAAAAAGTGTGACCGTAAACAACAGAATGAAAAGACTTGTCAGACCAAAATTCGTTTGAAATGCAAGTAGAGACAAAATAAGAAATATTACCATCAGATATATGAAAAGTACTGGCTTCAATAAAATAATTGATTTTAGATGTCTCCAACCATCAGACCATCTTGATAAATGGGGCTTATTTCCTCTTTTATCTTTCATAAATTTTATAGGTACTTCTTGATATTTACCTCTTTTTATTGCAGTTTTAAGAAGTAGTTCGCTTGCCCACTCCATTCCTGAATTTCTCATATTCAAATTGTTATAGAAAGATCTTTTGACCATTCTCATACCTGAATTACAATCTGTTGTTGGAAGGTTATACAGTAATTTTATTAATAATGTAAGGATTGGTGTTCCAAAATATCTATTTAAAAATGGCATAGCTTTTTTTTGTATTGTTCCCTTAATTCTAGATCCTAGGATTAAATCTGGATTGCCCCTAATTAAAGGTTTAAACTTATCAAGATTTGAAAAAGGATAACTTAAATCAGCGTCTGCAAAAACGACATAATCTCCCATAGAATTTTTAATTCCCCAATGAAGTGCTGCCCCATATCCCTTTACGGGAACTTGTATAATTTTAATACCTTTAATTTTTCTAATAATTTCTAAAGATCCATCAGTACTTCCATTATCTGCCACAACTATTTCATACTTGTTTTTAAAAAGTTTATCAGCATTAATTTTTGCATCAAAAATAGCTTTCTTGATTGTTATTTTTTCATTAAGACAGGGAATTAATATAGAAATAGTATATTTCATTACAAATCGTATTATACACAGATATGAATTCGAATTAAAATATATTAAATAAATCTGTGCAATACCATATAATTAAACTGTTTGTATAAAATTTAATAAAATTCAAAAATACCAAAGAGTATTTTCGACATAAATCAAAAATGTTTATCTGATTCAAACTTGCCAATCATCATCAATGACGTATAATATCAACCAACTCAAATATATGACAACAGGAAACAGTAATTTAAAAAATTATTATCAACAAGATACCAAAAATCTAATTAAATTTTTGGTTCCAAATAAGGCAAATGTATTTACAGCAAATCAAAAAAACTTAATTCCTTCCAAGAATGATGATTTTATAATTATCAATGAATTAATAGGAGATATAGCAGATATTCAAAGTTTTTTTACACAAATAAGAAATAATTGTGATGAAAATGCAAGAATACTGGTTACCTATTACAACTTTCTATGGCAGCCGATTTTAGAACTTGCTACAATCCTTGGGTGGAGAAAAAACATTGGTCAGCAAAATTGGCTTGGTCATGATGATATTAAGAATTTACTCGAACTTTCCGGACTGGAAATAATCACCAGCCAAAAAAGACTTTTAATTCCGATTTATATTCCATTCGTTTCAAATTTTGTAAACCGATGGATTGCTCCTCTCCCACTAATAAATAATTTCTGCCTAAAAACATGGACATTAGCTAGACCAAAGCAAGCAAACAATAAGAATTATGATGTATCAATTGTCATCCCCACCAGAAACGAAGAAGGTAATATTCCAACATTAATACAAAAAATTCCCTTTTTTGGAAAATCACAAGAGATAATATTTGTAGAGGGTCATTCGATAGACAATACATGGACGGAAATTGAAAAAATATCCAAAGAGAAATATACAAAAAAACTAACCATTAAAAAGTACCAACAAAAAGGTATAGGCAAAGCTGATGCTGTAAGATTTGGATTTGATAAAGCAAAAGGTGACATCTTAATGATTCTTGACGCAGATTTAACTGTGGATCCAAAGGATTTACCAAAATTCTACAAAGCATTATCAATGGGACAAGCAGAATTTGTCAACGGATCGAGACTTGTGTATCCGATGGAAAAACACGCAATGAATACCTTAAACATTATTGGTAATAAAGCATTTAGTTGGCTGTTTACTTGGATACTGGGACAACGATTTAAAGATACACTTTGCGGGACAAAAGTTTTATTCAAAAAAGATTATGAAAAAATCAAAAAGAATAGAGCTTTTTTTGGTGATTTTGATCCCTTTGGTGATTTTGATCTTATATTTGGGGCAGTTAAACAAAACTTGAAAGTAGCAGAAATTCCTATTCGTTACAAAGAGCGCGTGTATGGTTCAACTAATATAAATAGGTTTAAACATGGATGGTTACTGTTGAAAATGTTCGTATACGCATACAAAAAGTTCAATTTCTAACAGAATAACTATTTACTTGCAATCAAATTAGCATATGACATTCTACCTTGATTTTTACCATATATACGTTCTCTATAATCCTTTTCTAAAAATTTTATTTTCAAATTATATTTCTTCAAGAAATTGAGATAATCTTTATGAGATTCACCAGCTTCTTTTAAATCAAAACGAGAAAACTCACTTAATAGTATTATTTTCTTTAATCTTGAAAGTGTCTTTTTCATACCTCTGATTACGCTAAATTCAAAACCCTGTGTGTCAATTTTTATAAAATCAAATTTTATATCTTTAAATAAATTATCTATTGTTACACACTTAATTAGTATTTTTTTTCTTCCTTCGTTATTATCATATGTTAAATGATCGACATTTAAATTATTAGATAAATACAAGGTCAACAATCCATCATGATCACTAACTGCCAAGTTGTAAAGAACAATATTTTTTCTTCCATTGCACAAATCCTTAAGATGTAAAAAATTTTTCTTTTCTGGTTCAAAACAGTAAACCTTACCTTCATTACCAACCAAATTTGAGAAAATTAATGAATAAAATCCAATATTTGCTCCTATATCTAATACCGTCATTCCTGGTTTAACAGAACTTTTAATAAATTTTATTTCTTCCTTTTCAAATATATTTTTATAAATAAAATATATAAATTTATAAAGACCAAAATTAATTTTATATATTTTATTGGCAATTTTAAAGGGAAGCATTAAGTTTAATATTTGCATTTTGATTCTATTAATCCTATATCATCTGTTCCAGAAACCAACTTGTATTTATTCTTATATTGTGGATATTTATCTATAAATATTTTAGCAGAACTTTCTAAAATATAAAGTTTGTCCCAACAACGATCAAACAATCCAACAGAGCTTCCTTCGGGGGTACTTATCTTCTCAAGATTTGTACTTAGTTCATATAAATTATTGTTTACTAGTTTGTTTCCAAAAACCCACCCACCTGTCCAATCTCTTATCCAAATAATTGCAAAATCTTTTGATCTACCCCATAACCAAACTGTTCCATTCTTCGATGGATTTGAATATACGTAGTTTTCAATTGCTTTTGCTTTATCTGATGATCTTACGGCACTAGAATAAAAAGACTTTATATTTACAACAACAGGCATTATTAAAGTCAATACACCAATAATAGTGAGTAACTTATTTTTATCTCGCAAATTATACGACAAGAGATAAATTACAATCAAGTAGTTGGTAAGTTGATAATAGCTTAAATAGTATTTTGAAAATATAAAAATTGTAATGGTTACGCCAAGAAGCATTATCAGTTGAGGAGAAATTTGTTTATCTTTTTTAAACGCCAAATTTAATAAAGTTAACAAAAACATAGCAAGCACAACAAATGACGGCACTTTTTCTCTACTTACCAACATTTTTACGGATAAAGTATAGGCATCAATATTAAAAAAAGTCTTTTCGCCACTTCCCTGTACTCCAACAGTTGTGGCCAAGGTGTTTACCCATCTAAACATTCCTACATAATTTTGTCTTATGGGCCAAGTAAAAACAATAAATGCAAATATTACAATTAGAACAGATAATAACGAATTTAAAACTTTTTGTTTTATATTCAAATTAGGTAATGTAGCTGGAAGCATAAAGCTAATTACTACTAGTGGTAAATTAGTAAATTTATTAGCAAGAGATGCACCAGCTATCAAAGATAATAAAATAAATATAAAAGGAGAACGATTTTTTTGAAAAAACGAAAAGACAAAAAGCCAAACTGACACAAATAAAAACGATAAAGTTTCAGGTACTATTGTAATTCCAAAATGCGGAAAACTACTAAAGGTAAATAATGCAAGCCAAGCAAACGTAATTAATAATATTGATCTCGTGCTCTTATAAATCGAAATTAAAAATATACCCACAGAAATGGCCAGCAACAAAGACTGAAAATACCTGATGTAATGAAATACACCATATATATTTTGATACACCCAATCTATAAATGAAACTCTTATAACAAAATGGGTGAATATCCTAAGAGGAAGCAAGGCGTAAGAATGTAATATTATTGTTGGAGTTCCGGGATGTGTATTAAATCCAATAGTGTCTGAGACAATATATTGAAGTGAATTTCCAAGATAAGGTACATCTGGGTCAATAGTAAAAAAAGTAGACAATGGACCCATTTTTAGAAGCATTACGGAAGTCAATAAAAATGTAAAAACTGAAAAAATTATAACTATAATTATTGGTTCGCGTTTCATATACACGTAATTATTTTTCAGCATAAATTAGAAGTGATCCAGAAATTTCTTTTAGAAATGGTATTTTTTCAAGTACTGTGCCAGCAGTTTCTAAGAAACTAATCATAGATTGTGGAGCCCATGGCAGCAAAAAATCATAGTTTTTGACAGATACAAGACTAAAACCAGTATCATGCAATATTTTTTCTACATCTTTTTTCAAAAGTGCTTTCTCACCTGGAGAATATTCCATTACTTTTCTTAATGGTTTAATATTTGTAGTGATATTAATGATCGGATTCAATAAATTTGGTTCAGTGAAAAACAATCTTCCTCCATCTTTTAAAACTCTGTAACACTCTTGAAGTGTTTTTTTGGTATTAACATGATGTAATATCGATATACCACAGACAATGTCAAACGATTTATTCTTAAATGACATCTTTTCACAATTTTCTATCTTATATGTTAATCCTTCAAATTTAATTATTTTTTTACTTCTTTCAATAACAGCTGGGGTAATATCTGTAGCAACAATTTGAGATTTGATTCCTTTCAATCTTTTTGTAAAAACTCCGTCACCGGAACCTATCTCTAATACTTTATCCTTAGCGACCGGCTTACATATTTTTCTAAAGAGCACAGCTTTATTGTCATATCTTTTTTGTCCAGCTGGAGTTTTTTGTCCACTCCAAATATACTCTAGCTCTGTAAAATGTTTTATTTCTTGCTGTATCCTACTCATATTTTATATAACATCATCTAACTTATCAGAAAGTAATAAGGGTTTCCATTGTGAAAAAGTATTTTCCAGTTTAGAAGCATTACAAAAAATAACATTATCAATGAGAAGCGTCGCTCTCCAAAGTGAATTGTAAATAGTAGGCGATAAATAATTTTCCAATTTGTATATGACAGGTCTAGTCTGTGTAAGTATTCTCCAAATAATTTTTGGTAAATATAATGGTTTATATTTTAATTTCATTTTGTTATATAAGAGAATTGATATTTGTTTTAATGTAAGAGACTCTGTGCTTACATTAAATATTTCCCATCTTCTTGGTTTAGGAGGCTTATCAAGCATTAGAAGTACTGATTTTGCTGCGTCATCAACATGAACAAAACTAGACAGTCCTGGCCAATTCAAACGCATGAGCGGTGAATTTTTTTCAATGAGTCCTTTAAGATAGTCAAAAAAACTATTTTTCCTTGGATCTTTTCCATAAACAGTAGGATATCTAATAATACTTAATTTAAATCCATGTTTAAGACAAGATTTTTGAACTAATGTTTCTGCTGTTAACTTACTAAACCCATAATTATTTGTTGGTACTGGCGTAGCGTTTTCATTAAAAGTATTTTTACAATTTAATCTTCCACTCATTATTGCAGTTGTACTTATATGAACAAAGTGTGTTTTTGGTCCCAGACCTTTTAAACATTCCAATAAATTTCTTGTTCCAATATCATTGCATCTGTAATCTGAAGAGTATGTATCGGTATTTCCTGCAAGATGTATTACGATACTTGGAGATTTAATAATTGGTTTTAAATTTGCCTTGGTAACAAGATCTACTTTAATTGTCTTAACCATTAAATTCGAAAGTATTTTTCTTCCACTAGTTTCTAATTCACTATTTTTTTTCCAAATTAAACAAAGAATAGATGATGGTTTGTATTTCCTTACAAGTAATTTAACGACTCTTCTTCCGATAAAACCTGTTGCACCAGTTACAATAATCATCAAAAAGCAGTATATCATAGCCTACTTTTTTAAAACATGATACAATTTTTGTTATAATTAAAATCATAATATGAAAATATTTATTAGACAAATAAAAATAATTGTATCTATTTTTTCATTTTTTTTTATAATTTTCCTAGTGTTATCTTGGAGTTCGAATCCTAGTGCCCCCTTGCAATATAATTTAAAACGCATACAAGAAAAGGTCATTCTTAAATTAAGAATTACACCTCAAAGTAATTTAAAATATCAATTGAAATTATTAGATAAAAGACTAAATGAAATTATATTTATTATCGATATGAATGAACACTCATACATTTTAAAATCTTCATTAAGATATTCTACGACAGCTGGTCAAATTACTGAATATATACTCAAAAATAATATAGAAATAGATAATACCTCAATTTTATACATATTTAATAACCATCGTGAAATATTCCAAAACATAATTGATAATTATCCTAAGGGGCTAGACATGGAATGGAAATACATTCAAGATGATATAAATTATCTTGATATATACTCCAAAATGCTCATTAAAGATTAATTATGAAAATAAGATTTCTTCAAATAAGTATTCTTATATTATTAATGGGAATATATTTTCTAGCTTTTTTATCAACATTTTCAAAAAAAGGAACTTTTTATATGGATGAGCCAGCAGTTGTTATGTCCAGTTTAAGTAAAAATCGAAGCATTTACAGTATTTTTAAAGATGCCGCTGGGATAGCCCAACCACCATTGGAACATTTAATTAGAGAGAAAATATACCAACCAATCGGTGACAATTTAGGATTGTCTAAAACTTATCCAGAATTTTTTCATAGATTTTTATCATTACTTTGGTGGTTATTACCTATTGGATATTTCAGTATTAACATCAAAAATTTTTCTAATAAAAAAAGGTTTATTGTACTTTTATCATTTCTATTAATAATTTCGTCTGAGTTTTTTCGAAGTTATTTAACTGAAGCAAGACACTATTCAGCAATTGCTGCATCTTTTGCTACAATGATCATTGTCTTATTATCAGATAATGTCCTCATCTACAAATTACGTTATCATTTTTTATTATTATCTTTAATACCACCATTATTACATATCATTTCTTTTCCATATTATCTAATTCTTGTATTTTATTTTTTTTATAGATTTGCAGTTGAATCCTATAAAAAACAAAAAAAATATTTTTTCGACATGGTTACTCTTTTTTCTTTATATATAATATTTTCCATATGGATGTACCTACAGATAACTAACCTTAGTTCGCAGTGGCAACAGCCAAGTATTAATAATATTAATTTGATATACATTAATTCGAGGCTAAAGTGGACATTAGATTGGTTATTCTCTGGTACTATTTTTTATTTATTGTTCAAACTGATACCAAACATTATTAAGAGTCATCTAGTTCAATTTTTTGGTATTATTACCTTATATTATTTTGTAAACATAAGACAACTGTTCATTATTAAAAAAAATATTTTTGAAGTATCATCGACTTTTCTATTAATTACTTGTTGCATCTGGCCATTAACAATAGCATTAGTTACATATAGAAGTGGAATGTTTTCTGGAGAAAGATATTCTATTGCAATACTGGTTATTATATTTTTCGGATTAAGTACATTCATAATTAATGTGATATATAAAATCAATAATTTAGGGGCTAAACAAACATCTCTAATTATCATCGGATTAACAACTATATTTTCAATATTAATAAACATATTACCAATAGAAAACTTTTCACTTATGTCTGATGAAAATAAATTTGTTAAAGAAAATATTAATATTATTATTAACCCTGATAGTTATTTAATTTCTGACAATGGTTCTTATTCTACTTCTATATCTTTACTTTCAATTATTAATAAAGTTCCTTTCAATACAAACTATATTATGTGTCGATGGGGAACTTTTTATTCAGACGATGGTAAAAATAATATTAACGATTGGTTGTCAAATCACTCTAATAATAATATATATTTATTAACTACCGGAAACGCACTGACTGATAACAATGAGATTATATGGAAATCGGGCAATGAAACTTTGTATTTAATCAAATCTATAAATGAATCCGATCTCTGTAGTAAAAATGATTACCTACAAGTGAGTAAGTGCTATATTAGGTGTACAAAAGGTCTAGAGCCTAGCAGTGACAGAAGAAGTATTTTAGGAGTTATACCACACTTAGATATTTATCGTGAATAAATTATCCTTTATATAATATTCCCAATAATTTTTCTTCCAAGATTATTAAATTTATGTAATATTAGCACAAATATATTTTTTGTATATTTTTTTACAATTTCTTCGTCATTTTCCAATATTTCATTAAAAAGTCTTTTAGTTTTTGTGGATGATTCTATCCTAAATTTAGATAAATATTTATCTATAACAACTGGCATTTTATCTTTTCCAATTTTCAACCACATTTCATATTCCATAACAAAATATTCTGTCCCACAAAATAATCCATATTTCGTTAAAGCTTTTTTTGTCAAAAATACTGAAGGTTGCATTAAATAATTAGTTATTAGCAAACGTTTGAAGTTATTACATTTTAAAAGCATATTTTTGTAAATTGTAACTAGTTTTACTATCTCATTTCCCATTTCATTAATTACCCTCCCCTTTCCTACAAACCACAATATATCAGTGTTTTCAATATAATTATTTGCAACTAGTTTGAAAGAATCTTTTTCATATACATCGTCTGCATTTATAAAGGTAATAATGTCTCCAGTAGATTTTTTTAAACCCTTGTTAATTGCATCCAACTGTCCATTGTCTCTTTTAGATTCTAGTTTAATAATATTGGGGTGTTCATATAAATAATCTTTAATTATTTTTAATGTTCCATCTGTAGAACCACCATCTTGAATAATAACTTCTAAATTTTCATATTTTTGATCAAAAATTGAATCTAGTGTTTCTTGAATATATTTAACTTTATTATATGAAGGAATAACAACAGAAATTTTTGGAAGTTTCATTTTTTCATTAAAGCATCTCTACGAATTAAATCTTCTAACTTCTTTTCAATCTTTTTAGTTTTTAAATATAAAATTGCAACCATTGAAATAACAAGAATAAAACCTCCTGCAATTAATAAATCTAAAAGCCTTGAAACAGCAAATGCTTGGCTATAAGTACGAAGTATCTCTGGAAAGATAACTGCTAGAATTACCAATGTCCAAATAACAAGCCATGTCGCAATTTCCATTCCATTAAGACTACCTTTTTTATAATGCACAATTGAAAGATAAATCATTAAAAGAGCAAATATAAAACCAGTGATTTGTAATCCTATTATCATAATTAGTTTATTTTAAAGTTAGCTTCCAATAAAACAAGTTTCCTAATACTCCCAAAGCATCTATAATACTAACTCCCTTATAATTATCATAGTATACTGTCTCCACTGAAACCTCGCAATGACTTAGGCCTCTCTTTTTAGTTCTAATCACCATTTCAGTTTCCACCCCATAACCAGTCGAATCCCATTTAATCTTTTTATAACCTTTTTGGGTTAATCCTCTAAATCCACATATTAAATCCGACACGTAAATACCAAACATAAATCCAACTAAGACTGAAGCAAGTTTATTACCCATATAACGATCGAGTGGTACACCAAAATTTAAATTTCTAGAACCAAAAACTATATCAAACTTACCAGTTTCTAATTTTTCAACAAACTTATTTAAATCTGAAACTTTATGTTGTCCATCAGAATCCATATATATAACGGCATCAGCCCCTTTATTAAAAGCATAATCAGAACCAGTTTTCAAAACCGCACCTTTACCTAAATTAATTTTGTGTCCTAAAAGAGTTACATTTTTTAATTTCGCTTCTCTAATCTTTTTTTGTGACCCATCAGTGCTTCCATCATCAATAACAACAATTGGATATTTAGTTTTTGAAATTTCTTTTAATACCCCAATAACTTTACTTTCTTCGTTATAGACTGGAATGACTATATATATTTTCATTTATTATTTATTTTCTGTATACCAATCAATTGTATTTTTTAAACCTTTTTCAAAAGTAGTTTTGGCGCTAAATCCAAATTCTTTTTGTGCCATAGATATGTCTAATTTCCTTTTTGGTTGCCCATCTGGTTTTGTTTTGTCCCAAGAAAGTTTTCCTTTAAAGCCTGTTAATTTCTTAATTAACTGTGCCAAATCTTTAATTGATATTTCAAACGCTGATCCCAAGTTTACTGCGTCAGGTTTATCATATCTTTCGCAAGCTAAAAGTATTCCCTCAACCGCATCTTCCACATATAAAAACTCTCGAGTAGGTTTTCCTGTACCCCAAACAACAACTTCTTTGTCATTATTTTGTTTTGCTTCAACGAACTTTTTAATTAATGCTGGGATTACATGAGACGACTTAGGATTGAAATTATCTCCAGGTCCATACAAGTTAACGGGGAGTAAAAATATTGAATTAAAACCATATTGGTCTCTACACGCAGTAGATTGTACTAATTGCATCTTCTTAGCCAGACCGTATGGAGCGTTTGTCTCTTCAGGATACCCATTCCAAAGATTAGTTTCTGTAAATGGTATGGGTGTAAATTTAGGATATGCACATATTGTTCCCAAGGCTAAATATTTTTTAACCTTATTTATCCTTGCAGCCTTCATCATAAAGGTTCCCATTAAAATATTATCTTCAAAAAGATCTGCAGGGAATTCTCTATTAAACCCAATTCCTCCTACTTTTGCAGCTAAATGAATTACAACATCAATATCCTTAGTAGCTTTTAAACAATCTTCATATTTTCTCAAATCATATTTATTAATATCTGCTATACGAACAAGTTTTGGATTAAGTTCTTTTAATTTTTTAACTAAATAACTTCCTAGAAATCCATTCCCACCAGTAATTAATACTCTTTTATTCTTCCAATATTTTTTATTTAAATTCATAGATATTTTTATTTTTTTTAAATTAGACTTTTACGATAAAAAATAACCATTCACAAACAACATCTGGGCAACTAAAAGAATTATACTAAGAATTACATAAATTCCAAGCTTTAATAATTTAGGAAGTTTTGAAACTTCTTGAGCTAAAAAGAAAAATGCTGGAAAGATAACTAAAACATAACGAGGAAGAGACGAAAAACTTCCTGAAAGTGTTGGAATTAAATAGGCTAAGACTAAAAATATCCAATATTTGATATCTAACTTCTTAAAACTAATAAATATTAAGGCTAAAAACAAAACTGCAATAGTTATTTCTAAAATAGTAGTAAAAACTACTGGAAAATAACTCCAAGTTAGATTTGGAATGATCTTTACAAAATATCTATAAAAGACTTGAGGTAACATTATTAGGTGATCTGATCGCTGCTCTCCAAACCCACTGGCTGAATTGAAAAATTTTAAATAATCTCCCCAAGTTATATATGAATAGTACATATAACTTAAAAGCCCTAATGGAACTAGTAATATAAAATTGATTCTCTTTTTAATAAATACATATAAATAAACTAAAACTATACCTATTATTCTTGTAGCTGATGAAAACATTCCTAAAATTCCTGATAATAAATACTTTTCTTTCCTAAAAAAGTAAAATGACCAAACAACAAGTGTTAAAAATAAGCTTTCTGTGTAGACTCCAGCAAAATAAAATGAGGTGGGGAAGAGTAGTAATAGGATTATGGCAAGTTTTGAAATTTTTTCTGAATAATCCAATTTTGCCAACTTATACATTCCAAAAAGTGCCAATAAAAAGCTTAAATTTGATATTGTCAATCCTCCCCAAATCCCCTCCCCTAAAATTTTAACAAGTAGGGGATAGAGTGGAAAAAAAGCTTGTTCCCCTCCCCCATACCCCATTTTTGCAATTGATAAATAATGTTCCCCATCAAAGTTGGCCCAACTCCAAAGATAAGGATTAGATAAATATTTTCCCATTCCCCCACCTAAAAAATTATTTTGAAGTTTAAAAAAAAATGGAGCTAAGAATATGGGGATAAATAAAAGTATTCTCCAAACAAGAAAACTTTTTAAGATAAATAACTTTTCATCCCTGTTCATATATGTCTAGTGTTTCTTTTGCAGTTTTTTCCCAACTAAAGTCTTTAATTCTTATTAAACCATTGCTAATTAATTTTTGTCTTAAATCACTATTACTTAATATTTCATTTATCTTTTCTACTAAATCATCTGTACTCTGAGTATCAAAATACAAACATGCATCACCACCAACTTCTACTAAAGCCTGTGTTTTCCCAGCAATAACAGGGCAACCTGCAGCAAAAGCATGAATTATAGAAAGACCAAAACCTTCATAGCAAGAAGGTTGGACTAATACGCTAGCTATGTTTAATACTTTATTTGCCTCTTCATCAGTAATATAACCTAATCTTCTTACCTTATTGGAATTAATTAAGGTCTCATAAACAGGTTTTAAATGAATTAATTCTGGATGGTTTAAATCCATTGTTTCAATCTCTTTTATTTGTTTACCAGCAATAACAAGTAGAATATTTAATTTCTCACATGCCTTAACTAGTGTAGGAACGTTTTTATTGTAATTAATATCTCCAAAATAAAAAATAAATTTTTCAGGCAATTTAAAAACATTTTGGGATTGAACTTTTTTATCACGTAGTGACAAAATTTGTTTATATTCTTTCTTTGAACCTAAATAAATTACGTGTACGATTTTTGGATCAACTCCTAAAAATCTACAAATGTCTTTTTTAGAGGTTTCAGAAATTGTAATTATCTTATCAACATATAATTTCACTAATAACTTGTTAATTAAAAAATTTACTTTTCCTTTAATTCCTGACTTATAAACCTTAGGGTAAATTAAGGGAATTAAATCATGAATCGTTAAAACAAATTTCGTACCTTTTGGTTTAGTAAACGGTAGTGAAATAAAAAATGGTCTAAAAGAGGTAAAGTGAATAACATTATAATGTCTATTTTTATCTATTTTTGAATCTATCTGAATGTCGTTTTTATTCTTAATCTCTATATCTAAAGCTTTAATAAGCTCATTTGTATGAACTCCAATACCCCTAACTGCATCCTCATTACTTGAACTTCCACTCTGAATAGCAATCTGCATATGCAGTAATTATACCTCAAATATGATAA